>NZ_CAXBDD010000051.1:0-27983 GCF_963974515.1 uncultured Sunxiuqinia sp. | reverse complement strand
TTCGTTCGTATAATCGTTGTTTAGTTGAAAGAAATCAAAATATTTTGCATTTTTGCCGCCTTACAAAAGAGATCGGAAGCTAAATGCAGCAATTTGTGTTGATTTAAAACTTAAAGTATATGTCTGTAATACCAACTTCCCGTGATTCGTTTGGGAGTAAATTTGGCGTCATTGCTGCAACAGCAGGTTCTGCCATCGGCTTAGGAAACATTTGGCGGTTCCCCTATGTAGTGGGTGAAAACGGTGGTGGCGCCTTTCTGATCATTTACCTGGCCTTTGTTGTTGCGATTGGTTTACCCGTTATGTTGTCAGAGTTTATTATCGGGCGAAGTTCACAGCGTAATGCTTTTGGGGCTTTTAAAGTTCTGGCGCCCGGAAAACCCTGGTACCTGGTTGGCTTGATGGGGGTTGTCGCTGCTTTTATGATCTTGTCGTTTTACACCGCTGTGGCTGGCTGGACACTGGAGTACGTTTACCAATCCTTTGCCAACGGTTTTTCAGGAAAATCATCGGAAGAACTCTCGCTCATGTTTACCGAATTCAGGAGCGACAGTTGGCGGCCGCTGCTCTGGTTTTTCGTCTTTATGGGGTTGACAGCTCTGGTCATTATATCAGGAGTGAAAAATGGGATCGAAAAATACACTAAAATTTTGATGCCGATTTTGTTGTTAATTCTCATCGTTCTGTGTGTTCGATCAGTCACGCTTGATGGTGCTGGCGGCGGACTGGCATTTTTGTTTAAACCCGATTTTTCTAAGATTACGACACGGACCGTGCTGGAGGCACTTGGGCAAGCTTTCTTCTCTCTCAGTATTGGGATGGGGACTTTGATTACTTATTCTTCTTACATCAATAAAAAGGAACCTCTGGGGAGTATTTCCTTCTCGGTTGCTTTTGCCGATACCCTTATTGCTGTTATGGCCGGGATAGCGATATTTCCGGCTGTGTTTGCCTTTGGTATTGAACCAGGTTCAGGCGAAGGCCTGGTGTACATCACCCTGCCGAATATTTTTCAGCAGATGGTAGGTGGTTATATTTTCTCCCTATTGTTTTTCCTGCTTTTAGGAGTCGCAGCTTTAACATCGACTATTTCGGTGCTGGAAGTGATTGTAGCGTATTTTGTTGAGGAGTTAAAGATCAGTCGTAAAAAGGCCACCTGGGTGGCGACCGGCTCAGTGTCTGTTCTTGGAGTTATGTGTACGTTATCGTGGGGGGCGATGAAAGACATCGAGATTTTTGGGAAGAATGTGTTTGCATTGCTCGACTTCCTTTCGGCAAATATATTTTTGCCCTTGGGAGGATTGCTGATCGTCGTATTTGTTGGCTGGGTATTAGGTAAGCAAAAGGCCAAAGCGGAATTGTCGAATGAAGGCCTTTTAAAGGTCGTTTATTTTCCGGCTTTTATGTTGGTCGTCAAGTTTATAGCTCCCATTGCTATTGCCTTGGTTTTTCTTTATCAAATAGGTTTAATCAGTTTTTAGCTTGACCGGGAGTGTCGTAAGTAATTCTCTTGGAGTGTTTTTTGCCGATGTTATTTTATTCTCTGATTTTTTGTTGTAATTTTTGAATTGATTTTGTTAATAAGGCTAGTTGTTTATTCTCGGCTATTTTAAGAATGCCTCAATGATGAAAATTCGGCAAATTATCCGCGATTATTTCACATTTACAAGAATTGAACAAAATGCTTTGATGATATTGCATTTATTCATTTTGTTGGCGTTCATCGCTAATTAATTGGTTTTTTATTAGGAAAAGCCAAGAAAAGCAGATCAGGAGAAGTCTCAGCAATTGCTTGCATGTTGGAGCAGGAGCAAGAAAAAGAACGAATCCAGTTTCGAGGCAGCCTTTTTTATTTCAACCCCAATGCCATTGACAGTCTCTGTTTGGATAGCCTGTGGCTTCCGATTTATGTGAAGAAAAACTTGCTTGCTTATCGTTCCAAAGGTGGACGGTTCTATGCCGATGCCGACGTTCGAAAATCTATGGGATGAATGATTCGATTTTCGATGTCATCAGGCCCTACCTTCAGTTTGAAGAACAGAAGCAAATCACGCACACAACCAAAATGAAGCTGAGAGAGTCGAAAGAAACCCTTGAGCAATCTATATCGGAATTTGTTGCCAGGGCGACCCGGAAGCCAATCGAAATCAATACAGCGACGGCCGACGAACTGCAAGCCTTGAATGGAATAGGCGAAGTGTTTTCTTCCCGTATCGTGAAATATCGGCAACTTCTGGGAGGTTTCTCCAGACTGGAGTAGTTGCATGAAGTTTACGGACTGAAACCGGAAACTATTGAAAACATTCTTCCGTATCTGAAACTGGATACCACAAAGGTGGAACAGATCAATGTGAATTTTGCTCAACCTGAAGAATTAGCCAGGCACCCATACATTTCATGGGATATGGAAAACGCCATCGTTGATTTCCGTTCGGGGAATGGATTTATGAACGACCTTCAGGCCATACGATTAAATAAGCTGATGAATGAAGCAAATTTTCAAAGAATTTTTACTTATTTGAAAACCAAAAATTAATTGTTGCTGTTTTTATTATGACGATTTTAGTGGTCTGGAATTTTTAATTTCAATTTTCTCAAGATAAATTTGATTAATACCATAGAATTCATAAATTTGCGGCTCGAAATTTAAACAGTTAAAAATAAAATTATATGATCGTTATTCCGGTTAAAGAAGGCGAAAATATCGAAAGAGCCCTTAAGAGATTTAAAAGAAAGTTTGAAAAAACTGGCGTAATTAAAGAGTTACGTGGAAGACAAGCCTTCACCAAGCCTTCGGTTGAAAGAAGAGCAGAGGTGAAAAAGGCTATCTATATTGAACAAATGCAGCGCGAAGAAGACTAAATTACTTTAGCCGATTCCTGATTGCATCATAAACACGTTTTTTAATGGCCTACCGGGAATCATTTCTGAAATATTTGAAGTTCGAGAAGAGGTGTTCTGAGAATACCATCGTCGCTTATAGGAAAGACCTCGATCAGTTTGAAGAGTTTGTTTTCAAAACGGTCGGGGATTTTAATGTTTTGGCTGTGGATACAAAATTGATTCGCAGTTGGGTGGTTGAATTAATGAGACAGGGAATCTCAGCTAAGACAGTCACTCGTAAAATTACGACGCTCAAATCATTTTTCAAGTATTTGCTTCGGCAGGAACTGATAAAAGTAAGCCCTGCGGAAGGCTTGATTACACCTAAAGTACCCAAAAGACTTCCGATTTTTGTCGATGAAAACAGTTTGCATCATCTGTTGGATGATGGTTATTTTCAGTCGGACTTTGAAGGGGTTCGGGATAAGTTGATTTTAAGCTTATTCTATGGTACCGGGATTCGACTTTCAGAATTGATTGAGCTGCAACAAAGGCAAATTTATCTGAGTGAACACCTGATTAAAGTCCTCGGAAAGAATAACAAAGAGCGAGTAGTCCCTTATCCTCGCAGTTTGAATACTTTGTTTGCGGAATATGTCTTGATGCGAAATGCAACATTTGGGGACGATGCGTCTCACTTTTTTTTGACGTCAAAAGGTAAAAAGGTCTATGAAAAGTTGGTTTATCGTGTAGTGAAAAAGTATCTTGCACTGGTAACAACGCTGGAGAAAAAGAGCCCTCATGTGCTGCGTCATAGTTTTGCAACGCACTTGCTAAATCGGGGGGCCGATTTAAATGCCGTGAAAGAGTTGTTGGGCCATAGTAATCTTGCTGCTACGCAAATCTATACCCATACAACTACGGATAAACTTCAAAGCATATACAAACAAGCTCATCCAAGAGCCTAAATTTAGAGGAGGAAAAATTATGAACATTAATTTGAACGCAGTTCATTTTACACCAGATCAAAAATTGGTAGATTTTGCCAATAAAAAACTAAATAAACTGGATACCTTTTTCGAAGGTATAATATCTGCCGAATTAATTCTAAAAGTTTTAAAACCAGAGGCGGCAGAAAATAAGGTTGCAGAGATCAAACTTTCCATCCCCGCAAATGGATATTTGTTCGCCAAAAAAGAAGCTGATACCTTTGAAGAAGCTATTGATTTAGCTATTGATGCAATCCGCCGACAGCTTACAAAATTCAAGGAAAAACTGAAGGAAAAATAATTTCAAAAAAAGTATCAATTCTTGTGAATTGATTAAAAATATTTATACATTTGCAAACCCTTTTCTGGGCAAGTCTCTGATTAGTCAGAGCTTATATGTGAGAAACCTCAGTAAACATACGAACAGATCGTTTGCCGGGGTTTTGACTTGGAGAAAAGGAGAGTTAATGTTGCCGAATTAGCTCAGTTGGCCAGAGCACGTGATTTGTAATCTCGGGGTCCTCAGTTCGAATCTGAGATTCGGCTCAAATATGGAGAAATCCAATTGATAGAAAACCAATCCCAAATCATCGGAGACTGGAATTTGAATGATTGGATTTTGTTGTTTGAAATATTATTGGGGAGATACCAAAGCGGCCAACTGGGGCAGACTGTAAATCTGCTGTCTTATGACTTCGTAGGTTCGAATCCTGCTCTCCCCACAAAAACAGTTTAAAGTTCCAGGTTAATAGTTTCAAGTTGATCGATTTGAGACTGGAAGCTCACAACTCGAAACTGAAATGCGGGAGTAGCTCAGCTGATAGAGCATTAGCCTTCCAAGCTAAGGGTCGCGAGTTTGAATCTCGTCTCCCGCTCATATTTTAACAACGAAGATATTCGTTGCCGGGGTAGCTCAGGGGTAGAGCGCATCCTTGGTAAGGATGAGGTCACGAGTTCAATTCTCGTCCTCGGCTCAATGATAAATAAATATAAGATAATTAATAATTACGAGTTATGGCTAAAGCACATTTTAATAGGGATAAAGACCATGTGAACATTGGTACTATCGGCCACGTTGACCATGGTAAAACAACCCTAACAGCTGCTATTACTACTGTATTAGCAAAAAAAGGTTTCTGTGAAATTAAATCTTTCGATTCAATTGACAGTGCACCAGAAGAAAAAGAGCGTGGTATTACTATTAATACTGCTCACGTTGAGTATGAAACAGCAACACGTCACTATGCACACGTTGACTGTCCGGGACACGCCGACTACGTTAAAAACATGGTAACTGGTGCTGCCCAGATGGATGGAGCTATTATTGTAGTAGCTGCGACAGATGGTCCGATGCCACAAACCCGCGAACACATCCTCTTGGCTCGTCAGGTAAACGTACCAAGACTAGTTGTTTTCATGAACAAAGTTGACATGGTTGAAGATCCGGAATTGTTGGAACTTGTTGAAATGGAAATCCGTGAATTGCTTGATTTCTACGAATTCGACGGTGACAATGCTCCTGTAATTCAAGGTTCTGCCCTTGGTGCACTGAATGGTGAACCAGAATGGGAAGAAAAAGTTCTTGAGTTGATGGAAGCTTGTGATACTTGGATTCCGCTGCCTCCACGTGACGTTGACAAACCATTCCTGATGCCAGTAGAAGATGTGTTCTCAATCACGGGTCGTGGTACTGTTGCTACAGGTCGTATCGAAACTGGTGTTGTTCACACTGGTGATGAACTTCAATTGATTGGTTTAGGTGCAGAAGGACGTAAAACCGTTTGTACTGGTGTTGAAATGTTTCGTAAGATTTTGGATGATGGACAGGCTGGAGACAACGTAGGTTTGTTGCTTCGTGGTGTTGACAAAAAGGAAATCAAGCGTGGACAAATTTTGGCTAAGCCAGGTTCAATCACTCCTCACACAAAGTTTAAAGCTGAGGTTTATGTATTGAAAAAAGAAGAAGGTGGTCGTCACACGCCATTCCACAACAAATATCGTCCACAATTCTACTTGCGTACGCTTGACGTAACAGGTGAAATTACGTTGGAAGAAGGACGTGAAATGGTCATGCCTGGTGATAACGTAACCATTACTGTAAACTTGATTTACCCGGTAGCATTGAACACTGGACTTCGTTTCGCAATTCGCGAAGGTGGACGTACAGTAGGTGCCGGTCAGGTGACTGAAATTCTTGAGTAATACAAGATAAAATAACCAAGAGAAGTCCCGGACCTTTTTGGGTCCGGGATTCTTTGCGGATGAAACTCAGCAGGGAGTTTTTTAACATTTACAAAAGCAAGTTCGACTCTTGTCATCCGACCAACGCAAACTAAAAATATAGAATGAAACTTAAAATTTACATCGAAGAAGCTTATAATGAGCTTGTTCATAAAGTTTCCTGGCCAACTTGGAAAGAGTTGCAAAATAGTGCATTTGTCGTAATGGTTGCTTCCTTTATAATAGCACTTGTTGTATTCGTAATGGATATCTCGTTTGAGAACATTATGAACTTTGTGTACAGTTTATTTTATTAATACGATTGGAGATCGACATGAGCGAAATTGTAAAAAAATGGTATGTTCTTAGAACCGTCGGAGGGAAAGAGAAGAAGGTAAAGGAATATATCGAAAGCGAGATTGCTAATGCTGGGCTTCAGGAGTATGTTTCACAGGTTTTGATACCAACAGAAAAGGTATACCAAATCCGTAATGGGAAAAAAGTGAGCAAAGAGCGTAACTTCTTTCCTGGTTATTTATTGATAGAGGCTGCTCTGGTCGGTGAGATTCCACACATGTTGAAAAATATTACCAACGTGATCGGATTCTTAGGTGACACCAAAGGAGGAGATCCTGTACCAATGCGGCAATCGGAGGTTAACCGGATTCTAGGTCGGGTTGACGAAATGGCCGAAAATGCCGAGGAGATGAATATCCCTTATGTTATTGGAGAAACTGTGAAAGTTACTGACGGTCCTTTTAACGGATTCAACGGAATCATTGAAGAAATCAATGAAGAGAAGAAAAAGTTGAAGGTGATGGTCAAAATTTTTGGACGTAAAACACCCTTGGAACTGAGCTTTATGCAAGTTGAAAAGGAGTAGTTAAATTTTTATTGATTTTATTATGGCTAAAGAAGTTGCTGGATTAATTAAGTTACAAATTAAGGGGGGTGCAGCTAACCCTTCACCTCCGGTAGGACCAGCATTAGGTGCCAAAGGGGTTAATATTATGCAGTTCTGCAAACAGTTCAACGGGCGGACACAAGACCTTGCTGGAAAGGTGCTCCCTGTCATTATAACTGTTTATGCAGATAAATCGTTTGATTTTGTAATTAAACAACCCCCAGTAGCCATCCAATTGCTTGAAGCCGCTAAGTTGAAATCAGGATCAGCTGAACCACACGTAAAAAAGGTGGGTAAAGTAAGCTGGGATCAGGTAAAACTGATTGCAGAGTCTAAAATGTCTGATTTGAACTGTTTTACAGTGGAATCTGCTATGAAAATGGTTGCTGGTACTGCCAGAAGCATGGGAATTAACGTAACAGGTAAATTTCCATCCAATAACTAATTAAAATTTTAAAGATGGGCAGAATTACAAAAAATAAAAAGCTTGCTCAGGAGAAACTCGAGAAGGATAAAACCTATTCACTTAGTGAAGCTGCAGCTTTGGTAAAGGAAATTACTTTTACCAAGTTTGATGCTTCTGTTGATGTGGATGTCCGGCTTGGAGTAGACCCTCGAAAAGCCAATCAGATGGTTAGAGGCGTTGTATCCTTACCCCATGGAACCGGGAGAGAAGTTCGCGTATTAGCTTTGGTAACTCCCGACAAAGAAGCGGAAGCAAAAGAAGCTGGTGCAGACTTTGTTGGTCTTGATGATTACATTGAGAAAATCAAAGGTGGATGGACTGATTTCGACGTGGTAATTACCATGCCTCCGGTGATGGGAAAGGTTGGCCCGCTAGGTCGGGTTCTTGGACCCCGTGGCTTGATGCCTAATCCAAAAAGCGGTACCGTGACTATGGATGTTGGCAAAGCGGTTGGTGAAGTTAAACAAGGTAAGATTGATTTTAAAGTTGATAAATTTGGGATTATTCACGCTTCGATCGGGAAAGTTTCTTTTTCTGAAGAGAAGATTGTTGAGAATGCCCACGAGTTTATCAATACCATTATCAAGTTGAAACCTACCGCTGCTAAAGGTACCTATGTGAAAAGTATCTACCTTTCAAGTACCATGAGTCCTGGAATTCAAGTTGAACCAAAGTCAGTTACTGACAAGTAAAAATTGTAAAGATGAAAAGATCAGAAAAATTAGAGATTATTGATAATCTGACTGAACAGATCAACTCTTACAATCATTTTTACCTGGCAGATATTGCTGGCCTTAATGCAGAAGACTCTAGTAGTTTAAGGCGCCTATGTTTTACCAAAGAAGTAAAACTGGTTGTAGTTAAGAATACACTATTACGTAAAGCTTTGGAGAATTCTGAAAAGAATACTGACGAGCTTTATGACTCTCTCAAAGGTAATACTTCGGTGATGTTCTGCGAAGTCGGAAACGTTCCCGCTAAGCTGATTAAGGAATTTTCTAAAAAGCGTAAAAAACCCCTGTTAAAAGCGGCTTACGTTGAAGAATCAGTCTATGTTGGCGAAAACCAGTTAGAAGTATTATCAACACTCAAGTCGAAGGACGAATTACTCGGCGATTTGATCGGCCTGTTACAATCACCAATGAAAACAGTTATTGGTCAGTTGCAATCAGGTGGAAACAAAATCCATGGTATCCTTCAGACACTTTCAGAAAAAGAATAAATTTAGTTACAATTTTATAGCATAAAAATTAGAGGAAATGGCAGATTTAAAAGCACTTGCAGAAGAGTTAGTGAACTTGACTGTAAAAGACGTCAATGAATTAGCTGACATTTTAAAAACTGAATACGGTATTGAACCTGCTGCTGCAGCTGTAGCTGTTGCAGGGCCCGCAGCCGGAGCTGGCGAAGAAGAAGCCGCTGCTGTTCAAACAGAATTCGATGTGATCTTGAAAGCAGCTGGTGGTTCAAAGTTAGCAGTTGTTAAGTTAGTAAAAGAATTGACAGGTTTAGGTCTTAAAGAAGCAAAAGAAGTTGTTGACGGAGCACCTAAAGCAATCAAAGAAAAAGTTTCGAAAGACGAAGCAGAAGCATTAAAAAGTCAGTTAGAAGAAGCTGGAGCTGAAGTTGAACTTAAATAAGAGACTTAAGACCTTATCATGAGGTCGATATTGGTTTAGAACCTCGTCCCGAGTACTCGGGATGGGGTTCTAAGCCTTTTTGTATATTTATGTATTAAGTTCACTTAATTTTGTTGATACATGTCGTTAAATACTGAAAATCAGAGAATTAATTTCTCAACTACAAAAACAAAATTTGATTATCCTGATTTTTTGGAAGTTCAAGTTAAATCGTTTATCGATTTTTTTCAGTTAGTAACCACTCCTGAAAATAGAAAAAGCGAAGGCTTGTACAAGGTCTTCGAAGAGAACTTCCCCATTACGGATACTCGAAATAACTTCGTTTTAGAATTTCTTGACTACCAGGTTGACCCGCCCCGGTATGCGATTGAAGAATGTATCGAACGAGGTTTGACCTTCAGCGTTCCGCTTAAGGCAAAATTAAAGTTGTACTGTACAGATCCCGAGCACGAAGATTTTGATACTGTTATTCAGGATGTTTACTTGGGCACCGTCCCGTACATGACTGAACGCGGTACGTTCGTTATCAACGGAGCTGAGCGCGTTGTCGTTTCTCAGCTGCACCGCTCGCCTGGCGTTTTCTTCGGACAAAGCTTGCATGCTAACGGTACAAAACTTTATTCGGCACGTATTATTCCATTCAAAGGGTCATGGATCGAGTTTGCCACGGATATTAACTCCGTGATGTTTGCATACATCGACCGTAAAAAGAAATTACCTGTGACAACCTTGTTGCGGGCCATCGGATACGAAAGCGATAAAGATATTCTTGAAATATTTGGATTGGCTGATGAAATTAAAGTATCCAAATCCGGATTAAAGAAAGTTGTTGGAAGAAAGTTGGCAGCCCGTGTATTGAAAACCTGGGTGGAGGACTTTGTGGATGAAGATACCGGCGAAGTTGTTTCGATTGAACGGAACGAAGTGGTAATTGACCGTGAAACAGTCATTGAGAATGACCACATTGACGAGATTCTGGATTCGGGTGCGAAAACGATATTATTGCACAAAGAGGATCAGAATTTACAAGATTATGCCATTATATATAATACCCTTCAAAAAGACCCGTGTAATTCGGAGAAAGAAGCGGTATTGCACATTTATCGCCAGTTGCGTAATGCCGAACCGCCCGATGAGGCTACGGCACGCGATGTGATCGACAAATTGTTCTTTTCCGAAAAGCGTTACGACTTAGGACAAGTTGGACGTTACCGGATTAACAAAAAATTAGGACTGAATATCGACATGGATACCCAGGTCCTAACCAAAGAGGATATCATTGAAATTATCAAATATTTGATCAAGCTGGTCAACGCAAAAACTGACGTTGATGATATTGACCACTTGAGCAACCGTCGTGTTCGTACTGTTGGCGAACAGATGTTCAACCAATTTGGTGTCGGTTTGGCGCGGATGGCCCGTACCATTCGTGAAAGGATGAATGTTCGCGACAACGAAGTCTTTACGCCGATTGATCTGATTAATTCAAAAACATTGTCATCGGTTATCAATTCATTCTTTGGTACCAACGCGCTCTCTCAGTTTATGGACCAAACCAATCCACTGGCTGAGATGACCCACAAACGACGGATGTCGGCTCTTGGACCTGGCGGTCTATCAAGAGAGCGTGCCGGTTTTGAGGTTCGCGATGTTCACTTTACACACTACGGACGTCTTTGTCCGATTGAAACACCGGAAGGTCCAAACATTGGTTTGATTTCTTCCTTGTGTGTGTTTGCGAAAGTAAACGATCTGGGGTTTATTTCAACACCTTATCGGAAAGTTTCAAATGGGCAGGTTGACCTGTCGGAAGAGGGAGTTGTCTATTTAACGGCTGAAGAAGAAGAAGGAAAAGTAATTGCACAGGCAAACGCTCCAATTGATGAAGACGGTAAATTTGTCAACCAACGTGTCAAATCGCGTTTGGAAGGTGACTACCCAATTGTTGAGCGCGAAGAAGTTCAATTGATGGATGTTGGTCCTAACCAGATTGCTTCGGTGGCTGCATCTTTAATTACTTTCCTGGAGCACGATGATGCCAACCGTGCCTTGATGGGATCGAACATGATGCGCCAGGCAGTTCCATTGTTACGACCGGAAGCTCCAATCGTAGGGACCGGTCTTGAAGGTAGTGCCGCACGCGATTCTCGTGTATTAATCTCGGCTACTGGCGATGGTACAATTGAATATGTTGATGCAGACGAAATTATTGTTCGTTACGACATGACTGATGATGAGAAGTTCGTGAGCTTTGAACCAGAAGTTGTTTCGTATAAATTACCAAAATACCAAAAAACCAACCAGGGAACAGTGATGGACCTTAAGCCAATTGTGGTGAAGGGACAGCGGGTTACCAAAGGGGAAGTTTTGACTGAAGGATATGCTACTCAAGGTGGCGAATTAGCCTTGGGCCGTAACCTGAAAGTGGCTTTTATGCCTTGGAAAGGTTACAACTACGAGGATGCAATCGTTATTTCAGAGCGGGTGGTCCGCGATGACGTATTGACCTCAATTCACATTGATGAATATTCGCTCGAAGTTCGTGACACCAAGCGCGGAGTTGAGGAATTCACCTCCGACATTCCAAACGTTAGCGAAGAAGCTACACGCAACCTGGATGAAGCCGGTTTGATTCGGATCGGAGCTAATGTGAAACCCGGCGATATCATGATTGGCAAAATCACCCCCAAAGGTGAATCCGATCCTTCTCCGGAAGAGAAACTGTTGCGCGCCATTTTTGGTGATAAAGCGGGTGATGTGAAAGACGCATCATTAAAAGCTTCCCCATCATTAAAAGGGGTTGTGATCGATAAAAAGCTCTTCTCTCGGGTGGTGAAAGATAAAAAAGGCAAAATGGCCAGCAAGCCACTGCTTGACCAGATTGATGAAGAATTTGACCGTGCTGCAGCCGCTGTTCGTGCCAAACTGGAAGACAAACTGTTTGTTTTGGTGAACGGTAAAACCAGTCAGGGAGTTAAAGACTATTATGGAGGTGACATCATTCCTAAAGGAGTTAAGTTCACTTTGAAACAACTTCAGGAAATCGATTTCTTAACTGTTAATCCAGGGAAATGGACGACAGATAAGGATAAGAACGACATGATTTTCAGATTGATTGTCAACTACATTCAAAAGCATAAAGAACACGAGGCCGTTGCCCGTCGTAAACGTTACAATGTAACGATTGGAGACGAACTTCCCGCCGGAATCATTCAATTGGCAAAAGTTTATGTGGCTAAGAAGCGTAAACTGCAAATTGGTGATAAAATGGCAGGCCGCCACGGAAATAAAGGTATTGTATCGCGGATTGTGCGTGATGAAGATATGCCATTCCTGGAGGACGGAACTCCTGTTGACATCGTTCTGAACCCACTGGGTGTACCGTCGCGTATGAACTTGGGACAGATTTATGAAACCGTCTTGGGATGGGCCGGTAAAGAATTAGGCTTGAAGTTTGCGACTCCGATTTTTGATGGTGCCAGCCTCGAAGAAGTGACCGAATATACCGACAGAGCGGGTGTTCCGGCCTTTGGTAAGACAACACTTCGCGACGGTGAAACAGGACAACCCTTCGACCAGCCAGCAACGGTGGGTATTATCTACATGTTGAAACTGGGTCACATGATCGAAGACAAGATGCATGCCCGTTCGATCGGACCATACTCATTGATTACGCAGCAGCCATTGGGTGGTAAAGCCCAGTTCGGTGGTCAGCGTTTTGGTGAGATGGAGGTTTGGGCACTCGAAGCCTTTGGTGCTTCACACATACTGCAGGAAATTCTGACTGTGAAGTCAGATGATGTACTGGGTCGTGCAAAAGCATACGAATCAATTGTAAAAGGAGAACCGATGCCACAAGCCGGAATCCCTGAATCGTTGAATGTACTGCTCCACGAATTACGCGGACTTGGATTAAGTGTTACCTTGGATTAATTCCAAATCAACACCCAGTCCTATTATTAACTTGATTTAAATATACATCGATATATGGCATTCAGAAAAGACAATAAAGTTAAAAGTAATTTTGCCAAAATAGCGATTAGTCTTTCTTCACCTGAAGAGATTTTGGAACGCTCGCATGGAGAAGTTCTGAAACCCGAAACCATTAACTACAGAACATATAAGCCAGAAAGAGATGGCTTGTTCTGCGAACGGATCTTCGGGCCGGTAAAAGACTATGAGTGTCATTGTGGTAAATACAAGCGTATTCGTTACAAGGGGATCGTATGTGACCGATGTGGAGTGGAAGTAACTGAAAAGAAAGTACGTCGTGAGCGTATGGGACACATTTCACTGGTGGTTCCGGTAGCACACATCTGGTACTTCAAATCATTACCAAATAAGATTGGTTACCTGCTTGGATTGCCAACAAAGAAATTGGATACGATTATCTATTACGAAAGATATGTGGTTATTCAGCCAGGTATAAAAGGTCAGGATGGAATCAAAAAACTTGATTTCCTGACTGAAGAAGAATACCTCGATATTTTGGATACGCTTCCAAAAGAAAATCAATACCTGGACGACGACGATCCAAACAAGTTCATTGCCAAAATGGGTGCTGAGGCACTTTATGGGTTGCTTGAACGCATTGAGTTGGATGAACTTTCGTACGATCTGAGACATAAAGCCGGTACTGAAACATCGCAACAACGCAAAAACGAAGCACTGAAACGTTTGCAGGTCGTTGAAGCCTTCCGCGCCAGCAAAAACATCAACCGTCCGGAATGGATGATTGTCAAAGTTGTGCCTGTTATTCCTCCGGATTTGCGTCCGTTGGTGCCATTGGATGGTGGACGTTTTGCCACTTCCGATCTGAATGACTTATACCGACGTGTAATCATCCGGAACAACCGTTTGAAAAGGCTGATTGAGATCAAAGCACCCGAAGTCATTCTCCGTAACGAAAAGCGGATGCTTCAGGAAGCTGTTGATTCATTATTTGATAACTCACGGAAATCAAACGCGGTTAAAACCGAAAACAACCGACCATTAAAATCGCTTTCTGATTCGTTGAAAGGGAAACAAGGTCGTTTCCGTCAAAACCTGTTGGGTAAACGTGTTGACTATTCAGCCCGTTCGGTCATTGTAGTCGGACCAACTCTTAAGCTGCATGAGTGCGGTTTGCCGAAAGATATGGCTGCAGAGCTTTACAAACCGTTCATCATTCGTAAGTTGATTGAGCGAGGTATTGTGAAAACCGTTAAATCGGCCAAGAAAATCGTTGACCGGAAAGATCCTGTTGTTTGGGATATTCTGGAAAATGTGCTGAAAGGCCATCCGGTTATGCTGAACAGGGCACCCACGCTGCACCGTCTGTCAATTCAGGCTTTTCAGCCGGTATTGATTGAAGGTAAAGCCATTCAGTTGCACCCATTGGTATGTACCGGTTTTAACGCCGACTTCGACGGTGACCAAATGGCGGTTCACCTGCCTTTGGGCAATGCTGCAATTCTTGAGGCACAGCTACTGATGCTTGCGTCGCACAATTTGCTGAACCCTGCCAATGGTGCTCCAATTACTGTTCCTTCTCAGGACATGGTTTTGGGTCTTTATTATATGACCAAACACCGCGAAGGAGCCAAAGGAGAAGGAATGACTTTTTATTCACCGGAAGAGGTAATTATTGCCTATAATGAAGGTGTACTTGAAAAGCACACCATTATTAAAGTGAAGGTTGAAGATTTGGATGATAACGGAGAACCGTTCAAACATATTATTGAGACCACTGTTGGACGCGTGTTGTTCAACCAGGTTGTTCCAAAGCAAGCAGGTTACATCAACGAACTGCTAACCAAAAAGTCACTGCGCACAATTATCTCCGATATCTTTAAAAAAGCTGGAAATGCGGCTACGGTTGCTTTCCTCGATGATATTAAGGATATGGGGTATAAGGCCGCTTATCAAGGTGGTTTGTCGTTTAACCTGAGTGATGTGATCATTCCTGACGATAAAACAACGATTGTTGATGCCGGTTATCTGGAAGTTGAAGAAGTAATGGCCAACTACAACATGGGTTTCATTACCAACAACGAGCGTTACAACCAGGTTATTGATATCTGGACACATGCCAATGCCAAGCTGACCAGCTCGGTTATGAAGACGATTAGTACCGATAAGCAAGGGTTTAACTCTGTTTATATGATGCTTGACTCTGGAGCCCGGGGGTCGAAAGAACAGATTCGTCAGTTGTGCGGTATGCGTGGATTGATGGCAAAACCACAAAAGTCTGGTTCAACCGGAGCACAGATTATTGAAAACCCGATTTTGGCAAACTTCAAAGAGGGATTGTCAGTTCAGGAATACTTTATCTCCACTCACGGTGCGCGTAAAGGTTTGGCTGATACGGCCCTGAAAACAGCCGATGCCGGATACCTGACCCGTCGTTTGGTTGACGTTTCTCAGGATGTGATTATCTCGGATGAAGACTGCGGCACATTGCGTGGTTTGATTGCTTCGGCAATTAAAAACAACGAAGAAGTTGTCGCTTCACTTTTTGAACGAATCATCGGACGGACAACCGTTCACGATGTGTTCCATCCGTTAACCGGAGAACTGATTGTGGGAACCGGTGAAATGATTACGGATGAGATTGGTAAGAAGATTGAAGATTCACCAATCGAGAGTGTTGAAATTCGTTCGGTATTGACCTGCGAGGCCAAAAACGGGGTGTGTAGCAAATGTTATGGACGTAACCTGGCAACAGGAAATATGTCACAACGAGGTGAAGCCGTCGGTGTTATTGCAGCACAGTCAATTGGCGAACCTGGAACACAGCTGACACTGCGTACCTTCCACGTTGGGGGTATCGCCGGTAACATCTCTTCTCAGTCGATGGTTGAGTCGCGTTACGATGGTATTGCCGAAATTGAGGAACTGCGTGTTGTTGAAACCAAAGATGAAGTTGGTGAGAAAGTTGGCGTTGTTATTGGACGTTTGGCCGAACTGAAAATTATCGATAAGAAAACAAGAATTCCATTGTCTACCCACAGTATTCCTTACGGATCTAAATTGTACATCGAGAATGGACAAGAAGTGACCAAAGGACAGAAAATCTGTGAGTGGGACCCTTATAACGGTGTAATTATCTCTGAATTTAAAGGTAAAGTTGAATTTGATAACTTGATTGACGGAGTTACTTTCCGCGAGGAATCAGATGAACAAACCGGTTATAAAGAAAAGGTAATTATCGAAACCCGTGATAAAACCAAAAACCCATCGTTGCGTGTGCTTGATGAAAAAGGTGAAGTCATTCGTACTTATAACTTGCCCGTAGGTGGTCACATATCGGTTAGCGAAGGCGACACGATTATTGGAGGCCAGGTTTTGGTGAAAATTCCGCGTGCGTCAGGTAAAGCAGGCGATATCACCGGTGGTCTTCCACGAGTAACGGAGCTGTTCGAAGCGCGTAACCCCTCGAATCCGGCTGTTGTTTCGGAAATCGATGGTGAAGTTTCGTTTGGTAAAATCAAGCGTGGTAACCGTGAAATCATTATAACCTCACGAAGTGGTGAAGTAAAAAAATACCTGGTGCCGCTGTCTAAACAGATTCTGGTTCAAGAGAACGACTACATTCGTGCGGGCATTTCGCTTTCTGATGGTGCAATTACACCTTCCGACATCCTGGCTATTAAAGGGCCAACTGCTGTTCAGGATTATATTTTGAATGAAGTGCAGGACGTTTACCGGATGCAGGGTGTAAGGATTAACGATAAGCACTATGAAGTGATCATCCGCCAAATGATGCGCAAAGTGGAGATTGTTGATTCAGGCGATACGCGTTTCCTTGAAAAACAAATTGTTGACAAGAACGAGTTCACGCACGAAAATGACTGGATTTACAATAAGAAAGTGGTTGTTGATCCAGGTGATTCCGAATTGCGTGCTGGTCAAATTGTAACGGCTCGTCGTTTGCGTGATGAAAACTCAGTATTACGCCGGAAGGATAAAAAGCTGGTGGAGTCGCGTGATGCGATCCCCGCAACATCGAGCCAGATTCTTCAGGGAATTACACGTGCAGCTCTGCAAACCAGAAGTTGGTTGTCAGCCGCATCATTCCAGGAAACGACCAAGGTACTGAACGAAGCAGCTATCCAGGGAAAAGTGGACTATTTGGACGGACTGAAAGAGAACGTCATCTGTGGTCACCTGATTCCTGCCGGTACTGGTTTGAAAGAATACAAGAACCTGGTAGTTGGTTCGCGCGAAGAGTATGACCGCATGGTGGATGTAAAAGAAACCGAAAGTCAAAACTACGAGGATTAATTATGTCAGAAAATAAGAATCCAAATCAGCTGAATATCGAATTGAGTGAAGAAGTGGCCCAGGGAACATATTCGAACCTGGCCATTATCACCCACTCGAGTTCCGAATTTGTTCTCGACTTTGTTCGCATCATGCCGGGAATTCCAAAGGCCAATGTCAAATCCAGGATAATTCTTACCCCGGAGCATGCCAAACGCCTTTTGATGGCCCTGGAAGACAATGTGAAGAAGTTTGAGAAACAACATGGACCAATCAAGGTGAGTGGGCCACAAAATCCCATGATCCCGCCAATGAATTTTGGGGGACCGGCTGCTGAGGCTTAGTTCTTAAAGACAGTATAAAATTGAAAAGCCGTTTCATCGATTGATGAAACGGCTTTTCTTGTACTCAGATTTTACCGGAAATTAATGGTGCCCTTCAAATTTGAAGGAGACCTTTAGCTTCGTCCGGTAGCTTTCAATTTTGCCATCGGTAATTTGCATGTCCATGGCCGAAACTTCTGCAATGCGCAAATCGCGCAAGGACTCAGATGCTTTGGCAATCGCATTGGCAGCAGCTTTTTCCCATGATTCGGGACTGGTTCCGACTAATTCAATCACTTTATAAACGCTGTTTGGCATAATGACCTCCTTTTTTAGTGTTTTCTTCCTATTACTGCTAAAAAGGAACTACGGTTTCGAAAAATTTGCTGCTTGACAATAGGTGTTTCCGTTTTGGACTTTTGATTAGACAAAAAAAAGCCGTCTCTGGAGAGACAGCTTTTTCTGGTTTTATTTATTTCGCTAAAGCAATTTCCAGCCGTCGCGGTAGTGGTAGTGTAGTTTAGCTGCTGCTGCTCCATCTTCATCCTCCACGAACGTCTCTGTTTGTGGATCCCATTTGATGGTACGTTGCAGATCGCAGGCAATGTTACCCAGAGTACAAACGGTGCATGAGCTGTGTCCAATTTCTACAGGAACGACTGGGTCAACGCGATTTTTAACCGACTCAATAAAATTAATCTGGTGTGGAATTTTGGTTTCGTATGGCGTATCATCCTCGGCAGTATCCGATTTTGGAGGAAGCAGTGCGTCATCCGAAGCTTTGAAGTGGCCGCGTGAAACTTCAATCCAACCATTTTCGCCGAAAAACTTGACACCCTTAGTCATCTTTTCATCAAAAGGCTCTGAGGTCATCACTACACCATCAGCATAAACAAATTTCATAAACTCCGTGCCATCGCCGATCGGCGAAATTTCAACCGGGCCACTGCGGTCCATGCCAAGTGCCCATTGGGCAATGTCGAACATATGCGCACCCCAGTCAGTGGTGAAGCCGCCGCCCATTTCCTTGTACCAACGCCACGCTCCCCAAATCTCTTCATGTTTTACCGGATCGAGTGAGATCGGCGGGTTTAGCTCGTTGTTGAAATGAATATCTTCCGGAAGCGGTCCCAACCAAAGATCCCAGTTTAAATCAGCGGGAATTTCTTCTTCCGGCAAATTGTATGGAATTGGAGGAGCGCCGACATAAGCATTGACTTTTTCAATTTTACCTAAGCGGCCTGTCTGCACCATATTAACCGCATGCTGAAAATTCGGATCTGAACGCTGCTGGCTTCCAATTCCTAAGATCTGGTTGGTTTCGCGAACAACACGCTTCAGTTCCTGGCCTTCCTTGATGGTAAAGGTCATCGGTTTTTCCAGGTAGACATCCTTACCCGCTTTGCAGGCTGCAATGGCAATCATGGCGTGTGCGTGGTCGGGAACAGCAATCACCACGGCATCAATATCGTCGCGTTGAATCAAGTCTTCATACTTTTCGTAAGTCGTTACTTCAACGTCCACATTGTTCTTTGTATAAAACTCGTTGACGCGGTTTTCGAAACGCTGGCGTTTGCGGCCATAAACATCACAACCGGCAACAACCCGAACACCCGGAATTTGAATAAAGCCGTTCAGCAGGAACATGGCTTGTCTTCCCATGCCAATGAATCCAAGCCTGATTTTATCTTCGGTGCTTGCTTTTGGCGATGAGCATGAACTTAGTGATGGTAAAAAAGTGACTCCAGCCATTCCTATGGCAGCGGTACCCAGGAATCGCCTTCGCGACAATTCTTTTTTAGTTTGTTTTGTCATTTTAGTTGATTTATTAATAGTTTGTTATTGAATGAATTTGACTGATCAGGCCGATTTTTCGACAGGTTTAAAAGTAAGAATTAAGTTTTTAAGAATAAAACCTTTTGGCTTGATAAATTCTGTTTTCGTAGCATGGTTTTAAGGATTCTAAAAAAAAAAGATAGTTGAAACAATTTCAACCGTTCGTAAAATCCGCTCCCAGTTTAACCTGAAATAGACTCGAATCGGATGTGATTTTCTGAAATAATAAACGACATTCAGGTATTAATTGTAAATCAGTTGAAATCCGCTGTGGCTGCTTGTTCATGGGGGATTGGGTGAGGGTGTGCACAAAATTGAAAGTGAAAACATATTGATCGATTTCGATTTGAAAAAATTCAATGTTAATTAATTGATAATTGTTTTTGGTAACTATTTTTTAACATTTTTGAACGGGTAAAAATTTGGTACTATTGCCTCCGTTCTATAAAATGGGAAAAAGTTTTTTTTAAAATAATGAAAAGATGAGCGACTTAGGATACGCATTACAGTTGATGGGAATTGGGATGATAACGGTGTTTATTATTCTTGCTCTTGTTGTTCTACTTGGGAATTTGATTATTCGTTTCGTGAACAAATACCTGCCTGAAGAAGTGAGTAAAAGGGTTGAGCAAGTAGCCAGTCAAGCAGGCGACTTCAATCGAAAAAAAGTGGCGGCAATCGTTTCCGCTGTCAAAATTGTAACCGGAGGCAAAGGTCGTGTGACTAAGATTGAGAAGATGTAACAAGTCAATCACGAATCCTTCGAAATCGTGTGAAAAATAAATAGCCGCAAGCTTACCTAATGTCATTAAAAGGTCATTCAATTGTCGTTAGTTAGTCATTAAGGTGTCTTGAAACAATCAATGACAATAAAAATGACCATGAATGACAATAGTTGATAGCTAAGACAGAACAAAAAGGCACGTAAGTGGACAATAAAAGAAAACCAATTTAAAATATTAATTAGCCTTATGGAAAAGAGAAAAATCAAATTTTCATTGCTTTATCGCGACATGTGGCAGTCGTCGGGAAAATACCTGCCACGCGTTGATCAATTAGTGAAAGTGGCACCACACATTGTTGAGATGGGATGTTTCGCACGTGTTGAAACCAATGGTGGTGGCTTTGAGCAAATCAACCTGCTTTTTGGTGAAAACCCAAATAATGCGGTCCGCAAATGGACGCAGCCTTTTAACGCTGCCGGCATTCAGACGCACATGCTGGATCGGTCGTTAAACGGCTTGCGTATGAGCCCGGTGCCTGCCGATGTGCGTAAACTCATGTATAAAGTGAAGAAGGCCCAGGGAACGGATATCACCCGTCCGTTCTGTGGATTGAATGATGCCCGCAATATCCTGGATTCTATCAAGTACGCCAAGGAAGGCGGCATGATTGCCCAGGCAGCCTTGAGCTTAACCTATTCTGAAGTACACACGGTCAAGTACTATGTAGATTTAGCCGACACGCTGATTAAAGGTGGTGCCGATGAAATCTGTCTGAAAGATATGGCTGGTATCGGACGTCCTGTTTGGCTGGGCGAAATCGTTAAAGGAATTAAGAAATTACATCCTGATACACCCCTTCAATATCACTCACACTCAGGTCCTGGATTTGCGATGGCTTCTATTTTGGAAGTTTGCCGCGCCGGAGTTGAGTATGTAGATGTGGCGATGGAACCACTTTCGTGGGGGACCGGTCACGTTGACTTGCTCGCCGTTCACGCCATGTTGAAAGATGCCGGTTTTGACGTGCCGGATATCAATATGGATGCCTATATGAAGGTACGCAGCCTGACCCAAAGCTTTATCGATGACTTTTTGGGCTATTACATCAACCCGAAAAACCGATTCATGAACTCGTTGCTCATTGGTCCCGGCTTACCCGGAGGAATGATGGGATCGTTGATGTCCGACCTGGAAAGCAACCTATCCAGCATAAACAAATGGAAAGCAAAACACAACCAACCAGAGTTGTCGCAGGATGATTTGTTGGTGAAGTTGTTCAACGAAGTCGAGCATATTTGGCCAATGGTTGGGTATCCGCCGCTGGTAACTCCCTATAGCCAGTACGTGAAAAACCTGGCACTGATGAACGTGATGCAGTTGGAAAAAGGCAAAGAGCGTTGGAGTATGATTGCCGACAATATTTGGGACATGCTCATGGGCAAAGGAGGAAAACTGCCCGGAACCTTGGCTCCGGAACTTCAAAAATTAGCTGACGAGCACGGCAAGAAAGAGTTTACAGCCAATCCGCAAACACTATATCCTGACGCACTGGATACCTTCCGCAAGGAAATGGATAAGAATGGTTGGGAATATGGGCAGGACGACGAAGAGTTGTTCGAATTGGCCATGCATCCAGAGCAATATCGCGCCTACAAGTCAGGCGAGGCGAAAAAGGCTTTTGAAGCCGATTTGGCCAAGAAGCGTGAAGAAGGTGCAGGCCTGCTTGAAGGAACCAAAAAGGCGGAAGCACCAGCCGATGCAGCACCAGCCAATTTCAACCCATCGAGCATGATTATTGATGTCGATGGTGAGCAGTTCCGGGTTTCGGTAGCTTATGGCGACAGTCAGCCTGCAGCAACTTCAGCACAGCCAGCCACAGCTCCTGCCGCCCCGGCATCGGCTCCAGTTGCAAGCGGACCAGCCAAAGAAGTAGTCGCCCCGCTCGAAGGCAAGTTTTATCTTACGAAAGAAAGCTCTGAAAAGCCAATCAAAGTTGGTGATGTGATTCAGGAAGGTGATTTAATTGGCTATGTTGAAGCCATGAAAACCTTCAATGCCATTAAATCCGATGTTTCGGGTAGAGTGGTTGAACTGCCCGCTGCCAATGGTTCAGAAGTGGAAGAAGACGATGTTTTAGTAAAAATCCAATAACAGAAAATCCTGCATATGTCTATTATAGAGAAACTCTATCACATGACTGCCATCCAGGATATTGTAAATGGACCGGGAACGCTGTTGATGTTGGTGATTGGGGGATTACTTTTATACCTGGGAATCAAGAAAAAGTATGAGCCACTATTGCTGATTCCAATTGCTTTCGGGCTTATTTTAGCGAACCTTCCTGGTGGAGGCATGAGTGTTGTTCCTTCCGAATTTATTGAATTGGACGGGCATCGTTATAAAAACCTGTTTGAAATTGCGAATGATCATGGAATTATGAACTTTCTGTATTACTCGCTGATCAAAACAGGCTTTCTGCCTCCCATTATTTTTATGGGGGTAGGGGCTTTAACCGATTTTGGTCCCATGCTGCGTAACCTGCGGTTGGCCTTTTTTGGAGCAGCTGCGCAAATCGGTATTTTTACCGTTTTGATTTCGGCCATTGCTTTGGGCTTTACACCCGCTGAAGCCGCATCATTGGGAATTATTGGTGGCGCCGATGGTCCAACCGCCATTTATACCACCATTATGCTGGCGCCGCACTTGTTGGGGCCGATTGCGATTGCGGCCTATTCGTATATGGCTTTGGTTCCGGTCATCGTTCCTTTGGTCACACGTTTGTTGTGTTCTGAGAAGGAATTGAAGATTAACATGAAGGAGATGGATAAATTGTACCCGTCGAAGAATAAAATCAAAAACCTGAAAGCGGTTAAGATTGCTTTTCCCATCGTATTGGGAATTGTGGTTTCCATTTTCGTGCCTTCATCGGTTCCGCTGTTGGGTATGCTTTTCTTCGGTAACCTGATTAAAGAAGTTGGTGTTACGGTAGCCCGCTTGTCGGATGCTGCCACTGGTTCCATCATGAACACCGCAACTATCTTTTTGGGATTGACCGTTGGTGCAACCATGACTTCGGAAGTTTTTCTGAATTCCCGGACGATCATGATTATCGTGGGAGGTTTCATTGCTTTTGCCATCTCCATTGCCGGAGGTATTGTAGCCGTTAAAATCTATAATTTAATGGCAAAGAAAAAGATCAACCCGCTAATTGGAGCTACCGGTTTAAGTGCTGTTCCTATGGCCTCACGTGTTGCCAATGAAATAGCCCTTAAATACGATTCGAAAAACCATGTCCTGCAATATTGCATGGCCAGTAATATTTCCGGTGTAATCGGCTCAGCCGTTGCCGCGGGTGTACTGATTTCGTTTTTGGGATAAGCCCCGGAGAACTTCTCGAAAAAGCCTCATCCTACGCGGGTGGGGCTTTTTTGCTTAATCCGAGCTGGTAATTCCTGCTCTCAGGAGTCCCCGATTGATTGAGATCACGCTATTGCCGTTTGTTCTCTTCAATAACAGAATCGTCTTCCAGAAAATGCCAGCCAATGCTCATCGCCCGATTTAGATCGAAGTGCCTGATATTTGCCGCAAAGCGTATGCTCGAAGGACATCCACAGGAGTCACAGGATGGAATATCAAATTGGAATGAATCATAAACGTGCACTTCCAGGGAATCTAAATCGTTCAGGGCTTCTTCCGTGCTGGTATAAAAGGTGGTTTCGCATAGCACTCCCGCAAGATGGTAGATCCATACCAATTTATTTTGGGATGCGTCCATTTTCTCTACATGCCCAGGCTCAGCAGGAATAACGGGCCGCATCGTTTGGCATGAGGAAAACAATAGCAGAATAATTAATATGCCCCAACTGCTCTGCGCATACCTGTTGTAATCAGACGGCTTATTCATCGTACGCTTTTTTTATTGACATTGAACAAATAGTAACAGTACAACAAGGAAAGCCGGTTCTGGTTGTTTTCGGTGGCTGGTCAGCGTGCATCCTACTCGAAAAACCTTATTGACCTGTGCTGCCAAACTTGTTCAGAATTGAAAGACCCAAAGGCCCTGGGTGGCGTGATTTTTAATCGCGTATTTGTACAGTCGTCAATTACAAGTAGACACACCCGAAGTTTCCATTTTCACCCAACTGATTCCTCCGTTTTCTATTTTTTAGTCGTTATGAAATGAACGAGTTCATCAATTAATCCAGCTTTTAATGGCAAGGCCGGATTACTATATGTTGCCATATTGCTTTGAATATCAGAATCCGATTCCTTCAATACATGATTCATATTGTCAATGATTAAAAGTTTCGCATCTGGTTTGGCTGATGAAAGCAGCTTGGCATCTTCAACACTCACTTGCAAATCCGTTGAGCCTTGGATGATGAATACCGGCATTTTTAGTTTACCAATCTCTTTTTGCGGGTCATATTTAATCCATGAAATCATATATGGCTGAACACTTGGGCGGTATAGTGAAAGTAAACTGGGATCTACATTGGAAACTGTTTTTCCAATCCGTAGGCTATCAAGTATTTTATTCGATTCATTAAGCAGTTGCGGAGGTAACTTCGTTTTTAATTGCTCTTGCAACAGTTTATCTGCTGATTTCCCAACTCCCGATAAGGAAATAAGTCCGGCAGCATTGGTTTGTTGGGCTGCGATCATTCCAATCAATGAACCTTCACTGTGGCCTAACACCGCGATTGTTGCAAATCGCTGATCTGACTTTATTCTTAAAATCCAGGCGACCACGTCGTCTATATAGGTTTCAAACGTAAGTTCACTTTCGCTCGCCATTGCCGGTTTGCTTTTCCCTATGCCTCGCTTATCAAATCTTAACGTAGCAATACCATTTTTTGCCAAGTCTTCAGAAAGCATTTTGTAAGCATTTGTTTGAAGGCCCATAGCAGAGTTGCCATCCCTGTCGGTTGGGCCAGAGCCTGGTACAATCAAAACGATTGGACAGGCTTGGGTCTGCTCAGGAATCGTTAACGTACCAAATAGATCTCCCGTTGAGGTTTTTAATACCATCTCGGATTCTAGAAAAGTCGGGTCACTTTTGGTTTGAGCGATTAACGCTGCGAAAATGAAGCTCAAGGCGACAATGCAAGTTATGGTTTTCATACTGATTTTTATTGTATCAAGTAGTTGGGGGGAGTCATTATTGCGGGCCAATCAATTCAATAAAGTTGCCGTCCGGATCCTGGATCAAAACAAACTGGCGTTCGGCATCCAGCATAATAGGTGTTTCGCCCAGTAGCTTGATGTTGTGTTTTTCAATGCGCTCCAGAAATGGGCGCATCGATTTCACAAAAATGGTGGCGTATTGCATGCCTGTGTCATCTGACATGTAGGTTTGTTTTGGATGACTGGCTTTTTTGCCAAAGCTCATCACTTTCCATTCCTGGGCATCATCCGAGTCTTCCAGCTTCAGTACCGTTACATCAAAAGGAATACCTTCATTCAATCCGCTTTCCCTGGCGAAGGCGGCATCGACACTAAAGCCGGGGCGTTTCACCATGCCCAGTACGTTCATGTAAAAATCAACGGCTTTGTCGAGGTCTTCAACCACCACACCAACCTGGATGGTGTTTTTGGCGAACTGTTGGGTCAGTTCCTGGGCGATGGTTTGCAATGGGCTAATCGCCAATAGCAGAAGCAAGGTGTAAATGGAAGTTGATTTCATTTTTTTTTTTCGTTTTAAAAGGTGTACTGCAAGTTATGAAATTATGCTGAAACCATTTCTTGCCAGTGAGTTGATTTATGCTTAGTTTCACAGCCAGCTTAAAACGAATTGACCATGCAAAAAAGAAAGCTCCGCAAACTGATCCGCAATTTACTGATGGTACTCACCGTCATCAACTTTCTGGCTTTGGTGGTGGCTTTAACCAAGCTGATTGCCGATAATCCGCTGATTGAACACCGCCTGTTCCTGGGAATCAGTTTTATCGTGTTGGCCGGTTCGGCGCGCCTGGTTTGCAACAGTTGCGGCAAAGAGCAGCAAGCCGAAGGGATTTGACTCAAATTTTAACGAACCGAACTCTTGGGGGGCGTGATTTATTTTCCCGATTCAACAATGATTCTCCGATAGCTGGTGAGACTGGGTTCTCCATCGTCGGTTATTTCGCAAATCACATGAAAGCTTTGTCCTGCAGACTCGCTTGGTACTTCGATTGTGATTTTATCCGAATTTTTATCGGAAATGGCAATCTCCTTCTGATAGCTTCCTGCTTCGGGCAAGATCCACCAACTGAAGCTGATTTGATCGTTTTCCGGGTCGTATGACTTTGAGGCATCAAGCGTGATTGATTTTCCTGGTCTCCTTTCAATGTGAATCGGTTCAATACCTTGGTCTTTGTTGAGAATGATTACCGGGTTTCGGTTGCCCGTTCCTGTTGCTGCCCAATCCATCCGGGCGGCAAAATTATTGAACGTAGCCGGATAGAAATATGCTTCGTACTTGGCGCAAATTTCGCTGGCGCTTCCCTCATGATTGGTATAGGTAAAGGTGAAGTTGTCAGGTCCTTTACCCCATTCAAAGTAGCCGCCCCAGCTTACCTGGCTTGGAATAAGCGGGTTGTTTAAACCGTTTGGCATGACATGCAGAAAGGAAGGAGTATCGCCTTCAACGCCAAATTTATATTTTGGATACACCTTTCCAAGGTTGCCATGACTTTGGATGTGGCGTGCGTAATCGTCCCAGTTTGTCTTGCCAGTACCGTTTTGAAATTTCCAGGCACATTCATCCCACAGAAACATGAGGTCTTTTTCAAATTCTTTTCGCATCCATTGGTGAGAACTGATGTCGAATGCAGTGCCGCCTTGATACGACCGGTCTTGGTCGGTAATGGCGTAGGTGGGTATTTTATGCAGGAAAGCCTTTAATTCATCATCATTCCGTTCTTCCTGAACCTGCCAGATAGCTTGTGCCAAGGTGTTTCCGCCTCCCCAAAGCAAAATCCACAACGGGCGTTTGTCGTTTTCATCGGCCAATTCAATAATCAGATTACTTCCATCCGATAGATTGTCTTTTCCAATTTTATCGATCCCTCTTTGCTTGCTGCCAAATACGGTGCGTTTTCTTAAATAGTCGGGGCTCGGCCAATATCCAATCGTTTGGGGGGATTCCTCTTCTTTGAAGGCAAGCTGCCCAGAACGCTTCAGCAGGTTGGGTAAATCCTTTTCATAAGCATCAATGGCATCGTGAATGAGTTGAAAGAAGTCGTCGCGGGTTTCTTCAAGGCTCCAGCCGGTGGTATAAACCAGCCCTTCAATCTCAAATAGATCAGCATGTACCAAAAGTCTGACTAGTGATTCACTATCGTCTGTCTCCCATGTTGAAACATCAGTAAGCACAACAATGCGTGGCTTCAATACCGTTGAAAGTGGCTCCCGCTTGTTACTCCCTTGAGCAAGTGCCCCATGCGTTATCGCAAACAGAAGATAGCATAGAAGCAATCGTTTCTTTTTCATCGTTTCTTTTTTCAGTTTAAGTTTTTCCAGTTTTCGTCAGTCGCTGAATCTCCTACGATCTACTTTGGCAACGGATGGAACTCTCAACAACCATTCTGCTGCGTGAGCAAAGTTTTGATCATGGTCGTTTCATCATTCAATAATTAATGGAACGGTAAATTTAAGCTTGATTGACCACAAGTACAAATCGGATTTTAAATGGGCAAGGCAGAATTCCGGGCACTTCTTTCCTCCGGATTTGGAATGGAAATAAAAATAGCAGACAAGTACGGACCTTGCCTGCTATCAGATTCAACTAACTAAACTAAATGAACTTTTGAATCTACCTTTTCTCTTACTC
>NZ_CAXBDD010000050.1:0-28710 GCF_963974515.1 uncultured Sunxiuqinia sp. | reverse complement strand
CACAGTTTTCGTTCAATCTGCCGGAAAACATGCATGTCGGACAAAAAAAAAGCCCGCCACTTGAAAATGACGGGCTAAAATTTTTATGCTGTCCGTTTTTATTCGGCAATCGAAATTGCGTCAACCGGGCAAACCTCGGCACATGAGCCACAATCAGTACAAAGATCAGCATCAATTGTATAGATATCACCTTCTGCGATCGCGTCAACAGGGCATTCATCAATACAAGTTCCGCATGCAATGCACTCATCTGAAATTACATAAGCCATAACACTTCATTTTTAAAGTTAAAGAATACGAGCAAAAGTACAAAGTTTGCTATTAAATCAAAGTAATTCATTACAAAATTACAGCTGCAAAACTAACAGTTAATTTACAATTAATCTAGCTCGAATCTCAATTTATAATTGTACTAAATAAGTCATTGGTTTCCGAATCGGAAATACGAATTAATCACCTGCTCTATCGGCTATTTTACCGCTTTTGCTTTTTGAAGTTTTGCATAATAAACGCACACTTCTTTCAACCCACAGGCCTTGCACTTTGGCGTGCGAGCCAAGCAGGTGTAACGCCCGTGTAAAATCAGCCAGTGGTGCGCCAGCGGAACAATTTCCTCGGGAAAATATTTCATCAGCTCCTGTTCCGTTGCCAGGGGCGACTTGGAGTTCGTGGTCAGTCCAATGCGGTTGGACACCCGAAACACATGCGTGTCAACTGCAAAAGCAGGCTTCTCGTAAACCACCGAAGCAATGACATTAGCCGTTTTTCGCCCTACCCCGGGCATTTTTTGCAATTCAACCACATCATCTGGAACCACGCCTTTAAAATCGGTCACCAGCATTTTAGCCATTCCAACCAGGTGTTTGGCTTTGTTATTTGGATATGAACACGAACGGATGTATTCGAATACCTCGGCCGGTCCTACTTCGGCCATCAACTCCGGTTTTGGAAACCGCTTAAACAAATCGGGCGTAATTTGATTGACGCGTTTGTCGGTACACTGGGCCGACAAAATAACGGCAACCAGCAACTCATACGGATTTCCGTATTCCAATTCTGTTTCGGCAATTGGCATCGCTTGCTGAAAATAATCAATCACCCGTTGATAACGTTCCTTCTTCTGCATATTTGTTTTTTCTGGGTTGAAGAAAGCAAAAATAGCCATCACGCACGAAAAATCAATAGGATTGTCCGCCTACATACCATATTTTATTCGGTCTTAGATGTGATTAAGTGGTCATTAAGTTGTTTTGAAACGATCTAGAACAATAAAATGACCATGAATGACAATTGATTGACCTTTTTTATGAAATTAACGAAGGGCAATGATTTCGGAATCTTTGGGAAGTAGTTCTGCTGCATCTCCTGATTGCCAATTTTAATTTCTATTTTTGCGCCAAAAGAAGATAGAATTATGATCCCCTATTTACAGGCCGAGTCGATTTCGAAACGATATGGCGAACAAATGCTGTTCGAAGGCATTTCCTTTACCATTTTCAAGGACCAAAAGGTGGCCCTGATCGCTAAGAATGGTGCCGGAAAAACCACCTTAATGGAGTTGATTGCCGGATTCGACAGGCCGGATGAGGGGCAAATCACCCATACCAATGATGTAAAAATTGGCTACCTCCGGCAAGATCCGGATTTGAATGAAAACCTGACAGTGCTGGAAGAAGCGCTTCGATCGGACAATCCCGCTCTGGACGTCATTGCTGAATTTGAAGCCGCTGTGAAGCACCACGACCAAAAAGCCATAGAACAGCTAACCGTGAAAATGGAGGAGCTGAACGCCTGGGATTTTGACGTACGAGTGAAACAAATTTTAAGCCAGTTGAAGATCAACGATTTCGATCAACGGGTTGGTGAACTGTCGGGTGGACAGAAGAAACGACTGGCGCTGGCCAACGTGTTGGTTAATGAACCCGACCTGTTGCTTCTCGATGAGCCCACCAACCACTTGGACCTGGACATGATTGAGTGGCTCGAATCTTATCTCGAAAAAACCAACTGCACCCTGTTTATGGTAACCCACGACCGTTATTTTCTGGACCGGGTGTGTAACGAAATTATCGAGATCGACCAAAATCAGATTTACGATTATCAGGGCAATTACAGTTATTACCTGCAAAAGCGGCAAGAACGCATAGAGCAGCTTCAAGCGTCGACCGAGAAAGCCAAAAACCTGCTACGCACTGAGCAGGAATGGATGCGCCGCATGCCTAAGGCCCGAAGCCACAAAGCCAAATACCGGGTTGACCAGTTTTACGATCTGAAAGAACGAGCCAGCCTGACCCGTCAGGACGACAAGTTGGAGCTAAACATGGCCTCTTCGCGCATGGGGAAAAAAATTCTGGAATTAAAACATATTTCCAAAGGCTACGACGATCTGCAACTCATCACTGATTTCAGCTATCAATTTTCACGCTTCGAAAAAGTGGGGATCGTGGGAAAGAACGGAACTGGAAAATCCACCTTTCTGAATGTTATCACCGGTGCCATTCCGCCCGATTCGGGACACATTGATTGGGGACAAACCATCCGAATAGGCTATTATCGACAGGAAGGTATCAACTTTCAAGCGAACGAAAAAGTTATCGATATCATCAAAAATATTGCTGAAGTTATTGATTTTGAAGACGGGCAGAAGATGACCGCCAGCCAGCTGCTCACCCGCTTTCTGTTTCCACCCGAAACACAATACAATTTTGTTGAAAAGCTTAGTGGAGGGGAGCGTCGGCGACTATACCTGTGTACCATTCTGATGGGAAACCCCAACTTCCTGATTCTGGATGAGCCAACCAACGACCTCGACATTATGACGCTGAATGTGCTGGAAGAATACCTGGCAGCCTTTGGCGGTTGTGTGGTGATTGTCTCGCACGACCGGTATTTTATGGATAAGATCGTTGATCACCTGTTTGTGTTTGATGGTGACGGTAATATTCGCGACTTTCCCGGCAATTATACCATTTACCGCAATCAGATGCAGGAAGAAGAGGAAGCCCGGAAAAAAGCGGAGACCATTGCAAAGCCCAAAGCGGTTCAGGAAAAACCAACGAATAAAGTGTCAAGCAAAATGAGCTTCAATGAAAAACGGGAGTTTGAACAACTGGAGCGGGAAATTCAGCAATTGGAAACAGAAAAGGCGGAACTGGAACAAGCCTTAAACTCCGGTGAACTTTCAACGGATGAGCTGACCGAGAAGTCCAATCGCTTTGGGGAACTGACGGCAGAGCTGGACGAAAAAGAAATGCGCTGGCTCGAACTTAGCGAAAAAAACTAGCTTTTCGCCTAATCACAAAATCATCAGACAAGGTATTCAAGACCTGTCCAAACAGCGCAAAGTCTATTGGAGAAATGTTGTGCTTCTGCTTTGTTTCAGATCCGATCCGGCCAAATATTGGGCAATTCTCCGCTGAATCCGAATTCTGGAAGATCATCGATCTGCTTCATCTCTTCGTCTGACAATTCGAAATCGAACAGGCTGATGTTTTCTTCCATTCTTTTTGTTGAAGTCGATTTCGGAATCACAATCACATCGTGCTGAATCACCCAACGCAGGCAGACCTGAGCAATCGATTTTCCTTGCCGATTCGCTATGCTTTCTAAAACTTCATTTCCGAATACACCACCTCTGGCCAAAGGCGACCAGGACTCAACGACAATCCCCTGGAGTTGACAAAATTCGGTTAATTCAGGCTGCCAGTACCCCGGATGGAACTCAATTTGGTTCACCGCAGGAATTACTTGTGCTGTCTGAAAAAGCGCTTTCAGGTGTTCTTTCCAAAAGTTGCTTACACCAATCGATCTGATTTTTCCTTCGGCCTGCAATTCCTCCATGGCACGCCAGGTATCAGCATTGATTTGCTGCCAGTTTTTATAATTCCTTGCATTGGCAGGCCAGTGGATCAGGTACAGGTCAATATAGTCCAGTTTCAGTCTGCCCAGCGATTTATTAAAAGCCGCTTTTGTTTGCTTAAAGCCTAGAACTTCACGCCACACTTTGGTGGTCACCACAATCTGGTCTCTCGGAATACCACTTGCCCTGATCCCTTTCCCTACCGCTTCCTCGTTTTCGTAGATTGCAGCAGTGTCAATTAAACGATAACCATTGGACAAAGCATCTATAACCGATTGAACGCCCACTTGCGCTTTGGCCTTGTAGGTACCAAAACCGATGACCGGAATTTTTTGATTGTCATTTAAAATTATTTCTTGCATAATATAAACATAAAGATCATCAAAGCAGACATGAATAGTACCAAAAGAGGACAAACACTCAAGCTCGATGCTATGCGATTTTCTCGACTAAAAGTATTTTTGCTGGCGGGAGGGCACTTCGGTTCTGCTTAGTATTTATTCGATTTTCTATCTTTTTTAAAATTTTTAATCCTTTTCCCAAATTCCTTGTCTTTCATGCGTTTTTCGGCGGTCGTTGATTCAAAATGTTCTCTTTCCCGTTCCATTTTCAAATAGTTTTCATACGACGATTGATCTATTTCTCCATTTTCTACGGCTGCGACAACCGCACACCCAATTTCTGTCGTATGGGCACAATCTTTAAACTTGCAATCCCGGGCTAGTCGCACGATGGCTTTAAATGTCATTTCCAATCCGGTGGCTGCATCTGCGACCCCAACTTCTCTCATTCCCGGTGTGTCAATTAAAATTCCACCACAGGTCAGCACGAATAATTCACGGTGAGTTGTCACATGCCTTCCTTTGTGGGTACTATCACTAACTGAGTTTGTTTTCATCAACTCTCTGCCTGAAAGATTGTTTAGCAGCGTTGATTTCCCAACCCCTGAAGAACCTAACAAACAATAGGTTTTACCTTTCAGCATTTGTGTTTTGAGTTGGTCAATTCCGGCCAGGGTTTCATTGCTTATCGCCATGACCGGTACCTGCTTAATGCGGCTTTGAATAGTCGCTATTAAGCGGGTTAATTCGTGCTCTGGGATCAGATCTGTTTTGTTGAGAATGATCAACGGCTCGACCCCGGATGTGTTGCAGATCGTCAGATATCGTTCCATTCGGTTGATATTAAAATCCCGGTCAACGGCTTGCACAATAAAAGCAAAGTCAATATTTGTTGCAATAATCTGTTTTTCGCCCTGTTTTCCTATGGTTTGTCGCTCAATAATGGTTTTCCTGGGAAAAACGGCATGAATAAGCGCCTTATTCTCATCATATTCAGCAATGGCAACCCAATCGCCAACAGCAGGAAAATCAGCCCTTTGTTTCGCCGAAAACCTAAAATTTCCGATGATCTCCGCATCATATTCGTTATCTGCTGTTCTTACGAGGTATCGCTCCTTGTGCTCCGAAATAACCCGCCCAACTCCAAATGACGCGAGCCCTTTGTCTTTTCGGTAGCGTTCCAACTCAACGGGATATCCTAAATCTTCAAGTGTCATTTTTTTCAGTATTAGGCACAATAATTAAAAATGTAGTCGCAGTCTCCAAAACTCTCGAAAGCGTGGCACACCTCTGTTACAAAAAAGGTGGAAGCAGGAAACAACGATCACACTCCCTTCTGCTCCGCAATTTTTTTTTTCAAGCGTTTCATCGTCCCGCTTTTCCGTGAATCTGTTCAATATCCAGTCTCAGCATCTCCATTTTCGAATAATAATTTTCTGATTTCATCATCTTTTCCCTGACTACTGAATCATGGTCTTCTAAATGACTCAGCAAGACCCACATGCCATGTTTCTTCTCTTCCAAATCGTTTACAATTTGCATGTCGCCCCAAAATACCACCGACTGATATTCATGTTCGCATGCTCCCGGAATGTAACCGCCATCGTCAATCACAGTCGCGCAAACGCTTTTATTGTATCTTAAAAAATCCAATTTCAATCCATGCGGTGCGCAATGAAAGTAAAGTGACTTTTTCTCAACATCGTAGCCATAGCTAAGCGTAACAACATAGGGTTCGTTTTCGCGGCACATGGCAATAACGGCAAACTTGCCATTTATCAGGATGTTGGCAATTTCCGATTCCCGCTTTAACTCCCGACTGGGACGATTTTGTAAATGATATTGTTGCATAAATCTCCTTATCAGTTAAATCAAAAACGACAGGAACAGTATATTCACGATTTATCTTTTCACGATGCCTTTATAGCACTTCCCATTCAAATATTGATTTAATAGTCCGAATTGCCTCATTGTCGCAAAGTTCATTGACTCCCCGTGCCACCTGTACACTATCAATCTTACCGTTTTCATCCGATGAAATTATATTTATATAGAATCGTCTTCTAATCGTATCAGAGTCTGGCAGATTTTCGCGCTTAATATTGTTTTATATGAGTTCTCAATTTCTTTGAATAACCATCAACTTTCTGAACTTGTATTCTTTGTTCAGATAAACTGCGGATAAATTTAGAAAATAAATTCGGATGATTTGCGGTTGGAAAGAGCGGATTTTGCATCATGAACACAAGACATATGGATTGATTCTCATCGCCGAAATGGGTGCTTTCATTTTTTGAATGGGCCGCGAAACCCGTTCATCGCTGGATTGGGCTCTCCCACTATAGCCAAGTTTTACCTGGAACTGTTCGAAAGTAGTTTGTGAAGACAGGAAATTAATACAAGGCGTTCCGTCTGCCTCATGAAACAAGGGATTTTGCCAAGGGGAGGCTCTGTATGCCCAATTATTTGAAAAGTTTGGCTGAAAGGCAGATCTATGGGGCTGATTGCGTCAGAACTTTTGCCGATGGGCAGGCCCGGGACGCCAATGGACGCGAAAAAGATCCGAGGGAAGGGACATACTTGCCCGGAAGCCACAAAAATTGGGCGTTTTGAAAGAAGCTCAGTCTACAGGTTACAATCCTGCAATAAGATGGTGATTTCGCGAATGCCGATTACAATCGAACCGGCCGACAGCGTGGCACCGGAAATGGCTTGTACCTCGTCGCCATAGTCGAGGTCTCCACCATCATAGCCAACAAACTGCTCCAACCAGCGTTTCGAGGCGATCTCACCGCCGTGGTCGGAATAATAGCTGGTCACCTTCACCAGCTCCACTTCGCGGTCTTCATTAAAATAAATCAGGTAACTGAAAAGATCGTGCCTACCTTTCCCTTTGGCAGAAACGACAAAGCCGCTGGCTTTCTGGTCGCGGTAAACCTTCGAAACATCTTCAATGAATTCGCTCTGAAAGCAATGATCGTCCAACTTTTCCAAGGCGAATTCAGAACGATCAGCGTCCAGTTCTTTCGACAACAACTTAATCAACTTTTTGGAGGCGGCATCCTCAGCACCCGCTCCAAAAAGTTGAGCTTGCCCTGTTGAAATCAACAAAAGGCAAGCTACAGCTATGACAAATTTTCTTAAAACCATATTCCAATTCCAAGGTTCAATTGCTTAGTATAATCATCGGTCGCTTCGTTGCCAAACCATTGCAAGTCCGCTTTCAAGACAGCTCCGGCAGCCATCCACCATCCAATACCAGCGGTAATATCAGTCCGGTCGTAGGCCAGGTTTTTCGCGATGCCATCGACTTTCTGGTGGGTGTTGTGTTTTTCGTAGCGCACAAAGGGAACCAATTTCTGTTCGGTACTTTGCTTGTTAAGCAAATCATAACCGGCTTCCATGTAGTAGCCAAACAACTGGCTTCCCAAGTCTTTACCTGTAAAGGCGTTGTACTCATCCGTATTATTCAGCGACGCATAATTCAGCTGTCCGCGAAACACCCATCCGTTGGTCGAATAGCGGCCGTCGAGACCCAGCATATTCAACCCAATAACCGATGAATCAGCCATCGCTTCCATCGCCTGATCATCTTTAGGGATTCCGTTGTAAAGGCTGGTTTGTGTTTTTCCCGTATAAGCGCTTAATCCCAGTCGTAAACCTGGAATACCATAGTAGTCGAACTTGGTCGACAAGTTGGGATGCGTCAAAATTGATTCGGCTCCTTTTTGGCGTCCGCCTCTCAAGGCATTGCCACCGCTAAGCTTTGCTCCGCCATCGTAGCTTTTAAAGCCGTTGACCACATAAAGCTGATACTTCAAATCCAGTTCCTGAAAGGTTCCCGTGAATCCCGCACCAATTTCACGCCAGGTAGTTGGTACAATCCGACTATCCAGGTTAGGCCGTTCAACCCCGTTATAAGTAGCCGGTTCATGGTACTCGTTCACAATCCCCATTGGAATAAGGAGTAACCCACCCCGGAAGTTCAACCAATTATTAATCCGGTAATTCAGGAAAGCCTGTTCCACGTAAACTTCCGAAACGTGCTCATATTCAATTTCAGTAACAAACTGGGTCCGCTCATTAAAACGATAGGCAAACATCATCACCAAACGGTGAATATCCATTTTCCCATTCTGATGAAGATCAGAAGATAAGGGTTGATTATAGTCGATTTGGGCATAACCGCCAATGCTCAATTTGTCCTCTGCATCCAACAGCTTTTCAGCCGTGTTTTGTCCATTCACATAGCCTGCTGAAATCCCAGCCAGCAGGACCACAAATAACAGTTTCTTCTTCATTTTCAACGTCATTTTTTAATAGGTAAATTTTATGTCTGCGAAAGTAGCGGCAGCCAGCGAGTGGTACAATCCCCATTTGTTGGGATTTTTTAATCGAACAGAAGCATGCAAATGCAAAACAGAAAGTTGACTGGTAAGAACCCAAACACATTGGAGCAATCCGGCGGGAGATCCCGAAAAAAATCCGCTAAGCCCCTCTAAGTGTTTGAATCCTGGTGTCCTACGAGGGGTTGGCCTTGGAATATAAGAGAAGGAAACTGAGGCACCTGAACAACAATAAACGCCGGTGATTCATCGCCTTCCTGTCCAGAAGAATGATTAATCAGCAACCGTTATTCGCAAGACGGTCCGGGTGTTGTCGCTTATTTTGAAGCGGTTGTCGATGCGGTGGCCAACGATCCAGACGACTTTTCCCGCGCTGTATAAAATCCAGCAGTTTTCTTTTTCGGGAATCGAGAACTTTTCATCGACAAAGAAGTCGCTGAGCTTTTTGAAACCACTCATGCCTAAGGGTTGAAAATACTCTCCCTGCTCCCACTTTTTAAGGACCAGCGGAAATTCAAGCAAATCAATATCCAAATCAGCTACGGCCGGGCTTTTGGATATCTGAAAGTGCTTGTTCCGAGCCAACCGTTCAAGTTGAAGATCGAAAGGTTTTGTCATTTCCAGACAATCTACTTCAATATAAAAACGACTCAGGTGATCGGTCGATTTCTGCGTCAGAATAAACACGTCGCGGTCCTTCACCAGTCGGTGAGTTTCCGTATAGAACACCTTTCCTGCCTCTGCTGACAGGGCGAGCCCAATTTCCTTCACCTGATCGGAATTAAACCCAAACGGATGGAGCACCTCAAAAAGCAAAGTTTCGACAAAAGGTGACTGCTGCAAAAACGCCAAATCCAGTTTCAGGCTGCTGCCATCACGACTGACCAAATGCTGGCGTTCCTCATCCACTTTCGCCTGGTAAACCTTTTCCGTTTCTCTTAAGATAGCAGCGGTTTTAGCAGCATTGACTTTAAACGCCGGATTAATTTCTTCCAGCAAAGGCAAGATCTTATGGCGGATCAGGTTGCGGTGATGCACAAATTCGAGGTTGGATGAATCATTGCGGAATGGAACGTTCATCGTTTGCGCGTAAGCCATTAGCTGTTCTCTTGCCGCAAATAACAGGGGCCTGACCAAGCGTCCCCGTTTGGGATGAATACCGCTCAAGCCGCGGATTCCGGTTCCCCGACTCAGGTTAATTAACATGGTTTCAACCAAATCGTCTTGATGATGGGCCGTCATCAAATAACTGTAGGCTAACGAATCCAGCAACTCATAAAACCACTGGTAGCGCAATTCGCGTGCAGCCATTTCAATGGAAATGCCTTCCTGCAGTGCGAATTCCCGTGTGTCGAAGGTTTTTACATGCAGTTCAATGCCGTGTTCGCCGCAGTAGTCGTGCATAAAAACCTCATCGCCGTCCGACTCGGCGCCACGAAGCTTGAAGTTACAATGGGCAACCACAAAGTCATATTCCAGCTGTCGAAACAACTCGAGCATGACCATGGAGTCGCACCCGCCACTAACGGCCAGTACCAAGCGATCGGCAGCTGAAAACAAAGACTCAGCGGCAATATAGTTTTTCAGTTCAGGAAGCATCGCCCAATTTGACTACCTTTTCGCAGATGCGAATCACCACTTCAACCGCTTTGATCATTGATTTGGTTGGCACGTACTCATAAGGCCCGTGAAAATTATGACCGCCGGCAAAGATATTCGGGCACGGCAAACCCATATACGATAGGCGCGAGCCGTCCGTTCCTCCGCGAATGGGTTTGATTTTCGGACTGATTCCCAGTTCGTGCATGGCTTCTTCGGCCAGATCAACGACATATTTGACCGGTTCCACTTTTTCACGCATGTTGTAGTACTGGTCAACCATTTCCAACACCACAGTACCTTCTCCGTAGATATCATTCAGAAACTTGCATGCCTGCGTCACCACGTTTTTTCGTTTCTTGAATAGGCTCATGTCGTGATCACGAATAATAAGCGTAACGCTGGTTTTCTCAACAGCTCCCTGAAACGACACGCAATGGAAAAAACCCTCGCGTTTCTCAGTGAATTCCGGACGTTCATTGGCAGGCAGCATCGACATCAGCCGGGTGCCCACTTCAATCGCATTGATCATTTTATTTTTTGCTGCACCGGGATGCACGCTGCGCCCGTTAATAGTTAGAGTAGCCATAGCAGCATTGAAGTTCTCATATTCCAATTCTCCAATTTCACCACCGTCAAGGGTATAAGCGAATTTGGCCCCAAATCTTTCCACATCAAAAAAGTCGGCTCCCTTGCCTATTTCTTCATCGGGCGTAAAGCAAACACGCACTTTTCCATGTTTCACTTCCGGATTCTCCAGCAGGTAATCCAGGGCAGTCATAATTTCGGCTAACCCGGCTTTGTCATCGGCGCCTAGTAAGGTTGTTCCGTCGGTGGTAATGATTTCCTGTCCAACATAGTTCAGCAAATCCGGAAACTGCTCCGGCGACAAGGCCACTTTTTCATTCAATTGAATGGTTCCACCTTCGTACTTTATGATCTGCGGATTTACGTTATCGCCCGAAAAATCAGGGCTGGTATCCATGTGAGCGACAAAGCCAACCACCGGACAATCCTGTTCAATATTCGAAGGAAGGGTCGCCATTACATAACCATTGGCATCTTTCTCAACGTCCTCCATGCCAATTTCCTTTAATTCAGCCACAAGTTGCTCCGCAAAATCAAGCTGGCGATCAGTACTCGGAAAGCTTTGGCTTTTCGGGTCAGATGTCGTATGCACTTTGGCATATCGAATAAAACGGCTAATTACTTTTTCCATATCGTTAAATATCATCAGAGTTAAACTTAAAACCAACACGTTTGCCGGTTATTATTTTTGAATGGCTGATTTCATCTTTCATCTGTTCCACCGAAGCGATCTTCACCTGATCGTAAGGAGGAACCAACAAATCGAAGTCAACCGCATATTTAATGGCTGTTTTCAGAATTTGCCTGAAAACATCTTTGGTCACTACATCGTTTCCGAAATCTTTCACCAGCTCACCAGATTGTCGCTTCCCTTCAACAAAAAAATGACTTTCCTGATTGATAAAAATCCGCGCAATCAGGTAGCCCAAGTCTTGCAGCCGGTTGTACTTAAACGAGTCGGACAAAAAATTATAAATATGAATGATGCCACAATAGGAATTCAGCGGTTGCTCCTTCACGTAATCGATTTTCCAAATCGGGTGTTCGCGGTTAAACATGAAAATGTTGGAGTGCATGCTGAAAACCAGCAAGTCGCCGGCCAGTTTAAACTCGGCTTCGAAAGGGCCTTTTTCAATGTAAACAGGCAACACTTCAGCCGACACTTTGCCGTTGAGCGCGGTCCGAAACTCTTCGACCAATTCTTTCAACACATCTTTCAACACATTAAACGAAGCCAAGGTATTGGCGTGCGCCTGTTGTTTCACATTCGACTTGGCAACGATCAGCTCGTAGTTGTGGTTGTTATCCGTAACTTTTGTCATTCGCTTAGATTTTTCCTAAAAATAAGAAAAGCAGCCAAGAATGACTGCTTCCTTTTATCATGATTTGCGAAAAACCTAATAAGCCAGCGCAAATAAAACGCGTTGCGACGAAGGTTTTCCTGAATAAATGCATTTTCCTTCCTCTTTCACCCCGTCAAATGGTATGCAACGAATGGTCGCTTTGGTTTCTTCCTTAATTTTCTGTTCGGTCTCCGCTGTTCCATCCCAGTGTGCCAAAGCAAAACCGCCTTTGTTATTCAGCACCTCTTTCAATTCCTCATAAGTATCAACCGGTGTCGTGTGTTCGGTACGATAATCGAATGCCTTTTTATAAATATTTTGCTGAATATCATCCAATAAATCAACGACGTACAGGTCAATATTGTCCAGGGCAACCACTTCTTTGGTCAGTGTATCGCGACGAGCCACTTCGACGGTGCCATTTTCCAAATCACGCGGCCCAATTGCCAAACGTACCGGGACACCTTTCAATTCATACTCGGCAAATTTCCATCCTGGCTTTTTAGTATCCAGACTATCGTACTTCACCGTGATTCCTTTGGCTTTTAATTTGGTAACCACTTCATCGACCTTTCTGGTGATCTCTGCGAGTTGCTCTTCTTTTCGGTAAATCGGAACAATGACCACCTGGAATGGGGCAAGCTTTGGAGGCAGTACCAACCCATTGTCATCTGAGTGTGCCATCACCAAAGCTCCCATCAGCCGGGTTGAAACCCCCCAACTGGTCGCCCAAACATATTCATCTTTACCATCGCGATTGGCGAATTTAACGTCAAACGCTTTGGCAAAGTTTTGCCCTAAAAAGTGCGAAGTGCCCGATTGCAGCGCTTTTCCATCCTGCATTAAGGCTTCAATGGTATAGGTTTCCAAAGCACCGGCAAAACGCTCATTTTCTGATTTGGCTCCTTTTATAACCGGAAGCGCCATGAAATTCTCAGCAAAATCAGCATATACATTCACCATGCGTTCTGTCTCTTCCATGGCCTCCTGCTTAGTGGCATGAGCCGTATGCCCTTCCTGCCATAAAAACTCGGCTGTGCGCAAAAACAGGCGGGTGCGCATTTCCCAACGAACGACATTGGCCCACTGGTTGCACAGAATGGGCAGATCGCGGTACGACTGGACCCAATTTTTGTACGTGTGCCAGATAATGGTCTCCGAAGTTGGACGAACAATCAGCTCTTCTTCCAGCTTGGCATCCGGGTCTACGACAATTCCTTTGCCATTCGGATCATTTTTTAGGCGGTAATGAGTAACTACGGCACACTCTTTGGCGAAGCCTTCAACATGAGCGGCTTCTTTACTAAAAAACGATTTCGGAATGAACAAAGGAAAGTAGGCATTGACGTGGCCGGTTTCCTTAAACATCCGGTCCAGTTCAGCCTGCATTTTCTCCCAAATGGCGTAGCCATATGGCTTAATCACCATGCATCCACGAACAGCCGAATTCTCGGCCAAATCGGCTTTTACAACCAGCTCGTTGTACCACTGAGAATAATTTTCACTTCTTGAAGTTAATTCTTTAGCCATATCTTTTGTTTTGGTATGGTATTTGCTTCTTTTGTATTGAATTTTGAAGCTACAAAGTAAATAATTTATTTTTAAAGATACAGGAGGTCTAGTTATGAAAGCAAAAGTTACACTTATCTCGGCATTAGCACTGTTACTCGGTGCATGTACCACCGGGACATACGTAACCGACAGGTACGATGACATCTATTTTACGCCCGGAGATGTTCCTCCTCCCGCAATTGTTGAAAAAACAGCATCCAATGAGAGCAGATCACAAGTCGTTTCAAGACAGCAGGTGATTACGGAGATGGAAGAAAATGCAGATGGCTCACAAACATTGAAGAATCACATTTATGAAAGCGATGATCCATCTGCTGATGAACTTCTATACGACATGGGCAATATGGAGTTGATGGGATCAGATACAACCATTTATGAAAACGACGGAGATATTGATTACGTAATCAATAACTACTACGACGCCGATGAGATTGATTATGCCTATCGGATTAATCGTTTCCACCGTCCTTATTTCTATGGTTCATATTACTCCAGCAGATTTATGTATGATCCGTACTATTACGATCCTTTCTTTTATGATCCGTGGTATTACGGAGGATATGGTGGCTACTACAGCTATTATAGCCCTTGGGGAAGTAGTTGGTACAGCCCGTATTATTCATTCGGATACAGTTGGTACAGCCCCTACTACTCTTGGGGGTATCCTTATTACGGGTACAACAGCTACTGGGGACATCATCATTATTACGATTCCGATCGTTATGAGTACGGACACCGCCGCTCATCATATAACAATTATGCAAGCAGCGGAGGTTCAGGATCTGTAGGCCGGCTTTCAACAAGCGGTAGTTCCAGACTGAAAAGCACATCGACCCAAGATCTTGGCAGCTCACGCAGGTCAACCTCGTCAACAGTAAGTAACAGCGGAAGACGCACCACTGATGGTGGTGGCACCACTAAGAATGCAACCATTGTTGAAAAGAGAAGATTAACCACTTCCGGAGAAGTTAGTTCTTCAGGCCGGAGAAGTATTTCGACTGACGGATCGTCAACCAACACGGTAAAAAGTGCGACAACAAACCAGCGGACCTATCAGCCGCAAACAACGACGACCCAGCGAAGAGAATACACACCAAGTTACAGCAAGCCCAGAACTGTCACCCGGTCGAGCTATAACAGCAAGAACTATGTTACCCCGCGAACTTCTACTTACAGCAAACCAAGTAGCAGTAGCAGTTCGAGAGTAAGTACTCCGAAAAGTAGTTCCAGCAGTTATCAGAAGACCTACCGATCAAGTTCTTCATACAGCAAAGGCTCAAGCACAACGCCACGGTCAACCTACCAGGCAGCTCCAAGCCGAAGTACGAATTCAAATAACAGCAGCTACCAGTCAAGCCCGAGCCGAAGCAGTGGAAGCTATAGCAGCCCAAGTCGTTCAAGCGGTTCAAGCAGCAGTGGAAGCAGCAGGAGCAGCGGTTCAAGTGGCAGTGGCCGGCGTTAATAACAATAGGACAAAAAAAGCGAATAGTATTGTTTATCAAATTTGATTCAGCCATGAAAAAAATTCAATACATACTGGTTGTCATGCTCTTTATCAGCACAACCGCAATTGGACAAAACTTAGTTGACGGGTTACGTTACTCAGATTACAGAATACAAGGAACGGCCCGTTCGGCGGCCATGGGAAATGCCTTTGGAGCCTTGGGTGGCGACTTCACTTCGGCCAGCATTAACCCGGCAGGTTTGGGAATTTACCGCAGTAGCGAATTTGTAGTTACTCCTTCGTTTGGAAAAACGTCGGTTGATGTTAATTACCTGGGCCAAACAACCAACGAGTCAAAATACACCATCGGGCTACCCAATGTTGGCTACGTCACCAATTTTGGAGACAACGGAACCCAGAATGGCTCCATGGTTGGATTGAGTTTTGGTGTAGGCTATAACCGGCTAAATAACTTCAATATGAAACGCATGATGGAAGCCAGAGACGCCAATTCGACCTTGCTCGACGATTTTACAGCCAATGCCAATAATGATGTTTGGAGCAATTACTACGAAGAACTGGCCTGGCAAACTGATTTGCTCATTTTTGATGAAGATAATGGCGAATATTTTAATGATATTGCGGAGGCAGGATACGGCCAATCGCAGCGAAAGTCATATTCACAAAAAGGAAATATCGATGAGTTTTTGATCTCCATGGCAGCCAATTTCAATCACCGATTTTATTTGGGAGCCACCGTAGGCATTCACAATGTTGACTTTAAAGAAAGAACCAGTTTATTCGAGAACGATGTCGACAATAACATTCCCTATTTCAATGACTATACTTTCAACACATATTTGAATACAACGGGAACCGGATTTAATGTGAAGTTGGGAGCGATTTATAAACCGACGGATGCTTTACGCTTTGGCGTAGCTGTTCATACTCCGACATTCTACCGTTTGCACGATTACTTTGACAATGCGATGTATTCGTACATTAGCTTTGATGACGGCTCAGAGAATTTTGAAGCGCTTTCGCCGCTTGGTGATTACGACTACGATTTAACAACTCCGATGAAAGCTGTCTTCAGTGCCGCCTATGTCATCGGGAAATCAGCCATAATCAGCCTTGACTATGAATACGTCGATTATTCAACCATCAAATTAGACGATGGCGGCGATGGTTATGATTTCTTTGATGAGAATCAGGAAATCAAGAATGCTTACAAGTCGGTAGGCAATCTGCATGTTGGCGCTGAGTACCGCTTATCGAATGAACTGAGTTTGAGAGGCGGATACGAACACTACCCCAACCCGATGAATGAAAATTTTCAATCCACCGCAATGGACACCAGCGATGCTGTTTCATCTGCAGTTTCAGGCGGCCTGGGATTTCGCCAGGGGGGATTTTTCTTTGATGTGGCCTACAAACATGCCCTGGATAAAAATTATGCAGAGGTCTATAATGGTTCCGATTTGGCCAACTTTGAAATTACCAAAGACCAGTTAATCATGACTTTGGGATTCCGATTTTAGAAAAATTTAGATTAGAACAAAACGCCGGTAAAAACCGGCGCTTTGTTCTAATAACCAATATCTTACCCGCAATCACACAAAATTGTTCATAAAATTTCAAAGCCAGACTGCCCTTAAAAAAGGAAAATGTCGTAAATTGTTTTCCACAACCAAATCAAAAAGATGGTTAATTTTAAACAAATAAACTACCACAAATCACTCGAACTTTTCGAGCACGCCGATCTGGCGGGGAAAAGATTGAGACTGGGTGAGTTTAGCACATCCATCTGGTTGCAAAAGGAAAACATCAATCTGGATGAGATTAAAGATATTTCCAAAAACTATCCCGATTTAAAAATCTTCATTATTGGAGAAGGAGAATCAGAAGGCTTTTACATTTATTCGCAAAGACACGAAACTTGTTTTAAATTTGAAGCCGAATTATCTCTTTTAAAATAAGCCATCATTCGTATGATTTTTCCGGAAGAAGATCCAATTTCTCAAGGCGTATTCAACTACCACTTTCATCGCGACAATTCGCCTATCTATATCCATTCAGAAAATTTTGACACCGATGAAGTGCTTCCATCATACTTTTTTCGTAGTTACAAGCAAATGCCGGCCTTGGAGCAAAAAGCGCTTGATTTGGCTCACGGCCGAATTTTAGATGTAGGAGCCTGCGCAGGAAGCCATGCACTTTATCTGCAACAAAAGGGCCTTGAAGTAACGGCGCTCGAGCGGTCTCCTCTATGCTGTCAGGTGATGAAAGATCGGGGGGTTACAGACATTCGGCAAGCTGATTTCTTTCAATTTGAAAATGACAAATACGACACCATTCTCCTGTTGATGAACGGAACCGGAATTGCCGGAAGCTTAAGCCGCTTAGACCTGCTGTTACAAAAACTAGGCAACCTGCTTCAGCCGAAAGGTCAAATCTTGATCGATTCGTCCGATCTTATTTTTTTATATACGGATGAAGACGGATCGGCCGTTATTGATTTGGTTGCTGAAAGCTATTACGGTGAATTAAGCTTCCAAACGGAATACAAGAACAAAAAGAGCCGCGAGTTTCCCTGGCTCTATGTTGATCCGGATCTTCTAACAGAACACGTCGGAAGAAATAAACTGCAAGTAAAACAACTCATCAAGGGCGATCATTTTGATTATCTTGCCCAAATTACACTATAAATGAATCGACAATGCCAAACGATAAGTACCGTCCATTAACGACAGCCGAAATTCAACAGCTGGAACAGAACAAAAACAAGGCTGAAAACTGGCACAATATTTTGGTCAAAGAAGGATTTGATGCAAAACGACTTGAAAACTGCCGATTTTCGGGTAAAAACCGAATCGGACTGCTCAATGAATCCATGACTTTTTTTGGAAATGTTACCAAACACTGTGGCCTGTACAACGCGCATTTTCATAATTGCACTTTGGGAGATAATGTGTTTGTCAATCATGTAAAAAACTACATCGCCAACTACGACATTGAAGATCATGTCATCATTGACAACACCGATTTACTGGCTGTTGAAGGTGTTTCAAGCTTTGGCAATGGCATACAAGTTTCAGTATTGGATGAAACTGGCGGCCGTAAAGTGGCTATTTACGATCAGCTATCAGCGCATCTGGCCTACATGCTTGCCTTTTACAAACATCGAAGAGTATTTACCGATAAGTTGGAACAACTCATTGATGATTATACTGAAGAAAAAAAGGCGGACCAGGGTTTCGTTGGACAGTACTCACAAATCATCAACTGCCGCGAAATTAAAAATGTAAAAATCGGGGCACACACAATCATTGACGGGTGCAGCAAGCTTGAAAATGGATCCGTCAACAGCAATGCTTCGGCTCCGGTAAAATTAGGACATGAAATCATCATGAAGGATTTTATTATTTCTTCAGGATCAGAGGTAACTGATGGTGCGATCGTATCCAATTGCTTCATCGGACAGGGGTGTAAACTGGGATCGCAGTATTCGGCTGAAAACTCACTGTTTTTTGCCAACTGTCAAGGCTTTCACGGCGAAGCTTGTGCGCTTTTTGCTGGTCCCTACACGGTCACTCACCACAAATCGACCTTGTTAATCGCCGGCATGTTTTCGTTTTGCAATGCCGGAAGCGGATCAAACCAAAGTAACCACATGTACAAGCTCGGCCCCATCCACCATGGGATTGTTGAGCGTGGCTCCAAAACCACCAGCGATTCGTATTTGCTTTGGCCCGCAAAAATCGGGGCTTTCACCATGGTCATGGGGCGTCATTACAAGAACTCAGACACTTCGGACATGCCTTTCTCCTACCTGATTGAAAACAAAGACGAAAGTTGGCTTGCTCCGGCAATTAACCTGAAAAGCGTGGGAACCATCCGCGACGTTTTGAAATGGCCCCGCCGCGATAAGCGCACCGATCCGAAAAAAATGGATTGTGTGAACTTCAACCTGCTCAGCCCGTTTACCATTCAAAAGATGGCTAAAGGAATTCGCAAGCTGAAGGAAATCCAGCGAATTTCAGGAGAAACAACCGAAGTCTTTTCTTACAACAATACCAAAATTAAGCGCACTTCGCTGCTGCGTGGCATTGAGTTGTACCACATGGCTATCATGAAATTCATTGGCAACTCGATCATCACCCGGCTCAATACCTGCACCCTGGAAACTCAGCGCGACGTGTACTACTGCTTAAAAGCCGACTCAACGGTAGGAAAAGGTAACTGGATTGACCTTGCCGGGTTGATTGCTCCGAAGCATACTATTTCTGAGTTGCTGGACGGAGTGGAAGCCGGCAGTATTAACCAGCTCAGGCAGATTGAAGACATCTTCTATTCGCTGCATGATAACTACTACAACTACGAATGGAACTGGACTGTTGATTTTATCGCGAAATATTTCGACAAGTCTCTTGAAGACATGTCGGTGGAAGATATCATCCAAATCATTAAGGAATGGCAGCAAAGTGTCGTGGCGATCGATAAAATGCTTTATTCGGATGCAAAAAAAGAATTCCGGCTCGAATCGATGACTGGCTTCGGAATTGATGGAGATCAGAAAACCAAACAGTTGGATTTTGAAAATGTACGGGGAAAGTTTGAAAGCAACGACTTTGTCCGGGAAATTCTCAACCACATTGACCGAAAAACGGCGTTGGGGAACCGGGTGATTGAGCAACTACACCAGACAATCAGCAGGGAAGAAGTAAATGAGAAACTTTAGCGGGCATTTTCTTCAACGTTTTAAACGAATACCGTAAATCGGCTTTTCAAACCATGAAAATCGATTCAACCGAAGGATGCCATTGAGTATGACAATGGCAAAAATGGTTGAAATTACACCCAAAACAGATCCGACATAAACATCCAGAAAGAAATGCTGCAGCAGGTAAATACGGGTAAAGCCAATGATCAGAGCGGCCATAAAAAAGATCATGGCTGCCCATTTCTTTCCGGCCAGCACTGCAAAAAGGCTCATAGCTGCAAAAATCGTCATGGAGTGGCCCGATGGAAAGCTGTAGTGGTAATTTAACTCGGCTGTGTAAATAAAACGGTGAAAATCATCGTAATAAAAATAATTAAACGGTCGGGCACGCTCGGCAAACAGCATTTTTTTTCCCAGGTTGGTAAAGATTGCAACCAAACCCAAGCTTATCAGACCCGTTAAACCAAACCGCACTTTCCAAAACAATAGCGCGACCATAACTCCGGCAACCACCGTCCCCAAACCTAAATCTGTTAAAAACAGCATCAACGTGTCCCAATATTCATCTGAATATCGGTTGACAAATAAAACTACGTCGCCATGACGTGTTGTCAAAAACACAACAATTCCCAATAACAGAAAAACAGCGTAGCAGTGTAGAAATCTGATGAAACCCTTATTCTGATGAAGCCGGTGTACCGCTTTTTTTATTTCCATTGCCATAAATACGCCAGTTTTATTGTTTGATATTTCCAATCATGCAACCCGCAAATATATTGAAATTGCAGGGCATTTTTCCTGAGCTCTCGTTTTGCCGAAAAGGTATACACAGCCGGTTGATCCCGCTCGTTCTTGTAGCCCGAATAGCCACTAACTGAATTTGTGATGCGCCATTTTTCATTGTTGAATTCGAATCCGGCACTGTACATGAAGGCATCGTTCTGCAAGTTATTCATGTCGTTGGTTTGCCACGAATAAAAGCCAAACGAAGCAAATGGTAAACCATTCAGTCCGCCCATAAATTGGGGGATTTGCTTTGAAAAGCTAAAATCGAAATAATATCCCGGACTGTCGCTGTAACGGGCGGCATCAAAGGGTCTTCCCGAAGCCGTTTTTGCCACCATACGCACCAGAGTGTTCGGAAACTTACGATCCTTCACCAACTGAATGTGAGTTCCAAAATATAAATCGCCAATCGCCACTCCCCTGCCATCACGATCACGCGCCGCCCGCTCATCCCGAATGACGTTTGACATGGCATAGTGCTCAAACAAAACACCATATAATTCAATCCCTATTTTATCTGAAAACGGATAATAAAACCGGCCAGCCAGGTTTTGTGTAGGATCGCCTTCGCGAAAATGCAAGTCGAAACTCAACTTCACACTTTTCGCTGTTTCAAGCAAACCCCTGGCCACATCGGGGACTGGCAAAGCGTTCGGTCCCAAATAGCCGGGGCTAATGACGATAAAACTACGCCACCCCGGCATGCCCGGCTCCCAGCCATGCGTTTCGTTCCACCACGACCAATCGTCTTGCGCCTGCACAGAAGCAATCGAAAAACACGTAAGTATAAAAAGTAAAAGTCGTTTCATCGAACTATCTTGCGGATATTTAATTCTGGCACCCGACCTTCGAAAGTGGATAATCTGATTACCAAGCTGATCTCTTTCGTTCTCCTGGCAAATGCCCCGGCGTTGTTGCCGTTCCAAAGATAAGCATCGTCCGATAAAAGGCATAAAAAAACTCCCGCGGCTATGGGAGCTTCTTCATCTAGAGATCCAATTTCTTCCGAATATCCTTCGGAATCGCATCTTTGTGTACCATAATACTCATGGTTTTGTACCGAATATACGGTTTTGATGCGTAGAAATATCCATCATAACTATTGTAATCGCCCCACGAATTTTTCACTTTATAATAGACTGCTCCTTCTTGATCCTGTGCGGTACCAACGAGCAACATGCCGTGATCATCTGTGGTTTGGTAGTTGTCAAAAGCCTCCTGACGCAATTCCTGCGTGATTTTCTTCTCAGGACCCGGCTTCTCCAATTTGTGTAGTTCAGTGTTTTTTTCACTTTCCGACATACTCTCCCAACGGGCTATTTCAGCATCATTCATTTCTTCCTTGTCAACGGCAGGCACCACCGCTACGCCCTTTTTCGACGTGCTAAAACCCTTTTCACTCACATCGGCAGCCCAGGCAACGGTATAGCCATTGGCCAGCGAATGATCGATAATCTCTTCAAACTCGTCCAAAGGCACATTGTAAACCTCGTCCCACATCCAATTGTCCGGAACTTCAATAATAAACTTTGAATAAAATGGATGGTGCGTGTATGAACTGACCTCCACATAATCGTCCATGTTGAGCCCCACATAATCCAGCGCAAAACTCTGAGGGGTGTATGTCTCCCCTTGGTATTCGAAGCTGGCCGGAATTTCTCCTAAATAAGAATCCAAGGTTCCCCGAATGGACTCCCGCCAAGCCGGACTTAGCTTTTTATTTGGATTTTCAATAACACCTTCCACCTGCTTTAGAAGCACCTTATCCATCTCTCCATGAACATGTTTGGACTCGCCATAGCTCAAACCGGTATAAACTTCCTCAGGAACGATTCCATATCGTTTGATGATCTGCGTCACATCATGGAAAGCGCCCCCGGCTGAAAAATTTAAATTGCCATGAAGACGCACATATTTTTGTGCTTTTTCATCGTAAGTGTGCCAAACAATAAACATTTCGGAGAGATCCACTTCCGGCCCGCCTTTGCGAAGCATTTCAGCTTCGAGAAAGCTTAGTCCCGAAAACGACCAACAGGTACCAGAGCGATACTGATCTTTCACAGATGTGTTTGGAATTTCATTGATAACAGAGAATTGATAGCCTTCTGGCTTTTCATTATTCTTCGCACTGACTATCCCGGCAGATAAGGCTATAATCCACGTCAGCAAAAGAAACTTTCTAAAATTATTCATAAATAGATAGCGACTATAATGTGTAAAAAAAGTTGGCCAAATATACTAAAATCATATGCATTGGTTAAACAAAACCGGCTCTTAAACATTGTTAATTTTAGTTAATAATTCAGTCGAAAAGCTCAATAAACACAACCTTGACGGTAATTTGTGCATCTTCGGCTTTCATTTAAACATTTGTTGTCTATCAGTAGTTTTAATTACATATAGAGGCAAAAAAATGCGTTTTTTCTTGAACGATTCGCTTAATAGAATAGACATGAAAAATTTAAATTGGTTTTTTCTGGTTGTCATTTTACTTCAAGCTTGTGCTTTGAATAAGTCGGTGGTGCCAACTGGCCAATATTTTGGAGAGTTGCCCTGTGCTGATTGCCCGGGAATTAACTATTCACTGAGCCTGAACAAAGACTTCACCTACACCGAAGCCACCCGTTACCAGGGAAGGGAAGCCAGCGAGTTTCTCGATTCCGGAAAATATGAACTCATCGACGACACCATTGTCACACTCACAAGCAAGCCAGAGCATGCTGGTCTGAAGCAGTTTGTCGCTAAAGACAACCAGCTTTTCATTCTTGATCTGGAAGGAAACCCAATTGAGTCGAGCTATGCCAGTTGGTATATTTTAACCAAAGAAAAGCCATCGGCTCAGGTGAATAGTCAACTCAATGCCTCTTGGGAATTGCAACTCATCAACGATATTCCAGTGGTAGTCGATCGTGAGTTACCTTATCTGGAACTTCAGCTAAACAACGACCGATTTTCAGGATTTGGCGGATGTAACCGGATAAACGGACCTGTGCGTCAGGATGGGCCAACGCTGAAATTTGGAATGATTATCGCCACCAAGATGGCTTGTCCCGACCTGGAAACCGAAACCCAATTTCTGGAATTGCTCAACAACCGAACCTGGGGCTACAAGATTGAGGGTTCAAACCTGGTCTTGACAGATGGCAACGAGCAACTTGTTTTTACTCAAAAAGAGTGACCCCAATGCCCACGCAACAATTAGTCTTCATAGCTCAAAAAAGAGAATGAATCCCACTGGAAATTGATCCTTCCATGAGTGATTGTTCGCATTTAGGTGTATCATGAACAGACGACGAAGTGCGGAAACGGAAACCCCCTTCATTCTGTAGAAAGCTGGTGAAAGAAAGCTCTTCTACCCGATGTGAAACCTAAATAAAAACAAGATCGCCCGCTCATGAAATTTATGCTCAAAGTCCTGTTACTAATATTGCCCTTTTTGTCAGTGGCTCAAGACTGGCAAATGAAGCAGGCGCCGCTTATGACCAACTTTTCGCAAGACATTGATCCGGGAAACGTGTTACCGGAATATCCCCGGCCTCAACTCGAACGCAGCAGCTGGATGAATCTCAACGGCATATGGCAGTTTCAGCCAGGAATCGGTGCTCAGGAAGCCTTGCCCGAAGAAGACTTAACAGGCAAAGTCTTGGTTCCGTTTGCTATTGAATCCGCTATTTCCGGAGTGATGAAACACCATTCGCGCATCTGGTATCGCCGTTATTTTAGTGTCCCCGAGAGCTGGAAGGGCCAACGCATTCGATTAAACTTCGGAGCGGCGGACTACGAAACGGAAGTTTTCATCAACGGAACCAGCGTAGGAACCCATTTGGGAGGTTATGATCCGTTCTCCTTCGACATTACCGATTATCTGAAAACCTCAGGCGAACAAGAAATCACTGTCCGCGTGTTCGACCCTACCGATGCCGGAGGTTTCCCCCGAGGAAAACAAACCCTGTATCCCGGAGGAATCATGTACACCTCAGTAACCGGAATTTGGCAAACCGTCTGGCTCGAACCTGTACCAGAAACAGCTATCGAGACAATTCTTATGGTTTCGGATATCGACCAGCAACAGTTGACACTGACCGTAAACACGTCGGGTGACAGTCCAGGCTTGACATTTCAGGCAAAAGTAAAAGATGAAGGAAGTGTAATTCAAACCGCAGAGGGAAATACCAATCAGGAAGTTCAAATTCCCATTCCCAACCAGAAATTATGGTCGCCGGATTCACCCTTTCTTTATGATCTGGAAATAATTTTACAGGGTGACGCCGAAGCCATTGATTCTGTTAAAAGTTACTTTGGAATGCGAAAGATTTCGGTGGAAGACGATGATGGCCACAAAAAGCTTTTCCTGAACAACGAATTCCTGTTTCACCATGGACCACTTGACCAAGGGTTTTGGCCCGATGGTATTTACACAGCCCCAACCGATGAAGCGCTGAAATATGACATTGAAATGACCAAAGCTTTCGGGTTCAACATGATTCGAAAGCATATTAAAGTGGAACCTTATCGGTGGTATTACTGGGCCGACAAGCTGGGTCTACTCGTGTGGCAAGACATGCCTTCGGCCAATTCGTACACCGACACGCATCCTCCGGTTGATCAGGTAGCCTACGAAAGAGAACTCACCCGCATGGTCGAGTCGCTGCGAAACAACCCCAGTATTGTGATGTGGGTCATTTTTAACGAATCACAAGGGCAGCACCGCACCCCCGAACTGGTCGAAAAGGTCATGAGCATGGATCCAACTCGGGTGGTTAACCAAGCTAGCGGGGGATCGTTTTTTGACGTGGGCCATATACTGGATGTCCACAGTTATCCCCCTCCCTCCGTGCCCACTAGTTCAATACAAGCACTCGCCTGTGGCGAATTTGGTGGCGTTGGCTATAAAATTCACGGGCATCTGTGGAACGATGGTTTTGGTTACGTGATGGTGAACAACGAAGAAGAATTTTTTGACTACTATGAAGAATACATGAAGCAGGTAACCATCTTCAAAACCAACAACGGCCTTTCTGCGGCTGTGTACACCGAGATTACCGATGTCGAAGTTGAGGTGAACGGGCTGCTCACCTATGACCGTTTGGAAAAAGTAGACCTACAACGGATTCGTGCCGCCAATACCCAAGTGATTGAACGAGAAATTTTTCTGACTGATGTTGTCCCCTCGTCGCAACAGGAAGGTAAAATCTGGCAATACACGAATACCCAACCTCCCGGAAACTGGACCGAGGAACCGTTTGACGATTCTGGCTGGAATTCTGGAAAGGCAGGCTTTGGAACCGAAGGAACACCGGGCGCTGTGGCACGCACTCTCTGGAACTCTCCCAACATCTGGATTCGCCGCAAAGTGCCGGTTGGCGATCTGTCTGGCATTGAACGAGACAAGCTGGTCTTAACCATTCACCATGACGAAGATTGCAAGGTGTACATCAATGGGGTGTTAGCCGCAAGCACTACGGGGTGGACCACCAGCTATGTCCACCTTCCAATCAGCACAGCCGCAAAAAATGCGATCCGCTCAAACAGCATTAATACCATCGCCATACATTGCACCCAAACTACCGGGGGACAATATATCGACGCCGGAATTTCGCTGCTCAGCCCGGATGAGCCTGCACCCGAAATTTCGACAGGAAATTTCGGCATGATTGAAGATCAGGAAGATGCCAACTGGCTCTATCCATCTCCTGTCGAAAATATCGTTCATTTTGCAAAGACTTTTCCACAACCAGTTGAAGCATCTGTCATCAATTCCAACGGACAAACAGTGAAAAAACGGAGCGGCACACTTGAGCATATTGATGTCGCCAATCTGAAGCCTGGAATGTATTTTATTCGTGTAAAAGACCAATCAATCAACCATTCCTATAGGTTCATCAAGAAATAAGATTTCTACACAGTAAAAATCAGTGAAAAGGAGATCGACAAAGCCAGTCTCCTTTTTTATTTCCAAAAATCGATACATCGACCACGTTTCCAACAACTCTATATTCTATCAAAAACGCTGCAGCTTATCAAAATGCTACCTGATTGGAAACAAAACAACCCCATTTTATTTTGCCTCGGGCCTGTGCTTAACCAGATATCGTTTACTTTTGTGTTGATAAAAATAACCTCAATCGAATCGATATCAGAATGAAAAAAATCCACTGTCCACGACTCCTAACCCTATTAATCATCGTTTTAGCTTCCTGCCAGCCTAAGATTGAAAAGCCAAGAGAAGTAATCAAATTCACCAAAAACTGGCAATTCATGCTGGGCGATAACCCTGATTATAAAACCGTCGAGTTTAACGACGAAGACTGGCGAACTTTGAACGTTCCGCACGACTGGAGCATCGAAGGGCGGTTCAGTCCCGATCATCCTGCCACTCCTGGTGGCGGCGCCCTGCCTGGCGGTGTTGGCTGGTACCGGAAGACTTTCGCCATTGATCAGGCAGACACCGGTAAGCAATTCTACATTGACTTTGACGGGGTGTACATGAATAGCGAAGTTTACCTGAACGGAGAGTTACTCGGCAAACGTCCGAATGGCTACATTTCGTTTCGCTACGATTTAACGCCACACCTTAGGTTTGGCGAAGAAAATATACTTGCTGTGCGGGTCGATAATTCCGAGCAGCCCAACTCGCGCTGGTACTCCGGCTCCGGGATTTATCGCAATGTGTGGTTGGTTAAAACCAATCCGGTGCATGTAGCACAATGGGGCACCTACATTACCACGCCCGAAGTCAGTACTGAAAAAGCGAGTGTGAAAGTTGAAACCACAATCGAGAATCAAACTTCAGCTGAGCGGGAAATCCTGTTGATCACCCTCCTCGTAGATGCGAATGAAAAAGAAGTGAGTTCGGAACAGCAAGAATTAATCATCCCGGCTGGCGGGCAGCACCAAACGACACAAATGCTGGCTGTTGGCCAGCCTGACTTGTGGACGATTGCCAATCCGGTCAGGTATAAAGCGGTGAGTGAACTGAGTGAAAACGGGCAGATCATTGATCGATATGAAACGAATTTCGGCATTCGATCCTTTGAATTTGATGCCGAAAAAGGGTTCTTTCTGAACGGCGAACCCACCAAAATATTGGGTGTTTGCAATCATCACGATTTGGGAGCTTTAGGAGCCGCCATCAACACCCGGGCACTGGAGCGTCAGTTGGAAATTCTAAAAGAAATGGGCTGCAACGCCATTCGAACCGCCCATAATCCACCAGCTCCGGAGTTACTTGAGTTGTGCGACAAAATGGGCTTTATCGTTCAAAATGAAACCTTCGACATGTGGCGCAAAAGGAAATCCCCCTACGATTATTCGCACTATTTCCCGGAATGGCATGAAACAGATTTGACCGACCATATTAAACGCGACCGCAATCATCCGTCGGTATTTATGTGGAGCATTGGCAACGAAGTTTTGGAACAATGGACCCATGCCGATGCCGATACGCTGGATGCGAAATCAGCCAACCTCTTGCTGAATTTCAAACGTGACGACAGTGCTTTGACGCACGAGGGGGAAGAACTAAGCATCAACTCGCTGCTCACGCAAAAGTTGGCTAATATCGTCCGACAGCTCGATCCAACCCGGCCCATCACCACCGGAAACAACGAGCCCAACCCCAACAACCATATCTACAAAGCCAAGGCCCTGGACATGATCGGCTATAACTACCATCACGAATGGTTTGAAGGCGTACCCGAAAATTTCCCGGGCATGCCGTTTATTGTGACGGAAAGTACTTCGGGGCTGATGACCCGCGGCTATTACCGCATGCCCAGCGACAGCATGCTAACCTGGCCCGAGCGCTGGGACAAGCCCTTCCACGATCCGTCGCATGCCTGCTCGTCGTACGACAACTGCCATGTCCCCTGGGGCTCGACGCACGAAAAAAGCTGGGGCATGGTGAAAAAGTTCGATCACATCTCCGGAATGTTTGTGTGGACCGGATTCGACTACCTGGGCGAACCTACCCCCTATTGGTGGCCTTCGCGAAGTTCGTACTTCGGCATCATCGACCTGGCAGGATTCCCAAAAGATGTGTATTACCTGTACCAAAGCGAATGGGCCAAAGATAAGGATGTGCTGCATCTGTTCCCGCATTGGAACTGG
>NZ_CAXBDD010000049.1:0-29045 GCF_963974515.1 uncultured Sunxiuqinia sp. | reverse complement strand
ATTAAATGCAGGTTAAAACGGATAACCAATTGCAAAGGACAGATTGAAATGTTCAGCTGAAATCGGATAGTTTCCAATGATGAACCGCTTCCCTGCTTGCAGCGATGGATCACGCAGTTTCATCCCCAGGTCGAGCCTGAAAATAAAGTAGGTAAAATCGAAGCGCAACCCCATGCCAGTGCCAAGGGCAATCTGCTTGTAAAACTGGTCAAATTTAAATTGAGCACCCGAGCGATTATCTTTTTCGTTGATCGCCCAAATATTGCCGGCATCCAGGAAGAAGGCACCTTCAATTCGCCACACAAACCGATAGCGATACTCCAAATTTGCCTCCAGCTTAATATCGGACGATTGGTTCGGATAAGCCCCTTCGGGAGCATCGTATGTTCCGGGCCCCAACGAGCGAACCTGCCATGCCCTGATTCCGTTAGCTCCTCCCGTAAAATACTTCTTCTCAAATGGCAGTACATCGAAATTGCCATAGGGCAACCCAACTCCAACAAAGGTACGTGCTACAATGGAGTTGAACTTATCGACCATGTGTCCATACCGGTATTCGAAGTCGGCTTTCAGGTATTGGGCATAACGAGTTCCCAGCACCCGATGATAATCTGACACCTGCCCGGTGATCGTATCTGTAAAACTGGCTTTTGGACGATCAAAAACATTAGAATATGCTGACAGCATATTTCCCGCAGATTCAAACGACCATTTAAAGTAGCGGTAGTCTGCTCTTCGCTTCAGGTTTTGTGTATTATCCACCTGGGTATAATTCATCGCAAAAATAAGGTGATCGGTAAAGCTGCTTTTAATGTAGAGGTCCCGTATCGAATTCAAAAAATTGTCATTAAACTCATAAAGGTTGACATAGTTAACATCGACTACATTGAGAAAATGTGATCGGCTGGGAGACGTTTTCCAATTGTATCCGAACGTGAAATTGGTGATCGTCCGGGTATAATCCGGGCGCCGTTGATAGTTAAACCCAAGCTTCACATCAGTTTGAGGTACCTGATAATTAAATAAGGCTCTCCTTTTCAGCGGACTCATAAATTTGGGAATGGCTAACGCCCCTTCAACTCCAAACTCACGAGTATTGAAGCTCAAGCTATTATCCTCAATCAACGTCTGTTGTCGTTCAATAGCTCCTTTTAAATTTAGGTTAAATATTTCAGCTCCCCGAAAGACGTTCCGGTGCTGATAATTGAGATTCCCGGCCACTCCCAGGTTTCCCGAAGAATTGGTGCCATCCAAGTCAACTGAGAACCCTTGACGCGGCAATGGCGACAACTGAAACCTACTATCCAGCACCCCAATGGAGTCATTACCCAAATCAGCCACTTCATCAAAATTCAGGTTAACCACCCGGAACTGTCGCAACTGAATAAGCGAGCGGTAGGTTCTTTCTACATTGATCTGCGAATAGTATAAACTATCTTCCATTCGATTGATATTGTAAAACAACTCCGGTTTATACCTCATTCTTCCATTGTAATAAAAAGTATATGGGAAATTCTTTAAAGTGTCCGATTCTGCAACGGGCTGGCTGCCACTTAATTGCGAAGGCACGAAACCAGGCGTAATATGAAACGAACGAACAATGAACTTCCGGTGAGGTTTCACCTGCTCCATTTCGTCATCCAAATCAGCATCGGCTACCTGCACCGTCAAATCAACCTGCTTATTCATCAAGGCACTATCAGCTACATAGGAAATATGCTCCGTCGAAAAATCATAATAACCATAGTCCTTTAGTCGGCTGGCAATTCGGGTGCGCTCAGCATTCAAAACATCCACATCAAAAATCTCTCCTGCCCCGATCAGCTGGTTTGTCGTATCAGCCAATATCAGCGACGCAACGCGACGGTCCGCAAACCGATACCCGTAATTTCTGACCCGATATGGCTCGCCGGTTTCAATGGCGTAAACCACCTCCACTTTCTGCTTCCTTTCTTTGGTGATAACCTGTTCCGAAACAGAAGCATCATAATATCCCTTGTTCTTCAGGTAAAGTTTGAGCTGCTCCTTGGAGCGCTGAGTCAAATAGTCATCATAAATAACCGGAGCCTCCCCAATTCGCTTAAACCAACCTTCTTCTTTTTTAGCGGAAGACAGATTATACAATCCCAGGTGGAATTTTATGAAGCCCAGAATTTTCAAGTTTTCCTTTTGCCGAACCTGCGCTTTTAGCTGCTCTTTGCTGATGGAGTTATTGTCAATTTCTATCTCCGTATCGTTCAGCAAATATTGGCCTTCAGGAACAAATTTGGTCGATGTGCAAGAGAAGAAGTTGACTGTCACAAACAGTCCAATCAGTATTTTAAACAGGCTCACTTTTCTCATTTCTCAACCATCTCTAGGAATTTCAACAAAAATAAACACTATCGGACGCAAACAAATCGATTAGGGTTTTTATTTTTACAAATTGTTTGCCAACTACCATGCTAAGTAAGAACAAAATAAAATTCATTCAGTCACTCAATCGAAAAAAAACGCGCGATCAGGAAGGCGTATTTCTGGTTGAAGGAAATAAAGTGGTTTTAGAAGCCGTAGCATCCGGGTTTCCGGTGAAGTTGCTCGCTGCCTCGTCCAGCTTTTTGAAGAATAATCGGCTTACAGCGACCGCTGCCAAAGAAGTGGTTGAATGCAGCCCGGAGGAAATCAAAAAGGCTAGTCAATTGAAAACGCCGCAGGAAGCCATCGCTGTTGTTGAGATTCCTACCCATCAATTGACGAACGCGCAACTTGCCGGGGAGTTTTCATTGGCGCTCGATTTCATTCAAGATCCCGGAAACCTGGGAACGATTATCCGAATCGCCGACTGGTTTGGGATTAGGCAGGTGCTTTGCTCCGTGAATTCCGTTGACTGCTACAACCCTAAAGTGATCCAGGCCAGCATGGGTGCTATCTTCCGGGTGCAGATCCACTACCTTGATCTTGCGAAATTGGCCAATGAAGCCCAAGAGAGTCAACTGCCAGTTTATGGCACCTTTCTGGAAGGCGAAAACATTTACACGTCGAATCTTTCGCCCCACGGGATTCTGGTGATGGGAAACGAAGGAAACGGCATTTCGCCTGTGCTGGCAGGTAAAATTCGACATAAAATTCACATCCCTTCATTTGCCCATGGAAACGCCGGATCAGAGTCACTCAATGTAGCCACAGCGACCGCTATTTGTTGTTCTGAATTTAAACGAAGAGTCGTCTAACTGTCACGCAAACGCCCTGCCAAATGAAAATCCCTATATCTCGTCAAGCATCTGATGTCACATCCTATTGCTTTGTTTTTAAAGGATTACCTGCTTCGTTGAAAAACTGTTTTTGCAGGCCAGGCACGGTCTCATCTGCTTTAATGTTCTGAATGACTTTAACAAACTGCTCCACCACTGAGTTGATCAGAAGCTCGCCGGCCCGGGCATTAGCTTTTGCTCCATCTCCCCCGTAATGGTTCGGATAACTGGCATACCACCAAATGCCGGTATATACATGCTCCAGGTGTTCTAGTCGATCAAGGTCTATACCCGATTGCTCGCCTGACCGATCCAAATGAACCACCCCGGGTTTGATGGCCTCCATGAGCGAGGACTCCCGATTACCCCCGTGCGAATCGTATTGATCTATTTGAGTCAGCGCCTCCATCTCCTTTAGAATCTCCCGTTCATACGAGGGCTGAAACCAGTACAAGCTGTAATCGCGTTCTTTTGAAAGTTGGGCCATTCCAAAGTAATTCAGAAAAGCATTGTTGCCTCCGTGTCCGTTGATCAGAATGATCTTGTCGAATCCGTTCCGGCAAAGCTCGTCAAGCGTTTCCTGCAACACTTTCCAAATGAGTTCGGGGCTGTAGGAAATAGTCCCGGGCTGGTGCCGGGCTTCATTAATCTGGCTAAAATAATACCAGGGAAAAACCACGGTGTATTCTTTACCGGCAGCACGTAAAGCCAACTCGCGCGCAATGTACAGATCGGTGCCTAAGGGCAAATGAGCACCATGTTTCTCGAACACCCCAATGGGCAAAATACAAGTTTTAGAGGATTTTTCAACTGCCCTTACATAGTCTGGCGCAGTCAGTTCTTCAAATCTAAAAGAAAGGTCCTGGGCTTGCAAGGCCATAGCAAACGAAAACACAAGGTTTAGTAAGATTAATCTTTTCATTCGGTTCATGATTTAGAAGGTTTGTCTAAAAATACCGAATATTTTTCGAAAACACCTGATTAAAATCAGCCGTGCGAACAGCGCTAATACTCAATTTAGATGCTCGCCCTTAAATGAAAACCGGCACTTTTCTTATCTTTCGGCCCCAAACAAGGCCGCGACTTCGCAGGTATGATCCTTTGAATCAAACCCAATCGAATGGCGCTTGTTCTAATGATAAAACACACAAAAGGTGACACAAACAACGCGAATCAACAAGTATTTAAGTGAAGTGGGTTATTGCTCGCGGCGGGCAGCAGATAAATTAATTGAAGCAGGCCGGGTAACCATCAACGGTATGGTTCCGGAAATGGGAACCAAAGTCGGCCAGATGGATGAGGTCCGGGTAGATGGGAAACTAATTTCAGAGCCCAAAGACAAACCCGTTTACCTGGCTTTTAACAAACCGGTGGGCATCGTGTGTACAACCGACACCCGGGTGGAAAAAAATAATATCATCGATTACATCGACTACCCCAAGCGGATTTTCCCAATCGGGCGACTTGACAAACCCAGCGAAGGACTGATCTTTTTGACCAATGACGGCGACATTGTTAACAAGATTTTACGCGCACGAAACAACCATGAAAAAGAATATTTGGTTACGGTAAACAAGCCCATCACCAAGGAATTTATCCGAAAGATGGGCAGTGGAATCCCGATTCTGGATACGGTGACACGCCAATGCGAAGTGGAACAAATTGATTCGCACCAATTCAGAATCATTTTAACCCAGGGCCTCAACCGGCAAATCCGTCGCATGTGCGAATACCTGAACTATGAAGTAACTAAACTTAAACGCATCCGAATTATGAATATCTCGCTGGATGTTCCTGTTGGCAAGTGGCGCTATCTGACTACGAAAGAGCTGAAAGGCATAAATCAACTGCTTTCAGACTCATCAAAAACTCACGGCCCGGAAAATGATTGGTTGTGAAACGACACATGCTTCATTTGAAAGATCAGGTTAAACGACTCCCTGATGTTAATTTACCCGTAGCCACAAGCTCCAGATTATTATTCCATCAAATAAAATTGTAACTTAGCCGAAATTTTGGGCTCAAAAATAGCGCTAAAAAGACCAGACCCACTCCTTTCAGTCGTTCAGTATAGTTCTCTTTTTTTGATCCTTTTTTACTAAAAAAAGCAATTTCCGCCTCATTTATAAGCGTGAAAAGTAAAGTCCGGTTGCAATATCGGAAACCTGTTTTGCCATTCCTTCGTAGGCTGGTAAATACATAGTATGAGTATTCACTAATAATTAATATAAACAGAATTTATGGGTAGGTCTCAAGAAACATTTAACAAAAAAGAAGTACGAAACAAGAAAGAAAAAAAGAGAAAAGAGAAAGAGAAGAAACGATTGGCCAGAAAAGACAATGAAAAATCAAACAGTCTGGACGATATGATAATGTATGTTGATGAAAATGGAAACTTCACCGACACACCACCCGATCCCTCTCAAAAAGCAGAAGTTAACGTTGAAGACATTGAGGTCAGTGTGCCGAAGAGCGATCCGAACGAAGCAATTGATCCAATACGCAAAGGAACGGTAACTTTCTTCAACGATTCAAAAGGTTACGGATTTATCCGTGATTCAGAAACGAAAGAAAGTGTTTTTGTCCATATCAACAATGTGCTGGAAGACATCAAAGAAGGAAACCTGGTTAGTTTCGAGGTTGAAATGGGCCAAAAAGGACCAACCGCCGTCAAAGTGAAGCAAATAAAATAACGCTATTCGAACCCGAATCATTGGAAAAAGAATCTGGCTCGATGAAGCTCATGATATATTCAAAAAAGGCCTTCCAAATTGGAAAGCCTTTTTCTGTTTCAATGAGAAAAAAATGTTTATGCCTTGGAAATATAGTCAGCAATCCAATCGCCCACTTCCGATGTTTTGTATGCTTTTCCTTCGGCAATATCTTCAGTAACCACTTTTGCGTCCATTGAGGCAGCAACAGCTTTACGGATCAGCTTACCTTCATCCATCAGGCTAAAAGCATACTCAAACATCATGGCTGCCGATAAAATGGTGGCAATAGGGTTGGCAATGTCTTTCCCGGTTGCCTGCGGGTACGAGCCGTGGATCGGTTCAAAAACCGAGGTGTGAATCCCGATCGAAGCCGATGGCAAGAGTCCCAGCGAACCGGTAATCACACTGGCTTCATCGGTCAGAATATCACCGAACATGTTTTCGGTCACCATCACATCAAAGTTTTTCGGCCACTGGATGATTTGCATTGCAGCATTATCCACAAACATGTATTCCGTTTTCACGTCCGGATAACTGGGGGCCATTTCCTGCGCAATTTCGCGCCACAAACGTGAGCTTTCCAGCACATTGGCTTTGTCAACCACCGTTAGCTTTTTGTTGCGTTTAAGGGCAAATTCATAGGCCAGTTTCAGAATGCGTTCCACTTCATCGCGGGTGTAGGTGCAAGTGTCAAAAGCCGTGTTTCCGTTATCTTTCCGTCCTTTTTCGCCAAAATAAATACCACCGGTCAACTCGCGAATGGCGACAAAATCAGCTCCTTCGACCAACTCACGGCGCAGAGGCGATTTATGTAACAACGACTCAAAAGTTTCCACCGGACGAATATTAGCATACAAACCCAGTTTCTTGCGCATCAACAACAATCCCTGCTCCGGGCGAACTTTGGCTTTGGGGTCGTTATCATACTTCGGATCGCCAATAGCACCAAACAGCACGGCATCGGACTGCATACACAGTTCATGCGTCTCATCAGGGTATGGCTCACCCAATTTATCAATAGCCACAGCGCCCGTCAAACCAAAGTTGTATTCCAATTCGTGATTAAATTTCAGGGCAACAGCTTTCACTGCTTTCATTGCCTGATCAATAATTTCAGGTCCAATTCCGTCTCCCGGAAGAACCGCTAATTTCAATTTCATATTCTTCTATTTATTTTCAATTTTTAAACGTTATCATGCTCCGTCCGATGTTCCAACAGGTTCAACATGCGCACAGTTGCTTTAATGGCAGCCGCTGTCTGATCGGGATCGAGACCACGGGTTTTAAACTCTCGCCCAAGCTCCCATATGATCACACTTTCTACCAGAGCATCTGTCTTTCCTCCGGGAGGAATCGTGACACTATAGTCAAGCAATTTCGGGAAAGGCTTTTTCAGTCGCCGGTAAATATTCTTCAGCGCATTCATAAACGCGTCGTACTGCCCATCGCCGGAAGCACTGGCTTCATAGGTTTTTCCATAAACACTAATACTTACTGTGGCTGAAGGTTTCAAGCCCATCGCATGCGACAAGGCATAATTATTAATCTGAATTTTTTGCTCCATGCTTTCCTGCAACACATCGGCAACAATGTAGGGCAAGTCTTCAGCAGTTACTGTTTCCTTTTTATCTCCCAAATCAATAATTCGGTTGGTTACCATTTTTAATGATTCCGGATCAAGCTCAATCCCCATTTCTTCGAGATTGGCTTTAATATTGGCTTTTCCTGAAGTCTTGCCAAGAGCATAGCTTCTGACGCGACCAAAACGCTCCGGCAGCAAATCGTTGAAGTACAAATTGTTCTTGTTGTCGCCATCCGCATGAATCCCGCTGCATTGCGTAAACACAAACTCACCAATCAAAGGTTTGTTTGTCGGGATACGAATGCCTGAAAAACTCTCTACCAGTTTCGAAATCCGATTCAACATGCTTTCGTTCACCTTGGTTTCCATGCGCAGATGATCTTTGATGGTGGCGATCACACTCGAAAGTGGCGCATTCCCAGCCCGCTCACCGAGACCATTCACCGTGGTATGCACGCAACGAATCCCTGCCTTAATGGCATGAAAAACATTGGCAATAGCCAGGTCATAATCGTTATGTGAGTGAAAATCAAATTCAACATCGGGGAAACTCTCAATCATTTCCTTGCAGAACTCATAGGTTTCATCCGGATCCAATATTCCCAAAGTATCCGGTAGCATGATACGCCTAATATTCATTTCCTTGAGTTGGGAAACCATAAAATGTACGTAATCTCTGGAATTCCGCATCCCATTCGACCAGTCTTCCAGGTAGACGTTCACCGCAATTCCTAGTTCGGTCGCATAATCAACCGATTTTCGAATATCCGCAATGTGTTCTTCAGGCGTTTTGCGAAGTTGCTGGGTGACATGCTTATAAGATCCTTTACACAATAAGTTCAACACCTTTCCGCCAGCCCGGTTGATCCAGTCCAGCGAAATTTTGCCATCTACAAATCCAAGGATTTCTACCCGGTCAAGATGACCATGTTCGGCAGCCCAGGACATAATTCGACGGGCAGCTTCAAATTCGCCCTCGGAAACGCGTGCTGATGCAATTTCGATGCGATCGACCTTAACACTTTCCAGCAAGACTTTTGCAACACTTAGTTTCTCGGTGTCAGTAAATGAAACACCTGAGGTCTGTTCTCCATCTCTCAGCGTTGTATCCATAATACTGAGCACCTGGTTTTGAACCTCTACCACTTTTCCCGTCATGATCAATTTTTTATTTTTCAAATGCCTCAATCTCTTCCTTCATATCCACTAGAAAGTCGATGTCATCCAATCCGTTCTGCAAACAGTGCTTTTTGTAAGGATTGATTTCAAATTCTTCCGACTCTCCGGTAGCCAGCATGGTGAATTTCTGGGTTGCAAGATCAACTTCAAACTCCGTTGAAGGATCATTTTCGATGGCGTTGAAAATCTTTTCAAGGAAAGCTGGAGAGACCACTACCGGCAACAGACCATTATTCAACGCATTCCCTTTAAAGATATCAGCAAAGAAACTGGATACCACCACACGAAACCCATAATCATAAATTGCCCAAATCGCATGTTCACGGCTTGAACCACTGCCAAAATTTTTACCGCCAACAAGAATTTTCCCGGAGTATTTGCTGTCGTTTAAAGGAAAATCAGCAATGGGCTGGTTGGCCTTGTTGTAACGCCAGTCGCGAAACAAGTTATCTCCAAAACCTTTACGCTCAATTGCCTTCAAAAAACGGGCAGGAATAATCTGGTCGGTATCCACATTCTCCACAGGCAGCGGCACTGCCGGAGATGTTAATGTATTAAATTTATCGTATGCCATTTCTATCTATTATTAGAAGCCCCTCCCAAATTTCCGACGTTTGCCGGAAGTTTGGGAGCAAGGCACTATTTAGTAAATTATTTCACTCTTGTTTATCTTTTCCCATTCCCCTTACGGGGTTCGGGGCTTTACATCAACTCCCTTGGATCGGTGATTACACCTGTTACCGCCACAGCTGCAGCAGTCAACGGGCTGGCCAGCATCGTGCGGGCTCCGGGTCCCTGACGACCTTCAAAGTTCCGGTTCGAAGTTGAAACCGCGTATTTTCCTTCAGGAATTTTATCATCGTTCATGGCTAAGCAAGCGGAGCATCCTGGCTGACGAAGAGCCATTCCTGCTGCTTCAAAAATCTTGTCCAGTCCTTCTTCAATGATTTGCTTTTCGACCGCTTTTGAGCCGGGCACCAACCAAACATTAATGTCGGCTGCTTTCTGTCTGCCTTTCACAAACTGTGCGAATGCGCGGAAATCTTCAATCCTTCCGTTGGTACAGCTTCCGAGGAAAACGTAGTCAACTTTTTTGCCCTTCATAGCTTCGCCCGGATGATAGTCCATGTATTTCAGCGATTTCAGGAAAGTTGTTTTATCCGTCCCCAGCAACTCTTCACCCAGCGGAATGTTTCGTGTGACACCAATTCCCATACCCGGATTCGTTCCATAGGTAATCATTGGCTCGATGTCGGCCGCGTCAAAATGATATTCGGTATCAAACTGAGCGTCTGCATCCGACTTCAAGGATTTCCAGTGTTCAACGGCGTTGTCCCAGTCGGCTCCTTTGGGAGCAAACTGACGGCCTTTGATGTAGTTGATGGTTGTGTCGTCCGGGGCAATCATTCCGCCACGGGCACCACTTTCAATACTTAAATTACAAAGCGTCATACGGGCTTCCATGCTCAGGCTGGTGATGGCAGATCCCGCATATTCAATAAAATGGCCCGTGCCACCGCTGGTAGAAATTTGAGAAATGATGTACAGGGCAATGTCTTTTGACGTAACCCCTTTTCCCAACTCACCATCAACGATGATGCGCATTTTTTTAGGTTTGGGCTGCATGATGCATTGGCTGGCCAGCACCATTTCCACTTCGCTGGTTCCAATTCCAAAGGCAATAGCACCGAAAGCCCCGTGGGTAGACGTATGGCTGTCGCCACAAACGATGGTCATGCCAGGTTGAGTCAAGCCCATTTCAGGCCCAATGATGTGAACCACGCCATGTCCTTCGCTTCCCAAACCATGATAGGTAATGCCATGCTCTTCGCAATTGCGCTTAAGCATTTCTACCTGGTGGCGCGAAAGCTCATCCTTGATGCTTAATTCCTGATCAATCGTCGGCACATTGTGGTCAGGCGTGGCCGTGGTTTGATCTGGCCGGAAAACTTTAAGTCCGCGATTCTTCAATCCTAAAAAGGCAACCGGGCTGGTCACTTCATGAATGAAATGACGATCGATATACAATACACTTGGGCCTGCTTCTACTTTCTTCACCACGTGGGCATCCCAAATTTTGTCGAATAATGTTTTTGCTTCCAATTTATTTTCTTTTAAAAAATTACACTTCTTTATTTTATCGGAATTTTATTCACCGCATCCAGAAACGCTTCCACCGAGGCGGTAATAATATCCGTGTGAGCGCCAAATCCAAAGTACTTCACGCCTTCAAAATCCAGCTCCATATGTACCTTGCCAACGTCATCACTTCCTTTGGTAATGGCCTGAATCAGGAACTCCTCTAAAGTAACCTGCCGGCGGATGATTTGTTTAACAGCGTTGATCGCCGCGTCAACCGGACCGTTGCCCGAAGCTGTCGCGTCAAATTTCTCTCCAGCCACATCAATTCGAACTGAAGCCATCGGTTGCAGCGATTTTCCGCTGACCACCTGCAGGAAGTCCAGTTTTATGCGACGTTCTTTTTGTTCAGCATCACCAACCAGCAAGGCCACATCGTCATCGCGAATATCCTTTTTCTTATCAGCCAGATCCAGGAACTTCTCATAAACCTCATCCAACTGCTCCTTGTTCAGCTCGAAGCCCATAATTTCCAAGCGATGTTTCAGCGCTGCACGTCCGCTTCGGGCGGTCAACACAATGGACGACTCATTGATGCCAACATCGGTCGGATCGATGATTTCGTAATTCTCCCGATTTTTCAACACGCCATCCTGGTGAATCCCGGAAGAATGGGCAAAAGCATTCCGGCCCACAATCGCTTTGTTGGGTTGCACCGGCATGTTCATCAAATTAGACACCAGTCGGCTTGTTTTATAAATGTTTTTAGTGTTGATGTTCGTATCGATATTCAACACCTGGTAGCGGCTTTTCAGGGTCATCACCACTTCTTCAAGCGAAGTGTTTCCAGCCCGTTCACCAATTCCATTGATGGTTACCTCCGCTTGCCGTGCTCCATTCATGATTCCGGCAATGGTGTTTGCCGTTGCCATTCCCAAGTCGTTGTGGCAGTGCGTTGCAATCACTGCCTTTTCAATCCCACGAACGTTATCCACCAAGTACTTAATCTTTTCGCCAAACTCGTAAGGCAAGGTATAGCCGGTTGTGTCCGGAATGTTCACCACCGTAGCTCCGGCTTTAATCACCGCCTCAACCACCCGCGCCAGGTATTCATTGTCGGAGCGGCCCGCATCTTCGGCATAAAACTCCACATCCTCAACATACTTCTTCGCATATTTTACGGCAGCAACAGCACGTTCGAGAATTTTCTCAGGAGTCGAATTGAGTTTGTTGTAGATGTGATAAGGCGATGTGCCAATCCCGGTATGAATCCGGCCCTTTTTTGCATATTTTAGAGCTTCGGCGGCAGCATCAATGTCTTTTTCTACTGCGCGGGTTAGGGCACAAATGGTTGGCCAGGTCACCGCTTTTGAAATTTCGACTACTGATTTGAAGTCGCCCGGACTTGATACAGGGAAACCGGCTTCGATCACATCAACGCCCAATTCCTCCAATGCTCTGGCCACTTCAATCTTCTCAACCGTGTTTAACTGACACCCGGGAACTTGCTCCCCGTCTCGCAAAGTGGTGTCGAAAATGTACAATCTGTCGCTCATGATGAAATGATTTATTTGATTATCTGTTTTTACTGTTTCTATCAAAGAAAAAAGCCACTCTCGTTTGAGAATGGCTTTATGTCTGTCTTTTATAAATTTAGTTACTCCATACCATTCTCATTACCGCATCCAAATTAGAATACCGAGTAGAATACCGAGAATGGAAATGGAATAAATTCGTGTCATTTTTTCAATGATTTCCTGCAAATATCACAATTTAATTTTAAAATGAAAACAGAATGGCTTTTTATTTTACGATTCTTAATAAAAAGATGCATTCATCTGAATTATCTGCAAGAATTGAGTGGTTCATTGGGAATTGATCATTCAAACAAAAATCAGACAACAAAAGTTACTGTCCTTCATCCAAGAAGCTGGCAATGAAAACAAATTCTCCTGCAATTATCTTGATCTTCAAAGACTTTCCGTTCTTTTGAACTTTAATTCTTCCAACAGGTGTAATGAAATCAGGGTCTATTCGTAATACCAACGTAGATTTCTAAATAAACAGCGTTTTTGCTTCATGAAAAAAAATGAATTTGAACAACTGATCCATCAACTTAAAGATCAACTTTACCGGTTTGCCTTCAGCATTCTAAATTCAAAAGAAGAAGCTCAGGACGCTGTTCAGGAGATTGTTTTAAGGTTGTGGCTTCAACGCAAAAAGCTGAACAGAGAAGAAAATATAGCAAGTTTTTGCATGACCATGTTAAGAAACTATTGCTTCGATCAACTAAGAAAGCAAAAACAATTTCAGGTTTTTCAGCAAACCCACCAGCATGAAAGGGTTGAAACGTCGACCATGGAACAGCTTGACCTGGTGGAGCAAATCAGGCAACAACTCAAACGATTGCCCGAACAACAGCAACTGGCATTACAGCTAAAAGACTTTCAAGGTCTTGAGTATACCGAAATAGCACAGATCATGCAACTCCCGGTGAATGCAATTCGGGTGCATGTTTCGAGGGGACGTAGAAGATTGTATCATATATTTAAAGGAGAGTACAGTTTATGAAAAACGATAAAAACAAAACAAAATCGTTTTTAGAAGGGGAATCAACCATTGAAGAGATGGTTCATCTCCTAAAAAAAAACGACGAATCCGTTGTTTTCCTGAAAGCCTATCATAAGGCTTTCGGGAAATCGGGTGACGAGATTCCTGATGACTTTGATCCTCTTGCAAAAGTAACCCGACACATTAAAGATTCCAGGGTCAAGCTGACCCGAAGGATCTCAATTGCCGCATCAATTGCTGCGCTAACAGTTATAGTCAGTGTAGCATTTTTCAGAACAAACCGAGAACCAATACGATACACACAACTGACAAAAAAAGAGCTGATTCAACTGAATAACACCACGGCGAAAACCTTGTACTATTTCTCCAGCGAAATGAATAAAAACCTGAAGCAGTTGGAAGATGTGAACCTGTTGGAAAAGCCACTCCAATCAATGAGAACATTACGTGAAACAAATATTGGACATTAAGTTCCATAATTAAAAAACAAGTATGAGAACAACACTATTTTTGCTATTGTTTTGCATCATCGCAAGTTTATCATCGGGTGCACAAAACGGAAATCAGTCCATTGAACAGTCTTTTCAATCATTCAAGAAAATGACGGATGTTTCTTTTTTTGAAGTCTCGGATGAGATGTTTAAGATGTTGGCTGAAGCCAAAACCACTCCTCCCGAATTGAAGGAATATTACAGGCAGCTTTCCTGCTTAAGAATGATCGAATTCCAGGGTCCGAGAGACTCCGAACGCCAGTCGCTATATGAACCTTTCTTATCTCAGACTAATTTGAAAGACTTCTCCCGCCTGATGGTTTCCGAACGGTCAGATGATAAGATCTCTTTTCTTCGAAACAAAGGCAAAAGTGGCGAAAACGAATTCTTGCTGGTGAGCAACAAGGCTGTAATTTATGTGCTTGGCTCAATCGACCTGAATTCTATCCACGAGTTTCAAATGGTTTTGGAGGTCGCAGGAAGCGCCTTTGAGAAGTAAGCAAACACGGATCGTATCGTTCGCGTGAGAAATAAGCCTTTCATTACTAAAACCGTTCACTTACATTTCATACTATATTCCATTTTTCTGTAACATTTCTTATTAGCCTGCATCAAAGAGTCGAAACTTAAAAAAATGAAACAATGGAAGATTTGATGTTAGCATTGATTTGGCTGGGATTTTTCGCCAGTGTCTTTTTAGGATGGTACTATTTTCTGCAAGCCAGAAATAAAGAACGAATGGCACTCATTGAACGAGACAAGGATGTTTCGGAGATTTATGCCAAACGCGAAGTCGGTTTTCGATTTCCCTGGCTGAAATTGGGCATGTTGATAACTGGTATCGGCGTCGGGCTCTCGCTCGCCATGGTTCTTACCCTAAACCCCATGTGGGACAACTTGAACAAAAAAACCGATGGAGCATCCATCTTTGCCTTTGTCCTGCTTTTTGGAGGAGTCGCCATGGTCATCGCTCATTATATTGACAAGCCGAAAAGCAACTAATTTCAATGGACAACCTTTACATCCAAAAAGTCTTAAACGGCGACACCGAGGGCTTCAGGTATTTTATAAGCAACTATAAAGACCTGGCCTTTTCGGTGGCTATTTCTGTCGTCAAAGATGAATTTTGGGCCGAGGAGGTTGTGCAGGAATCGTTTATCAAGGTCTTCCAAAAACTGAAAACCTTTAAAGGGCATTCGAGTTTTAAAACCTGGTTTTACCGGATTGTCATTAACGAAGCATTCCAGCGAATACGAGAAGAAAAGAAGCAGCACATTTACCAAAATGAACTTCAGGAAACGGAGCTTGATTCGGTTGAGGGCAGTCTGAACGGCCTGACACCGGAAGAACAAACTTTGGTGGTGCAGGAAGCGTTAAAATTGATTCCACCGAAGGAAAGTTTGGTGCTGCGCTTGTTCTATTTGGAAGATCAACCGAGCAAAACCATCGCCGATGAAACCGGTTGGACAGAAGCCAATGTGCGGGTTATTTTGCACCGGGGACGCAAAAACATGCTGGCGGCAGTGAATCAACTGATGTTAAAGGAGCTAAAAACGATTTGAAATGGATAAGATGCATCAAGAAGAAAAACTGATCAGAAATTTGATGAAGCATTCGCTCACCAAAATGCCTTTCGACGATTTTGAAGCGCGCATGATGGACAAGATCAACCAGGAAAAGCGCCAGCACGAATCGGTACTCAACAACATCCGATTTGCCTGGATTTTCTTTTTTGTCGGCCTCTTTATGGGGCTGGCTATCACCAACATGACCGCCAACCTAAACGTACAGCTTTATGGAATTCCACTGAAGCAAGTCACCTTGATCATACAAATTGGCATTGCCTTAGTGCTGCTCGTTCAATTTGAAAAACTGCTGGACCTTTCCTTTCGCAAAAAAATCTGAACCACACCAGTGAAGTCGATTCAAAGGTGTGGTTCAGGTTCGAAGGTAATCGAATCTTTCGGTTAGAAAACCGTCACCGGAGGCAGTTCTTCCTGCTTTTCGAAACGAATGGTCGCTACCAAAACTTCATCATCGCCCCATTTTTGTGGTGGACAAGTCAACTGCAATCCTTTTCCCCTTACACGGGCATTACGGATTTTATCCAGGCCTTCTTCATTCGGAAACAACGAACCTTCCACATGATGAACGATGTAATCTTTCTCGCGGTTGTATTCGTAACTTCCAAAATACGACACACCTTTCAAGTTTTCACTTGCTTGATGCTTGGGCATATACTGAACCGAAAAGTGGCCAGATGTCGAATAATGAATGTACCCAATAGCGTCTTCACCAAATGGATAAACGATTTCGCCATTTTCTTTTTCTGCCTCAAACGACAGGAGTTTATAAGTGCCTTCAATAATACTCTTCATTGTTTCAATTTTTGAATAATAATATTACACTTTTAACAGCTAAATCCGCTGCAAAAAAACATGTTTAAAAGACAGGTTATTGGTCATTGGGAATTAGGGCTTGGTTTCCCTTTACCCCAAGGCAACATCCAGGGTCATCATGACTGCGAATCCGAGCATGGCACCGATGGTCGCAATATCCGTATTCTTTTGTAACTGCGATTCGGGAATGAGTTCCTCAACCACAACATAGATCATGGCACCTGCCGCAAACGAAAGCGCATAAGGCAAAATTGGCTGCATCATCAGTACCGCTGCTGCACCAATTACTCCAGCAATCGGCTCCACAATGCCTGAAGCCTGGCCATACAGAAAGCTTTTCCGCCGACTGAATCCTTCGCGGCGCAGCGGAACAGAAACGGCCGCCCCTTCCGGAAAATTTTGGATGCCGATACCAATAGCCAAAGCCACTGCCCCAGCTAAAGTTGCCGCCGGAACGCCGTCAATAGGGGCACTGACAGCCACCGCGCCAAAGGCAACTCCTACTGCCAATCCTTCGGGAATATTGTGCAGGGTGATGGCCATAACAAGCAACACACTTCGGCGCCAGGTAGTTGGAACGCCTTCTGCTTCTTCGCGGGGAAAACCCAGGTGAAGGTGAGGCAGTAACTGGTCGGCCGTCCACAAAAAAGCTCCGCCTCCCAAAAAGCCGATCACGGCCGGCACCCAAGGGTAGTCGCTGGTTGCCCGGGCCATCTCAATGGCTGGGTTTAAAAGCGACCAAAAGCTGGCGGCAATCATCACACCAGCGGCAAAACCAAGCATACCATCCATCACTTTCCGGTTGATGCGCTTAAAAAAGAAAACCATGGAAGCCCCGAGAGCTGTAACGCCCCAGGTAAATAACGTAGCCAACAACGCCTGTTTCACAGGATCTTGATCAATAAACCATGAAATCATAGTCGAATTTCGTTTTCGTTTGAAGTTTTGTTTTTCTACGGTTGAAAATACAAAAAAATAACCCATCAAAAGCCTAGTTGTTCAAAGGTTCTGCGGAAAGATTTCGTTCTGGCACAATACAAGAAATCAGCCGGATAAAATGCAAAAAGCCCCATCGTCAGATGGAGCTTGTCTATATCTTGTGTTCCCCGGCTTGTAAATTTGCCGGAGAACAGCCAATCAACTAGTAAATCGCTTTCATGGCAGCCATGGCCGCACGCAGTTCTTCGCCAATAATTTCCACATCGTGGTAACGAATTTGCGCATTCACTTCAATCAAGCGCTTGTTATCGACATGATTATCTGAACCTTCGCCATAAGTCTCGCCAATCACGTCGGTTTCAATCTTATTCATAAAATCACCCAGTAACGGCTTGCAGGCGTGATCGAACAAGTAGCAGCCATATTCGGCTGTATCCGAAATCACCCGGTTCATTTCGAACAATTTCTTCCGGGCAATGGTGTTCGCAATCAGCGGTGTTTCGTGCAACGACTCATAATAAGCTGATTCCTCTTTAATTCCTGCTTCAGTCATGGTTTCAAATGCAAGCTCAACACCCGATTTCACAAAGGCTACCAGCAACACGCCGTTGTCAAAATATTCCTGCTCGGTAATTTCCTCATCCGTAGCCGGTGTTTTTTCGAAAGCTGTTTCACCTGTTGCAGCACGCCAGGTCAGCAGGTTTTTGTCGTCGTTGGCCCAATCTTCCATCATGGTTTTGGAAAATTCGCCCGACATAATGTCGTCCATGTGTTTTTGAAACAGCGGACGCATAATGTCTTTCAATTCTTCAGCCAATTCGAACGCTTTGATTTTCGCGGGATTCGACAAACGATCCATCATATTGGTGATTCCGCCGTGCTTCAGCGCTTCGGTGATCACTTCCCATCCGTATTGAATAAGCTTAGACGCGTAACCCGCCTCAATGCCTTTTTCAATCATTTTATTGAACGACAAAATGGAACCGGTTTGCAACAAGCCACACAAAATGGTTTGCTCACCCATCAAGTCCGATTTGACTTCGGCCACAAACGACGAACGCAAGACGCCCGCTTTGTGCCCGCCGGTAGCTACTGCGTAGGCTTTGGCAAGCTCAAATCCATCTCCATTCGGATCATTTTCCGGGTGAACGGCAATCAGGGTAGGCACCCCGAAACCACGCTTATATTCTTCGCGTACTTCCGAACCCGGAGATTTGGGCGCAACCATAATCACGGTAATATCGTTGCGGATTTGCATGCCCTCTTCTACAATGTTAAAGCCGTGGGAATACGACAGGGTTGCTCCTTTTTTCATCAGGGGCATCACCGCTTTAATAACACTGGAGTGCTGTTTATCAGGAGTCAGATTAATGACCAAGTCAGCTGATGGCAGCATTTCTTCGTAAGTTCCTACTTTGAAATTGTTGTCGGCCGCGTTTTTGTACGACTGGCGTTTTTCCTTGATCGCTGCCTCACGCAGAGTGTAGGACACATCCAGTCCCGAGTCACGCATGTTGAGTCCCTGGTTCAATCCCTGGGCGCCGCATCCAACGATCACCACTTTTTTGCCTTCCAGCTTTTTTACGCCGTCTGCAAATTCAGCTTGATCCATGAACTCGCAGGTTCCCAATTGTTCCAATTGCAGGCGCAAAGGAAGTGTGTTAAAATAATTTGCCATTTCTTTATATGCTTTATTAAATGATTTTACAAAATTAATCCACCTGACTCAATAAGTTGTCACGCTCCATTAAGAATTCCGACAAGCGCTCAATGGGGTCACGGGTAATTGCCACGCGGCCCGAACGGATAAACTGTAGCACGCCAAACTGGTTCAAGGCTTCAAACAGCTCCTGTGTTTCTTCCTTATGCCCCGTTTTCTCAATGACCGTGTATTCGCGGGTAATTTCTAAAATGCGGGCGCCTGCCTTGCGAACCAGGCGTTCAACCTGGTCGCTGTCATACAAGGTGTCGGTTTGAACTTTGTAGAGCGCGATTTCCTGAAACACCATCTCGTCGTTGGTGTGGTAAAACGCTTTTAGCACCTCCACCACTTTTTCCAGTTGTCCAACAACTTTCTTTACCCGGTCTTCTTCTTCATTCACCACGATGGTGAATTTCGAAATCCCCCTAATAGCTGATTCAGAAACGGTTAAACTTTCGATATTCATTTTACGCTTGGTAAAATTGATCGTGATCCGGTTTAACAATCCAATGTGGTTTTCCGAATATATGGTAATAATAAATTCCTGTTTCATTTTTTCAATTTTTAACGATTAAGCTTCAAGAATAATGTCTGAAACTGATGCTCCTGACGGAACCATAGGGAATACGTTGTCTTCCTTCTCAACAACAACCTCCAGCAGATATGGACCATCGTGATCGAGCATCTTTTGAATGCCATCAGACAACTCTTCGCGTTTGGTTACTTTGTGGCCTTCCATTCCAAAACCTTTCCCAATCATGATGAAATCAGGATTTTGAAGCTCGGTAAATGAATAGCGCTTTTCGAAGAACAACTGTTGCCACTGCCGAACCATTCCCAGGAAGTTATTATTCAGGAGGATGATTTTTACCGGCAGTTTGTTTTGTACTATAGTGCCCAATTCCTGCAAGGTCATCTGGAAACCACCATCACCTACAAAGCAGCAAACCGTCCGGTCTTTTGCACCCAACTGAGCACCCAGCGATGCAGGAATCGCATAGCCCATCGTCCCCAATCCTCCGGAAGTAACATTGCTTTTTGACTGCGAGAACTTAAAGTAGCGCGATGCAATCATCTGCTGCTGACCCACATCCGTTACCAACACCGCGTTGTTGTTTGTCTTTTCCGAAGTAATGCGGACAGCCTCCCCCATGGTCAACCCAACTTTATCCGGGCGAATGTCTTTATCGATTACTTTTTCGAATTCAATTTTGTCGCAGTCCTTGAACTCCTGAACCCAAGCGTCGTGCGTGTTTTCCTTCACATTGTCGATAAGCATGGCCAGCGATTTTTTGGCATTACCCAACACAGCAACATCAGTTTTGATAATCTTATCGATTTCTGCCGGATCCACCTCCAAGTGAATAATCTTGGCATTTTTTGCGTACGAACTCACCTTGCCGGTAACCCGGTCGTCAAATCGCATGCCGACAGCAATGATCAAATCCGCCTCATTGGTTTTGATGTTTGGCCCATAGTTTCCATGCATGCCTAGCATCCCGACATTCAGCGGGTGATCACTCGGCATAGCAGAAAGGCCAAGCAAGGTCCAGGCCGCAGGAATTCCGGTCTTTTCAACAAAAGCTTTCAGCTCAGCTTCGGCTTGGGCAATGATAACGCCCTGTCCGAAAAGCAGTAACGGTTTTTTAGCCTGATCAATCAGCCAGGCAGCCGCCTTCACCTTAAAGGGGTCAACCGGATGCTCCGGAATATAGGACCGGATTTTTGTACACTTTTTATAATTGAAATCTATTTCCTGAAACTGGGCATCTTTGGCAATATCCAACAATACAGGTCCCGGACGGCCGGATTGTGCAATATAGAATGCTTTTGCAATGGCCTCCGGAATTTCATCCGCATTGGTAATCTGATAATTCCATTTGGTAATTGGCATGGAAATGCCAACCACATCCGACTCCTGAAACGCATCGGTTCCGAGCAGCGGTGAAGCCACCTGTCCGGTAATGCAAACCAACGGGATGGAGTCGATCATCGCGTCAGCGATTCCGGTAATCAGGTTGGTGGCGCCAGGCCCCGAGGTGGCAAAACAAACGCCAGCCTTGCCGGTGACCTTGGCATACCCTTCGGCTGCATGCACTGCGCCTTGTTCGTGACGGGTCAGAATGTGGGTTACTTGCTTGTCAAAATCATACAGGGCGTCGTAAATGGGCATGATCGCCCCACCCGGATATCCAAAAATGGTATCTACGCCTTCTTCCAAAAGTGAAAGGATAACGGCCTTTGATCCAGTAATTCGCTTTGTTGCCATATGAATGAGTTTTTATTTGTTACTAATCTATTAATCGAATTGCACCTCTGTCTGCCGAAGAAACAAGGCTGGCATAAGCTTTCAGGGCTTTGCTTACTACCCGGTCTCTGCCGGCAGGCGTGTAGGCGTCCTTGCCTTTCGCTTCTTCTGCAGATTTTCTTTTTGTCATTTCTTCATCTGAAATCAGCAAGTTGATCTTACGCTCTGGAATGCTGATCTCGATAAGGTCGCCATCTTCGATCAGTGCGATTTCACCTCCTGCTGCAGCTTCAGGCGAAACGTGCCCGATAGATAATCCGGAAGTCCCCCCGGAAAAGCGCCCATCAGTAATCAAGGCACAGGCCTTATCCAACTTCATGGATTTAATATACGATGTGGGGTACAACATTTCCTGCATACCTGGTCCGCCTTTAGGCCCTTCGTAGCGGATGACCACCACATCGCCGGCCTGCACAGAGTCGCCAAGAATTCCATTCACAGCATCATCCTGCGACTGAAATACCTTGGCAGTTCCTTTAAACGTGTAAACCGACGGATCAACACCGGCTGTTTTTATAATACATCCGTTGCGGGCAATGTTTCCAAACAAGACAGCCAATCCGCCATCTTTGCTGTAGGCATGCTCCAAATCGCGGATGCATCCTTTTTCGCGATCGGTGTCCAATGCCTTGTAATAACTTTCCTGGGAGCCCATAACATTGTTACGAACTCCGGCCGGAGCCGATTTATATTTGGTGATGACCTCTTCTGAAACCTTCGGATTCATCACGTCATACTTCTTAATTGCCTCAGCGAGAGTTAAGCCATCCACCCGTGAAACAGACGTGTCCAATAAACCAGCCCGGTCCATCTCTGCCAAAATGCCCAGAATTCCACCGGCCCGGTTCACATCTTCAATATGATAGTCAGAATTGGGCGCCACTTTACACAGGTTGGGTGTGTTGCGCGACAGCTTGTCAATATCTTCCATGGTAAAATCTACGCCGGCTTCCTGCGCAATGGCCAAAATGTGCAACACCGTATTGGTTGAGCCCCCCATGGCAATATCGAGTTTCATCGAATTTTCAAACACCGCTTTGGTAGCGATTCCACGAGGAGTTACCTTTTCATTGCCATTCTGGTAGTGATCGTAAGTAATGTCGATAATGCGGTTAGCCGCTTCAGCAAACAGTTTGTTACGATTGGCGTGGGTAGCCACGATGGTTCCGTTTCCAGGCAAAGCCAGTCCAAGCGCCTCAGCCAAACAGTTCATAGAGTTGGCCGTAAACATACCCGAGCAGGAACCGCAGGTTGGACAAGCTTCTTGCTCGACCCGCAAAATGGTTTCATCCGACACTGAATCATCGGCTGCCATCACCATCGCATCAACCAAGTCGTACGATTTCTCATCGATCTTCCCGGCTTCCATCGGTCCGCCTGAAACAAAAATGGCCGGAATGTTCAAACGCATTGCGGCCATCATCATTCCCGGAGTAATCTTATCGCAGTTTGAGATGCAGATCATCGCGTCCGCCTTATGCCCGTTACACATGTATTCTACACTATCCGCAATCACATCGCGCGAAGGCAAGGAATACAACATCCCATCGTGTCCCATGGCGATGCCATCATCGATGGCAATGGTGTTAAACTCAGCGGCAAAACAGCCTCGCTCTTCAATCAGGGCCTTAATTTCCTGACCAATATGATGCAAGTGAACATGCCCCGGAACAAACTGGGTGAACGAGTTGACAATGGCAATCATGGGCTTTCCAAATTGCTCTTCCTTCACACCATTTGCTCGCCAAAGACTCCGGGCTCCCGCCATCTTTCGTCCTTCGGTAGTTGTGGCCGATCTTAATTTTTTCTGCATTTCAACTTGATTTTTGTTTCTTAAAAAAGCCCTTCTCAATAGAGAAAGGCTTTCGAATTTTATTTGTTCAACAATCCCTGGCCTTTCTTAGTGAAATACTAGAATGACGACTAGAAGGACCAAATGAATTGTTGCAAAATGTCTCATAAATTAATGTTCTATAAATGAAAAAAGCCATTCCCCCTGATGAGAATGGCTATCGGTTATACCAACGTACGACATCCTCACTTCGCCTGCGAAATGACCACGACTAGAAGAATAAGGACGTTGAGTATGATAGCCTGAAATTTCATTTTTAGTGTTATTAGTGGAGCAAATGTAGAAATTAATCCGTAAAGACAAAACTAATTTGTAAGTAAAAAACAGTTTTTTTCTTGAATTTCGCAGTTTTGACCCGCCTCCACAAATAAAATAGAAGAAGAATTCAGCTTGCAACTTATAAAACAACGAAGGAAAGGCTTTGAAAACCAAGCAATCAACCAAGCTTGATATCCTCGGCACACCGGGGAATGAAATTTGGCCCCACCGATGCGTAAATCACGTGTCTCCCTGAACATTCGATGGCTTCTTAATTATTTCTAACGCAATAATCTGCTGACCATCACCGGCCATATGAATCCCATCTTCTCCACAATAATCTAAGGTATTTTCCATACCAGCACCCCTGCCGTTGGAATGACCGGATTACCAATCAGAATCTCAACATTCGCAGGAAGTTCCATCGTGTAGTCCTGGTCAGCGTAATTCACGGCAATACCAAAACCATCGCGGTATTCGACAGTAACTCCCGGCGGATAATTTTTCACAGGTATATTCAGGCGATCATACACTTTGCTAAGGACAGCCATTTCCAGATCGCCCTCGTTGCTGTCGACTCCCACATAGCACACGCTTCCTTTCTTAAGCTGGAGGAAGCTCACGGCTGTTTTGCCGGCATAAAAGTCGCCGGTGTAAGTCGCCCAGCGTTCGGTGCCTTCAGCCGGGCTCAACAAATCGCCCCAACTGGTCCAGGAAAACGGCTCTCCGTCCATGATTACCGTGTCAGGATCATAGGGACGCAGCAGGTCGTAGCTTTCAATTTGGCCACCAATCAATTGGTAAATGGGTTCAGCGTGGCTTGCTTCCCAAAGATGTCCCAATTCATTCTGATGTCCGGTACGGCACGACATCACCAAATTGCCTCCAGCTTCAACATAGTGAAGTAACGTTTCGATCAGTTTCAGACTCATCTGCTGGTAGGCCGGAACCACAATCACCGGGTATTTGGAGAAATCCATGGTATCGCGAATAAAATCGACCGGAGCACCAAACGACTTCAACGCCTTATAGTATTTTAAAACATGCTGCTCGGAATCCCAAACTGTAGTTTGCTTGTTCTGGTTGATGGCAACCGTATTATCAGGATCGTAAAGGATCGCCGTTTTTCTTTTTTGATATGCTGCGGGAACTTCTCCGATCGCTGATTTTCCTCTCAACAAATTGATTTCGTCCATAAACTGCTGGAATTCCAGCCCACCGCGAGTTGGGCTTACGCCATCGGGACCTACGATCCCATAATGATATTGCTCGAAACCATAGACCGGTGCCCGGAATCGGTAAGTACAGGTAAGCTGACTGCCGCCGGCAAAAACATGCCAAAGCCACAAACGCACCGCTCCCGGAAGTGGCTGCGAGTTGATCGTACCCCAGTTCACCTGCCCCGGTTGTAATTCCATCACGCCATAAATTGGTGTCAATGGCCTGAAATAGTCGTTGGCCATGGCAATTCGTGAATATTCGCCCACTCGATAGCCTTTTATTCCGATTCCCGGGTGTTCGCCATAAACCATGTAACGGGTGTAGGTAATGAAGTCGAGTTCCTTGCTGGCTCCCGGATAGCGGGCATCGTAGTATGGAATGTAGTTGGTGGTAACCCACTGATCAGCATGGACATATTCGCGGATTGCTATCGCCTGCTCATCCAGAAACGAAGCAGTTTCGTGATCGCAAAAGCGGCTGTGATCCAACCGTTGGTACAGGTTCATTCCCCATTGCTGGTGCTGTGGAATATTGATTTCAGTATAATCGCTGTAGGTGCCACTCCAGAAGTTGGTGCCCCAAGCGTCATTCAGGGCATCAATGCTTTGGTATTTCTCCCTGAGCCATTCCCGGAAACGTTTTTGGGCATCGTCACTAAAATCGATGTTGATGGCTGGCTCATTGTCGAGTTGCCAGCCAATAATGCGGGAATCGTTCCCGTAATGTTTGGCCAACTCAACAATCATCTTCATGGAATATTGACGGTACACCTCGCTTGAAAAAGAAGCATGCTGCCGCGACCCATGATCCATGCGTGTTCCGTCCTCTCGCATTTTCAAGATCTCGGGGTGCTTTCGAACCAGCCAAACAGGCGGTGTGGCTGTTGAAGTGCACATAATTACTTTCAGCTTGTGCTTGGCCGCCAAAGCGACCGCCCGATCCAGCCAATCAAAATCATACACTCCTTCTTCGGGTTCCAATTGTGCCCAGGCAAATTCGGCAAAATGCGTAAACTCAAAACCCATTTCGGCCATCTTTTTCAGGTCACGATCCCAGTGCGCCTCATCCCAATGTTCGGGATAGTAGTATGCACCAACGGTGGTCAGGTCTTCTAAGGGAAAGTAGTCTCCGGCGCTTTGGGCAAAACCACTACATGTCCAAAAAACCAATAAGGCAATCGCTAAAATATTTCTCATGAGGAGTAAACTAGTCTGTTAGAATATCATTTTCTGTCTTCAAAAGGTGGTAAATTTCCAAAATTAACCGATTTATTTTATTTTCTGCAAAACTTTCATCAATCAATCCATCTTTTCCTATCAATCACTGCCCAACCTACAAAATGTACTGCCGAATCAGAAAAAACCGTTGTTGCACGCTACAAACCAGCTTTCAAATTCCTACTTTTACATGGAATAAAAGCAAGATCAGAGCAGATCTTCTGTGTTCCCAAAAATGAAGAATCAACTAAAAAACGGCTTGTTAAAAAGCTTTCCTCAGAATTTCATCCTCAAGCACCCGCATTACGGGGCCTTGCTGATTGGGCTGTTTGCTTTTCTATTTACCTTGTTGTATCGACCGCTGGGATCTCATGCCGGCCGTATTTTTGGTTACAGCGCAACGATGGCCGCCTATTCATTGATATCTGCAATGGCTCTATTTGGAATGATTAAAGGCTTACGGAGGATCGAATTCTTTTCGAAAGGCCATGACTGGAATCTATTGAAAGAAATGATGGCTGTTTTTATTGTTTTGCTGGGCATGGGAATCGCCATCTATTTTGCCGCTTTTTTGCTGGAAGAACCGACTGATCGATGGAACCTGGCAACGCTGTTTGACTCCGTCAGAAAATCCTTCCTGATCGGCATCATTCCATTTCTAATTTCTTCGGTATGGAATTACCGCTACCAAAACGCTTTAAGCCCGAAGAATCAGGCTGCCAGCGTGCCAAATATGCAATCGGACAGCGAAGAACGGATTCAAATCGATTCACAATTGAAGAAAGAAACGCTGAATTTCTACCCGAGCCAGTTCCTTTTTGCTGTTTCAGAAGGAAACTACGTGAACTTTTTTATACAAACGGATGGAAAAATTCAGAAAAAAGTGATTCGTAATTCCATCAACAATATTGAGCAGCAACTGGCAGGAATCCCCTACTTGTTTCGCACCCACCGGGCATTTATTGCCAACCTGAAAAAAATTAAAACCAAAAAGGGCAACAGCCTGGGATATCGACTACGGCTTTGGGGCATCGAAGAGGAAATACCGGTATCGCGCAACAAGTCGCGGGAATTCAACAAACTTTACAAGCAGCTGGGTTAACCATTCATCACAGATTCTTACCTCCCGTAACAACTGTCAAGCCTGATTTATTCCCCCGATAACAAATCGCTGCGACGTATCCCAGTTATTTGGGCAATTACGGCATGTTCTGTCAATTTACCTCATCAAATCAAACCCATACCATGATGATGACGAACATGAAAATCTCAACCCTCGCCCCAAAACTAACCCGCGTATTCATTTTAGCATGCGTATTCATAACGATCAGCTTGCCGTTACGAGCACAGTCGGCCCTATCGGGTGCCATTGTCGACCACGAAAATCGCGAGGCCATTTCCTTTGCCCATGTGGCCCTGTACGATTCAACAGGGACAGTGTTGGTTGGAGGTGCGGCAAGCAACCTGGCAGGCATTTTTACCCTTGACAACATCCTGTCGGGCAAATACCACATGAAAGTAAGTGCCTTGGGATATGAAACCTACACCAGACAAGTTGAGCTGAACGGAATGCCCGTTGATTTGGGCAGGCTTGTTTTAGATGATACCAATTTGCAGTTAGAGAATATTGACGTGATTGCCGGGCGCATTAAGGCCAAATCGGAATCGGACCAAACCACCTTTTTCGTCAGCAAAAAAATGCAGGATGCTTCGAACACCGGCACCGATATTTTGAAATTACTGCCGGGTGTCCAGGTTGATCTTCATCAAAATATTTCGCTTGAAGGAAGCCAGAACATCATCGTGCTGGTGAATGGCATGGAGCGCGACCGCAGTTACCTCAGTCAGCTGCAAGCCGGACAAATCGACAAAGTGGAGGTCATTACCACTCCTCCAGCCCGCTACGATGCCAGCGTAACCGGTGTGCTGAACATTATATTAGCCAATAAAAGGAATGCTGGCATGGACGGTCACATCTATCTGGAAGTGCCTGTTTCTACTTCCGAAGTGTTTCTTACTCCAGCTTACGGTCTGAATTATGGGATTGGGAAATTCAACCTGTTTACCTCCTACAACAGCGAATTGAGGTATTTCGATGTAGAGGAATCGTACCACCGAATAATATTGGGAAACTCGGCGAACAACGAAATCAGATCCTTTCAATCGCTGAAACAAAAAACCTGGTCGCACCGCTTTCATTATGGTTTTGACTATTTTATAAACCCGAAAAACCAGCTCAATTTTTATGCGTTCTACAATCCGTATTCGCAGGAACTGGACGGAAGCGCTGAACTGCAAACAAGTGGCAATATCGGCTGGACGGCTGAAAAAGAAGATGACGACATCAATCACAGTGGCTTCTATTCCTTACATTACAAGCACCTTTTCGACGAAGAATCGGGGCACGAGCTAGCCGTGGATGCCAGCTGGCATCATCTGCAAGCTGACAACACCACCACGTTTTCCAACCCCGTAAGCGGCTATTTTCAGGAGAACAGCATCAGTCCGAAAAACAATTCCATCAATTTAAAGCTGGACTACAGTTTACCGTTCAGCGAAAAATATAAACTGACCGCGGGACTTCAAACGAGGTTGCGAACCATGCAAAACCGATCGTCCTCCGAATTTCGGTACGAAGAAAATCGATTTGCTGCGCACGGGGCTATTTACTACCGTGTTCCCAAACTCGAAGTCAACCTCGGGTTCAGGCTGGAGGCTTCCGAAACAACATCAGGAAACACAGCGAGCAGCAAGTTCTATAAGCTGCTCCCAAATGCGGCCGTGAAGTACAACATCACTTCATCGAAAAACCTAAAGCTCACTTATCGACGCTCGGTTTCCTGGCCCGGCTTTTACCAGCTAAACCCAAGCGTTTCGGTTGAAGATCCGCTGACTGTTCATTCCGGAAATCCAAATCTTCAAGCCGAAACCCATCATCAGATCACGGTTGAATTTTCACACCGGATGAACAAGCAATTTCTTTCTACCCGCCTGTTTTACCGCAAAACCAGCGATGTCATCAGCAATCAAATGACAGTCAATGAAAGCAGAATATTTGAAATCCAAAAGAATAACCTGGGCGATCTTCACCAGACAGGCATCCAACTAAGCGGAGCCTTCCAATTTGGTAAGTTTGGCATCCAGCCCTACCTCAAAGTGTTTAATCTCTACGCCGTGCCTGATCAAACTGCCGCCGAATTCATCAGGCGCCGGCATCAACTTGCTTTCGATTCGGGTTTGTCCGCATTTGCAAACCTCACAAACAGGATCACGGCATCGGTCATTTTCCAGTATGCCAGCCCA
>NZ_CAXBDD010000048.1:0-29474 GCF_963974515.1 uncultured Sunxiuqinia sp. | reverse complement strand
TATGCGAGGGATGAAAAATTAAACTCTAATTTTAGGAAGCTAATATTAACCCATTTGGAACAAAAACAGCAAATAAAGCCATCTCAGGAACGTATCCTCCAAACTGCATTGAATGCCGCTCAAACCGGCATCTGGCATTGGAACATTGACACCGACAAACTCATGGTTAATGAAGCCTGGGCTCAACTCATCGGATGCACCCCCGGAGAACTTTACCCTTTTAGTGCCAAACGTTGGTTTAAACGCTGCCATCCGGAAGACCGCGAAATTATTAAAGAGATCCTGAATAATGTTATACAAACAAACACCAAACACTTCTCATTCAGGACAAGACTAAAGCACAAAAACGGAGACTGGGTTTGGGCTCAGTTCAACGGTGGAATTACAGAACTCGATTCTTTCGGAAATCCAAGCATATTGAGTGGAACATCTACCGACATTTCTGAACTTTATCAATCAAAAACCAAGCTTCAATACCGCTACGAAATTGAAAAAATGGTTTCTGAAATCTCATCAGATTTTGTAGGCATTCAGCTTAGTGATTTAGATGACGTAATCAACCGCACACTCCGAAAAATTGGTCAATTTCTGGCAGTCGATCGTTGCTATGTATTTCAGTTCCGCGACCATAACTCGTTCATGGATAACACCCATGAATGGCATGCAACCAGCATCTGTCCCGAGATTACCAGACTACAAAACCTGCCCGTATCAATCTTCCCCTGGTGGATGAAAAAGCTGACCAAACTTGAGCACATCTACATAAGACGAGTGAAAGAACTACCAATTGATGCCGGGGCGGAAAAAGAAATTTTACGGAGCCAATCGATTACTTCGCTGTTGGTGGTTCCTATTCATTTCCAGAAAAACCTTCTTGGTTTTATGGGATTCGACTCAGTTCTTAAGGAAAAATCGTGGCTTGAAGCCGACATCCATCTCATGAATACAGTCGCCCACGCCATTGCAAGTGCACTGAATGCCAATATTCATCAGAAAGTATTGGTAAAAGCGAAAGAAAAAGCCGAGGAAAGTGACCACTTAAAATCCGCTTTTTTGGCAACAGTAAACCACGAGTTGCGTACACCGCTGCATCACATTCTTGGCTTTAGCGACCTGCTAAGGATGAACAAAATACCAACGGATGAAATCAGTAATTTTGCTGATAAAATATATCGAAGCGGAAAAAATTTACTGCAAATAATCGAAGATATTCTAAACTTGGCTCTGGCCGACGAGTCCTATGTCCAAATAAGAAAAGAATATCTAAAAGGCAGTGACATGTTTCTTCAGCATAAGACATTACTGGATGAAATGTTGAACTCATCGGAAAAAGGAAAGAACCTGAAACTACGGTACAACCCATCGCCTAATTTTATTAGCAATCATTTCATTGCGGACTCAATCAAAATTAACCAAATCATCATCAACCTGTTAAAAAATGCCATAAAATTCACTAAATCAGGCACCATCGAGTATCGGGCAGACATAGCTGACAACAGCCTCTCCATCCAAATTAAAGACAGTGGAATCGGAATTCCTCAACATCAGCAAGAATTGATTTTTGACTTTTTCAGGCAGATCGATGATTCAAGCACCCGGGTTTATAGTGGTATTGGTGTTGGACTGGCCATTTCAAAACGTATTACCAAAATATTGGGTGGCGAACTGACAGTTTGTTCCATTCCCAAAAAGGGAAGCACCTTCACGCTGAAAGTGCCGATAGAAATGGCGGCTAATCTTGAAAAGGAAACCCGGAAGATGTAGCATCATACAAAATCTCTCAAGAGGATTTCTAATTACGAAACCAACTTGGCTTAAAAAAAGTGAAAAGCGGTGGAATGCAATTATTTTCCAACGCTTTAATTGGACTTCGACTCCTTTCTTCAGGATGAAAATTCACCATGCATAGAAACTCAAAGATAGATCGTTCACCTTATCTTATTAAACTGACGCTACTATTTCAGCCATTTATCCAGCCACTGTTTAAAAACCCGCTGCCATACAATCCCATTTTGGGGCGAAGTAACCCAATGATTCTCTTCGGGAAAGTAAAGAAACTGAGCCGGAACATCGCGCAGAACAGCTGCATTAAACGCCCCCATTCCCTGCGTATACGGAATCCGGAAATCTTTTTCACCGTGAATAACCAGAATCGGAGTGTCCCACTTCTCAACAAACAAGTGTGGCGAAAAGCTGTATGATCGCTGCGCTGCCCGATTGTCCTTTTCCCAAAACGGACCGCCAATGTCCCAATTTTCAAACCACATTTCCTCAGTTGTAACATACATCTGGTCGAAATTAAAAATGCCACAGTGTGAAATAAACGCGCTAAAACGTCCTTCATGATGCCCCGCGAGGTAATTAACTGAAAAGCCCCCATAACTGGCACCAACAGCGCCCAGCCGCTCCCTGTCAACAAAGGGTTCTTTGGCCAGGGCATCAATCGCCGAAAAGTAATCCTGAATATTCAAGCCGCCATAATCCTTACTGATTTGCTCCAGCCATTCCATTCCGAAGCCCGGCAAGCCCCGGCGGTTTGGCGCAACAACAATGTAACCGTTAGCCGCCATCATCTGAAAATTCCAACGGATTGACCAAAACTGACTTACCGTTCCCTGCGGTCCGCCCTGACAGTACAGCAAGGTTGGATACTTCTTGTTCGGATCGAAATGTGGCGGATAAATCACCCACAGATGCATGTCTTTATCATCTACTGTTTTCACCCAGCGTTCTTCCACCTTACCCATCTCCAACTGATCAAGCAAGCCTTTATTGATTGTCGTCAGCGGTTCATCCTCGCCTGTTTCCGGGTTTACTAAATACAATTCGGCTGGCTGCGACATGGACACTTTTTGAGCCAACAATTTTCCATCGGCTGTTTCAATAGCCAACTGGTAATTGTGTATCCCATCGGTCAGGCGACTTATTTTTCCACTTTTCAAAATCAGGCTGTAAATTTCGTCGGTTGCATGAATATTGCTGATAAAATAGATCAGCTTTCCATCGCTTGACCAACTTAAATGGCTGGCATTCTGCTCCCAACCTTCAGAATAATTGGTCTTTTTGCCGGTCTTCAAATCCAGCACAAACAAACGGGTTTGGTCGGCTTCGTATCTATCGCGGGCCATGCTGGTCCAAGCCAGCTTTGTTCCATCGGGCGAAAAAAGCGGACTTTTATCGTATCCTTTGTTTTCTTCGGTGAGGTTGGTCGTTTGCCCGGACTCCAAATCGTACAAATACAAATCGGTATTGGTTGAAAGGGCATATTCTTTTCCGGTCAGTTTTTTGCATGAATAAACCAGTTGCTTTCCGTCCGGACTCCAAACAATTTCGTCCAATCCGCCAAATGGCTTATCCGGGCTATCGAATTTTTCACTTTCCAGAATGTCTTTCCCCGATGTTATTTCACCTTGTCCGTATTCGGTCACAAAGATGTGGTTGTAGGTGTAGTCATGCCATTTGTCCCAGTGGCGATACATCAAGTCATCTTCCAGGCGGGCATTGGCTTTTGGTAAATCCGGGAACAAATCGTGAATGTCGTCATCAAGCTTGACCGATTTGGTGTAGAAAATGTGTTTCTGATCAGGCGAATACTTGAAACCAGTAATTCCGCCTTCAACTTGAGATATTTTCACAGGATCGGATCCGTCCGCATTCATTTCCCAAAGCTGGGTTTCTCCGTCGGCAGCAAACAAATACCCGATTCTTTTCCCATCGGGACGCCATCGTGCACCCGACTCGTTGAGTGCTGTATTGGTGATTCGACTCACCTCGCCTCCTTTCGCAGGAACCGTGTACAACTCCCGGTACGGCTTATTCTCTTTAATGTCATAATACGTTACGCCAAACAAGACGGTTTGTCCATCGGGCGAAAGCTCCGTGTTTCCAAGCTGTCCAAACGACCATAAAACCTCAGGGGTCATGACATCAGATGTTAGCACAGGAGTTTCTGGGATATACGTTTTTCGTTCTTCTGCCATAGCGGTTGATTTTGTTCCGGCACCAATCAGTAAGGCCAGAACAGATAAGAAAAGTTGTTTTTTCATCGATTAATCTCATTTTTCAGGACCCGAAAAATACGATTTTGAAAAGGATAATAAAATGATCTTGTCGCGTAAAGTGCATATTTTAACAAAAACACCTGCCCCGAAACGGGACAGGTGCCATCATCTTAACCAATTGATGCAATCACCCATCAATAGCGATAAGTTCCATCATACTCAAAAACTTCACCATGGTAATCTTTTCCTGTTACGGTATACATCACCGAATCCTGCCCTTCAATTTGAAGCGAACTCAGGTCAAACGTAACAAAGGCCGACATGTGGTAGCTGGGATAATCATCGCGGTCGTTGTGCCGCAACTCCAGTTGAATTGGCTCATCATCGGCGGTCAGCTCACCAGGCTCCTTCACCAAATTCACATAGTGAATCCGGCTACTTCCCAAATACTGCAGTTCAAACGTCAGCATGTTATTAACAGTCCAAACATCTTCAACATGAATCGGATCATTGCCAATGCTATCTTCAGTTTCTTCGGTAATATCCAAAATACCTTTAAACAAGATATCTTTCACTGAATTAACACGCACGTAGTATTCCTCATACTCTTCATTTACCCGCTTCTCGTCAAGAATGGTGTAGTTGACAAGAACACGCGTACTGTCGTCGTCTTCATGCCAATGAATTGCACTGTTTACCGGAAAAAGCTCAGATCCATCATCCATCTTGATGGTGTAATCTGATCCGTTTTCCACATCAACAATACCGAATCCAACCCAGTATTTCCCTAAAGAATAATCGTCATCATCATTTAAATCACAGCTGAACAAACCTATGGCCAGCATTCCGATTAAACTAAATTTCAAAAGCGTCTTCATTTTTTTTCTCCTTTTTCAGTTTGAATTTACACACAATAGATACATAGTTAGGCTTTGGGGTTGCGTCAACCACAAAAAAAATTGCACCTGACAAAACAACTCGAATCCGAAAATGGCACAATCATTGATATTTAATTTTCTATATATTTGCATTTTTATATTTTTAAAATAATTCAATAACTGAAATTCAATAAAAAACAAATAGCATGAAAAAGTTCTTAGCAGTAATCGCATTGGCAGCTGTAACGACCGCTGGATGCGCAACCGGCAATGGAAAAACGAATGACGAGACCGCCGAAACACAAACTGCAAGTGTTTCGCAGGACGAAAAGCAAGGGGGAACAGTTCTAATTTCAAAAGACGAGTTTCTGAAAGAAGTCTGGAATTACCAGGAATCGCCCGAGGAATGGAAGTTTTTGGGAGACAAACCCGTTGTTATTGACTTCTATGCCGACTGGTGTGGCCCATGCCGGATCGCTTCACCCATTTTGGAAGAAGTATCGCATGAGTTTGCAGGCAAAATTGACGTTTATAAAATCGATACAGAGAAAGAACGTGAACTGGCTGGTGTATTCGGCGTTCAGAGCATTCCGGCCTTCCTGTACATACCCATGGATGGAAAACCAGTCATGATGGCAGGAATTGGACGCTCGGAAGAAGAAACGAAGAACATGTTTATTGAAAACATCAACAAGTATTTGTTGACCAAGTAAAAGAAACATGGAATGAATTTAAAAAGCAGCCTCTGGGTTGCTTTTTTTGTGCTTATCCAAATACCGGGACTTAAATTAAAAGCATATCAAAAAGTTAGTTGAAAACCTGTACTTTTGCCAGCCTAAGAAGAATCGAATGTCGAAAAAAGAACAGACAAGCAACTATGATGTGGTCATTATTGGAGCCGGCCCGGCTGGCTTAATCGCGGCGGGACGGGCAGCCGAACTGGGAGCTCGGGTTTTACTGGTGGAGAAAATGCGTTCGGCCGGACGCAAGTTACTCATCACCGGGAAAGGCCGCTGTAACATTTCCAATGACGCCCATCAATCCACTTATTTCAAGAATATTTTCCCAAACGGGAAATACTTGAAACCGGCATTTGGTGCTTTCTTTTCCAAAGAAATCATTCAACTGCTGGCTGGTGAAGGCGTGGAAACAACTGTTGAACGTGGTGGCCGGATTTTTCCCACGAGCAACAGTGCGCTCGAAGTACTCAACGCCCTGATGAGTTGGGTGAAAAAACGCAAAGTGGACATCATCTACTCTTCCAAAGTAGAAGAAATTCTTGCTGAAAAAGAAGCGATAACCGGAATTCGGCTGCAACGGAATGGACAACGCGAAGTCGTTTCCACAGCGGCAGTCATTCTTTGTACGGGCGGGAAATCCTATCCTGCAACCGGCTCCACCGGCGATGGCTATCTCCTGGCCGAACAGCTTGGCCATTCCATTCAACCCGCGCGACCGGCATTAGTTCCGCTGGTCACTTCGGGCAAGATGGCAGCCGAACTTCAGGGACTCAGCCTAAAAAATGTGAATACCAGCGTTTGGATCGGCAACAAAAAAGCACAGGAGGAATTTGGCGAGATGCTTTTTGCCCACTACGGTCTAACCGGCCCCATCATCCTGACCTTAAGCCGACTGGTTGTTGATGCCCTTAATCAGAAAAAGCACGTGCGCATCAGTATTGATCTGAAACCAGCGCTCGACGAAAACAAACTGGATGCTCGCCTGATTCGGGATTTGGATGCGAACGGGAAAAAACAAATTGAAAATATTTTTAAAGAATGGCTGCCGTCCAAACTCATCCCGGTCTTCCTGAACGAACTACAAATTGATGGAAAAAAACAAGGGCATCAAATGAATTCAAAGGAACGTCGAAAAGTGATGTTGCTGATGAAAAATCTGTCGTTTGATGTGATCGACTTCCGCGGCTTCAAAGAGGCCATCATTACCGCAGGAGGTGTAAGCACCAGCGAAATTGATGGCAAAACCATGCAGTCGAAACTGATTAAAAACCTTTATTTTGCAGGCGAAGTGATTGACCTCGACGCCAACACCGGAGGATACAACCTGCAAATTGCTTACTCCACGGCCTGGCTGGCGGCCAGTTCGTTGGCAAAGAATCTTAGCGAAACGGTAAAAACTTCAACCAACTAAATCAACATGATTATAAAAGAAGCCTGCATCGAAAATTTCGCCCAAGCGCTGGCTGCTCAAAAAGCCGGAGCGAGCCGCGTTGAATTATGCGAAAACCTGGCCGTTGGTGGTACCACGCCATCGTTCGGAACTATAAAAGCTTGCGTAGAAAAACTGACCATTCCATCTTTCGTGATGATTCGTCCGCGGGGTGGCGACTTCGTGTATTCGAAAGAAGAACTCCAGATAATGCAGGCGGATATTAACTGCTGCAAGCAGCTGGGCGTACCTGCGGTAGTGTTTGGACTGCTGACAAAAGATGGTGAGATTGACATAGTCAATACCCAAAAGCTCGTTGAACTGGCACGTCCCATGCAGGTAACTTTCCACAAAGCTTTTGATGAGCTGAAAGATCCACTGAAAGGACTGGAAACGCTCATTCAAATGGGAGTTGACCGGATTTTAACCTCGGGAACAAAGACAACAGCTGCTGAAGGCGCCGAAATCTTAACTCAACTCATCCAACAGGCTGATGGCCGAATCACCATCATAGCCGCCGGCAAAGTCACCAGAAACAACTTATCAGAACTCAGTCAAACCATCCACGCCAGCGAGTTTCACGGCAAGAAAATCGTATAGTCCGGCAAGTTTTCCAATCCGTTTCCCGCTTTGGTCGTGTGGAATTCTGTGGTTTCAAAATCAGCAATTCCAAATATCTATTTTTTGGTTTAAGAAAATGGGGAAACCAACCCTGAAAAAACCAGGCTTCAATTTTTATCCCACACAATTTTTCCGTATTTTTGTTTAACAAAACTTCAAGCAAGCTATAATACAAGATTCACCCAATAAAACAGAGCCAGCCAGAACATGAAAACCGACGACAATCCTCAATTACAGCTTGCACACGACTTTGTGCACTACACCAATCAAAATATTTTTCTCACAGGAAAAGCCGGCACCGGAAAAACCACCTTCCTGCATAAGCTAAAAAAACAATCACCCAAGCGCATGGTGGTAGTTGCACCCACAGGTGTCGCAGCCATCAACGCCGGAGGAGTTACCATTCATTCTTTTTTCCAGATCTCGTTTGGCCCGCAAGTACCGCAAGCAAACCCTTCGCTCTCCGTCAGCAATCCTTCGGGACAAAATGCACCGACTGGCATTAAACGCTACAGCAAGGAAAAAATTAACATCATCCGGAGCCTGGATTTACTGGTGATTGATGAAATCAGCATGGTTCGTGCCGACTTGCTCGATGCCATCGATGAAGTGCTGCGCCGGTTTCGTGATCGCCGTAAACCTTTTGGGGGCATTCAACTGCTGATGATTGGCGACCTGCAACAGTTGGCTCCGGTCGTGAAAGATGACGAATGGAGTCTGCTGAGAAATTACTACGACACCTGCTATTTTTTTAGCAGCCGGGCCTTAAAACAGGCCTCTTTCATCGGTATTGAACTGAAACATATCTATCGGCAAAGTGACGAGCATTTCATTCACCTGCTCAATCAGATTCGCGAAAACCGGATGGATGAAACGACACTTCATACGCTGAATCAACGTTATCAGCCCAATTTCAATCCCGACGACAAGGAAGGTTACATCACCCTGACCACCCACAATCACCAGTCACAGGAAATCAATCATTCAAAACTGAAGGAACTCAAAACCAAAGCCCACTTTTTCCAAGCTAATGTACACGGCGAATTTCCGGAGTACATGTACCCGACAGAGATTGAGTTGGTGCTCAAAGCAGGTGCCCAGGTGATGTTTGTCAAAAATGACAGTTCGGCAGAAAAAAGATATTACAATGGTAAGATCGGGAAAGTGCTCCGCATTAATGAAGATTCGATTGACGTTCAATGTGAGGGCGAAACAGAACCGATTGTGGTTGAGCGCGACGAGTGGCAAAATGCCAAGTATGCGCTGAACAAAACGACCCAGGAGATTGAAGAAAATGTGATTGGTACTTTTGAGCAGTTTCCGCTGAAGCTGGCCTGGGCCATTACCATCCATAAAAGCCAGGGGCTGACGTTTGAAAAAGCGATTATCAATGCCCGACAGTCGTTTGCTCATGGACAGGTGTATGTGGCACTGAGCCGCTGCAAATCGCTCGAAGGGCTGGTACTAAGTACCCTCATTGAAACCCACAGCGTTAAAAGCGACGGGACAGTGGTGTCATTTACTGATCGGGTTGAACAAAACCAACCTGGTGAAAAAGAATTGCTCGAGTCGCGCAGAGACTACCAACTACAACTGCTAAGCGAGCTGTTTGACTTTAAGCCCATCCTGTGGCAAATCCAATACCTTCAAAAACTTTGCAACGAGCATGGCGCCTTACTTTTGGGCAACCTCAACCAGCAATTGCAAACCATTAGTGAACATTTAAAAACCGAACTGATTGGCATAGCGAATAAGTTTGAGCGACAAATACGGCAATTAATCCGGCAGAGTGAAGACGCAGAACAAAATGAGCCGTTGCAGGAACGAATCAAAAAAGCCTGCCCCTACTTTCTCGAAAAACTGGAAACCTTCCTTGAACATCCCATTAAATCAACCTCCGTTGAAACCGATAACGCAGCGGTACGCAAAAGCCTGCAAGAGGCTCTTGTAAAACTCAGGAAAGAGATGAACATCAAACGCAGCGGACTTGCAAGTTGTCAGGATGGATTTATCTTGAAAGACTACCTGAAAGCCAGGGCCCGGGCAGTAATTGACCTTGGAAGCGAGAAAGCCGCCACGGGTTCGGGCAATGTCGCCTTTGCCAAATACCCCGACTTTTTCAAAGAAATGCATGCCTGGCGCGAATCAAAAGCAAAAGACTTGAAGGTGGAAATCGCCCGAATCATTCGCCAAAAGACCTTGTTGGAGATCGTTGAAAAGCTACCAGCCACCCGCATTGAACTGAAAGGAATTCAAGGAATGGGCGGCAAAAAAATGCAACAATTTGGTAAGGAGATTCTGGAAATGACTCTGGCCTACCGCAACGCTAAAGGGCTGGAGCTTCCGCTGAATGCCGAAAAAGAACCGGCCAAAGCCACGCTCGATTCCAAACACCTGAGCTACGCCTTATTCAAAGCGGGTAAGTCGGTCGAAGAAATTGCAGCCGAACGGCAACTGGCGACCACTACCATCGAAGGCCATTTGGCTCAGTTTGTTGGTGAGGGAGAACTGCCAATCGACCGGCTGGTGGAGGCCGGCAAACAAAAAGCAATTATGAATCAGCTTAAAAAAAACGCCAATCGTTCAATGACTGAGGTGAAATCAGCTCTTGGTGATGATTACAGTTATTCTGAAATCCGATTTGTATTGAAATACATGGAAGCCACACAACGAGTCAACTCCTGATGATTAACTGTCACGCAGGCAGGAGGGATCTAAAAAAATCCATCAATCGAACCAACAAATTTTGAACCTTTTCAATCTCACGTGTACTGGTTCAAAAAGTTGCGCCATGTTATTCGACAGAATGAAGTATTTAGGGCTCGTTGTCGCCCTTCTTTTATTAACTTTAGCTTGCGTACTGATGAGCGGCCCGGCCAACCACGATCCGGATCTTTTTGATACTGGAATCTTCAGTTTCCGACGGATTACGTTAGCCCCACTGCTCCTGATTGGAACATACAGTAGTTTGATCTTTCTGATCGTAAAGCAACCAAAAAACGCATGTCAGGGCAAAACAAAAAAATAAAAAGGGACGAACAACTGATGCAGTATATTGGCAACGGTGACCAGCAAGCGTTTAACTTGCTTTACAACCGTTACAAAGACCGCTTGTACTACTACTTCTTTCGCATGCTGGGCAACTCCGAGGCTTTGGCCAATGATTTTTTGCAGGATGTTTTCCTGAAAATCATTGAACAGCCCGGACGTTTCAATCCCGCTTATCCGTTTAGGACCTGGGTATTTTCGGTGGCGTACAACTTATGCAAAAACGAATACCGCCGGCGCGAAATTCGCAAGAACTGTCCGGCAACAGAGAAGCAGGTCGATCCGGAACTTCCACTTGAAATATCGAATGAAGAGCTGATCAACCGAATCTTTTGCAGTTTGGATGAACTGAACCCCGAACACCGTTCGGTTTTTATTATGCACTACCGCGAAGGTTTTGCGGTAAAAGAGATTGCCGCCATGCTCGAGCTGGCGCCGGGAACAATAAAATCGAGGCTTTTTTATACCCGAAAGTTTTTAGCCGACAAGTTTCGGTACTTAAAAGGAGAAATTGAATTTTAAACCAAGAGGCAATGAGTGAAAAACAATTAGCAGATTTGATCAGGCAGGATACCATTGGCAAGCCCGCTTCGCGCGTTGAAAACCAGCTCAACTATGCATTCATGCTAAAATCAGTCAAAAGCAAAGCCCGCCAAAACTCGTTTAGCGGATTTTTGGGCTGGATTTTTTCGACGAACGGGATGGGCGTGAAAGCTGTTGTCGCTTCCGTTCTTTTTCTTTTTGTCATGATCAAGCCCGATTTAAACCGTAACCCGGGCCCACACGCCACAGGTGACTCAACAAGGGTTCTGCAAAGTGTGGTCATCGATTCCACTTTGTTTCATCCGGATTCAAAAACCACTAACGACAGCATTTTCTAAGGCGCCCGCGGTTCCATTAGTGCCAGGTAAGCATTCAGCTTTTCACTCATCGTGCCGGCCATGGGCAGATGATTGGAACTGGCCATTGAACCCAGGCTTTGATACAGAAAAAGTTTTATTTCCAACTCCTGAGCCAAACCGGCTCCCGTCAACTCACCCAACTTCAAATAATAGTTGATCCATTCATCAAGGTTTGCCGCCAGCTCCCTCATTTGCTTCTCCCCCGCCTCCTTTTCATTCATTTTGAAATACAACTCATTCAATAAAATAGAATAATAATCCAGCGGCCAGTTCCGAAATGGCATGATTTCCCGGATTTCGTGAAGCACGCGCAGGGCTTCGTCCTTGCGGTTATCGTCAACCAGGGCCTTGGCCAAGCGGTAAAATGCCGGCCTGATTTGTGCCGAAGCAAACAGACGCCGGTGGTGCCAATCGAAATAAATATCCGGATCTTTCAGGTTCTCCCAACGGCAACGCTCCATTAAGTTACGATATAAAATCTCCGGATCAACCTGCCCTGTTTCCGCCGCCGACCGGGCCTGATGATGGTCAGGAATCAGCCGGTAAACCAAGCCATCAAGGCGAAGGTAATCCTGCAATCCGTATTGACGCGGGTCAGCCAGAGAGGTGAAGTAAATGGGGCGCTCGTTAACGTTCGAGCTTAAAATATCCCAAAAGCCCAGGTCCTTGCGTATTAGGTATTCCTTGTCGGGCCGCACCGGGATCTTTTCACTGCCAATGGTCAGGTACATGTCCGACACCGGAATAAAGTTGACCTCACCGCCCGACTGCAGGCCCATTTTGGTTTGTGAGCTATCGTTGGCAACAAAAGCCAGTACCCGCCTCAAATCCTGCGCGGCCTGAATACGGGGAACAACCGGCAAGTAATCCACTTCGCCCCGGCTGTATTTTTCAACGGGAACCGACAATTTAACTCCGGCATTGTCATAAATTCTGCGGGTGACCTGTTGCATGTACCAACCGGCATTCAGGTAAGGCATCACAATAATCCGCACATCCTGCCTGATGCCTTCCACTTCCTGGCAATACCACAGCGGATAGGTGTCGTTGTCGGCATGGGTAAACAGGATGGCATTGGGCTCGCAGCACATCAGGTAGTTGCGGGCTATGTCACGTGCCGAATAGCGGCCCGAGCGGTCATGATCATCGTAATTCTGATGCAGCAAAATGCCCGGCCCTGCGGCAAATGTCAGCAAGCCGGCCAGGATTAAAGCCGGTGTTTGGCGGATCTTCGTCTGCAAAAAATCAAAAACAGCCAGCGCCCCCAGCCCGATCCAAAGGCTAAACACGAAAAACGAACCCACATAAACATAGTCGCGCTCGCGCGGCGTGACCGGAATTTCATTCAGGTAAACTACCAGCCCAAAACTCATAATTCCAAACAGCACCAGCATTTCAAGGAAGGTTTCTTTTTCTTTTCGGTAATGAAAAAGCAACCCCATGATTCCGAGGAGGAAAGGCAGGAAGAAATAACTGTTTCTGCCTTTGTTCTGCCGCAGCTCGCTTGGCAACTCGGCCGGATCTCCCAGGCGCTGCGTATCGAATAACGAAATCCCCGACTGCCAGTTTCCGTTCTCCGGATCACCGTACCCCTGAATGTCGTTCTGACGGCCCACAAAATTCCACATCAGGTAGCGCCAGTACATGTGCCCGAATTGGTAGCGTGTGAAATAGCGGAGATTCTCACCGAAGGTTGGGATGGTGGTTTGCCCCCGTTCACCCGATTTGCTGGTGTAGCGAACTGACTTTCCCCGAAGCTTCACCCAATTGGTGTATGCCTGCCGGTGTTGTTTTTCATCGCTATTTAGGCGGGGGAAAAAGCTTGTCGTCCCCTCGGCATAGGTCACCTTGGGATTCAGTTTCACCGAATAGTATTGCCTGCCATCGAATTCATAACTCACCCGATCGGTATACGAAAACGGGACCGAACCATAGGTTTCGCCGTACAAGATGGGGCGGCTGCCATAACTCTCCCGGTTCAGGTAATTAATCAGTTCGAAAGTCGTCTCCGGATTTCCCTGGTCAACCGGCGGATTGGCTGCCGAACGGATAAACGGCGTCAGGTAGGAGGTGTATCCAATCATTAAAAACAAAAGGCACAACAAAGCCAGGTTTAGCGTAGGCTCTTGCTTGCGGTGCGAGTACATTAAGCCCACAGCAAGCAAACTCGCCAGTAAAAGCAAATAAAAATAGAAGCCGCTGTTAACGGGCAGCCCCAATTGGTTGACCGCAATCAACTCCAGCGGACCGGCCAATGAAAAGACGCCGGGAATGAAGACCTTCATCAGCAAAACAATGAACAAACCCGACCCGGCGAGCACCAGCAGCATATTTTTTAGCGAAACCCGGTATTTTTTGAACCCGATGATCAATGCCACCGTAGGCAACACCAACAGGTTGAGCAGATGAACACCGATCGAAAGTCCGGTGAAGAAGAAGATGAGCAAAATCCAGCGATTGGCCTTCGGTTCACCGGCTTCGCGCTCCCAGCGGGTGGCAGCCCACAACACCAGCGCCACAAACAAAGACGACAGGGCGTACACTTCGGCCTCAACAGCCGAAAACCAAAACGAATCGGTAAAGGCAAAAGCCAGCGCACCAACCAGAGAGGCCAGCAAAATAGCCGGGGTGCGCCGGGGCGCCATTTTTTCCATCAACCAAACCGAAATCCAAAACAGCAGCATAACCGTTCCCGCACTCGACAGGGCCGATACCCAATTGATCATCCCGGCCGCCTGTTCCACTTGTCCGAAGCTAAACAAGGCGAAGACCCGCCCCAGCAACATAAACAGGGGAGCGCCCGGCGCATGTGAAATCTCGAGCTTGTAAGCCGAAACCAAAAATTCACCACAATCCCACAAACTCAGGGTCGGTTCAAGGGTCAGCCCGTAAACCACGACCGAAACCAGGAAAACACCCCACCCCAGCCAGGTTTTTAGTTGTTGAAAGCTCATATCAGCATGTTGTTTGCCAATTAATACACGCGTAAAAGAAAAGGTTCAGCCGCTGAAAGAAAGAGGTGCCCAATCCCCCGACAGTTTTCCTATTTACTCAGGGGAGTACCTCCGAGGTACCTCCTTCCACCTCAAACATGACTCGAATCAGTTCAGAGGGCACCGCAATCGGTCCATTTGTATCCTCATGCGATATTAGCTGACTACCGCCCCGGGGGGTATCTCGCAAAACTCGAATTCCGGAACTGACGGCCGTCAGTTCCGGTTTTTTCTGAAAATTGGCCTAAACGTCGGTAAAAAATGCCTCTTCTTCGATTCCCTTTTTTACTCGCTGATTGCTCCGGTACATTTACTGGCAAATTAGAAACATATGAAAACAAGTCAAACAACCATGATCTTTATGAGCCTGATCTTCCTGCTCTCCACGCTGGGGGTGCAAGCTCAAGACGAACACTGGACACTGGAAGAGTGCATTATTTATGCCCTGAAGGAAAACATCCGGGTGAAACAAGCCGACCTGACAGGACAACGTAATGAACTGTACTCCGAACAAGCCAGGGCAGCCAAACTCCCTTCATTGAGTGGTTCCGTTTCTCAAAACTTCAACTGGAACAAAAGCCTGCAAACGGCCAGTGGGCAGTACGGCAGTCTGGAAGGTGCCAACAGCACAAGCTATGGCCTCAACTCAAACATGGTCCTGTTTAACGGGATGAAGCTAAACAACCAGGAAAAGCAAGCCGAGCTAAACCTGCAAAGTAGTTATTACTATGCCGAGACGATCAAAGAATCGATCGAACTGAGTATTCTCGAGGCGTTCCTGCAAGTGCTGTATGCGCAGGAAAATGTAACGAACGCCCAAAAGCAAATTGAAGCCACCAAGGAACAATTAGCCCTGGCCGAAGAGCGGCTGACGCTGGGCATGATCTCTCAATCGGATTATCTGCAAATCAAATCGCAGCTGGCCGCCGAAAAACTAACACTGGCCAATGCATACAGTGTCCAATCCATTGCCAAAGTCAGTCTCATGCAATTGATGGAGCTTCCGGTTGAGGATGGGTTCGAAATAGCCTCGCCCCCGCTGGAGTCGCTTCTGGAAAAACAGGTTCAACCCAACGCCTTCGAAATTTACCAACAAGCGCTTTCCATAAAGCCACAAATTAAAATGACAGACCTGGATCAACAAAGCGCCCGGCTCGAAGAAAAGATTGCCAAAGCCAGTCTCCTGCCAAGTTTGTCGTTGAATGCGGGCCTGGGAACCAATTACTCCAGTTTGCAGCCGGACTTCGATTATTCCAGCCAATTGAAAAATCAAATCAGCCCATCGGTCGGATTGAGCTTATCCATTCCCATTTTTCAGAATAAACAAGCTCAAACCAGCATTGGCCTGGCAAAAATCGGTATCACCGATGCCGAACTGGAAGCAATCAATACCCGGAATGAGCTGCGCAAGGAAATTGAACAAGCCTCGGTCGATGCCCTTTCAGCACAATCGGAATATAAGGCCAGCGTGGAGCAATTTCAGGCGGTTCAGGAATCGAACGAAGTGGCCAACGAAAAGTACCAGATTGGCTTGATGAATTCGGTGGACTATTTGTATGAAAAAACCAACCTGATCACCGCCGAAAGCGAACTGTTGCAATCAAAATACAGGCTCCTTTTCGCAGCCAAAATACTTGATTTTTACAAAGGAATCCCATTAACACTTTAATTCTTAAAACAATGAAAAAGAAAATCCTATATAGCATTCTGGCGGTTGCAGTTGTTTCCGCGGGGCTGATTGTGCTTCGTTCGTTTGGAAAAACCGGCGAGCAAATGGAACTTAAAACCGCAAAAGTGATCCGGGGCGAGATCAATGAAATTATTACCGCTACCGGGGCCCTCGAGGCGCTTGAAACCGTTGAAGTTGGGACACAAGTTTCGGGGGTCATCGAGAAAATTCATGTCGATTACAACACGCAGGTGAAAAAAGGACAACTATTGGCACAGATTGATGAAACACCCTTAATTGCCCAGCTTGAACAGAGTAAGGCTTCGGTTGATCAGGCTGAAGCTGAAGTGCAATACCAGAAAGCCACGTTTGATCGCTACCAGAAACTGATCGGCAAAAAACTGATTGCGCAGGCAGACTATGATTTGGCCGAATACAACTACAACAAAGCAGTGGCCAGCCTGAACAATGCACGTTCGGTTTACGACAAAAACAAAATCAACCTGTCGTACGCTACCATTTATTCCCCGATAGACGGAATTATTTTGGATCGGGCGGTGGATGAGGGACAAACTGTAGCTGCCAGCTTCAATACACCAACCTTGTTTACCATTGCCAATGACCTGACCCAAATGCAGGTGGAGGCGAATGTGGATGAAGCCGATATTGGCCGGGTAATGACGGGGCAGCGCGTAACTTTTACGGTAGATGCTTACCCTAATCTGACCTTCGATGGCGAAGTGACCCAAATTCGTCTGCAGCCGGTTGAAACATCAAATGTCATCACGTACACCGTTGTCGTTAATGCGCCTAACCCACACAAAAAACTGATGCCAGGCATGACCGCCAACGTGTCCTTCTTTGTTACCGAAAAGAACGACATCTTGTTGATGCCCTCCGAGGCCCTTAACTTCACCCCCAGCCCCGAAAGCCTTGCGCAGTACCGGGAAATTCACCCCGACACGCAGTTGCCAACTCCTGTATCAGCCGAAGCTGCCCATTCGGAAACACAAAAAACCATCTGGCTTAAAGAGGGGAACACAATTCGAAGCCGGCAGGTACAACTGGGCGAAACCAACGAACTTTACTACGAAGTAATTGATGGTTTGAATGAAGGTGATGAGGTCGTTGTTTCGCTCGAGGCAGGATTATCGGCCACAAGCTCAGAATCGACCGCAGCCCGCAGTCCGTTTATGCCTCAACGTCCTGGAAGTAACCGCAAATAAGGAAAGCCATGTCGAAAACAATTATCGCAGTAAATCAGCTGAAAAAAGATTTTTTCGTGGGCGAAATAACCGTACATGCCCTGAAAGGAGTTGATCTGAAAATTCAGGAAGGCGAGTTTGTAGCTATTCTGGGAACCAGTGGATCAGGCAAATCTACCATGCTAAACATCTTGGGTTGCCTGGACAAACCAACTGGCGGAACTTACATTCTGGATGATGTAAGCATGGGGGAACTCAGTAAAAACGAACTGGCCAATTTGCGGAACAATAAGCTGGGCTTTGTCTTTCAGTCCTATAACCTCCTGCCCCGCACCACCGCGCTTGAGAATGTGGAACTGCCGCTCTTTTACAACCCTGGGGTCAAATCACGCGAACGCCGCGAGCGGGCTATAGCCGCTTTGGAATCGGTTGGCTTGGCCGACCGGATGCACCATATGCCCAACCAAATGTCGGGGGGACAACAACAGCGCGTTGCCATCGCCCGCTCGCTGGTCAACGATCCGGTTGTCATCCTGGCCGACGAAGCCACCGGAAACCTGGATACCCGTACTTCTTACGAAATCATGGCCTTGCTGCAGGATTTAAACGAACAGGGAAAAACCATTGTTTTTGTTACGCACGAAACGGATATCGCCCGTTTCACCACCCGCAATGTGGTGTTTCGCGACGGGCACATCATTCGCGAAGAACCTGTAAACAACCGGTTGTTAGCCCGCGAAATGCTACATGCACTACCAATAGAAGAGGATTAACAGTCAACCAAAAAAAAGAAGAATGAACTACTCAAACACATTGAAAATAGCCACAAATGCCTTGCGACGAAACAAATTCAGGGCATTCCTGACGATGCTGGGAATTATCATCGGGGTAGCATCGGTGATTGCTATGCTGGCCATTGGACAGGGCTCAAAAAAAAGTATCCAGGACCAAATGTCCGACATGGGAACCAACCTGATCATGGTCATGCCCGACTCCGAACAACGCGGCGGGGTTCAAATGGCTGGGAGTAACACGCAGAGTCTTTATCTGAGCGATGTGGAAGCTATCGCGGAAAACTGTCCGGCAATCAGTGCGGTTTCGCCCCAGGTTGTGTCGGGCGGGCAACTGGTTTACGGAAACAACAACTGGCCCAGCTCGGTCTACGGAGTGAACGAAAAATACCTCGACATTCGCAAATATGAACTGTCTTCGGGCCGGGTTTTTTCTGAAAAGGAAGTAAAATCCTACGCCAAGGTCGGGCTGATTGGACAAACCATTGTTGAAAACCTGTTTCCAGACGGATCGAACCCAATTGGGCAGACTATCCGGTTCAACAACATTCCGTTTAAAGTGATTGGTGTATTGAAGGATAAAGGAGAAAACGGCATGGGGCAGGACCAGGACGACCTGATGCTGACACCTCACACCACCGTTCAAAAAAGAATCCTTTCCATCACCCACATCCAGGGGATTTTTGCTTCGGCAGCAACCGAAGCGTTGAACGATTTGGCCATTGATCAGCTCTCCGAAACACTTCGGCATACCCATAAAATCAAAGACGGACAGCCCGATGATTTCCGGGTTATGTCGCAATCGGAATTGGTGCAAACCTTCACTTCAATTAGCGACATGATGACAACCCTTCTGGGGGCGATCGCCGGCATTTCATTGCTGGTGGGCGGGATCGGCATCATGAATATCATGTACGTGTCCGTTACGGAACGCACCAAGGAAATTGGGCTACGGCTTTCGGTTGGTGGAAAAGGGTATGATATCATGATGCAATTTCTGGTGGAATCGGTTTTGCTAAGCATTTCCGGAGGCGCTATTGGTATTTTGCTGGGCATTCTTACAACGTATCTGGTGTCATCCGTCATGAATTGGCCGGTTGTAGTCATGACCTCGGCGGTTGTGTTTTCCTTCCTGGTTTGTTCCGGTATCGGCATTTTCTTTGGCTGGTATCCGGCCCGAAAGGCGGCCGGATTAAATCCAATTGACGCCTTGCGCTACGAATAGTAAAAAGGTGAAGGAGCTTACCCAAAAACAGGTACAACTCCATCACTTTTTTGCTTTCATTAAATCCTTATATTTGAATATCACAAATTTCTCTAGATGAAATCCATTTTGGTCTCGAAGAAAAAACTCCCGCTATTGTTGCATGTTTTGGCTTGGCTCATTATCCTCGTCATTCCACATTATCTAATCAAAACTTATGGCGATGGCGACAACCACTTTTTGTACCAGTTTTATTCCACTACCGCTATCTTCGGAATAATATTTTACCTGAATTATTTGTGGTTGGTCCCAAAATTCTTTTTCAAAGAGAATAAATGGTGGTATTTTCTGATTACCTCCGGGGTGATCGTTGTGTCCTACCTAATCGTGTGGTATCTCAGCGAAAGTGCCTTCCATGATCCTGAGCGGGAGCAACAATTTCAAAAAATAATGGAGGAACTCCAAAATGGGAAAGAACGCTTCAAACCTCCCATTAAGCAATTCAGAGCCTATTCCTTCTTTTTTACATCCATTTTAATTACAGGTTTTTCATTGGGACTTGTTGTCTTGGAAAAACTATTTCAAAACGAACAACAGCGGAAAGACCTGGAGAAAGAAAAGCTGAACTCGGAGCTCGCTTTTTTGAAAAACCAAATCAGCCCCCACTTCTTTTTCAACACGTTGAATAATATTTATTCGCTGATTGGGATTGATAAGCATGAAGCGCAATCGTCGGTTCACAAGCTATCCAAACTTATGCGCTACCTGCTTTATGAGTCGGAATTGGGAGAATCGACCCTGGCCGATGAGGTTAATTTCATGAACCACTACATTGACCTGATGAAACTCAGGCTGAGTAACAAGGTTAATTTATCGGTTTCAATTCCTGACGATGCCGTACCCCTCAGTATTCCACCGTTGTTGTTCGTTCCCTTCATCGAAAATGCGTTTAAGCATGGCGTGAGCTATCGCGAACCTTCCTTCATTTCAATATCCATGCGGGTCGAAGGAACGCGAATTACATTTCAGGCGAAAAACAGCTTGGGTTCAACAAACCTGCCCAAAGATGAACGGCATTCAGGAATTGGTCTGGAAAACGTAAAAAAGCGTCTGAACCTGCTCTTTCCGAATGCTCATCAACTAAATATTCAGCAAACTGCCGATGAATTCACCGTCAACTTGCAATTCAATGCAAAACCCCTGGCATGATAAAACTACGCACCATAGCGCTCGATGATGAACCGCTGGCCCTTAAACTGGTCACGGACTACATTCAAAAAACACCTTTCCTCGAATTGGCAGGAACATTTGACAATCCGCTTGATGCCATTGAATTTTTTTCGGATGAAGCAGTTGACCTGGTCCTGCTGGATATCCAGATGCCGGACCTCACGGGAATTGAATTCTCCAAAACCCTACAAAATTCATCGAAGATTATCTTCACAACGGCCTACGAACACTACGCGCTCGAAGGCTTTAAACTGAGTGCCGTGGATTATTTGCTGAAGCCGTTTAATTATCCTGAATTTTTGACAGCTGTCCAGAAAGCTAAAAAGCTGATCGAACTGGAACAGGCGGCCTTGCCAACCCTGGAAGCCAACAACCAGTTTTTGTTTCTAAAATCAGAATACAAAATCAGGCGAATCAATTTCAACGATATCCTTTACATTGAAGGTCTAAAGGACTATGTCAAAGTCCATCTGCAAAATGACGAAAAGCCCATCCTCTCTATTAATACAGTCAAATCACTCGAGGAAAAGCTCCCCACCGACCGTTTTATGCGGGTGCATCGTTCGTTCATTGTCAACCTCGATAAAATTGAAACCATCGAGCGCAGTCGCATAGTCTTCGGAAAAACCTATATCCCGGTGAGCGACCAATACAAAGAAAAGTTTCAGGATTTTTTAAATCAGAACTTTCTCTGAAAGTTACCGGATGCCAATCCTGGATTTGTACTTCCCATCCTTTTAGAGATTTGGATCTTGATACTTGATGACCGATGCTCCCAGGATTTCCTTCGGAATTTATTTCCTATAATTTCCAGAATTGGAATTTCTGATACGATAAAAGTATCTTTGTGCAAAACTCTGACGCTATGACCGGAAAAGATTTACGCATCGTTTTTATGGGAACCCCCGATTTTGCTGTGGCCAGCCTGGCCGCTTTGGTTGAAAATGGCTACCAAGTGGTGGGCGTAATTACAGCGCCCGACAAGCCAGCCGGCCGGGGCCGGAAATTGCAGGAGCCGGCGGTTAAAAAATATGCTTCGGAAAAAGGACTGCGTATTCTACAGCCCGAAAAACTAAAAAATCCGGATTTCATCAGGGAATTGCAGGGTCTGAAAGCCGACTTGCAAGTCATTGTCGCCTTTCGCATGCTGCCCGAAGTGGTGTGGAGCATGCCCCGCCTGGGAACCTTCAACCTGCATGGTTCGTTGCTTCCGCAATACCGTGGTGCGGCACCGCTCAACTGGGCTGTCATCAATGGCGAAAAGGAAACCGGGGTCACCACCTTCCTGCTGTCGCACGAGATTGACACCGGTGCCATCCTGTTTCAAGAGAAAACACCGATTGGTGACAATGATACCGTGGGCGATATCCACGATCGCTTGATGGACATTGGCGCTCAACTGGTCCTGAAAACGGTGGATGCACTAGCCGAAGGTAACTACTCGCCACTCGACCAAGACGAAATTAAGGTAGACAGCTTAAAACCAGCTCCAAAACTTTTTAAAGACGATTGCCGGATTGACTGGACCCAAACAGGGGAGCAAATCCGCAACCTGATCAGGGGATTGTCGCCCTATCCAGCAGCCTGGACCGAACTGGAAGACGAAAACGGGAATTCGTACACGATGAAGATTTATTTTGCCGATTTGGAAGCCGACTCCGATGCGAAACCCGGAACCATTGAATCGGATGAGAAAAGTTATCTAAAAATTGCGGCGGCCGATCGCAGGCTATCGATTACCGACCTTCAGCTTTCGGGCAAAAAACGGATGAAAACCGATGAATTTTTGAGAGGTTTTCACAGTATTTCGACTCTTCGAACCAGATGAGAACGATTGCTGTCCAACTAATTCGCAGCTTGTTAGGCTTATTCTACTTCGTGCTGTCGGCCTTGTTTTTTTATATCGACCTCATTATCGTCCAACATGTCATTTGGCCATCATGGGCAAAAGGGAGTTTTCAAATCAGGGAAAAGCTGCGTATTTTCAATTACAGTTTTGATGACAACATGGCCTATCTTCCTGTGACCATTTACTTGATTTTTGGACTTATCTTTTTCTTCTTAACAATCCGGATGCTTCACCAAACTTGGTTGAAAAAAGACTAATCCCGGGGTTTCTTTTTTCGTAAATAGATTGAAGTTCCGGCTTCCGGTCTTTCTCCCGGCTTCAGTCGATTCAGTCGATACAGGCGGCTCAGCTTCACCCCGTACCGTTGCGAAAGAAAATGCATGGTGTCATCGGCTTCGAAGCGATGAATCTGGTGTTTCTTTTCTGCTTTCCGGCGCTTGGGTTCAACATACAATATTTCATTCACCCGGGGTTGGTGTCCCGTTTCATAATCGTTATAGGTATAGATCTCCCACTCTTTCATGTCAAATTCCTGTGCGATCCGCTGAAAAGTGTCACCCTCTTTAACCACGATCGATTTCAAGCCATTCCGCATCACCACTTTTCGTGTTTGGTACGGATTGATGAGGGTCCGTCCATCAACCGGCTGATGACTTTGCTGAATGCGGGCAATTTGCGACTGATCGAGGCCTTCGTCGTACAAGTACAGTTTATGATCTTCAATAATCCGGATCAAATGATTGGCATAATGCGGATTGGTAGCATAACCTGCTTTCTTCAGCCCACGGGCCCACCCTTTGTAATCGGTGGTTTTCAATTGAAAAAGACTGCCATAGCGAGAATTGAGCATCAAGAAATCGGAGTGATCAATAAACGATTCCTCCACCGAATTGTAGCGACGAAAGCATTCGCCCTTCTCATCATCGTCATGATAAACCCGCTTTCCATTCCAGGTGCTTTTGCATTTAATCCCAAAATGATTGTTGCTATTTCGGCTCAGAGTCGAATTTCCGTTGCCCGACTCCAGGCAAGCCTGCGCAAGCTTAATGCTTGCGGGCACACCACTTCGGATCATTTCGCTCACAGCCAACTCTGCATATTGCTTAATATATTCTTCACGGGTGTTGATGCGTTGACTGAAACCAACCAGAACAATTATCAGAAAAAAGATACTCAACGAAGTCTTACGGATCATAGACCAATTTTTTTTTAGCAAAAATATAAAAAGCGGACAGCTAAGAAATACTGACAGCCAGTTATTGTTGTGTTTCGGGCTTTTAGTGTTCATCATAAAAAAAGAGAAAAAAGTCAGGGCCCTTTAAAGCATTGGCATAGCTACACAAAAAAAATGTAAATTTGGACAAAGTCTCCCTATGAAAACGAAAGAAATTAAAATTAGTATATCCGAGTTCGAGAATTTAGACGAACTTCCCACCGCCGATAAGGAATTAACATTGCAAGCACGTGCTTCCGCATTGCTGGCTTATGCTCCTTACTCCAACTATCTGGTAGGAACTGCGCTCCGATTGGCAGACGGAACCATTGTCACCGGCAACAACCAGGAAAATGCCTCCAGCCCTTTGGGAACCTGTGCCGAGCGGGCCGCCATTTTTTGGGCCAATGCCAACTATCCGGAAGTGGCTATCGAAACGATCGTGGTGACCGCCATCGATCAAAATGGGAACCCCGCAGCCAATGTCAGCCCCTGCGGTGCTTGCCGCCAGGTAATGTTGGAATCGCAACATCGTTTTCAGAAACCAATCCGGATTATTCTGGACAGCTCGAACAAAATTGAAGTGCTGGATAATGTCAATGCTCTTTTACCATTAAGTTTCAATGGTAACTCCCTGAAATCAATTGTCTGACACCCACTATTCTTTCAACTCCTTAATCTGAATCAGTTCAGCCCAAATTGGATCGCCTTTGGGTGGTTGAGCGACTATTTTCAAGGGAACTTTACTTACTGGATGAATAAATTCCAACTTCCGTGCGTGCAAATGAATGCCGCCATTTTGATTACTTCGAGCTGCACCATATTTTAAATCGCCCTTAATGTGACAGCCAATTTTGGCTAACTGCACCCTGATTTGGTGATGCCTTCCCGTATGGAGATCGATTTCCAGCAAATGAAAACGGTTAAGGCTGGCCCGATGCCGGTAGCTTAAACTTGAAAACCGGGCACCTTTCTTTGGCTTGGGAGTTGGCGAAGCATGACTTTTATTCTTGGCTTCGTCCTTCCAAAGGTAATGTTCCAGTGTATCCTCCATTTCCTCGGGCAACACATCCACCACTGCCCAATAGGTTTTCTTAATGGCCTCTTTATCCTGAAACATTTCGCTCAGCCGGGTTAGAGCCTTGCTGGTACGTGCAAAAAGAACCACTCCGCTTGTTGGCCGGTCGAGCCGGTGCGGCGATCCCAGAAACACATCGCCAGGCTTTTTATACTTGTCTTTGATATAGGCTTTTACCATATCAATCAGCGTTTCATCGCCGGTTTTGTCACCCTGCACAATTTCGCCACAGGCTTTGTTTACTGCAATCAAATGATTGTCTTCGTATATTACTTGCATTTCCGTTTCGAGTTTCTAGTTTCGAGTTCCGGGTTCTCTACAAAATTACCCTAGCTCACTACCTCATGACTTTAAATAGTATCGTTCCGTTTCTCTCTTCCCCTTCAGGGGAATTAAAGGGGCCTTCTTTTCGTCTTAGTATTGCTCCCTTTCATTTGGGAAGTTCCTGGATTTCACGTCGTCGATGTAGCTGCCAACAGCTCCTTTGATTTCGGCAGCCAGGTTGTGGTAGCGACGAAGAAAACGAGGCGAAAACTCCTGAGTGATCCCCAACATGTCGTGAATCACCAAAACTTGCCCGTCAACACCACCGCCCGCGCCAATTCCGATAATTGGGATTTTGACCGATTCCGCCACTTTTTTACCCAGTGTCGCAGGTATTTTTTCCAACACGATGGCAAAACAACCAGCTTCTTCCAGCAATTTGGCATCTTCAATTAGTTTTTCGGCTTCAGCATCCTGCTTGGCACGAACCGTATAGGTTCCATATTTATGAATCGATTGCGGCATCAAGCCCAAGTGTCCCATTATTGGAATTCCTGCTGAAAGTATCCGATCAACCGATTCAATGATTTCTTTGCCACCTTCCAGTTTCACCGCATCAGCCGCTGTTTCCTTCATAATCCGGATGGCCGAACTCAAAGCCTTCTTGCTATTCCCCTGGTAAGTACCAAACGGCATGTCAACGACAACCAACGCGCGATTGGCCGCTTTCACAACCGAAGTACCATGATAAATCATCTGGTCCAGGGTAATGGGAAGTGTTGTTTCATTGCCCAACATCACATTGGAAGCTGAGTCCCCAACCAGGATCACATCAATCCCGGCTTCATCAACCAGCTTGGCCATGCTGTAGTCGTAGCTGGTTAGCATGGAGATTTTTTCGCCTTTCAGCTTCATTTCGGAAAGAACATGCGTTGTTACCCGCTTGATATCATTTTTATGTACCGACATATCTTTAAATTTCAATTCTCCTGCAAAAGTACGAATTTATGACTTGAATTGGAGTTAAACCTAAAATCCTGCCCTGACAATTCATTTGAATTGCAAGAAGGGCTGCAATTTGCAACCCTTCTTTTTATACTCTTAAGAAGATTTGTTTACGATACATATAATACAGAATGGCCCAAACAACAGCCAGCCAACCAATAATCCAAATCAACTGGCCAAAGTCGCCTAAAACTTCAGGTGCCCAACCAAACAGAAAACTGGTTAAACGAGACACATCAATAAAATTGACGAATAAGTAAACAAAGATGGAATTCATACCAATAACCCGGAAATAGAACGACCACTTTTGCCATTTCAGCACATCAATTATCATGTAAAATAGAGCCATCAACAGGAAACTGATGCCACCTGCAGCCAGGTTAAATGAGGTTGTCCAGGCCGACTTGATGATTGGATAAACCGGATGAAGTAACAAGCCAACGACTAAGAAACCAGCACCAATGATGCCTAGCAATCTAATTTTCTGCCAGGGTGTCCGGTTCTGCTCACGCAGGAAGTGACCCGCAACAGAGCCCATTAGGGTAATGCCGGCAGCCGAAACAATACACAGCAAGCCTTCTGGATCAAAAACCTCACCGTGCAAGCGCCCCGGAAGCAACATCCGGTCGATGTAGCCATTGATACAGCCTTCGGGAGTCAGGACCCCCGCACCAATTCCGGGCACAGGAACAAAGAGCTGAATAACCGCATAACCGGCCAGCAATCCTCCCAGCCAATAGAGCCTGCTTCGAAACGATTTGGTGTAAATCACAATAACCGAAGCAAAAAAATATGCCAGTCCAATTTGTCCTAATACGCTGGCAAATCGAATGTTGGTTAAATCGCCCCGCAAAGCTCCATTATACAGAATACCCAGAATGACCAGAATAACCATTCGCTTTGTCACCTTACCCAACAAGATTTTCCTGGGAACATTTTTTTCAAGTTTCGATACAATAGAATACGGAATAGCCACTCCGGCGATGAACATGAAAAGTGGGAATATTAGGTCATACATTCGCAAGCCAACCCACTCAACATGTTCCATTTGGTGAACTAACCAGTCAAAACCACTTGCTTCACCTAAAAATACAGCCAGCATACTGCCGCCAGTAATCCAAAACATGTCAAACCCGCGAAGGGCATCAAGTGACAAAAGGCGCTCGTTCTTATCAAGCCTAATAGCGTTTGATTTCATTGATTTATTTCATTTGGTTGATTTGGCTTATAAAGGTAAAAAAAAAATGGTCCGCTGTCTTTTTGTCACCAAAATATGTCAGCCTGTTTTAATTCGGCCCAGTCATTGTGCCAATATTGCACTTCCAACGGATTTAATTTCCTTGGCATAATGATTGATCTTTTCCGATCGTGATTTTTAACTCAACTGGAAAAACATTAAAAATAAAAATACAATTACAATGGGAAAAATAATTGGAATTGACTTAGGAACAACAAACTCATGCGTTTCAGTAATGGAAGGAAATGAGCCTGTTGTTATTCCTAACAGCGAAGGAAAAAGAACAACGCCATCAATCGTTGCATTTGTTGAAAACGGAGAACGTAAAATTGGTGATCCGGCAAAACGTCAGGCGATTACCAATCCTGAAAAAACAATTGCCTCCATTAAACGATTTATGGGTGAAAAATTCGACAATGTCAGTAAAGAAGTATCACGGGTTCCTTACAAAGTGATTAAAGGAGACAACAATACCCCGCGTGTCCAAATTGATGACAGGAAATATTCTCCACAGGAGATTTCAGCCATGGTGCTTCAGAAAATGAAGAAAACAGCTGAAGATTATCTTGGACAGGAAGTGACCGAAGCGGTTATTACCGTTCCTGCTTATTTCAGTGACTCTCAGCGTCAGGCCACCAAAGAAGCCGGCGAAATCGCTGGGCTGCAAGTGCGCCGGATCATTAATGAACCGACTGCCGCAGCATTGGCCTACGGTCTGGACAAGATGCACAAAGACATGAAAGTGGCCGTATTCGACTTGGGTGGTGGTACTTTCGATATTTCCATTTTGGAATTAGGCGATGGTGTATTTGAAGTAAAATCAACCGATGGTGACACACATCTGGGCGGTGACGACTTTGACCAAGTGATTATCGACTGGCTGGCCGACGAGTTCAAAAAAGATGAAGGGATCGACTTAAGAAGAGACCCCATGGCATTGCAGCGTTTGAAAGAAGCTGCCGAAAAAGCAAAAATCGAGTTGTCAAGTTCAACCCAAACCGAAGTCAACCTACCCTACATTATGCCGGTTGACGGAGTGCCAAAACACTTGGTCAAAACGCTGACCCGCTCAAAATTTGAGCAACTATCGGACCGCCTGATCAATGCCACCATGGAGCCTTGTAAAAAAGCTTTAAAAAATGCCGGCTTGTCAGCATCTGACATTGATGAAGTATTGCTGGTTGGTGGTTCAACCCGTATTCCTGCAATCCAGGAAAAAGTTCAACAGCTCTTTGGGAAAGCGCCTTCAAAAGGTGTAAACCCCGATGAAGTTGTGGCTGTAGGTGCCGCTATTCAAGGCGGTGTTTTGACCGGTGAAGTGAAAGACGTGTTGTTGCTCGATGTAACGCCACTTTCGCTGGGTATTGAAACCATGGGTGGCGTGATGACCAAATTGATTGAAGCCAACACAACCATTCCAACCAAGAAAACAGAAACATTTACCACTGCAGCCGATAATCAACCTTCGGTTGAGATTCATATTCTGCAAGGTGAACGCCCAATGGCCAATGGCAACAAAACCATCGGACGATTCCATCTCGACGGGCTGCCACCCGCGCCACGCGGAGTTCCTCAAATTGAAGTCGCGTTCGACATTGACGCCAACGGTATTTTGCATGTTCACGCGAAAGATAAGGCAACTGGCAAATCGCAATCCATCCGGATTGAAGCATCTTCAGGCTTGAGCGATGACGAAATCAAGAAAATGAAAGCCGAAGCAGAAGCCAACGCTGATGCCGACAAAAAGGCCCGCGAAAAAGTGGATAAAATGAACCAGGCTGACGGATTGATTTTCCAAACGGAGAAACAATTAAAGGAGTTTGGTGACAAACTTCCGGCTGACAAAAAAGGACCGATTGAAGAGGCCTTGAACAAACTGAAGGAAGCACACAAAGCAGAAAATCTGGAAGGAATTGATGCTGCTACAGCAGAACTGAACCAGGTATTCCAAGCTGCTTCTCAGGAAATGTACAATGCACAAGCACAGGCCGGAGGCCAACAGCCGGGACCTGACGCCAATGCAGGCGCACAAGGCGGAAGCAATCAATCATCAAACAGCGGCCAAGATGGAGAAGTTACTGATGTTGATTTTGAAGAGGTCAAATAGGGTACGATAA
>NZ_CAXBDD010000047.1:0-29597 GCF_963974515.1 uncultured Sunxiuqinia sp. | reverse complement strand
TAATACCGGGGTCGGATTCCGGTCAACTGGAAGCCCAATTTCTGGTAAAGCTGAATGGCTCCGTGATTGTGTTCACTAACTTCCAGGTACAAGCGATCCTTGCCCATTTCCCCTGCCTTTTGAACAGCTTTTTGCATTAATTGCTGCGCATACTGTTTGCCACGAAACTCGGGCGACACAGCCAGCGAGTAGATCCTCAAAGCCTGACTATTTATGCGTTGCAGCAAAACCATGAAGCCTGCGATCTTTTCATCCTCCGTTAGAACCCAGAAGAAACCCGGCGATTGCATGGTCAGGTAATTGACTTGGCTCCTTGAAAAGCTCTCCGCATCAAAACAACGCTGTTCCATCCGATACAGCTCCGGAATATCGGCTTTTGTTGCGAGTCTTATTGTCACTTTTGACGTTTCCATATTAACGACGTTTTTGTTCCAAACGATATAAAAATTCACGTAAAATCAGACGGTATAGTTCATCACCCAAAATGGCATCCTCCACCCCCTGGTCAATGGATGGGTTGTCGTTCACCTCAATCACCACCGATCGGCCTTCCAACTCTTTCAGATCAACACCATACAAACCTTTACCGATCAGTGAAGCAGCTTTTACCGCGTTGCGAAGAACGTGCTTCGGCACTTTGGCAATGGGCACCGCTTCATAAGCGCCCGACTTGGTCTTACCGTTGTCCTGATGGTTGTATATTTGCCAATGCCCACGCGCCATAAAGTATTTACAGGCGTACAATACTTCGCCATTGAGCAGGCCAATACGCCAGTCGAAGCTGGTCGGCATAAACTCTTGGGCCAAAAACACCGAGGTCTTTTCCGAAAGCACATCCAATGCCTTGAGATACTCCGCTTCATCCTTAACCTTGTGCATGCCCACAGAAAAAGAGCCATCCGGAACTTTTAAGATAATGGGATTACCCAGGTACTCTTCAATATCATTAAAAGAAATCAGGTTATTTTTGAAGATCAATTTCGATTTGGGAGTTGGAACACCCTCCCGTTCCAGCAGTTCCTTCAGATAAACTTTATTCGTGCACCGAATAATCGACAAGGGATCGTCAATCACTACCATGTCGGCCTGCCGGGCCTGCTGTGCCAGACGATAAGTAATGTGGTTCAGGGCAGTGGTTTGGCGAATAAACAAAGCGTCGAACTCAAGCAAACGAATGGTGTCATCTTCGGTAATCAGCTCGGCATTGATATTCATTTTTTTAGCTTGCGACAGAAATTTGCTCAGCGCGGCGCGGTTGCTCGGCGGAAGCTGCTCCGTCGGATCGTGCAAAATTGCCAGATCGAAACGGGCCGATTTATGTGAACGGGGTTGCCGCCACACCTTCTTGCTGAAATTATCCAATGCTTGGGCAAATAAATCCTGCTGTTCATCGCTCAGCTCATTCAAGCTTAAGGGCCGGATGGTTTCAATCTGGTTCTTGGGACGGTTCGCAAAAAACACACGCAGCACCGGACACGGCAAATGCTCAAAAATAAAGCGGGCCACCTTGTTCATTTCGGGCACATTGCAACTTCCAAAATAAATATCCATTGTTATGAATTCTTGCTCCGGCTGGTTCAGCGACTGAATCCAACGGTAGGTCAGTTTTTGCAAACTGTCGTCCAGGCGCGCAATTGCCCCGCTTTCGATCCGGTTTAGCACATCCACATCGGGTAAAACCTTGTGTCCCCGGGCTTGGGCAAGCAATGAACAATAATAACCTTCCGAGTGATAGTTCAGCTTCTCGCAGAGGTTGATCACCAAAAGCGGCTTTTTACTTAGATCTTCGTCTTGCAGGTAATCTGCGGCTGTTGTAATGGTTTCCGTTTCGTAATAGGGTTTCCATTGGGTCACCGAATCCAGTAGAATTAATGTGGATTGCATATTTTGTTTTCGATCAATATCCTAATTAGTTATTCTTAAATACGATTCAACATCCTGCGTAACCGACCAACTCCGGACCTCTAATGATCAGCCCTTTAAAGATATTGAATCTGAAATGTTTTTCGGTACAATTGTACGTAAATAATCGATTCATTATTCGTTAAAAACAAATTATTTTCCCCGCCTGGCGATTGCTCCTTACAAACACTTTTCAATTGTCGTGTTAAAATCCGGGTTCGGAAATTTCACAGACGGATGGAAGTTGGCTCTCAACTAAAAATGATATATTTGTTGCAACAACTATTTTTTGAGCAACAACTTACTCCATGAGAAAGATGAAAATTTCACTATTCATTGCCATGTGCATAACCGGTTTATCCTTGACCACGGAAGCTGCCAAGCTTAAGGCGCTGATTATTGACGGGCAGAACAATCATGAGGTCTGGCCCAAATCAACAATCATGATGAAACAGTACCTGGAAGAAACCGGTTTGTTTGAAGTCGATATAAACCGAACCTTTTATACCTGGAAAGCTGAGCGCGAAAAGGACTTCCTGCCCTTGGCAAACGCAGGCGAAACACACGACCTGGAAGAGCCAAAAACCGATCCTGATTTTTCACCCAACTTCGATCAATACGACGTCGTGATTTCAAACTTTGGATGGCGCGCAGCCGACTGGCCTGAAGCCACCCAAAAGAAACTGGAAGATTACATGAATGCTGGCGGCGGCTTTGTTTCGGTCCATGCTGCCGATAATTCGTTTCCAGACTGGCATGAATACAACAAAATGATTGGCCTGGGTGGATGGGGAGACCGCAATGAGAAAGATGGCCCTTACGTGTATTACACCAATGAGGGTGAACTGGTGCATGATCACTCACCGGGTTCTGCCGGATCTCACGGACCACAACACCTGATCCCGATTACGGTTCGTGTAAAGGACCACCCGATTACAAACGGAATGCCGACACAATGGCTGACAACCAAAGATGAATGCTATGCCAAATTAAGAGGGCCGGCCGAAAACATGACGATTCTGGCCACCGGAAAAGATGAATCCGGCAAGGCACCGACCGATCGCCACGAACCAACTCTGATGGTGATCGACTATGGCCATGGAAGAATATTTCATACCACTTTAGGACACGACGATTACTCCTGCGAAGGTGTAGGATTCATTATTTCGTTTACGCGCGGAGTCGAGTGGGCCGCAACCGGAAAAGTAACTCAGCCCATTCCAGATGATTTTCCAACAGCCAAGAATGCGAGCAGCCGAAAGTTTATTCTGAAGGAATAGCGTTCATAGCGGATCCTTTGTCGACAAAAACACGGGAATTCTTTTTTATAGCAGTGGGCTCAAAATGCGGGCAAACGATTCCTTGGCTTTCCGATACTTGCTGCGCTGTTGCCATTCGCTAAGTACCAGTTGTTCACTGTTAGCCAAATCATCCATAAAATAACGTTCCAACTGGCTGGCAATGCCCTCGTCATAGATCATGGCATTCACTTCGAAGTTAGTCTCGAGGCTCCGGAAATCGAGGTTTGCCGTGCCAACAGTTGAAAATATGCCGTCGACCACGGCTAGCTTGCTGTGCGTAAAGCCCGGCTTATACCGGTAAATCTTCACCCCTGCTTCGAGCAGCTCTCCCACATACGAATCGGTTCCCCACTTGGGAAAGAAAGCATCTGACCGCCCCGGCAAAAGTACGCGGATATCGATCCCCCCCAAAGCAGCAGTTTTCATCGCGAAAATAATATCCGGCGTTGGGATCAGGTAAGGCGTGGCAATATAAACACGTTCGCGGGCCGAGGCAATGGCCGCAAAATAAGCCTGGCTGATGCTCTCCCAATCCGAGTCGGGCCCGCTCGACACCACCTGAATCAGCTTACCTTTGGTTTGTGGCAGCGAACGAAAATACCGTTCGCCTTTCAGAATTTCTTTCGAAACAAAATACCAATCGGCCATAAATACAATCTGCATCGACGTGGCGGCGCTGCCTTTTACCATCAGGTGCGTGTCGCGCCACCGCCCCAGGGCTTTGGTACCATGCATATACCGGTCGGCAAAGTTCAATCCGCCGGTAAAGCCAATCTCGCCATCAATCACCACAATTTTGCGGTGGTTTCGGTAATTAACACGCGAAGTCAGCATGGGAAAACGAACCCGCATAAAACAGTCGATTTTCACCCCCGCATCGCGTAGCTCCAGAATATATTTCTTCGGAAGTTGCCAGCTTCCTACATCATCGTAAATCACCCGGACCTCAACGCCCTGGCTGGCTTTCCGGATGAGCAGGTCTTTGAGCTGCCCGCCCAGTTCATCATTATCAATGATATAATATTCGAGATGAATGTGATGCTTCGCCTTTTCAATAGCCTGAAAAATAGCCGGGAAGGTCTCTTTCCCGTTCCGCAGGATGGTGATTTCGTTGTTACTGGTCAGTAAGGCATTCGAATTCGACAACATCAGGTTGATCAGGTGACGCTTAGTCAACACCTTCTCATCAAATAAATGACCGTTTTCGGGCAAGCTGCGCAGTTGAGCCTGGGTTTGCTTACGAAGTTTGTCGAGGTAATACAGACCCTTCTTCGAAAACATCTTCTTTTTGCGGTACTCTTGTCCAAAAAAAGAATAGGTAATGATTCCAAGAACGGGCAAAGTAACCAAAACCAACACCCAACTAATGGTTTTGATCGGGTTGCGGTTTTCCAAAACAATTAAAATGGCAATGAAAACAACCGTGATAAAATATAAAACGATAATTGTGCCCGGTGCATACACCCAAATTCCCTTCAGAAATTCTACCATTCAAGCGAGATTTAAATCGACCAACTAAATTTCTGTATTTTTCGCCTGATAAACAAACCACGCGCTTTATTCGTATAGACTTACAAATCATTTTGTCATGAAAAATATCTTATTGATTCTGCTGCTTGCTGTTTTTGCGGCTTGTAGCACACCAAAAAATATTCAACTGAAAGAAGTCGCTGAAAACAATGACGAAGACAGCGTAAGCTACGAACTGATTGTTTTGGATCCCGGTTTCGAAAGTTGGTTTATCACCAACAGCAAACCCTCGTGGTACCACTCGCAAAGCTATTACGAAACTTGGAACCAGCAATACGTCAACGCCTGGAACTACCATTCCATTTGGCGACGAAATTCGCAGTTGCTCGAAGGGCAAATCAACTACGAACAAAACATTGACTATGGCCTGGAGATCAACCACAAGCTGTTTTACTACTTCCAATATGTTGAACGGGTGCTGAAGATCCCAATCATCGAAAACGGGCCGCGGGTGATTTGAGCAGAATTCTTCCTGGCGCTTCGAATGCTGAGCTACGCCGCCCCGCATTTACACCCTACGCTGGATTCACAAAAAACTTAAGCAAAGTGTCGTGCATATTTTCCGACTGGATTGGAGCGACTGGCAGGCGGGGAGCCGCCACGCCTTTCACAAAAAAGGTGTTCCCAAAGTACACGTGAGCTTCGTCCCACAAGCCCTGGTCGATAAATGATTGTAGTAGATGTTGTCCGCCTTCAATGACCATCGACTGGATTTCCCGGTCGTAAAGGCTCCTCAATATTTGTGGAATGATGTTCGACTGAAAATCAATTTTCTGGTATTCCAGATTTGGTTTTGATTCCACTTTTTCCTCAGTGAAAACCAAGGTCGGATGGACGCGGTTCTTCAGACTCAGTTTCTTCGACAAATGGTTTTTGCGATCGATCAACAGGCGCAGGGGTTGCTTGCCATGCCACTCGCGCACGGTCAGGGACGGATTGTCTTTCAGCGCCGTGTTGGTGCCAATTAAGATGGCGGCTTCCTCCGTTCGCTGTTTGTGAACCTGTCGCCGCGACAGCTCATTGCTGATCCAGGTGGGCTGGCCAAAGGTAATTTGCGAGCGGTCAATATCGAGGAACCCATCGAGTGTTTGCGCCCATTTTAAAATGAGGTACGGTCTTTTTTTCTCATGAAAAGTAAAAAACCGGCGATTGAGCCAAAGGCAATCCTCTTCTAAAATACCCACTTTCACCTCAATTCCGGCACGCAGCATTTTGTCTATGCCCTTGCCGGCTACTTCGGCGAACGGGTCGACCGAACCAACCAACACCCGCGGAATCCGGTGTTCTATAATCAGATCGGAACAGGGCGGGGTTTTTCCGAAATGTGCACAGGGCTCCAAGCTGACGTACAGCGTTGAATCAGACAGGAGCGCTTGGTCTTTCACCGACCGAATAGCGTTGACTTCGGCATGCGCTTCGCCACATTTTTGATGAAAACCTTCGCCAATAATCCGGCCTTCGTGCACAATCACGCAGCCCACCATGGGGTTAGGCGCCACATTGCCGGCACCCAAGCGGGCCAATTCCAGGCAACGGTTCATGTATTTTTCGGCTGTGTTCATCAGAAAAACTTAACTTTGCCAAAAATACAAATAAATGCAGGCAAGCATCAACGATATCCGAAAAGAATTGAGCGGGCTTTACCCGGCGGAGGAAATTGAAAGTTTTATCCGGATCATTTTCAGCAAACTGAAACAATACACCCTCACCGATTTGGTATTAAAACAGGATGAAGTATTGGCTGAAAAGGAGAAAGATCAGATTAAACAAATAGCGGCGCGGCTCAAAAACGGGGAGCCAATTCAGTACATTTTGGGCGAAACCGAATTTTACGGCTTGCCGTTTCGGGTGAAGCCAGGCGTTTTGATTCCACGGCCCGAGACTGAAGAGCTAGTCCATTGGGTTCTAAAATCGCAAAAAACGGATGGACTGCGAATTCTGGATGTGGGCACAGGTAGCGGCTGCATCCCCATCAGCCTCAAAAAGCATTGGTCTAAAGCGCATATCATGGCTTGCGACATTTCGGAAGAAGCTTTGGAAGTGGCTCGGATGAACGCCGGGCTAAACCAAACCGAAATCGCCTTTTTTCACCTGAATATTTTAAATCCGTTGCTGCCCAATTCCTTCCCGAAAATTGATATCCTGATCAGCAACCCGCCCTATGTCACCGAATCGGAAAAAGCGGCGATGAACGACAATGTGCTAAAGTACGAACCTGCCCGCGCCCTGTTTGTTCCCGACCACGACCCTTTGCTTTTTTATCGTGCATTGGCCATCTTCGGAAAAAATTACCTCACCCATGGCGGAAAACTTTTTTGGGAGATTAACGAATCCTTTGGAGAAAAATGTCGGGAATTGTTGAAAGAAATTGGCTTTTCCGACGTTCGGTTAAAGAAAGATTTGCAAGGGAAAAACCGCATGATTTTTGCCCGCTATTTCGAATCGTAAAGCACAACCGATGGAACGAAGAACATTTATACAACATAGTCTATTCGCAACGGGCGCCTTATTTTTTCTGCCCGCTTTTACAGCCACTCAAAAAGCCGAACTTGCCATTGTCCGTGGCGGAAGTGCAGCCAACATGCTGGACCTGGGACTGGATGCGCTGGGCGATCTAAGCCGCTTTGTAGAGCCCGGCCAGCGAATTTTGGTCAAGCCCACCATGCGCTGGAATCAAGCTCCGGAGAGCGGACAAAACACCAATCCCGAGCTTCTCGAACGCTTGGTTGAACGCTGTTACGAAGCCGGGGCCCGAGCCGTTTTCCTGGTGGATCAAACGCAGGACAATTGGACCAAATGCTACAAAAACAGCGGCATTGAACGTGTGGTGAAAGATGCAGGGGCCAAAATCCTTCCCGGCGACAAGGAGTTCCTTTACCACGAAATTGACATTCCCAATGCGCAGGTGATGAAGCGCCCGAAGGTGCACCAAGTCATGCAGGAGGTGGATCTGATCATCAATGTGCCGGCGGTACAGCCACAAACGCCGGACGGATATTTTGGCGCTTTTCACAACCTGATGGGGCTGGTTTGGCAGGCAGAAAATTACCAGCAGCAGGATAACCAAAGCATGCTTGACTTTCTACATTACAAAAGACCGGTGCTGACTATCATGGACGCATACCGGGTGGTGACTTCAGAGGGAGTCAAGGAATACAAAACCCTGGTTCTTTCTCCGGATCTTGTTGCCGCCGAAGCTTACGCGGCCAAACGCCTGGGAACCGATCTTCACACCCTGCCCTATCTTGATCTGGCCGAACATGCCGGATTCGGGCGGGCTGAGCTGCCTGCGGAACTTATTCGGAGCATCGTTCTTAAAAATTCGGGCAGTAAGTCAAACCCGTAAATTTGGGGTGATTTGCTTTCGTGCTTTTCTTTATATTTGTCTGACCAGTTTCTCACAAAATGAACGCTTGCTTTGAAAAAATTCTTCCAAAATATCTTTCTCCTTTTCAACCTGACAGCTATCGCAGGACTGTTGATGAGTTACCTGTCAGCCAAGATTAGCCCGGCAGTGTGGTGGGTTCCGGCCTTTTTCGGATTGGCCTTTCCCTACTTTCTGCTCGTCAACCTGCTGTTCATGTTGCTTTGGGTCTTTTCGAAAACCCGCTTTGCTATTTTGTCTTTTCTGGCCATTGCCATTGGTTACGGACACCTCAACCATTACGTTCAGCTTTCAGGAAGGGAAACCACCGAAGATGGCCTGGTAATCAGCAGTTATAATGTGAAGAATTTTTATGGCGAAGTGAACACCAAAGAAGACAATGTTGCCGATGAAATTTTAAAATACTTGCAGAGCAAGGAAGCCGACGTGATCTGTTTGCAGGAGGTGACCGTTTCAGGGCAAAAGCGGTTTACACAACAAAAGAGTAAGCTTTCGCATGACTCCGGGCTCAAATACGTGCATGCCAGCAAAACCGGCGGACCGGTCAGCTACTCGCGCTACCCGATCATAGCCAAAAATGAAGTTCATTTTGAAAGGTCGGCCAACATGATTCTCATTTCTGATCTGGTCATGGATCAGGACACCATTCGCCTGTTTAATTGTCACCTCGAAAGTTATCGGTTTACGGATGCGGAGATCAACTCGCTGGACTCACTGTCGTTTGACAAGCAGGAAGAAAGTTTACGCAAAGTACGGTACACCGGCTCAAAACTGAAACAAGCATTCATTAAGCGCACTGAGCAGGCAGAAACCCTGCACCGGCTCATACAAGATTCGCCGCACCCTGTCATTGTTTGCGGAGACTTTAACGACACGCCCGTATCTTACACCTACAGTAAGGCGGCCGAAGGACTGCAAGATGCTTTTGTGAATTCCGGCTCCGGAATTGGGAATACTTATCTGGGCAAGTTGCCCTCGTTCCGGATTGACTACATCCTGTACAGCCCGGTATTTGAAAGCTACAATTTTAAGGTTGACCGGGTGGTCCTCTCCGACCACTACCCCATCAGCTGTACCTTGAAGAAGAAAATTCAATAGAGTTTTTTACGCTTACGAAGAAACTGATGCAACACTTGTTTAAAATCTTCGTTAATGTCGGCCTCAACCAAATCGATGTGGTACTGTCCGCACTTCACCTTCAGTTCTTCAAAGTAACGGTCGACCGCCTTTTTGTAGTTTTCTTTCAACTCGTTGGGCGAAAACTTAAGCTGTTCTCCGCTTTCCAAATCAACAAAACGGCAGGGCCGGTTCTGAAAATCGAACTGCTTTTCCTGCTTGTGATCCGTCACATGAAACACAATGACCTCGTGCTTATTGTAGCGCAGATGCTGCAAAGCCGAAAACAAATCATCGCCGTTCCCTTCACCCATCATATCGCTAAAAATCAGAATCAGCGAGCGCTTGTGCACCTGCTCGGCAATCTGGTGCAAGGCATCAACCGTGTTGGTGGTTTTGCGCAGGTCATCTTTCCCGACCGACAACAGACCGGCCAATTTCGCATACAATAGCTCAGCATGCACAGAGGACAGCCGGTTTTCGGAGTGAAATTCAATCTGGTCCGAAAATAAGGTCAGGCCAACCGAATCGCGCTGCTTACGCATCAAATACATAAGGGCAGCGGCACTGTAGGCCGAAAATGCCAGCTTGTTGAACAACTTATTTTGGCCCTTTTCATAGGGAAACAACATGGACGAGGAGGTATCGATGACCAACTGGCAACGCAGGTTGGTTTCTTCTTCGTATTGTTTCACATACAAACGATCGGAGCGCGCAAACAATTTCCAGTCGATGTGTTTGGTTGACTCACCCTGGTTGTATTGCCGGTGCTCGGCAAACTCGACCGAAAAACCATGAAACGGACTGCGATGAAGGCCGGTGATAAAACCTTCAACCACTTCGCGGGCAATCAACTCCATGTTGTCGAACTGCTGAAACTGCTGAATGTCAAAAAGCTTGTTCATTACATACAAAAATAGATAAACCATTGGCGCTGCCAAACGGCTTTCAATCGATTTTCTCAAAGTATTCGCCTGTCAGAAGTTTTTGACCCATCGGCAGCTCATTTTAATCCCTTTTTACGCTTGTTTCACGCGGGGCAGATCGCTATTTTTGAACCATGGAAACGATTGATAAAAACAGCTGCCAAAAGATTGGCTACTTTCAGAAGCCACATGGCATCAAAGGGGCGCTTTCCCTGATTTTTGAGCCACAATATGATTTGAGCCTGGAAAACGAACCCACGCTTTTTTTGGAGTTGGATGGCCTGCTGGTTCCTTTTTTTTTCAGCACGGAAGGGATGCGTTTCCGCTCAGCTGAGTCGGCCATTGTTCAGCTGGACTGGGTTGACGATGAGGAGCAAGCGCGAAAACTGTCCGGGGTGTCAGTTTTTCTGAAACAAGAAGACCTGGTTGAGCCCGAAGAAGAATTTACCCTTCACCATTTGGTGGGCTTCTCTGTTTCCGATCTTCAAGTTGGAGAGATTGGAATCATTGAAAAGGTGGAAGATTACGGTGGGAACCTGCTGTTTCAGATTCAATACCAAGGAAAAGAAGTGTTGATTCCCTTCAATGAAGATCTGCTGATTGATCTCGACGAGCAAAACAAAAAGCTCGTGCTGCAATGCCCTGATGGCATCTTTGATCTGGACTGATTGCCCGTGGGGTAAAGTTTTCCCGGTTGACCGTGCAACCTTTTCATTTTTTAAAAGTCTTTCCAAAGTAATCCATGTACCATTAAAAAACAGAAAACTATGAAAACACAATTAATGATTTTCGCAACCATAATCGCCTTGTTCGTTTCGGTTCGGGCCAAGGCCGATACTGAATTCCGTGAACTACCTTCCTTCTCCGAAATTTCGGTTCGTATCCCGGCCAATGTCTATGTGGAACAAGGCAGCGAACAGTCCGTTGAAATCGTCGCCAAGACGTCCACGATGGAAGAAATCATTACCGAAGTGAAGGGACGCGAACTAATCATTCGCTTTGCCGCAAAAAATTACCTGTTCAAAACCTTCACCCCCGGCAAAATTGAGATTTACATTACCGTGCCCGAAATTGGCGCGCTGTCGCTTTCCGGATCCGGAAACATTGAAAACGACGGGCCCATTGAAAGCCGGATCCTTGACCTTTCAGTCAGCGGCAGTGGCGATATTTTACTGAACGACCTGAAGGCCAACCGCGTGAAGGCGACTATTTCAGGTAGTGGAAACATCAAAATTGAAGGCGACGGATCGGCCGACGACCTGTCGGTGAATCTTTCCGGCTCGGGTAATTTTAAAGGCATCGGCTTTGAAACCACCGATGTACTGGTGAAAATTGCCGGATCGGGAAGCGCTGATGTGCACGCGTTAAAGAACCTGAATGCACGCATTGCCGGCTCCGGAAATCTCACCTACAAGGGCAATCCACTGGTCGATCAGGGCATTGTTGGCTCCGGGAAAGTGAAAGAATACTAAGAGGTTTGAACGAGGCAAGCATTGGAGTTCCGTTCGGTGCTTCGCCTCGTCTTTTTCCCATCACCTACCACCCTAAACTACCCGCTTCACACATCAGAGTAAGAGCTCGATACACCGGAAAGCCTAAACACGCTCGCTTTCCGTTCTCAGGCACTAACTTTTGAGGTCTACCGTGATTTTTTATCAACTCTACCGCTGACTTTTCAGTTCTACCAAAAACGTTTGAATAACAAATCCCGGTACTTCATTCATCTACACCAATTTATTTTTTGAATTCTACCACAAAAATGTCAAGTGATCCCGATTTTGTCAGCCTGCGATCCTGTAGGGATAATTACAACAACCCTTTCGCTATTCCCATGCCTGGGTTTGCCATCCACTTGTCTTTCCTGACCCATTGTGTTGCACCCACTTCCGTGCTTGCTCATTATTAATTGTCCGCCCCCCGCGAGCTGCGCCCGGGGTGATGAACATGCTACTCCAACGGAGTCCTGCGGATGAACCGAGGGAGAGACAGCTCACAGGATCGGCAAGAATATCAAATCAGCTGCACAACGATGCAAAAAGAAATGTCACTTCAATAAACCTGAAGTGACATTTCTTTTTGCGTAGATGTTTGGATACCCTTATTTGGTCAGGCTAAATTTCTTCAAGGTGTTTGGGTTCACTTCCAGCGATTTCATCACTGAGTTCAGGCTATTGATATCAACCGACTTATCCATCGCCCAGTCGGCAGGTAACACCGCGATTCTGAAAACCTGGTCATCGGTTTCAGCCGGCAGCAATTCGCTCACCGTAAAATCCATAAACACTTTTACATCAGCTATCGTATAATCAAAATTGTACTGAATCACGCCATCGTCCAAAACAATGGTTTGCGGCAAGGGCCTCCAAACGTCAAGCGTCGATCCATTTCCGCCGTCGGCCACATCCCAAAGGATGTACACCATAACGATATCGGTTTCGTAAATTTCAAAATTGGATGGAAACTCGTAGTAAAGCTCGTATCCGTTTGCTTCCGTAAAATCGCCTTCAATTTCGAAGACACTCCCCAGCAGAGAAGTTCCATCTTCACCATCCTCTCCATCAAATCCGGGAGGGCCCATGGGTCCTTCGCAAGACGAGAAGACAGCCAGGGCTAGAATTAAAAAAAGACTGGTAATTGTTTTCATGTGCTTATTTTTAAATGATGTTTAACAACGTTTAAGTGTGCTACACAAGATTAATGCCAGAAGCCTGAGAACCAGAAAATGAACGTGATGTTTTTTCCCGAATGTCGACTAACCAACAAGATCCACGAGCCTGATGTCGAAGGAAAGAACCGCAAATGGTGGAATTTTGTTGCTGGTTCCTTTTCGTCCCCAGGCCAGATCGGCCGGCACCCAGAATTTGTAGCGGCTGCCTTTGCCCATGAGTTGCAAGCCTTCCTGCAAACCTTCAATCAGTTCGACCAGCCGTACCTCGTCGGGCTTGTTTTGCCGGTAGGTATCTTCCAGCAGGGTTCCATTGAGCAATAACGCCCGCTGATGAATCAGCACGGTGCTATCTTGATCCGGTTTTTCGCCCGCCACTTCTTCCACTATTTTATACTGAAGACCGCTGGCCGTTTCTACAACGCCGTCTTTTTGTGCATTCTGTAGCAGAAAATCCTCACCAATTTTTTGATTGTATCCGGCCGAACTTTTGCTTTTTCCTTTTTTCTCGCGTTTTGCCACTGCTCGTTTTTTCTTCAAAAGTAAAAAAAGAATACCTTCCTCGTTCTTGAAGAAGGTATTCCTGTCCGATTCAAATGATTTGCGAAAACTTCAGCTCCCACTAAAATCAACCCCTTCGAACACCATGGAAGGGGTTTGCCACGAGGAACTCAGATTGGCATCGTTTCCGACTTCAGCCAAACTCATCCACAAATCTTTCATGTTTCCGCTGATGTTCATTTCTGAAACGGGCCGGATAATTTCGCCATTTTCAATCAGGAAACCATCAATCCCATAGGAATAATCGCCGGTTGAGCCATTGGTGTTTCCGCCATTGAATCCAGTCACCAAAATCCCTCTTTTCATTCCTTTGATTAATCCGTCTAAATCTTTGTCGCCGGTTTCAAAAATCAAATTCGAGGTTTCACCCGTCGTTGGATCAACGCCTAATTTTTTGGCATAATAGGTATCAATGAAGTAGGTACCCAAAAAACCCCGATCAAAAACCTGCCGCTTTTTGGAAGCCAGCCCTTCGCCATCGAACAAGCATGAACCCAAACCTCCAGCAATTAGCGGATCATCAATCAAGCTTAGTTTTTCGGAAGCCACCTGTTTGCCAATTTGATCGATCAGAAATGAATTTTTCTGCTGAATGTTGTAGCCATTCAAGGCGGCCATCAAAGGAGAAAAAAGGCGTGAAACGGTTTTGTTCTCCACCAGCATGGTATATTTCCCGGAGTTGATCTTCGCCTGACCTATCTTCTTTAAAGCCCTGTCAAGCGCCGTGGTCCCAATATCCGACTTTTTCAGCTGCTCAAAAAAGATGGCCCGTTCGCTCCACGCTTCACTGGGACGCGCGTCGCCACCATCAACGGAAACCGATGCATACAGGCTAAAGTTGCTGTTGGCTGTTTCGCCTTCAAATCCATTGCTGGTCACCATCAGGCGGCTACTGGTGTTGTCGCCATAACCGGCTGTGATCGAAATAATGCGGTCATCCTTCTTGTACACCTCTTGTTCCACCTGAAAAGCAAGATCAACCTTGGTTTTTGGATCGATCGTATCATACGACTGATCAACCGTACCCAAATCTTCACCGCTGCCCTGGTAGTACAAACCGGCATCGGGCAGTGAGCGGAAAGGATCGGGCGAGAGGTATTTTGTTCCGGCAATAGCCTGTTCTATAAAATGAGCCAGCTCGTTTTTGTCCAGGCGATTGGTTCGGTGCGCCGAGTATTTGTTGTCAACAAACAAGCGAACGCTCATACTACTCTGGATGGCTTCTTTTAAGGTGTCTATCTTTTGCTCCCGCACATCCACATTACTGCTTTTGCTTTGCGATAGAATGATGCTTGCTTCATCGGCCCCATGATCCAAGGCATGCTGCATCGCCCATTTGGCGAGCTTATATTTTTCTTCTTGTGTCATTTCTATTCAATTTTTTTCTGATGAAGGTTCATTGGCTTAACTCATGCCGCCAACAGTTAATTTTTTAACCAGTACGGTGGGCAGCCCGCAAGTTACCGGCACCGTTTGTCCGGATTTTCCGCAGCTCCATGTTCCGTTGTCAATCAAATAATCATCGGCACACATGGTGATGTCAGCCAAAGCCTGCGGCCCATTCCCGATAATGTTGATGTCTTTAATCGGCTGGGTCAGTTTACCATTTTCAATCAGGTAGCCTGATTTCACAAAAAAGGTAAAATCGCCGGCACCAATTTTCACTTGTCCATTGCTGAAATTATCAACGTAAATTCCCTGCTTCACCTGGCCAATGATTTCCTCTTTTGAATGGGGACCGGTTTCCATGTAGGTAGCTCGCATGCGAGGCAGCGGCACGTGCCGGAACGATTCACGCCGTCCGTTTCCTGTAGGGTTCACTCCATAGTGCCGGGCGCTGATCCGGTCGTGGATGTAACTGTTCAACACCCCATCCTTTACCAGATAGGTCTTTTCGGTGGCATTCCCTTCATCATCACGGTTGATGGAACCACGATTTTCGGGTAGTGTTCCGTCGTCAATAATATTGACAAAACTTTCAGCGACCTTTCGACCCATCTTGTCCGCAAAAATGGAGGTTCCCTTTCGGTTGAAATCCGCCTCAAAGGTGTGGCCGATGGCTTCGTGAAGCAAAATCCCCGAGCCGCCTGCTCCCATCACCACGGGCATTTCGCCCGCTTTTGGCTTAGTAGCTTCAAACAGAAGCGATGTACGGTCAACCACTTCCTGCGCCAACTCATCCACGACCGCGTCATTTAAAAACTCAAAGCCTTTACGGAAGGAGCGGGATGAATAGCCATTTTCAATCTGGCCATCTTTTTCCATCACACAAAATGTTCCCAGGCTAACCAATGGCCGGTAATCATAACTGATTAAGCCTTCGGAACTGTAAAACAACACGTAGGCTGTTTCGTCGGTTAAGCTGGCATTGACTTTGGAAACCCGGCTGTCCATGGCAAAAACCTTGTCATTTAGGGCCTGAATAAACGGGATTTTCTCGGGAACAGTCGCCTCTTCCCACGAGCGACTGATGGCATAGTAATCGGCAGGCAACGCTTCCCTGATCTCCTGTGCAGGCACCGCTTTACTTCCACTGGCAATATTAGCCGCCGTATTGGCTGCTTTCATTAACGCTTCGGAAGTAATGGTCTCAGAATAGGCAAAGCCAGTCTGGTCGCCTTTCAGTACACGAATGCCAACGCCAAAATCAACATTGGAAAAAGCCCGATTCACATTCCCGTCTTCCAAGGCCAGGCTATTGAGGGTCTTGTGTTCAAAAAACAGGTCGGCGTAATCGCCTCCTTTACTCAGTGCCTTTTCCGTTACTTTTTGAAGCAACTGGAGGTTCACACCGAAATGATCCAGGTACGCCTGAATCTCGGAAGACAAAGGATTTCCTTGACACGACTGAATAAAAGCAGGCAAGAGCATACTCCCTGCAACAGCCGAACCAGAAGCCTTTAAAAAATCTCTTCGGTCAATGGTTCTCATTTTAAGTAGAAATTTATCTGTTTGTAAGTATTTCAATATGGTATGACCATCAGTCAATCCAATAGGATATGTCACTTTCTCCTTACTAAAATTACGCAATGACAAGTTAATTTGAAGCAATCGGTTGACATTTCTTTTTCAGAATAAAATCCAAAAGGCCCGCCCCTCAAAAACTCCGCAACGGTCAAAAACAGGGGGTACCAGCAGAAAAATTACTTTTATTCTGAATTCATCTATTCTATTTTTAGCGATCTGACAATTATAAAACCTCTATTTAAGCAACTATGCCTATCAAAAAACCGGGGTCTTTAAATAAAGTAATTCTCTATGTGAATTTTGTATTAACTTTTTACAAATTGACGCGTTATTATTTATATTTTTGTCTGTTCGTTCTATTTTTGACATCAAATTTTCGAAAAAACACATCATTAACTTATAAATTGTAACAAGATGAAATCAAAATTGGAGTATATCTGGCTGGATGGATACAAGCCGACTCAAAGCTTAAGGGCAAAAACAAGAATTGCAGAAAATTTTAGTGGGAAATTGGAGGATTGTCCGGTATGGTCATTTGATGGGTCATCAACCCAACAAGCGACAGGTGGAGCCTCTGACTTGTTATTGAAGCCAGTTGCAGTTTTTCCTGACCCTGATCGCAACAATGCCTATGTGGTCATGACTGAAGTATTGAATGCAGATGGCACTCCCCATGAATCTAATGGCCGGGCGCACATTGAAGAAGAAGACGAAGATTTCTGGTTTGGTTTCGAACAAGAATATTTCCTGATGGATCCTAAAACCAACAAGCCTCTTGGATTCCCGGCTGATGGCTATCCTGCTCCCCAAGGACCTTACTATTGCGGTGTAGGTGCTGACAAAGCTTTTGGTCGCGACATCGTTGAAGAACATTTTGATATTTGTTTGGAAGCTGGCTTGAACGTGGAAGGGATCAATGCTGAGGTTGCTGCCGGCCAGTGGGAATTCCAAATTTTTGCTAAAGGAGCACACAACGCCGGCGATCAGATTTGGGTTGCCCGCTACTTCCTTGAAAGAACTGCCGAAAAATATGGTGTTGTTGTTGACTGGCACCCAAAACCACTGGGCAAAGAACTGGATTGGAATGGTTCAGGGATGCACGCCAACTTCTCAAACGGCTTAATGCGGACTTGTGGAGACAAAGCTGTGTTTACCGCGATTTGCGAAGAGTTTGGAAAAAACATCAAAGAACACATCGATGTTTACGGAGCATACAACGACCAACGTTTGACTGGTCTGCACGAAACAGCTGCCATTACTGATTTCAGCTATGGTATTTCCGACCGCGGTTCTTCCATCCGTATTCCTGTAGGAACAGTTGAAGATGGCTGGAAAGGCCGCCTGGAAGACCGTCGCCCTGCATCAAATGGTGATCCATACAAAATCGGAGCTGTGATCATCAAAACAACGCACAAAGCGGTTGCTAAAATGTAATCTAGAAAAATTAAGCATAGTAAAAAGCTGTCCCTGGAGGACAGCTTTTTTTATGCCCTTACCACCGACAATGATTCGGATTGTTTATTTTTGACATTCAATTTGAAAGCGATGCAACAAAAGCGAATAAAAATCAACCGTCAACTGTTTGAAGAAACCTCCCATTCTCCGGCATTGGTCGATATTGTTGGTGAAGAACAGCTTGAACAGGTGATTGACTACTGCTTTATCGCCAATCCCTACTACCCTACTGACGATATGCTGGAGCAAATGAAATCGAAGCTCAGCTCCATTATCAAAGCCTATCCTTCGAGCAATCCCAGGCTGGCGCGTCAGCACCTGGCCGAGGTTTTACAGGTGAACGCCGAATGGCTGGTTTTAGGGAACGGTGCCACCGAACTGATCACCCTGATCGAAAAACACCTGGTTAACGATCTGGCGATTCCAATCCCTACCTTTAGTGAATATATTGAGAAACTGCGAACGTCCGATGCCGCCAAATTCTTTCAGCTGAATCCGAAAAAAAACTATCAACTCAATCTTGCCGAATTCGCAAGCTGGATCAAAGAAAACAAAATTGGCGGCGCGCTGCTCATCAACCCAGGCAACCCAACCGGCCAGCTAATTCCAGCAAACGAACTGAAGCGGTTTTTAAACGAAATGACTCACCTGAAACTCATCTTGCTCGATGAGTCCTTTATCGATTTTGCAGACGAAGAAATCCCCAGCTTATTACACGAAGTGGAACAGTACAAGAACCTGATCATCGTACGGAGCATGAGCAAACACTGTGGAGTTCCGGGATTACGGCTGGGCTATTGCTGCACTTCGAACCAGGCGTTTTTGCAGCCCTTAAAAGAGGCGCTGCCCGTTTGGAACATCAATTCGATGGCCGAATATTTCCTCCTCCAACTGAAAAACACCAACAAAGCTTATCACAAATCCCGAATGCATGTGATCCGCGACGTGAGGGACCTCTACCAAAAACTGATCAAGCTGCCCGGCTATCAAATCTATCCTACCGGAAGCAACTTTATTCTGATAAAAATTGAATTTGGGATGAGCGCATTCGACCTGCAAATGCAATTACTGGAGAATCATGGGCTTTATGTGCGCGACTGTAGTAACAAGATTGGTCTGGATAACCGCCATATCCGGGTGGCCTCGCAGGGAAAAGAAAAAGATCAGTTTTTGATCGCCGCACTAAAAGAGTTGGCAACAGAGCATGCGCACCGATAAGATACCAGAGGTAGGCTTTAAATGGTTATCTAATCCTCGAACGGTCATTTGAAAAAAGCTTCAGAACGCCTTGGTCAAGAGATGAAGAACAATATTGGTATCGATTAAGATCTTATCCGTTTATTTGTATTTGTCCGCCAGGTAACCTCCATAGCTTTTTTGTTGTCAAAATCAACTGGATTGACTCGTCCGGTTAGACTTTTGACCGGTGGAGATATCTCATTATCTTCTCCCTGCTGGTTTGACAAAGCCTGCGATTAGTTTTCAATCATTTTTGAAAGACTCGTATCCTTTTCTCTGGCATACTTCTTTGCTTTTTCAATTGCAGACTTATGTATTTTCAATGCCAGCTTCGTATTCATGACTTCAATTTTAATACGCTCTCTGCAATTGTGCATTCACTTGTGGAAGTTGAGCCCAGGTAGCTTGACAAGATCCTTGCCCCCAAACAAAGCCTACACAGAATTCAGAAACTGGCCACCGTATCGCACACGTAGGTTGGGATGATCCCGGTAGAGCGGATTTTCATTTTGGCATTTTCAGGCAAGGTGTTGCCCGACAAAACCAGTACCGTATCCATTCCAAATTTGTTGCCGCCAATAATATCGGTCAGCAAAGTATCTCCTACCATCAAAATATCGTCGCGGTTCAGTGGTTGCTTTTGGCAAGCTTTCTCGTAGGCGAACATAAACATCTGGGCATCGGGTTTTCCGAAACGAATGAAATGTCGTCCCAAAATATCTTCGATCATGTCTGAAATTCCACCGATCGCTATAGCAATATCGGTGCGATTCACCGGGTAATTGATATCGGTATTGGCAACGATGACCGACATATTTTTCTTGCGCAGCAGGTTAATCACCTTGTTGATGTCGTTGTTCCAGTCAAAACCTTCGTCATCCAAAAAGACCAGGCATTTAATGTCGTCCACTTCATCGAGCCTAAGCTTGTTTATAGACAAGGTTTCCAAGCCCGCCTTTTCAATATAGTGGGCCGATTGTTCTGTTCCGAGATAAGCTACGCGGCCTTTTTTTATTTTCAGCTTCAGCCAGTCGTGCGCCAGCATGCCGGATGAAATAATTTTTTCGGTTGTCAAACTGGGGATTCCGTTGATCTGGTATTGCCTGGCCAGGTCTTCGGGACTGCGCGAAGCATCGTTGGTCAGCACATAATAGTCAATTCCCTTTTCATCCAAAAAATCAAAGGTATTTTCTATTCCTGGAATAATCCCCTTGTGATTTTTCAATACCCCGAAAGCATCAAAAAAAACCGCCTTGTAGTTGGTCACAATGCTTCTGAAATCGCTCGTCTTCATAGGACTTAAATTTTTAATGCTTTCAATAGTTTATCGACCTTGTAGTTGGTGTCAATAGCCGGAATATACAAATCATACGCTTCCTTCTGCAACTTCCGTGCGTACGAAGGTAAAAAGAAATGCGTCCCGTCCTTGATCACATAATTCAAAATGAAGAACCGGTAAGCTTCCCGGATCAAGCGAACTTCAGATTCGTTGAGCGGAAAAATACGGTGATATTCCTTTAGAAACATGATAAAACGGTCTTCCATCAGGGTGTCGATCCCGTAGCTAAACACCGTGCGATCGCCCACATCAGACACTACGCGGCTGAAGAAGTAGAAATCCATCACCCGCGTGGATTCGCGAAACCAGTCGTAGTCCCACCGCGAATAAAACTTGCCGTCGCCCCGCACCGAAAAGTTACCAATGTTCCAATCCACAAAAACCGGAATCGTTTCAATTTGGGTTGAATAGTTCACCCGGTCAGCCTGCATCAAAAACGACTCACATTGCTGCTTCACCATATCCCGCTGCTCGGCTGTCCCGCAAAACTTCCCAGTGTCGATGTTGCGCAGCAAGCGGTGAATGTCAGTCACCACAGTTTTCGAGGCGTTCGGAAGCTGATTGGCGACATTGGTACACGCTTTATGAAACCGCGCCAACTCGCGCCCCAACTTGCGGATGTGCTTATCCTCCAGGCGTCGGGGCATTTTATGTTTTATTTTGATAGGATTGTAAAAAACCACCCAAGCCGTACTATTCTGCTCATAATAGCGATAAATAAACAGATCGTTTCGCTTAACCAGCGACCGGGCAAGGAAATTCTCGTAGGGAGCCTCCAGGTTATTGGCCAGGTTATTGATGATGATATGATCCTCTTTAAAGTGCTCAAAATTACCGTACTCCGACAGTTTGGCAAAAACAGGCTGCCGGTCGTAAAAGGAAATTTTATAAACCTGGTTGGTCGATACATGGGCACTCACGTCATAAATCCCTTTGATTTCGTGCCGGTCATCAAACTCAGCCCAAGCCCGCCGTATGATTTGAAAATAATCGAGCGTCTGCATAATCTTTTCTTTTTCTGAATTCCCCAAAAGTAATCAGAAACGGGGGATTTTCAGATAATCTCAAAATACCTTTTTATTTCCCAATCGGTTACTGCCCTCGAGAATTCGCGCCACTCCCACTCGCGGGTGGCTGCAAAATGAGAGACAAAGGCGTCACCAAACAAGCTGTTGGCCAAGGCCGAATCTTTCATTTTACGTGTGGCGTCCATCAGGTTCGAAGGCAAGCGTTCGCGGTCATTTTGCACGTATTCATTCCCAGTGGTTTTCGGCGTACTTAATTTCAATTCATGCTGAACGCCGTACAAACCAGAAGCCAATGAAGCGGCCATGGCCAGGTACGGATTGGCATCCGACCCGGGAACGCGCATCTCCAGTCGGGTTGATTTCTCCTGTCCGTTGATGACCCGCACTGCCGTTGTGCGGTTATCTAGTCCCCAACTGGCCGTGACTGGCGCCCAAGCTCCTTCGCGCAGCCGCTTGTAACTGTTTATAGTTGGCGCATACATGGGCAAAATGTGTGGCAAACAATGTAACAGGCCGGCCAGGTAACTTTCCATCAGCTGACTCATAGGCGCTTTTGGCATACCCGAATAAAACAGGTTCTTGTGCTGATCCTGATCCCATAAACTTTGATGCAAATGCCCGCTGCAGCCGGGCAGCTCCTCATTCCATTTAGCCATAAAACTGGCAATAATGCCGTGTTTGTAGGCAATTTCGCGCACACTGTTTTTAAACAGCACCGCTTTATCTGCTGCATTCAAAACTTCATCGTAGCGAATAGCGGCCTCATAGACCCCGGGCCCGGTTTCCGTGTGCATGCTTTCCAAGTTCACCCGAAACTGGTCAAGGTAATTGAACAAGTCGTTGAAATAAGCTTGAAACTGGGTGGGCCGCAACATGGAATAGCCAAACATTCCAGGCGAAATTGGATTGAGCTCCGTGTAGTTTTTCGCGGCCAGTTCATTCGAGGTTCCCAAAAAGTTGAACCATTCAAACTCCTCTGAGAAAACGGCTTGAAAGCCCATCTCGTTGGCTTTTTGCCTGACCCGCTTCAGCAAACTCCGCGGACAGGCCGCACGGCCTGCGCCTGGCTCATTGTTAAAGTCCGCTAAAAAGAAAGGCAACTCACGATCCCATGGAATGGTTCGGTAAGTAGAAAGATCGATGCGCGCCTTGGCATCCGGATAGGCCGTATGCCAGCCTGTTAGCTGCACGTTGTCGTAGCACTTGTCGTTGGAATCCCAGCCAAAAACTACATCACAGAAGCTTATATTCTCGTTGGCGACTTCGAGAAACTTATCTTTGTGAATCGTCTTTCCACGCAAAATTCCGTCAACATCGGGCACCGCAAACTTGATTTTGTTGTGCTGACTTTCCTTAATTACCTGTATCAACTCCTTGTTTTCCATAGCTATTGCTTTCATCCAACCTAAAAAAAATAGATCCCGTTTCACTTGTCTTCCGAAGCTGAACATCTGCTTGTCCAGCGAGTAATATCTAACCAACCAGAAAAACAACAACCTTCTGCTGCGGAAATGTCGCCTCATCAGATACCAAAATAACAAATATTGGAGGATTTTAAACCAAGCAGGCAAGAAATATAACAAAACGAGTGATTTCGCAGTCGTGCTACCGTAGATGCACTCGAATCAAAAACCTTTTTTTATGTTCGTCCCAAGCAAGATTCCCCGGTCAATTAGTCTCCATTTTGTCACAAAACAACCTTCTGCAAAAATCACTCATTTTAAATAAACATCCAATTTTTCATGGCTTTCAAGCCTAAAATAATGAAATATAATTCATCTACCCGGTGAAAAATTAGGACAAAACAGAAAAAACATAGGTATTTCGTCTTAAAAAAACCGTATTTTTGAGTTCGAATTAAGAAGAACATTATTAAGTCCAATTATATTAATCAAACTTTCCAAATCATGGCAGATTTTAGATTTAAAGCCCTCCAAAAGGTGATCGAACGACAGCCCGTTGCAATTGTTCGCGAGCATAGCCTGACTTCCGATTTTTATGGGAGAAATGTTTTTGATCGTCCCAAAATGAAAAAATACCTCTCCAAAGAAGCCTTTAAGGCGGTGATGGACGCAACAGATTATGACAAGATGGTGGATCGCAAAATGGCTGACCAGGTAGCACAAGGGATGAAAGCCTGGGCCACTGAAAATGGCGCCACGCATTACACCCACTGGTTTCACCCGTTGACGGACGGGACAGCAGAAAAACATGATGCATTTATTGTACACGGTGAAGACGGTGGCGTGGTTGAAGCCTTCAGCGGAAAGCTCCTGTCCCAACAAGAGCCCGATGCTTCATCGTTTCCAAGCGGTGGTATTCGCCAAACCTTTGAAGCCCGCGGCTACACGGCCTGGGACGCTTCTTCTCCGGCCTTTATTGTTGACGGAACCCTATGTATTCCAACCGTATTTATTTCGTACACCGGCGAAGCACTCGATTACAAAACTCCACTGCTGAAATCATTGCATGCCGTAGATAAAGCCGCCACAGCCGTCTGCCAATATTTCGATAAAAATGTAACCAAAGTGATTGCCAACCTCGGTTGGGAGCAAGAATATTTTTTGATTGACGAAGCCCTTTATGCTGCACGCCCCGACCTGATTTTGACCGGACGGACGCTGATGGGACACGCCTCATCGAAAGACCAGCAACTGGACGACCACTATTTTGGGTCGATTCCAACCCGGGTTTACCGATTTATGGAAGACTTGGAAAACGAAGCTTACAAACTGGGCATCCCCATAAAAACCCGTCACAACGAAGTGGCACCCAATCAGTTTGAAGTGGCGCCTATTTTCGAAGAAGCGAATTTGGCCAACGACCACAACCAACTGCTAATGGATATTATGAAAAAAGTTGCCCGCCGTCATAATTTCCGGGTGCTGTTTCATGAAAAGCCATTTTCAGGCATTAACGGCTCAGGAAAACATAACAACTGGTCGCTATCAACCGACACCGGCGTTAACTTGTATTCACCAGGGAAGAATCCTAAAACCAACCTGCAATTCCTGACTTTTGTTATTAACGCCATGAAAGCGGTATACGACAACCAGGATTTATTGCGTGCCAGTATCATGAGCGCCGCCAACTCGCACCGGCTGGGCGCGAACGAAGCGCCACCGTCTATCTTATCTGTTTTTCTGGGTACCGAAGTCAGCAAAATGCTCGACTTGATGGAAGAAGCCGTGGTTGACCGCAAAATGACCCCGGACGAAAAAACGGCTCTGAAACTAAACATCGGCCGCATTCCTGAAATCATCCTTGACAATACCGACCGCAACCGCACATCGCCTTTCGCTTTTACCGGAAACCGTTTTGAATTCCGTGCTGTCGGTTCTTCTGCCAACTGCGCCTCCTCCTTAATCGCGTTGAATACGGCCGTGGCTGCTCAACTCGGAAAGTTCAAAATCGAAGTTGATGAATTGGTGGAAAATGGCGTCAAAAAAGATGAAGCTGTTTTTCAGGTTTTGAAAAAACTCATCATCAATACGAAACCCATTCGTTTTGATGGCGATGGCTATAGTGGAGACTGGGTGGTTGAAGCCAAAAAGCGAGGCCTGACAAACATCCAGAGTGTACCGGAGGCCCTTGAAGCCTATCTCACGGACCAGACAAAGGAGCTGTTTGCGTCGCAAGAAGTGCTTTCGGCCAAAGAACTGGAAGGGCGTGCTGAAGTAGAGTTCGAAAAGTTCACCATGAAAGTGCAGATTGAAGCGCGTGTCCTGGGCGACTTGGCCATCAACCACATTGTGCCCACCGCTGTTCAGTACCAAACGACCCTGCTGGAGAATGTCAAAAATATGAAAGAAGTTTTTGCTGCCGATGAATTTGAAGAGCTGGCCCATGCCCGCAAAGAATTGATCCGCGAAATTGGCGGACACATTTCAGCCATCAAAGCAAAAGTAAAAGAAATGGTCGAAGCGCGTAAAATAGCCAATGTGATTGACGATTCGATTGAAAAAGCCAAGGCATACGATAAAACGGTGCGCCCTTACCTCGATGATATCCGCTACCACATTGACAAGCTGGAACTCACCGTGGACAACGAACTCTGGCCACTACCCAAATACCGGGAACTACTGTTTGTGAGGTAATTGTATCGAATTGAAAAGAAAAACAAAACCGCCCGTCTGATTCCACCCAGGCGGTTTTTGTTTCCAAGCGATGTCTATTTTAGGATTTCCGACAAACGCCCCACCCCCGTTAGAATCGGGTGTTGACAATGTTGGTGAATTTTGAGCCAAAGGTGTAGGTAATGGCAATGGAGCTTTCGAAGGAATAGTCGGTGGCCAGCTCGCGCTGCTTCAAAAGCACATCTTCCAGTGACGCTTCTCCTTTTGGAAGTCCAAGCTGATCACGTACCACGCTATACTCGATCTGAAAACTCAGTGAAAGTCCTTCGAACAACCGGACCGATGTTTGCCCATAAAGCTCAAACCGGCGACGCGCCAAATCGTGCAAATACTGAGACCCAGAGAATCCGGTTTCGATGTTTCCCCAAGGCTGCAGAATGTTAACCACGCCTCTAACTTGATGGTTAAACAGGTTCTCCTCCATTTTCCCATAAATCGTTTCTTCGTAATAATCGTGGTAGCCGTAACCCAACTGGTAAGTAAGGGTAATGGCCTTACGAGTAGCTATTTCGTATGGGAAGAGACTGTATTCGACGCCGGGACTCAAAATGACTTCGTGACGGATATTACGCCCGTTTTCGGTCAGGTAAGTGCCGAACAATCCTGCAGACCAATGATCACTTAAACTTTTTATGGCATACGAATCGAACCCATGCCTGCGTTGGATACTCACAACGGGTTCTTCGCGCTCCGAAGTTTGGATTTTGACCCGTCCGTAATTAAAGTACGGTCTGAGGCGAAATTTCCAATCTTTCGTTACCCGGTCGGCGAAAAAGCCCCAGCGGGAATCGAATTCAGTCTGGTTCGATTCCATCTCAAGCTCCACACTCCCGACGTAGGCCTGAAAAACCCAGAAATCCCATGGGTCGTCTATTTCAGTCCGGCCACTACTGCTCCCATCATCTTCATAATCGATCGTGAATCGCACGCCAAGCGGAGTCTGCAACATGAACGAGGCATAACCCATCTTTAAAAAGCCAGTCAATGCATCTCGAATTTCGTCTTCAGTCGCGTTGTGCCCAACATGGTGTTTCAGCGTATATTCTGTTCCGGCAAAAGCATGGCGGCCAATAAAAGAAAATTGGTACTCCCGGCCTCCCCCCGCGGTTCCCTCTTGAGTAACAAACACATGAATGTCGGCCATCTCCGGATCGCGGACATAATTTACAAAACTCAGCTCTGTTCGAATGAAATTATAGTCGCAATCCCGGCAATCAATATACACATAAGGCGCTTGAGCCAGTTCCGATGAAATAGATTCAGTGATGGTGTCGTTCATGGCCTCCTGCGCTAAAACGCTGTTAAAGCCAAACAAAAGTTGAATCCAAAATAGGATAAAGAACAGGTGAAGTACAATCCCCACAGGATTCTGAAAAACACATTTCTTTTGGGATTGAATTCCGGGCATATCTTTTGGTTTTTTGGTCAATTTTTAATTGATCACCACTTTTGCCACAACCGGCTGATGATCGGATGGGTATTTTTCATCGTAACTATCTGTCAGCACGCCATACCGCTTTACTGTAAAATGATCTGACACAAAAATGTAATCGATTCTCCGGTCCATCGGAGCAAGAAAATCAAAACTATTAAAGGTTCCCACGGGTCCGTAAGGAGGCATTTCGCTCACCTCATAAGCATCGTTTAAAAACGATTTGATGGTGACAATCTGTTCCGTATCGGGCGTAGAGTTTAAGTCACCGAGAAAAAGGATCGGTGCATCGCCTGCGATTTCCTTCATCTTTTCAACGACCAAAATACCAGATTGCCGGCGGGCCTCAACGGCTTGGTGATCGAAATGTGCATTGAACACCAAAAACGTCTTTCCGGTGAGGTGATCGTTGAATTTTCCCCAGGAACAAATCCGCCGATGCTTGGCCTCCCAACCATAGGACGGTTTATTAGGCGTTTCACTCAACCAAAATTCACCGCTGTCCAGCAACTCAAACCGTGACTTTTTATAGAAGATCGCGGAATGTTCTCCAGCCTGCTGGCCATCGTCGCGCCCGACACCGGTAAACGCGTACTCCGACATTTCCGAAAGGTCATTTAATTGCCCAATCAGGCCCTCCTGGGTACCAAACAGATCAAACTCATGATAGCGAATCAACGCTTTCACCTGCTCCTTGCGGTTAGGCCAGGCATTTTCACCATCATTGGGCGTGTTGTAACGAATGTTGTAAGTTGCAACGATTAAGTCCTGTGGTGAAGAATTGTCAGCCTTTGGGCTGCTGCAGGCGGCAAACAAAAAGAACAGAAACAAGTAAAATAAGATTTTTGCATTCATCGGTAGTGGTTTAAATGAACGAATTACCCGTAAAGATAAGATGGTAAAACCAATTCACCATCATCTAATGGTCTGTCAACTCATTATACGCGATACAGATCCTCATCAGCAACGCCATATCTTCAAGGTGTATTCTCGGTATCTTATAAGTTAAAAAACACCGAAGCAATACAGTAGCAACACGGAAGATACCCGGAAGATTTTGTTTTGGTGCGAGCTAAATATGGCCAGGCTGTATAGCCGGAATTGGAGGGAGTGGTTGAAATCGACCTGTTTAAATCTGTATGCCATCCTTAATAGACTCCAAAATTGCCCTCTTCCAAAAGAGGAAGCAGTTCTTCCACCACATCGTCACGCCGACTGGCAATATTGTTATTTTCGTTGGGATCGGTATCGTGGTCGTACAGTTCAACAACTGGTTGTGCCTCCCTAAAATATTTCGTCAAACGGTACTGCGAGGTACGCAAGGTGATACCCTGATTAAAATACCCCCAGGCAGCATCTTCCCAGTTCGGAGTATAAGGATTATTCAGCAAGGACACCATGCTGTTACCATCGGTTTGAACGTTCATTTCCACTTGGCAAAGGTCCATGATGGTTGGATAGATATCGACAGAGCTGACAATCCGGTCAATCCGCTTACCCGATGATTCTCCCGGAACCTTCATGATGAGCGCGCTTTTCAGCGCCTTTTCAAAGATGGTGTGTTTTCCCCACACCCGATGATCGCCCAGGTGCCAGCCGTGGTCACCCCAAAGCACCACGATGGTGTTTTCGGCAAGACCAGATTCTTCCAGCTCATCGAGCACCTTCCCGATTTGGGCATCGACATAACTAACCGCTGCAAAATAAGCATGGCGGAGCTTTCGCTGGTAAGCCTCCGAAACAGGCTGGTCAAGCGAAGGTTTTTCATCTCCGGCCTGGTAGCTCTTAAACTCCCCGCTTCCGTGCAGGCTGGCCGGATTAACATTCTCCGGAATATTCGGGGATGGGGTCAACGCGATTTCCTCCTCATCATACATATCCCAATATTTTGCCGGCGCGTTAAAAGGCAAGTGCGGTTTAAAAAAGCCCACACCCAAAAAGAAGGGCTGATCCTTTTGCTTGAGTTCTTTCAATTTTTCAACAGCCAGCTTGGCGGTCAATCCATCCGGATAGCCTTCATCATCCACCTCTCCCCGCTCATAGGGTTTGACCTGTTTGTTCCGGCTTTGGCGGTTGGAGCCATCAGCATAAGCAAAAAAGGCATTCCAGCCCGTTTCCCATTTGCCGGGATCAAACAACATTTCGTTCCAACTGTGCGGAAGCTCCAATTCGGTTCCCACCGAATCGGTATAACCATACAACAGCCCATCAGCATAATGGCTGATCTTTCCAATGCCTACCGTATAATATCCGTTTCTTTTTAAATGGTGGATGAAGGTTTCGGGAACTTCCGTTTCCGGTTCCCCTGAGATAAAATTACTGATGGCTTCGTTGGACAAGTGCCCTTGGGTTCGGGGATACATTCCGGTCAGAATGCTGTAACGCGATGCCCCGCAAGTGGGAATGCTGACAAAATGGTTGATAAAAACGGCACCGTTTTCCGCCAGCCGGTCGATATTGGGCGATTTGATGTGTTCGTTTCCGTAACACCCCAACTCGGGGCGAAGGTCATCGACACAAATAAAGAGGACGTTGCGTTGCTGCCTGACATTTTCGTCCTTGGCGTTTTGTTGGTTGCAAGCAGTTGAGGAGCAGATCAGCGCTGCCAGAAGAAC
>NZ_CAXBDD010000046.1:0-29963 GCF_963974515.1 uncultured Sunxiuqinia sp. | reverse complement strand
CAGCTTTTTATTACTCGCAATACCTAATTCCAATTATTTTTAAGTTTATTTACATCAAACAAACTTCCATTCTTAAAACCAATCACTTACAAACACTCAAAAATCGAACTGAACTGCTCTTGACCAGACAGTGAACCACCGTTCCTGCTTCCAAACCCATTCGCTCCATCGATCCACGGGTGATTTCAACCAATAACGGAAATCCAACATCGACCAGGCAAAAAACCTTTTTGCCCATTTCTTTTATTGAAGAAATTACCCCCTGCAACTGGTTACGGGTAGAGATGGAGTCGACACGACCAAGCGAAAGGCTGATACTTTGCGGGGCAATACTGAATATTAACTGATCATCGGGAAGCACTTGCCGGTCAATATCTATTACCAGGTAGTTGGATGGATAGTCACAATAATAATAAAATGCGGTCAAGCCATTGATTATATCGATGCTTTGGGCCTTCAGTCGGACAGCATTAATTTCCTCCTCATGCTGAAGAAGTGGACGAACAATCGGATCAAAGAGTAGATCAAGGTAATTACCTGAACCGAGTAATCTGCCTTGATCAAGCACCATCAGTTGATTGGTCAGCATCAGTAGGTCGCCAATATCATGGCTGACCACCCATATGGGCAGGCTGTATTTTTCGTGAATCCGAATCAGGTAAGGTATTATATTACGTCTCAAACGTTGGTCAAGAGCCGAGAATGGTTCATCAAGCATTAAAACCTGGGGCGAACTCAACAACATGCGACCAATGGCTACCCGTTGTTTTTCGCCACCTGAGCATTGATCGGGCTTCTTATCCAACAGGTGCCCGATCTCCAATAAGCCAACAACCTCCTGAAAATTAATGGAGGAAGTGGAATTGTAGCCGTAAAGTAAGTTTTTTCGAATCGACATGTGCGGAAACAAACGTCCTTCCTGGAAGACCAGTCCAATTTTTCGATTTCGAACCGGAACATTTATCTTACATGAACGGTTATAAAATTCGCGCCCATGAATGATGATTTGACCTTCATCGGGATGTTCAATACCTGCCAATAATTTTAATAAGGACGATTTTCCTGATCCGGAGGGACCAAATATTCCAACAACTCCGTCGGGAATGGAATCATTCATTTGCAACAAGAAACTTCCCCTGCGGTATTTAATATCAACATCGGCCGTGGCACTCATAAACTAACAGATTTTTGATAGCGGCGATTAATCAACTCTGAAGTCAGCATGGCAACAAACGATATAACAATAGAAATAAGCATCAAGCGAAAAGCCTCCCCTTCTTTTCCGGGAGTTTGCATAGCCGAAAATAAAGCCAGCGGAATGGTACGTGTTTCTCCAAAAATATTGCCTGCAAATGTGATCGTGGCACCGAACTCACCCAAACTTCGTGTAAAACTTAATAAAAAGCCGCTCAAAATACCAGGAAAAGCCAACGGAACGGTAATGCTTAAAAACACCCTGAACCGACTGGCTCCCAAAATCGCCCCAGCATCTTCCAGCCGTTTATCCACCATTTCAACCGCCTGCTTAACGGCCCGGACGGCCAACGGGAAAGACACAATAATAGATGCCAGCACAGCAGCGGCAAAGCTGAATGCGATTTTGATACCAAACTGCGCTTCAAAAAATGGCCCCAGCAAACCGTTTGCTCCAAACACTAAAAGCAAAATATAGCCTGTCGTAACTGGTGGCATCACCATTGGAACGTGTAAAAAAGCCTCAACAACGGCTTTCAGCTTAAAATCCTTGCGTGCCAGCAACCAGCCGGCAACAACGGCAAAAGGCAAAGAGACAAAAGCACAAAGCAATGATACTTCAACTGACAGTCCCAAGGCCGACCTTTCGGCTTCGGTAAGAATGATATTTAAAGTGTCTATCAATCTGTGGTAAATGAATAATTTAACATTACTTTCTTTGCTTCGGACGAACACAAATAATCGTAAAACTGTCTCGCCAAACTTTTCTGAGAGATGAGCCCCTGGTAATATTCCACCGGAAGGTGTGATTCATTACGAAAAGTAAAAATAACCTTCACCTTTTCGGATTGAAGCGCGTCGGTTTTATAGACGATGCCAAAATGAGCTTCACCTAATTCAACCATCATTAATGCTGAACGGACATCGGTGGTTTGAAAAAGCTTTTCTCTCACATCCACTTGGTAATAGCCGAACACTTGCATGGCATATTTCCCAGCAGGAACATATCCCGGATCACCGATGGCAATTTTACTTTCGGTATATACTAATAAGGAGTCAACTTTTTCAAACTGAAAATCCCTGTTGATTGGTGAAACCAGCACCAAATCGTTTGTTGCAAAAACAGCTGTTTCCTTTGTCTTTCCCTTTTCAACCAAATAGTCCATCCAGTTTTTATCAGCCGAAAGATACACATCTGCGTCAGCGCCCTGTTCAATTTGCCGAGCCAGCGTTCCGGACCCCGCCAGATTCAGTCTGACGGTTATATCATACTCCTTTTCAAATTGGGCTGCCACCTCTGAAATCACATCCGTTAAACTTGCTGCGGCAAAAACCGTGATTTCAAGTGCTTTGTCTTTTTCACTTCTGGAACAGCAAAAACAAAGGAATACTATTAAAAGGTATGTGATTTTCCTCTGCACCATAAATTTAGCAGGATTCCTGCAATATATTCAGGTTTTCATCGACCCAATCTTTCAAATTCGCCACAAAACAAACCATCCGGTCAATTTCCTCATCCGTTGGCTCCAGCGTTTCCAACACTTCCAACGAACAGAAATTCATGAACTTGTTGTAAAACCGGCTTTCTTCCGTAAACGCTTCCGGCACTTCATGCTTCTTTTTCAGCATCCGCAACATCCTGCTAATGCTGGAATGTTCAGGTAAACTGCCATCTTTGCTAATCAATGCCGTGAGAAATCCTTCCAAAGCAAGACCAACCAAATTGTAATAAACCAGGTTGCCAAACGGACGACCTTTTTTCTTAGCTCCAACGGTCGTTTTATAGTAAGCTTCTGCTTCCGAATAATAACCATTCCATGTTTCCATACCTTTCCGTTTTTTTTAGATGAATTTTACTTTAACAACATCAAGACCTCGTTGAAATCCATGGTCTTTTCAGCCTTTTGGGCAGCGTCTTTCATCCGAGAAACGACATCGGTTAGTTGCTCCTTTGAAATTAAAATTCCTTTCGAACGCAAAAAATGGTTGAGCCCGCCACTTCCCGAATGCTTTCCGAAAACCAACTCGGTTTCGCGTCCAAAATCTTTTGGATTGAAGGCCTGGTAGCTAAGTTCATCCTTTACCAAACTTCGACAATGGATGCCTGATTCGTGGCGGCAAACCATCTCACCAACAATCGGTTTGGATTCGTGTATTTTGCGCCACGACAAATCGGCAACTGTTTTACAAAGGGTTTGCAGCTTATCGAGCTGAATTCCACAATCGGTTTGTGCCGACACTTTCATAGCAGCCACCACTTCTTCCAGGCAAGCATTTCCGGCACGCTCGCCCAGTCCGTTCACCGTGACACTGGCCGAAGAGCAGCCTGCCAGTGCAGCTGAAACCGTGTTCGCAGTAGCCATTCCCAGATCATTGTGCCCGTGAAATTCGAAATCAAATCCTGGGAAATGTGTATTCAACCATTTGAAAAGATCCATCGTTGAAAGCGGATTAAGCGTTCCAACCGTGTCGGCAATACGAATCCGATCTGCCCCATAAAACAAACAAGTTGAAATAAACTCATGGAGAAAGCTCGTATCAGCGCGACTTGCATCTTGAGCACCAACCGCTATGAAATCAAAGCGCTGACGCGCAAAAGCCATCATGGGACGAATGCGATTCATCACCCAGTTCCGATCTTTGTCAATAGCCCTTTGCTGAATATCAGAAACGGGAAACGATATATTCATTCGTCCGGCACCGGTTTTTTCCGCTGCCAGCATATCTTCTTCAGTCGCCCGCCCCCAGCAGGTAGATTCAAAATTAAAACCAGACCGGACAATCTCGCAGATCACCGCCTGCTCGTTCTCCCCCATCATTGGCATACCTACTTCAAGCTCCTTCACGCCGGCTTCGTCGAGCAAAGCGGCAATCTTCAGCTTTTCATTCAAACTGAAAACCACTCCGGGGGCTTGTTCGCCATCCCGGAGAGTTGTATCAATGATATGTAATTGACTTTTATGCATGGAATTAGTTAATTAGGATATGAACATTTATCGGACATGTCTTATTAGTCAGCGATCAAGTACTCGTCAACGGCATTGCCTTCTTCTAATGCATCCAAAATCTCGTCGATTCGTTCTTCAGTGATCGCTCCGTACCAGAAATTGTTGGGTTGAATGACCATGACCGGCCCCTGAGAACAAACATTCAAACAGGCGGTGGACGATACGGCTGCATCAATTCCGCGGTCGTTACACTCTTCCATGATGTATGGAACAAAATTGGCCGCACCGTTCTTATTACAGAACCCTTTGGCATCGCCGGCAACCCGGTACGAGTTGCAGACTAAAATGTGAAATTCAGGTTTTTTCATTGTTTTGAAATATTAAGAGGTTGATTTTCTCTTGGTTCTTGTCATGCTGTCCACAGTTGCAGGATAAGGATCTCCTACAATCTGCTCCCACTTACAGACCCTGAAACAAGTTCAGGGTGACTCACCCATCGGGGGCTGGCATCATCCGCAGCCAGTTCCGCTTCCCGAGCATTCAGCACCACACCGGAAAACATCTACTTTTTTGATGGTTTTCAGATTTTTGCCTTTGTACACCGCATCCAACCCATCATCAATTAAACCCGTCATTTCTACGATTTTGATTCCCGAACGTCCGATGATAGATGAAGGTGAGGGGCCGATACCGCCAACGAGAAGCGCCCGGCAATCCTTTAAGCTTTCACCCAAAGCCGTCCAACGCAAATTGCCGGTTCCTGACGGTGGTGCCCGGCGCTCCTCAACCAAACGGTATCCCGAAGGCGTTTCTTTATATATATATAATGAGTCGGCTTCGCCAAGGTGTTGATTCACCAGCATACCCTCGTTACTCGCCACCGCCACAAACGGGCGATTTTCATCCATCGAAACCGATAAATTGGCAATGTCAGATAAAAGCTTGGCAGCTTCCGGGTCATCTTTGCCCAGCAAACCGACTGCATCGGCACGGCAGCGTGCGCAGTGAGTCATAGGGTCGATATGTTTGCTGATTTCAGTACGAATCAACTTCATCATGGCTGGAGATGGTTCGGTGAGGTTTTCGAAAGGTGTGTCAGCAACCGGGTACATCGGGATGCAATTCATCAGGTCAGCTCCCATCGCCTTTACCGACATGCCGATATCGCCAACCAAATGATCGTTGATTCCAGGGATAACAATGGTGTTGGTTTTTACAGTGATGTCATACATCTTCAGCATCCGGATGGCTTCCAATTGTTTTTCCAGCAATAGCTTCGCTCCCTCAGCTCCGATATAACCTCGCTTGTCGAAACGCACCCATTTGTATATATTTTTGGTCACTTCCGTATCCAACGCGTTCATGGTGATGGTCACATGGCTCACTTTAAGATCTGCCAGCGCATCCACATAAGGCGCCACATTCAAACCGTTGGAAGAAAGGCACAGGATCATCTCCGGAAACTCCTTTCGGATCAGGCGCAGCGTGGTCATGGTTTCAACAGGATTGGCAAACGGGTCGCCGGGCCCGGCAATGCCCACCACGGAAAGGTGCGGCATTTTCTCCTTCAACTTAACCAGGTAAGTGAGCGCCTGCTCTGGCGACAACACTTTACTTGTCACTCCCGGACGGCTTTCGTTGACACAGTCGTTATCTCGTTTGCAGTAGTTGCATTGAATATTACATTTGGGGGCTACCGGCAAATGTACCCGGGCATATTTTCCTTTTGCCTCTTTGCTAAAGCAGGGATGTTTTTCAACGTCAATCATAGCTTTTTAGTTTTTGTGGGTCCTTTTAATGATCGGATGACTTGAAGTCATCCGATCACGATTCTACATATATTTATACCCGACCGGTGAATGGTCTTGTTTATATTCCATTAAAGTGTTCACAATTTTATCGAACAGCTCCTGCGTACCGGCATAGCCAACATGTTTGATTCGTTGCCCGCCCAAACGGTCGTGAATGGGAAAGCCGCAGCGAATGATTGGAACTTCCAGCTCGCGGGCAATATAATAGGCTTTGCTGTTTCCGATGAACAAGTCGGGTTTGTTGCCCAGACACCAATCATGGATTTTTTCGTAGTCGAAGTTGTTTTTAGCCATAATACTTTCGCCACGCTCCGGACAATACGTCCTGATTTCTTCTTCCAGCTTGCCGCTTTCGCCTCCGGTTGCCGCCAACGCCACATCAATCCCAATTTCATCCAGAAAAGTGGTCATCGCAACCACAAAATCTTCTTCTCCATAAACCACCGCTTTCTTTCCAAAGACGTATTTATGTCCGTCGGCGTAAGAATCAATTAATCGGCCGCGTTCACCTTGATGCTTTGCCGGAATTTCCCTTCCGCTGACTTTTTTAAGCGTATTGAAAAAAACATCGGTTAATTTTACTCCGATAGGGAGCGGCATGCGGTGATTCTCAACACCAAATTCTTTTTCGAGGTAAGCAGCACCAGTTGGTGACAGGTTTTTACTTTTGACTCTACCGGAAAGGCTGCCCTGATTTAGGATCGTTCCAAACTCGACGGAAGCAACCGCCGATCCGCATGTTTCAATGGCGCTAACCGGAGTTCCACCATCAGGAATCCGCTTATAAGCTCCCCAAATCGGGCTGTCCAATGTTTCTGAATAATCGGGAAGCAGGACGAAATCCAGTTCAAAATCATTCAGTATCTGTTTCAATTGACGGATATCTTCGGTAGATACAAAACCCGGGAACAGATTGATGTGCCCTCCTTTTTGGCCAGCTTTGGCAAAGGTTTTTATTGTTGAAGCCACTGCTTCGTGAAAACCATCCATGTGGGATCCCTGATAACTGGGAGTGGAGGCGGTGACAAATTGGGGCAAATCCTTCAGCCCCGTGTCCTTCCGGTAATTTTGCATATAAAAATTCACATCATCGCCAATGGTTTCCGAGAGACAGGTTGTTGCCATGGCCACCACTTCTGGCCTGTATTGGCTAATCACATTGTCAAGTGCCGTGTAGCAGTTAGCGCCGCCGCCAAAAATGGTGGCTTCTTCGGAAAAGTTTGAAGACGCAATATCCACCGGTTCTTTGTAATGACTGATGAGGTAACGGCGGATGTAAGTCGCGCACCCCTGCCCGCCATGAATAATGGGAACACATCCGTGAATGCCTTTGAAGGCAATGCTGGCACCAAGCGGTGCGCAGAGTTTACAGGCGTTTCGGGTAGCCGTGAATTCTTTGGTTGATTTTATGACAGGTGCATTTTCAGACATGATCTTCAACTTTTAAGTTTCATAAACTGCCACACCGGGCTGCAAACCGAAGCATGCACTTCTTTGGCAAAGTTGAGCATGCCTTCATATCCAGCCAGAGCTTCTTTTCGCTCGTGGTTGTGATCGCAAAAACCCAACCCCAGTTTGTAGGCGATCGGACGTTCCTTTACCCCGCCGATGAAAAGATCGGCACCGGTTTGTTTTACAAATTCCGCCAGCTCATTTGGGTTGGAGTCATCCACGATGATCGTCCCTTCGTCGCATAATTCCTGCAACAATTCATAGTCGTCCTGATTCCCGGTTTGTGAGCCAACCACCACCGCTTTCATTCCGATTAAGCGCAGCGCTTTGACCAGTGAAATGGCTTTAAAAGCGCCTCCCACATAAATCGCTGCTTTTTTACCTTCCAGCCTTTGTTTATATCCCTGTAGGGCGGGAAGCAACTTGCTCAATTCTTCTTTCACCAACATCTGCGCTTTTTGCATCATCTCTTCAGATTTGAAAAATTTGGCCACTTCATATAAAGCATCCGACATATCTTCAATACCGAAATAGGAAACTTTCATAAACGGGATACCATATTTTTCTTTCATCTCTTTCGCCAAGCCAATCATTGAACCGGAGCATTGCACCACATTCAATTGTGAGGTGTGGGCTTTTCGAACGGTATCAATCCGGCCATCACCGGTCATTGCAGCAAGCAGGTTCACTCCCATCTTCTTGTAGTATTCGGCTAACATCCAGAGTTCGCCAGCGAGATTGAAGTCGCCCAAAATATTGATGCTGTATTCCGGGGCTTTGAACTTGGTATCCGTTCCAATCAGTGACGACAAAGCACCGCAAGCGATTTTATAGCCATCTTTTTTCGTTCCGCTAAAACCTTCGGACATGACCGGAATGACATCAATGCCTTTTTCGCGAGTTACCCGCCGGCACACGGCGGCCACATCATCGCCAATCACTCCCACAATACAAGTTGCATACACAAAAGCACCTTTGGGTTTATAGGTATCAATCAAGCTGATCAATGCCTGATACAATTTCCTTTCACCCCCAAACACTACTTCTTTTTCTTTTAAATCCGTGGTGAAACTCAAGCGATGAATCTGCGGACCCGAAGATAGCGCTCCGCGAATATCCCAGGTGTAAGCGGCACAGCCCACCGGCCCGTGAATCAAATGCAAAGCGTCGGCAATTGGATAAAGCACCACCCTCGATCCGCAGAATACACATGCCCGCTGACTGACCGAACCGGCCACACTGGCTTTACCGCAAGCTATGGATGCATCATTTTTTCCTTTGGTAAGGATTTGGCTTTGCCTGTCTCTAATAAATGTATTCATTCGCATCTGATTTTTAGGAAAAGGGGACAGCACGTTGCCCCCTTTCTGTTGAGATTAATAAGAACACGTTTTAAAGGGATGTCGCCCTGGAGATCCTTCGCGGAGAGACTGACATGAAGGATATTTTCAGTTCTTTACATGGTCAACTCAAATGATTCTTCCGGTGAAGTGGCATCAATCTTGTCCATCAAGGCGCCCAGGATTTTTTCCAGGATTCGTAAGGCTCCCATGTATCCGACTAATGGGAAATAGCTGTGCCCGATCCGGTCCAAAATTGGAAAGCCCATTCGAACAAAAGGAATGCCTTCGTCTCGCGAAATGTATTTTCCATAGGTGTTGCCAATAATAAGGTCAACCGGCTCCTGCTTAATCCACTGATGCATCAGTAACATGTCGGCTTGCGGCCCGTTTTTGTACTTCGCCTCCGGGCAACGCGGTGAAAGAATTTCGGCTATGCGCCTTTCAAAGGCTTTCCCGGGAGTGCCTGAAACGGTGTAAACTGGCTTCATATCCATATCTGCCAAAAATTCAATCAAAGGCAAAATATTATCCGGGTCACCAAAAACAGCCACGCGCTTGCCATACAGGTATTGGTGCATGTCGGTAATGGCATCGACCAGGCGTCCGCGCTCATTCGCCAGACTTTCAGGAATGCAGACTTTCCCGGCTTTGGCCATAGCTTGAATAAAACGATCGGTCGCCCTCAACCCAATGGGCAGTTCAACAATATCGAACGGTACTTTGCATTTGTTGTCCAGTGCAATGGCCGCTTTTCGCGTGCCCCATTCGCCCAGCCCAATGGTTCTCATGCTATCACCCATACTCACCATGTCAGGAATAGTCGTCCCGCCTTTGGGGTACATTTCGTATTTCCCGGTCATTGGGGTATCCAGCACATCCGAAGTATCAGGCAGCAAAACGGTTTTCATTTTCATCAAGCGTGACAGGCGTTTGAGTTCGCGCATGTCGGAAGGTTCAACCCAACCAGCCAGCAAATTGATCTGCCGTCTTTTTTCCTCTGTTCTCTCCGGGAAGTATTTCACAATACCTTCCAGCATGTTGGCGTAACCGGTCACATGCGATCCCACATAACTTGGAGTTGAAGCCTGAATGACGTGCTTCCCCAAAGGTACTTTGCCTTCTTCACGGGCTTTGATAACCATTTGGTTCAGGTCGTCGCCAATGGTTTCGGACAAGCAAGTGGAATGAACAGCAATGATTTCCGGTTCATAAATTGCAAAAATATTGTCGATAGCTGTCATCAAGTTGGCTTGTCCGCCAAAAACGGATGAACCTTCGGTGAACGAGCTGGTTGAAGCCATCACCGGCTCCTTGTAATGACGGGTTAGCGCGCTGCGGTGGTAAGAGCAGCAACCTTGCGAACCATGGCTATGTGGCAGGCATCCGTGAATTCCCAAAGCAGCATACATGGCACCCACCGGCTGGCAAGTTTTTGCCGGATTCACAGTCAAAGCTTTCCGCTCCTTTACTTGGTTTGTTGTATGTTTTAGTAACATCTTTTATCCTCCTTATTTTTAAGCTTCAATAGTCATACTTCCAACGATTTCCGGTTCATGCTTCCAGGGTGTGTCCACCAGTTTCCAAATGTTGGTTGCCAGCATGCGTTGCATTTCTGTGTAAAAATTAATTGCTCCTCCAAAGGCTGCATATGGGCCGCCGTAGTCATAAGAGTGCAACTGTTTGAGCGGGACTCCATATTTTTGCACCACATACTTTTCCTTGATGCCGGCACAAAACACATCGGGCTTGTAAAATTCTATCAACTTCTCCGTTTCCCAGTGGTTGACGTCATCAATCACCAGTGCATTTTTCTTCATATCAGGCATCATCCCGGCGTAATCGCTGAAGGTGTAACCTGATCCTTTGAGCGATTCCTTCTTCTCAACCAAATCGTCTCTGAAGTGAGCCTCATCTTTTGATACCACAAGGTCTTCAATGTTCCGGGTATCGGCATCAATTTTAATTGAAGGAATGACTTTCCGGCCCTCGTAGTCATCGCGGTGGGCAAACTCGTAACCGGCCGAAACCACCCGAATGCCCAGTTCAGCAAATAAATCCTGATAGTGGTGAGCCCGCGATCCACCCACGAACATCATGGCCAGTTTACCTTCCACCGATGGTATGACCAAATCGGCAACCGCTTTCACTTTAGCCATTTCACGATCACAGATTTCATCCACCTTGGCTGTTAATTCGGGGTCGCCAAAATAGTCGGCAATTTTTTTCAGTGATTTGGCCGTTGACTCGGCTCCAATGAAATTCACCTTCACCCAGGGGATGCCGTATTTTTCTTCCATCATCTCTGCAATGTAGTTGATGGAGCGGTGGCACATTACCATGTTCAGGTCGGCGGTGTGGGCATATTCCATGCTTTCGATGGTTGAGTTTCCGGAGAAGGTAGCCAACAAGGTGATGCCGGCTTCTTCGAACAAACGTTCTATTTCGAATGCATCGCCACCAATATTGTATTCGCCCAACAAATTCACCTGAAATTTTCCGGTGCGTTCCCTGTCAGTGTTGCCGATCACGTGTTTGAATACACCGTTGTTGGCGATGTGGTGGCCGGCTGACTGTGATACACCGCGGTATCCTTCGCAGCTGAAACCAAAGATGTTGATCCCCAGCTCGGCTTTCATTTCGCGGGCGACGGAATGGACATCGTCGCCAATCAGCCCTACCGGACAAGTTGAGAAAACTCCGATAGATTTGGGCTTGAATAGTTCGTATGCTTCACGGATCGCTTCCTTCAGTTTGGCTTCTCCGCCAAACACGATATTTTCATCCTGCATATCGGTGGAAAACGAATAGGTGATAAAGTTGTCGCCACCGTCGGGCACACGGGTTTGATTGCGGCGGGTAAGCCAGGCGTAAAAGCTGCAGCCGATTGGCCCGTGTACCAGATTGATGATGTCGCGGGTAGGGCCCAAAACAACGCCCTTGCATCCCGCGTAGGTACACCCGCGTTGGGTAATAATCCCGGGGACTGTCCGCACGTTGGCCAGAATTTCCTGCTCTTGTCCCGGGTCGTTGATCAATATTGACTTTTCCCGCTTTTTGGCGATCTTCCGGGGATATCTCTTCAGAATCTCTTCCCGAAGTGCAGAAGGATCCGGTAATCCGTTTGTAAAATCTTTTCTATTTACCATTGCTTTTACTTTTTATCAAAGAATTGTTGTGCCAGTTTCACCTGTACGAACACGACATGCATCATCCAGTGGAAGGACGAATATTTTGCCGTCTCCGGGAGCAGGAGTCCGGTTAACTTTAATAATCGTATCAATTGTTAGTTGAACGTTGTAGTCGGAAACAGCGATATTCAGGACACGCTGTGGTCTGAGCCGGGGTTCTTTTCCCAGGTGAGCCAACGCTTCGGGCGTATCGTTTTTAACGCCCTCCAGCACTTTGGCATCCCATAAGCCTTTCCCGCGCCCGAAAACTTTTCCGGTTGCGGTCATCGAAGTGATGCCCGCTTCAGTCAAGGCTTTTTTTGTTTCGTTCATTTTATCGATGCGGATAATGGCCAATATCATCTTCATAATCATTGGAATTTAAGGTTATAACTCTTTTGTTCCCCGACTGATGGTATAGGCTTCATCAACGGATGTGACGAATATTTTTCCATCTCCAAAAGCGCCGTTTGGTTCCGTGCGGGCAGCTTCCAGAATCGTTGAAATGGCAAACTCCTTGTCTTCATCTTTCACCACGATGATTAACATCTCCTTGGGCAGTTCATCGTAAGTCACATCCCCGATTTTAATGCCCCGCTGTTTTCCGCGACCTACCACGGGAATCTTGGTCACAGCCACGTAACCGGCTTCAAAAAGGGCTTTCAATACTTTGCTTGATTTATCGGGACGAATAATTGCTCTGATCATTAACATAGTTTGTTCTCCTATTTTTTTTTGTTAGTTAAGAATGCCGAAGTTGACCAACAGGTCTTCTAAATCTTCCATTTCCAGCGGATTTGGAATGACGAACATGGTGTTTTCGTCCATCGCTTTGGCAAGTGCCCGGTACTCGTGGGCCTGGTTGTGTTCCGGATCAAATTCAATCACCGTTTTACGACTAATTTCGGCACGCTGTACCATGTTATCGCGGGGTACAAAGTGAATCATCCTGGTTCCGAGTTTCCGGGCCAGTTCTTCAATCATCTCCCGTTCGTTATCCACATTTCGTGAGTTGCAAATCAAGCCCCCCAAACGAACCCCGCCTGCTTCGGCATATTTACGAATCCCCTTGCAAATGTTATTAGCCGCATACATGGCCATCATTTCGCCCGACACCACGATGTAAATCTCCTGGGCTTTTCCTTCGCGCATGGGCATGGCAAAACCACCACAAACCACATCTCCCAACACATCATAAAAGGTGTAATCAATTTCAAACTTGTCGTCCCATGCGCCCAACTGCTCCAACAGGTTAATGGCGGTAATGATCCCACGGCCGGCACAGCCTACTCCTGGCTCAGGGCCACCTGATTCGACACAGCGTACACCACCATATCCAGCCTTGACGATATCTTCCAACTCAACATCTTCGCCTTCTTCGCGAAGGGTGTCCAACACCGTTTTTTGTGCCAATCCACCCAACAGCAATCGGGTGGAGTCGGCTTTTGGGTCACATCCAACAATCTTTACCTTTTTGCCGGCTTCGACCAATCCGGCAATGGTGTTTTGGGTTGTGGTTGATTTACCAATTCCACCTTTCCCGTAAATAGCGATCTTTCTCATCTTTTTCAATTTTTTGAGGGTTTAACGTTTTTGCTTTGCTGAAGCCCTTAACGAGAAGAATGCCAAAGGGGAAATTTCAAATTCCAAGTCCCATTTCCAAATTCCAAAAGCGCTGTATTCCTGGACGTTGGCCCTGATAAACTTTTTTGGCACGGGTTTTTTACGATTCAAGATTCCTACATTTTGGTAGGATGAAGGGGAGCGGAATACATTTCATGCTAAACAGCATAAAGTGACTGTTTATGGGAACTTGCTGAGGATTTACACTGGCTTAACCTACATTTTTGTGGGATGGTCGGAGGGCAGGGAGTCGAGAGCGAAGGGCAGAGCGCTATACGCCGGACAGGTCCAGCAGAAATCAGCTATGGTTGGAGGTGCGCCGGAATTAACTTGCATGGAGAAGTCTGCGCTTTTCGGCAAGTGTGTCCATGCTTCTCATGGACTATTCCATGAAGATCGTGAAATAGTCCGTAGTTAGCGAAGACAAGGAAATGACTTACATGGAACTGATTTATACCTTAAATCGCCAGGCATCGATCTCATATTTTTTGATGCGGGTGCCCAGCATACGCTCTGTCACTTTCAGGTGTTCGGCGGCTTTGGCAATGTTTCCGTTTGTGGTGGTCAGCGCCTCGCGGATCAGTTGCTGCTCTACTTGCTCAACGGTGTAAGTCAGGCCTCCCCGGGCGCCGGTATTCGTCGAATCGGCGGTTTGCAACGAGGGTGGCAGATTATAACTGTGAATCACATTGTCCTGTGTCAATATGCAAGCTCTTTCAATGCAATTTTCAAGCTCGCGGATGTTACCCGGCCAGGAGTATATCATCAGCATGTTCAGGGCCGAAGTGGTGATCCGCTTGATTTTGGCATTGTTCCGCTTGTTAAACTTCTCTATAAAATGATCCACAAGCATCGGAATGTCGTTTCGGCGTTCGCGTAAGGAAGGGATAAAAATGGGAAAGACATTGATCCGGTAAAACAGATCTTCGCGAAATTCACCACGTTCAATCATTTCTTCCAGTTTTCGGTTGGTCGCGGTAATAATTCGAACATCAACCTTGATGGTTTCAGTGCCGCCAAGGCGTTCGAATTCCCGTTGCTGAATAATCCGCAAAATTTTCACCTGGGTTGACAAGGGAATGTCGCCAATTTCATCCAGGAAAATAGTGCCTCCATCAGCCAGCTCAAAGCGTCCTTTTCGCTGGCCGTTCGCTCCTGTAAATGCTCCCTTCTCATGCCCAAACAACTCACTCTCAATCAGACTATCCGGCAATGCAGAACAGTTCACCTTAATAAAACTCCCCCTTTCGCGTTTACTCCTGAAGTGGATCGCATCGGCAACCAATTCTTTACCAATTCCACTTTCGCCACGAATCAGAATGGTTGAATTCGTTTCGGCAACCATATTCACCAGTGAGTAAACATCGCGCATCTTGGCGGAGTTTCCAATCATATTTAAGGTTGAATTATCACCTTTCAGCAGGTTTTGCAATTCCTGATTTTTCTGCCGAAGCAGCTCCATTTCCTCCATTCGTTCCTGCCGCGAACGAACGACGCGTGAGATGAGGCTCCCGATGATGGACAACAGCTTTAAGTCCTCGTCGTTGGTGATAAACGGATTGAAAATCCGCACCAAGCTCAGGGTGCCGGTCACCTTTCCCTCCTCAATGATCGGTACACAAATGAAACTCAGTTCTTCGCCACCATCCGACTTCAGCTCCTGCTGGGTCCGATTCAAAAACAGGCTCGATTTCGAAATTTTTTCGACGACCACCGGCCGCGCCAACTCCACCACTCGCCCGATGATGCCTTCTCCCAGTTTGTATTTCCCGCGGGCTTGCTGTGCCGGGCTGTAACCGTAAGCCGACTCAATATAAATGTTGGAGTTTTTCCGATTGAAAATAGTCAGTAGACTTCGTTCAGCCCCCAGGTGGCGGACTAAAATCTCAAGGATCGATGTTAAATCGTTCTTTAACTCTTTGCTTTGGATTAAGCGCTGACTGATTTCGGAGAGCAAAACCAGCTCCTTTAAACCATAACATTCACTTCCCGCCTTCTTGCACTTAAATTCCATCTATTTTTTCCTTTCTGAAACACAATGAGGTACAATTATTACTTTTTGCTATAAAATTGCGAAGTCTAAAAGACATATGCACTACAAGCAATTAAAATCAAGATCATATTAATATTCTATTAACAAGACTCGGTAGTCCGAATTCAAGCTATCCTAACAAATCAAGAGCGCCAAATCCAGCTGCTTTGCGATCCAGTTCCTGTTCTTCATCGCCATAAACGATTGAGTGCCATTTTTCATGCAGAACTTTACAACTGAATTGATAGCTTTGTCCAACACAATTACTATCTTTTCGAAAAATTAGCGAGCACCATGAGCATGTTACTGTTCTATTTGATTTTAGCGTTGGGGATTTCCTTTTTGTGTTCAATTCTCGAGGCCGTTCTTCTTTCCGTCAACTTCTCGTTCATCTACCTAAAAGAACAGGAAGGAAACCACGCAGCCAAAACGCTCAAGGCACTAAAAACCAAAATTGATCGCCCGCTGGCGGCCATCCTTACTTTGAATACCGTAGCTCACACCGTTGGGGCGGCCGGAGTCGGTGCTGAAGCGACGAAAGTATTTGGAGCTGCTTATTTCGGAATCATCTCGGCAGTACTTACGATTTTAATCTTGGTTTTTTCGGAAATCATTCCAAAAACCATCGGGGCCCGGTATTGGCGCGAACTATCCTTACCATCAGCCCGAGTTATCCAGCTTTTAATTATTATCGCCTATCCGTTGGTATTACTGACTGAATTCATCACTCATGCCGTTTCGAAAAACAAGCCGGAGCAATCGGTCAGCCGCGAAGAAGTCGCCATGCTGGCTTCGCTGGGATTGAACGAAGGGATTTTTAAGGAAACCGAAAGCAAGATCATTATCAACCTGATTCGGTTGCGGGAGATCAAAGTGAAAGACATCATGACTCCGCGAACCGTGATGCTGGCTGCACCAGAAACCACGACTCTGGCTGACTTTTTTGGGCAGGAGAGCTTTTTTCAGTTCTCACGGATTCCGATTTACCAGGAAAGTATTGATAAAATTACCGGCTATGTCCTGAAACAGGATGTGATGGAAAAACTGGCTGCCGGCGCTACCGAAGATTTGCTCGAATCGCATAAAAGAGAAATTGTGGTTTGCTACGAGAATGTTACGGTGCCGGTTCTGTTTGAAAAACTGCTGTTTAAAAAGGAACACATCGCCTTGATCATTAATGAATATGGTGGAACAGAAGGATTGGTGACCATGGAAGATGTGATTGAAACCATTCTCGGACTGGAAATCACCGACGAAAAAGATATCCAAACCGATATGCAACAACTCGCCCGCGACCGCTGGGCTAAACGGACGAAAGATATCAATATCAAATAAAGAAAAGAGTGATGAAACATATCATCCTATTTTTCAAGCATTTAAGACCGCCTGATTCGTAGATTCTACTTTCAGCTACCCTCTTCCCCATTATAGCCGATCTTCAGCTACCTCAAACTGAAGTACCCAAGCATAGCCAGCCGGTGGGTTTTTCCGCAACTTCTCCGGAATTTGGACTAGCATGCCACTTCCTGATTTTTTCCAACTCAAAGATTTCTCATCCCCAAGTAGCCTTACTTTCGCTCCTTTTTTTGGCTGGAAAGTACGCACGTAGATCTCTGCAGGCAACTGCTCTTGTTCTTCATCGGCCAGGTAAATGGCATTAATCGTACTGGAGTCTTTCGCTCTGGTAAAACAAATATTGGCTTCTTTATACGGAGCAATGGCCCGTGTGTTGTATATAGCTTCGCCATTGACCTGGATCCAATCTCCGATTGCTTCCAATAAATGATAAGCCTCATCATGCCAGGTTCCATCCGGTCCAGGAGCAATATTGTAAAGTAAGTTTCCCCCCTTTGCCACAATGTCAACCAACATATGAATTGCTTCTCTCGGACTCATGTATTGCGCATCGGGGACATAAGACCAACCACCACCGGCAATAATACACGACTCCCATGGAAATGGCAAAGCTTCTTCCGGTACTTTATTCTCGGGAGTCAAATAGTTTTGATTTTTCCCTTCCACGGCACGATCAACCACAATTAATCCGGGCTGCTTTTCGCGCGCCTTTGCAACCAGTTCGTCCATTTTAATGTCCTGGTTCACAGCAAATGACTTCAAGAAGCCAGACGAAGTCCCCATTGCTTTGCGAATCAACGCATGTTGCAACTCTTCTTTTGAAGACTTTGCAACCCAACCCCCATCTAACCACAAGATATCAATCTTGCCATAGTCCGTTAGCAACTCCAAAATTTGATTGTGCGTGAAATCAACAAACTTTTGCCATTTTTCAGGATAGGCTTCCGGATCATAGTTCACATTTCGATTAAATGGAGGAAAGTAAGGATCCCAATAATAATCAGAATGCCAGTCAGGTTTTGAGAAGTAGGCTCCTGCCCATAAGCCTTCGCTCCTGAAAGCATCAAAAATTTCTTTGGTTATATTGGCTTTCGAATTTGTATGAAAGGCACACGCTTGGTCAGTTACCTTGTAATCTGTATATTTTGAATCAAACATGCAAAATCCGTCATGGTGTTTTGTGGTAAAAATGACATACTTCATACCAGCTTCACGGGCTGCCTGGGCCCATTTCGCGGGGTCAAAACCGACTGGATTGAAGGTATTTTTCAGGGATTCATATTCCTTCACATACTCGAAGTAGCTGTCAGGGCTATTTCCTTTCTCCCGCTGACACCACCCATAGTCTTCCGGGCAAATTGACCAGGACTCGACAATGCCCCATTGACTGTATGCACCCCAGTGCATCAGAAGACCAAATTTCAAGTCTTGCCATTGATCCAATTTTTCATTGACTAGTGGATCATGTTCCGGATGATATCTTTGTCCTTCATATTCATGAACCATCTGAGCTGAAGCACTCAGGACCAGCACAATTAAACAGAAACTCGCGAGTAGTTTTTTCATGATGCTTTTTTTTAATTGGTTACATATTCTTAAAAAATGATCGAAACCCTGCTGTGTTCATTCGTTTGTTGGGTTATCTGCCAGCTACCAAATGACAAATTTTAAACATTTTCCCTAAAAACTACAACTTTTGAATTCTTTTCTAAAGATGGTGACTTTTGGCGTTTTTCTGCCAATGATACTAAACATTACTTTGCACACCGAATCGACTGACTATTGTTCTGGAAGAATTTAATGAGACCATTTTTGCTATCTGCGTCTTCTTAAAAACCAAACAAACTGCTCACTCAACCTCATGAAGTCGAACACAAGCAATATGCCCAAAAAAGTCTTTTCACGATTCTCGTCTAAAAACCGACATACAGAAAAGGAGGTCCGCAGACCTCCTTCCATTCACTAACAATAACTATATGAAAAAAAAACTAAAATCCACCATCATCATAATCCATTTCGCGTGTGCCATCGCCACCATTTCGTTCCATTTTAAAGTTGTTAATCTTGTAGCTCAAGGTTAAAGTGAGCACCTGCGATTCTCTTTCGCGCTTATATACATCGTAAAAATCAACGCCCGTCGAAGTCCGCTCAAATTTCATGGTTCCAAAAACATCGCGCAAACCTATAGTCGCTGTCAGTTTATCTTCCATCAAATCCTGACGATAAGCCAGGTTGGTGAAAAAGAAACTGGACCGTTCGCCCTGTGCCGAAACCGACGGTCCGCGATAATATCCTGTCAACTGCAAACGCGACGAAGGACCGAACTTCACCGTTGTATTCAGCCGCCCGGTGTAGTTGGTACTTTTCCGGTCGATCGATTCGCCCAAAATCTCGCCTTCAATCCGATACCGGTAAAGCGAAAAACTGGTGTTGAAAATCAGCCAGTCGTCAATATTGATATTTCCCATAATTTCGGAACCCAGCGAATAGTCATTATTCAGGTTCTCAGTGTTGATGTAAAAAATACCGTCATCGCCCAACTCGGTAACCTGAGTAATGAGGTTGTTGGTTACCCTGTAAAATCCTTCGAGCGAGATAAACGATTTTCCCCAATTTTTCATGACACCAACTTCATACGAATCGGTATATTCCGGCTCCAACTCCGGATTACCATAACGAATGGTGTACCGATTGTAGTAATTCGGAAACGGGTCCAGATCGCGGCCACCCGGTCGGTCGATCCGCCGGCTGTAGCTGGTCATCAATTGGGTTTTATTTAGAAACTCGTAGGATAAGTGCAAGGTTGGAAACACATCGAACCGGTTTATTTCGGCCGGTTCATCCGCTTTTTCATGTTCAATGCTCCGGTTTACATACTCGCCACGAAGCCCAAGCTGGTACCTGAAACTTCCGAAATTGCTGGCAAACGTACTGTACGCGGAAAAAATGTCGCGTTTGAAATGCTGCGAGCTTGAGAAATCGGGGTTGTCAATGTATTGATTGTTCTCATTGTCCCAGTCATTAAAGGAATAGTTTTCAAACTCCCTGTCAATCCGGCTCTGTAACCCAGCTTCAAAACGCCCTTCCTCACCAACGGGTTTGGTGTAATCCAACTCAAAGCGGTACTCATCTTCGTCTTCTTCCTCAATGGTTCGCACACGAGCCAGGTAGCCACCTGTCCGCTCGTAATTTGAATTAGCAAAAAACTCATCCTCAAACTCATAATCATCACCTACACTATTTGAATAATAAAACAGGGCATCCAGCTTGTGCGTTCCGTCTTCATTGAATTTTTGCTGAAAATTGAGGTTGGTATTCACGTAAGTTCCTTCGCGGTTAGAGTTCTCCACTTCAACCGAATAAACATCGGTATTTGCAGGTTCGGTATATTCGTGCAACAGACTCTCTCCTCCGCCTTTCCGGCCGTACTGGCCGTAGGTTCCTGAAAGTGTCAGGGTCGCCAAATCGGTCAAATAAATATCCAGCCCCCCCTTAAAGCGGTGCCCGTTCCGCCCAAAGTCCCGGGTTCCTTCCGAAATCAAATACCTGGTTGTATCCTGCAGGTAGGTTTCCCGGTACAAATTTCCCGACCCGTAATAGGTTTCGTCATTAAAATCAGCGCCAAAAAACAGGTTCGTCTTTTTTGTTTTATAGTTCAGGGTCAGGTCTGTCCGGTACTTGTCGCGCGTGCCAACCATCGCGTTAATAATGCCGTTGAATCCGGATAACACGTTCTTTTTCAAGACCACATTTATAATTCCGGCCATCCCGTCCGGGTCGTATTTGGCTGACGGGTTGGTAATAATCTCGATATTTTCAATCACGGCTGCCGGTAATTGACGTAAGGCATCGCTTCCCTCAATGACGCTGGGCTTCCCGTCAATCAATACCGTAAAACTTCCTGATCCACGCAAACTCACGTTCCCCTCAATATCAACTTCAATTGAGGGTGTATTCTCCAACACATCGACAGCCGTCCCACCTGCCGCATTAATATCCTGGCTGACGTTCACAATTTTTTTGTCTATTTTATATTCGATCCGTGACCGGTCGGCAACCACATTGACCGCACCGATTTCCTGCGTGGATGGTTCCAATGCGATGATTCCCAGATCAATCTGACGATTATTTGAATTGATTCGGATGTTGTTGATTCTTGTCTTATTAAATCCAATAAAGTTTGCTTCAGCATAATAAGTTCCAAAGTCGATTTGTTTGATCACAAATTCACCTTTACTATCGGTTATTCCACCCGAAACCAGCGATGAGTCGTCGGGATTATAAATGGAAATGTTAGCATATTCCATGCTTTGTTTGGTGTCAGCATCAATGATCTGGCCTCGTACAATTGCCTTTGCCTCAGGAGTATTTTCAATTTCTCCGGGAGGCTGGGCCACAGCCGAGATATTCAATATTAAAAAGAGTAAAAGAAGGGCCTTGCCAAAATTCATATTCTCGTATTTATTGGGTTCATGTTCTACGACAGAAAATAGGAAGGATGGTTTAAAGACTCGCAGGTATTTTATTGTTAACATTTGTAAACGGAAAATTGAAGCAATTGGCTGGTTTGAGATCATCAGCAACGTCTCATTTTATTTTCAATCCGGAGCTTCTTTTCGTTATCTTTGTCTTCGACAACTAAATTTTTATCAACTATTTTCTATTAAATCATTAACCATGACAAATTTTAACATGAAAGCAAAAAGTATCTTGATTGCTTTAATTCTCGTGATGTTCTCGGCATCAGTATTTGCCGGGAATAAGGCACCAAAAAAAGAAAAGGAAATTGGTATTCAACTCTGGTCGGTCCGCGACGATATGAGTAAAGATGCCGAAGGGACCATCGCTAAGCTGGGCGAAATTGGCTATGCTTATGTGGAGGCCGCCGGATACAACGATGGCAAATTTTACGGTATGGAACCCGCCGAGTTCAAAGCTTTGCTCGCCAAGCACGGCATGACCATGAAAGGTTCGCACACCGGGATGAACCTGCCGAAAGAAGGCGAATGGGATCAGGCGATGGACTGGTGGAAAACCTGCATTGAAGCGCACAAAACTGCAGGCGCCAAGTGGATCGTAAAACCCTCGATGGGACGTGAGTCATACGAGGATCTGGCCGTATTGAAACAATATTGCGACTACTACAACACCGTTGGCGAAATGTGTAACAAAGCCGGCATTCGTTTCGGGTACCACAACCACGCCCAGGAGTTTACTACGGAATTGGAAGGAAACATCTTCTACGACTACTTGCTGCAGAATACCGATCCTGACAAAGTCATGTTTCAATTAGACTTGTACTGGATTGCCGAAGGAGGTAAAAATGCCCTTGACTATTTCAAAAAATATCCCGGACGTTTTGAATTGTACCATGTAAAAGACGTGGAAGAGCTGGGCGCCAGTGGCAAGATGGATTTTGAACCCGCCTTTAAGATGGCGAAAAAAGCCGGCATGAAAGACTATATTGTTGAAGTGGAACGATACAACTTTGAGCCGCTGGTAAGTGTAGAAAAAAGCTTTGAATTTTTAAATGAAGCCAAATACACCAAGTAATTGAAATAAAGTTGATTGCTATTGAAGCTCCCTGATCGCCATTCAGGGAGCTTTTTTATGAAGTTTAATCGCCGGGAATGCGCAATTCAAAGGAGCATATTCGTGCATCCGTGGCTATCCTTCCTTCGCCCCAAATTTTGGATCAATCTTCAGAAAATTGATGATAATAAAACCCGGAATGGTACAAATCATCACCCAAACAAAAAAGTATTGGTAGCCGATCTGCTCCTGGACCCAACCACTGATCATGCCGGGCAGCATCATCCCCAGGGCCATAAAGCCAGTACACAATGCGTAATGAGCCGTTTTGTGTTTTCCTTCCGAAAGGTAGATCATAAAAAGCATGTAGGCGGTAAATCCAAACCCGTAACCAAACTGTTCCACCACGACCGCAGCGGTAACAATTCCCAAATTCTGCGTCTGTACAAAAGCCAGAAACACATATACCAGGTTGGGTAGGTTCATGGCCAACACCATCGGCCACAACCAGGTTTTAATGCCATGGCGCGAAACCGCAATTCCACCTAAAATACCACCAAGGGTAAGCGCAACAATTCCGGCCGTACCGTATACAAAACCGATGTTGCTGGTTGTTAACGCCAGTCCTCCGTCTGAAATCTCATCCAACAAAAACGGTGAGGCCAATTTAACCAGCTGAGCTTCACCCAAACGAAAAACCAGTATAAACACCAAGGCCACGCCAATGCCTTCCTTTTTAAAAAACGATGTGAACGTCTCCCAAAACTTGGCCAGTGCTTCTTCCACCGTCTGATGCTCGTGCTTCACGTCGCTCGTTGGGTAGGGCAAAATCAACAGGTGCCACAAACTAAAGGCAGCAAAAAGAGCCGCAAAAATGAAAAACGTAATGCTCCAGGCCCAGGAGGTACTTTCAGCAATGGTTTCCATGTGCCCTGCCAGAATCACCAGCGGCCCCTGTCCCGCCAGCATGGCAAAGCGGTAAAAAGTATTTCGGATCCCCACAAAAAATGCCTGATCGTGCTTGGTGAGTCCTAGCATATAAAACCCATCCGCGGCAATATCGTGTGTAGCCGAGCTGAAGGCCATCAACCAAAGGAAAGCCAGGCTAGATTGAAAGAAATTGCTCATCGGCAAGGTGAACGCAACACAAGCCAGCGACACACCCACAAGCAATTGCATGCTGATAATCCAAAATCGCTTGGTGCGCAGGTTATCTACAATGGGGCTCCAAATGGGTTTGATAACCCAGGGCAGATATAGCCAACTGGTGTACAGCGCAATGTCAGTATTCGAGATATCTAGCCGTTTGTACATGATCACTGAAACGGTCATCACCAAAACATAAGGCAGGCCTTCGGCAAAGTACAGTGAGGGGATCCAGGCCCAGGCATTGCGGGTTGTTGCTTTTTTCATTCGTTTAATCTAGTATATTTTCTTCAACTCGGCACCCTTAAAATAGTGTTTTAGAATGGATTGATAGTCGTATCCTTTTTCGCCCATTACGGCGGCGCCAATCTGGCAAAGGCCAACACCGTGTCCCCAGCCGGCACCAGACAGTTCAATTTGCTGCGGAATTCCTCCCTGCACGTCATGGTAATCAACGACAAAAGCAGAACTGTACAAATGCGACTCAGACAAAGCGCGGCGGATTTCCAATTCCTTGCCGATAATCATCGTCCTTTTAACCCCAACAATTCTCAGTTTGATCAGGCGTGAGGAATGCCCGCGCTCAACCGGCTCCAGGCGAATAACTTGCCCAAAGTCGATGCCTGTTTTCTTGAGCAGCAAGGAGGAAAGTTGCTCCTGTGTGTAGCTCATCCTCCAACGATAAAAATCGGTGGTTGCCTGATCAAAATCTGGCAGAACCTGCGACAGAATCTGTTTGTCGTTGGTGTTACAAAATGCATCCGGACTACTTCGAATCCATTCTTCCGCTTCTCCTTCGCGCCTCAGGTCAATGCCTGTGGCTTCGCTGTATTCCGAGTCAAACACTTTACTGAGGTAGCTGTGAGCAACCGGCTGCCACACGTTTTCAAAATTCTCAGACATGCCTCCGCAGCATTTCGAAAAACGGGCATCACAAATTTCATCGCCAAGTATCAAAAACTCGCCAAAGGTATCGTCAACTGAACGGCTGGCTTTCTCATTGACAATCTTTGTTATCCCCTGATAGCGCTGGCAATGATCGTCGGAACATACATCAAAATGGCGGTGGTCCTCACGATCGTACCAGCGGATCATTTCTCCTTCTGTCTCTTGAATTGACTGATTGCTGACTGAACCGGATTTCAATTGTTCGCTCTTATTGATTTGTGCCAGTAGCCAACTTCGAGAGATCACAGCGTGGGCTTTTAGCAAATCGGATGAACTGGTGGCACTCATTTCGGATGAAATAACCGAACGTAAATATTCTTCAAGCAGTACCAGGTTGATGGCGCGCACTTTTCCGCCTTCGACAATCAGTTTTAAATCGCCCCGAAACCGTTGGTTCTCTTTTTGTTCCCAATGGAAATCGATGCCAATGGTCACCCCTTCGAGCAAAAAAGAATCCTCGACCGAACTCGCCTGAAAAATAAACTCCTTGCCTTTCATTTGCTGACCAGAGTCGGAAATGATCACAATCTCCTCTCCAGAGAGCTCCGCCCGAAAACGCAAACCGTTCATTTCTTCTCTGGAGTCGTAATGGCCATCCAGCTCAAAAGTGATCACTTTTTCGGCTAAAATGCCGACCTGAATTTCAGGTTGTCTGTTCATAGCTTCAATTTTACTCGATATTTCAGTTCTTCAAATGCGTGATCATCGATGGATACTTGCCCGTAAATATCGGTTAAATCATCCTGTGTCAGCTTGTCAAAATCTTCTCTCCGCGGAAGAATAACCAGTCCCGCCATCTCGACCGAGGCAGGACTGATCAAAATTTGTTCAGTTCCTTCGGCATAAAACTGTTGCGGCCGTTGCCGTTGCCGTGGGAAAAGCACCACCGTCCACTGTCCGTTTTCGTAGCGCGACAAAATATTCATCATGGGTTCGCTTTCGTCCGAACGCCGGATCATCAAACCCAGGACTACTTCAAAAGAATGAATTAATTCCTTTTTAGAAGTGGACCTCAGGCAGATGAGATTACGCAGGTACTTTTTCCCAAGGGCCGTGATGCTTGTTTGTTCATTCTGAAAGAGTGGCTCGCCCCATTTTTCAAGGACTTGGTTAGTCTCCATATCAAGTGGCATGTGGTTTTTACTTCCTGCCTGAAAATGGAAATGGTCGGGAGCCGATGCACCACATTTTGGGCCGTTATAAAAGATAGTGAATTCGGGCAACGCTTTACTCAGAGTCAACAGATCCGTTAGATAAGGTGCAATTTTCTGCGGAAGATGCTCATTTAATGAAATGGTGAGGTGTCCTGTGAAAATAGGAAACGGATTGATCAGGACGGTGTAATCCTTGCCAAAAGAAACTCCGTGCTGTTCAACAGGCCGATTGGTCTGGCATAAAAAACAGGCGCGTCGCGCAATGGACTTGGCATCGGTCTTGGCAGCCGACGAACGGATCCGCTCGGGGTTGTACTGGGCAAGTATTTTGAATCCATCGAAATCAAATGCTTTCGACTCCACTTTTTCCAACCCAAAATAATTGATCCTGGCAAGCTCCCACTCCCGCTTTTGTTGCTGAATCAAGTCTTTTACCGATATTTCAAACGTGCTCTTAATCATTTTTCAACCATTCTGGTTCTATCACATACACCTGATCACCCTCTTAGGTTTTTTCTTATCCTCGCTTTCAGCTCAAAAGTTCGCAGGCTGTCTTTGTACGCGTTATGCGCATTTTGTCTGATAATATCCAACGAGGCATCCGAGTTGTCTTCCCAGCGCCGGCAACGGTAAATGGCATGATAAATACGCCCAATTTTCCAGGTACGCGAAATGGCTAAGCCAACCGCATAATCTTCGCCATAGCTGGTATTGGGAATCCGGATTTTGCGAAGGATCGGAGTATAAAAGGCTCGCGGTGCACCCAGCCCGTTAATGCGAAGCGCATTGTTTGGACCATTCTCCGGTGTCCATTCCCGGTGGTCAATCAAGCCGGGTGGAATTTGGTCGAGATTGAAGTCGCACATTTGGTACGAACCGATCACCATGGCACATTGCTCTTCGTGAAATTTGTTGACGATTTGTTGTAACGTTGAGTCATCAAAATACAAATCATCACTATCGAGCTGAACCGCAAATCGCCCGCACTTTTCATGGAATACCGCTTCGTTCCAGCATCCGCCAATACCCAGATCGGTGGCATCCGGAATCAGATGAATCAATCGTTCATCTGAATAACTACGCAGCAATTCAGTCGTTCCGTCGGTTGAAAAATTATCTACTACAATCAGGTTGAAGGGAAAATCTGTTTTTTGCGAAAGAACTGAATCCACTGCATCCTTGATCGTTTGAATCCGATTGCGAACGGGAATCACTACCGAAGCTTCCACCGGAAAATCGTCCGAAAACTCAACGGTTTCAAAATTCGGCTCAAGAAAACCACCAATTTTCCGAAGGTGATCAGTGCAAGCCTGCTCCATTTCGATTTGCTTTTCTCGGGCAGTTCCACGCACATAGTCAAACTGCTTTTCGCCCCGACTGGCGTGTGTCGGTTTCAGTCATGCTAAACAGAAACTCAGGGACTCGAATAATCCCGCCCATTCGTGAAGCCAGCAGGCGCAAGCTATAAAATCCGGCATGCTGGTAGTTTGGATGTTTCTCTGAAACGAATTTTTCTAGCACCTCTCTCCTGAACAACTGCACGGGACCGAAATTGAAGTCATCCCGTAAGCTTCCCTGTTGGTAATCAATGACCGGATGATTGGAGCGAACACCAACCGTCAGCTCAAAATAATCAGCATAAAGCATACTTGCCTGGCTCGACTCGGCCAGTTGTAGCATCCGCTCCATCGCAAATTGTCCCAACCCCAGCGAGCTCGGCTGTGTAGCAACCATGACAAAACCAGCTGTCGCTTTTCGGGCTATCAACTCTATACTCTTTGTGGCATTCGGATGATTGACCAGAAGGGTTTCGGCTCCTTCCATCTCAATATTTTTGTTGCTGAGCACAAAGATGGACTGAACCAGCTCTGAAAATTTCAGTTGGCTAATGGTGTGCTGAGTTTCAAGTTTTCCGCAGAAGGAAATGAAACAGTCTATTTTTTGATTCATGAATCAGAGTTTTATAATCACCGGATCTGAGATTTGGCTTTCATTGTGAAGTCGGTCGAGAGCCGACACCCGGAATTCATATTCTATTTTATTGGTCCGTTTATTTAGGCTAAGCTTTGTTTCCTTCGTAATCAAACTGATATATCGCGTGTCATTGGGATCAAAAACTTCACCCACCTTATTTTTATATACAATGTAGCGAACGGCTTTATCAAGTTCATTCTCCGTTTTATCGGGTTTCCATTTCAACACTTTGCCCCACCCCTTTTTCACCTTTCGCGGTGTTGCCGGTGGCTGATTGTCAATCCACGGCATTTCCGGCACCAGCGCAGGATCGGCATACAACTTGGTTTCCAGGGTATCCTGAAACCCGATAATATCGCGGTAAAAATGTTTTGCACTGTAAAACGCACTGCCTCCGATTTCCTGAATCTTTCGAGTCAAGCGAATCTGATCGGGAAGTTGACTGCATTGCCTCCACTCCAATATGCTGGATGCCGGATCGCACTTATAAACCGAGTGCCCGACATATAACGCCCGATTGTAAGCATGATGCTTCCACCAGTTCGACAAGGTCTCAAAGTTCGCGGCCGGATGCCCAATATGCCAATAAAGCTGAGGTAACAGGTAATCAAGCCACCCATTCTCCATCCATTTGATTACATCGGCATATAAGTGATCGTAATTGGTATTTCCTGCTGAGGTCAACGAGCCGCGCTCATCATCGGCAATGTTACGCCATACACCAAAAGGGCTGATTCCAAATTTCACCCAAGGCTTAACCGATTTAATCGCCATACTGAGTTTCTCAATGGTCAGGTCAACATTCTCGCGCCGCCAGTCTTCCAGCTGTTCATCAGCATAGCCCCTCCTGTATTTTCTAAATGAAAGGGTATCAGGAAATGCTTCCCCAATGATCGGGTACGGGTAGAAATAGTCATCAAAATGAACGGCATCAACATCGTAGCGCCTCACCACATCGATTACCACATCGGTAATAAACTGTCTTGTTTCGGGCAAGCCCGGATCAAAATAAAGCGAATTGCCGTATTTCACGACCCAGTCTTCATTGTCAAACGCAATATGCCCTGAAGCCAAAGGTTCATCATATTTCAACGCTACCCTAAACGGATTAAACCAGGCATGAAATTCCATGTTTCGCTTATGGCATTCGTCAATCCAAAACTGCAAAGGATCGTAGCCCGGATCCTGGCCCGGAATACCAGTCAGATAACGAGACCACGGTTCAATATCAGAGGGATAGAATGCATCCGAAGCAGGTCGCATCTGAAAAATGACCGCATTCATTCCAACCTGCTGAAGTTTATTGAGCAAAACGAGAGCTTCCTGTTGTTGAAGAGCAATACTCAATCCCTGCTTGGAGGGCCAATCAATATTGGAGACCGTAGCAACCCACGCGGCCCGGAATTCTCTTTTCGGATTTTGTTGCGAGAAGCTACTCAGCGAAAATAAAAGTAATACCAAACACAGTTTTGAACGCATAAGTCAACATTTAATTCGATTAGTTTGAGGTATAAAATTAGGTCTATTCTCTAAATTAAAACACTTAATTCGCCATCAATCCTCTTGATGTTGAATGCGCCTCTCCAGCTCCAAGTCACAAAGCACTATCCCTGAGCCGATTAAAAAGCAAAAGCTCCGTGTGAAATTTATCCCTGCCCTATCTCCGTCAAAGGCTATTAAAACGAGTGTAGCGCCTCTTTTATTCTTTTGTCGCCTGATGTTTCTATATTGCTTATCGATATCATCATAAATTTTGATGTCATCAATACACAAACGGGCTCTTCAAAAGAAAAGTCCAAGCGACTGACTGATAATCGGTCCTGTTTTAACTCGCTGTTAAGAACTACTATTCTGATCGGATTATTCAAAAATATCTTTGCACATCTTTTGTTTTTTTTGATATCTTTGACCCGAAATCGAAATGTACTTGTTCAGACTTTTGTTTGTTGCAAGTATATTAGTAGCAAACTGGGAATTAGCTGTCTTTCGGGACAGCACACCACAATTTCCAGCTGCTCATGGTTTATTAGGTTTAGTTGGTTTAGGTTAGTTCCCCGAGAAATCGGGGCGGAAAAGGCAGTCAGAGGACTGCCTTTTTATTTTTATAGGAATTATTTAAACCTTTGTCTGTACAAATCGAGGATCAGCCGATATCTCTGAGGAGTTGTGTGTAAATTTGTGTGTATCAAAAACAAAAAAGACCCGAGATCGGGTCTTTTAAATTGCTGATTACCAGGGTGGAGAATATCGGAATCGAACCGATGACCTTTTGACTGCCAGTCA
>NZ_CAXBDD010000045.1:0-30957 GCF_963974515.1 uncultured Sunxiuqinia sp. | reverse complement strand
TTTTTAGAATCAGTTATTCGGCTGTTTCTTTTTTCAAGTATCTGTCCAGAAATTTCAAAATCTCTCCGTAGCCGCGAATTTCATTTTCTTTTTTGATGAATCCATGTCCTTCATCTGGAAAAACGATGTATTCAACCGGGACATTATTGGCTTTAATGGCTTCGACAATTTCATCCGATTCAACCTGTAACACCCGGGGATCGTTGGCTCCTTGCAGAACCATCACAGGGTTTTTGACATTTTCGGCATGAAACAGGGGTGAAATATCGTAAAGGCGAACGGAGTCCTCGGTGAATGGATCGCCCAATTCAGTGTATAGTGCTTCTCGAAACGATTCCCAGTAAGGGGGGATGGATTTGAGGGTGCGAAGCCAATTGGTAACCCCGAAGATGTTCACTCCCACCTCAAATTCATCGGGCGTAAAGGTCATGGCAGCCATCGTCATGTAGCCACCGTAGCTTCCACCGATGATGCCAATTTTGTCGTCGTCAATATAATCTTGTTGCTGTAGCCATTTTTTTCCCCATATGCAATCTTTCAGGTCTTTGTCGCCGTGATTGAGGTCATCCATTTTGTAAAAGGTCTTCCCATAACCACTACTTCCGCGGTTGTTTACGGCCAAAATAGCATAGCCGTGATTGACAAGATATTGAATTAAAGCAAAATAACCTGTTCGTGATTGGCCTCCCGGACCACCATGTACCCATACCAAAGCAGGCACTTGGCTGTCTTTTGAAGCGGTAATAGGCTTGTAGTAAATAGCTGGGATTTCCAGACCGTCGAACGATTCGTAACGAACCACTTCGGCTGGGACCAAATCTTGTGGATCAATTTCCGGGTTTAATGTGTCCGTTAGTTTCTTGAGCTCCTGTGTTTCGAAGTTGTACATATAGATGTTGTTTGGAGCTTTGGACGTTCCGATGGTTAACCGCAGTAGTTTTTCACTGTCCGAAAAGTTCACAGCCAATATGTTTCCATCCGGTATGTCCGGAAAATTAACGGTTTCATTGGTGTTGGTATCTTTAATCAGCAGGGTGTTCTTTCCATCTTCGTTAATGGCGATTACGCGATATTTTTCGTTTTCGCTCAGGTAACTGTACATCACGTCCCAGTTTGTCTCAAACAAAACGTTTTTGTCACCGGTAGCAATTTTGTATTGGACCAGGTAGGCAAATTCTTTTCCTGAATTGGTAATAAAATAAAAATGGGCATCATCTTTGCTGAATCCGGCGCTTCTGTATTCGCCCGGTTCTTCGGATACTTCAATCATTTCTTCGGTCTCTCGGTCATACAGGAATAGTTTATTCTCACTTGTTGTAATGGTTTGGCTCAGGGCAAAAAGCTTTTCGTTATGGGACACTCCCGAGATATCCAGTCCTTCGTCGTTTTGATAAATCATCTCCGCTTTCCAGTCTGTAATCATCATTTTGTAGAGGTCGAAGAATTTTGGGTCTCTTTTGTTGGATGTGTAAAACATCGCTTGGTCATCTTCGCTCCAGCCACCAAACTGAGCCTTTTCTTCTTCTCCTGGTGTCAGATCAACTGAACTCCCATCTGATTTCAGCAGGTACAGGTGGTCAATTTCGTTTCCTCCTTTGTCGGCCGAATAAATGATCTCGCTGCTTCCTGGGACATAATCCTGGGCAAAAAGGGACTCTTCCTGTGAGTTTGTGATTTGCTTTTTGGAAGCATCGGCAATGGAGATTTCGTACACATTGAAAATGCCGGTTTCGTCAGTGCTAACCAGTAGTTTGGTTTCATCTTCTGAAAATGCACCTCCTGAAATCCGGGTGTTTTCATAAAACTGTTCGATGGAGTACTTCTTTGGGATGTGTTTTTCTGCCGGCTGTGAACAGGCTGCCAGAATCAGTATTGGCAAGAGAAAAGTTAATTTTTTCATACGCATTGTTTTTGGATTATTAGTGGATGTTTTCAATAGGATTTTCGCTACTGGTGTCGAAGGGGCATCAATTAATGTATTGGTTGTTTATTTGTAATGCCAAACTAAGTTATTGAAATTTGGTCAGTTTATTGATACATGTTGTACGTTTTTATAAATGAAAAATGGCACCCATTTCCGGATGCCATTCTTTTTATGAAGGAAAAATTCGCTTACAGATCCTTAATTTCATTGACCAGTTTTTGAAGTGTGCTTTTGGCATCTCCGAAAAGCAGCCTGGTTTTTTCATCAAAAAATAAGCTATTTTCAATGCCGGCATATCCTTTCCCTCGGCCACGTTTCATTACGATAATGTTCTTTGATTCGTGCGCCTTGATGATAGGCATTCCGGCTATTGGGCTCGAAGGATCGTTGATAGCGGCCGGATTCACCACATCATTGGCTCCAATGACGATGCAAACGTCGGTACTTGGCATGTCTGGATTGATGTCGGCCATTTCCACCAGCTGATCGTAAGGAACATCAGCCTCGGCCAGCAAAACGTTCATGTGTCCGGGCATACGTCCGGCCACCGGATGAATGGCATATCGTACGTTCACGCCTTTCGACGACAACAATTCATCCAGTTCGTGACAAACATGTTGGGCCTGCGCAACTGCCAGTCCGTAACCGGGAATGATAACCACATTTCGCGAATAGGCAAGCAGAACAGAAGCATCGCTCATGGTAATTTCTTTCATGGTTCCCTCTTCTCCTTCGGCCGTAGCGCCACCTCCGCCAAAAGCGCCAATGATCACGTTCACTAACGAGCGATTCATGGCTTTACACATCAGCAAGGTTAAAATGCTTCCGGCAGCTCCCACTAAAATTCCACCCAAAATCATGGCCTGGTTGTTATAAATGAAACCTGCCATGGCGGCGGCAATACCGGTAAAGCTGTTTAGGAGAGAGATCACCACAGGCATGTCGGCACCCCCGATTGGCATCACGAAAAGCACTCCGTAGAGTAATGAAACCGCCAATAGCAGGTAAATAGCCCAGTTTAAGTCGGCTGGTGTTTGACCTGAAAGCAAGATGAAAAGTGCCAGACCTAACGTTCCGGCCAGCAAAACTAAATTGACATAGCTCAGGTAGCCAGCCCGGATGTCGTTGACTTTGCCGTCGAGTTTACCATATGCTACCATACTTCCGCTGAATGCAATGCTTCCAATGATTAGTCCAAGCAAGGTGACCAATACCGAGCCCCAATTGTTCATGTCAGCATTGGGGAATTCGAGCAAGGCAACCAAGGCAGAGGCCGCACCACCAGTAGCGTTGTAGAACGACACCAGTTGTGGCATAGCGGTCATTTTTACTTTGCGGGCAATGATCCAACCAATGGCCGAACCCACACCAATAGCAGCCAGGATTATCCAGACATTGGCTGGTTGAATGCCGCCGCCATTGGCATTTTTATGCAACAGGATGGTGGTGAGCATAGCCAGTACCATACCGGCGCCAGCGTAAAAGTTACCTCGCCGGGCCGATTCGGGGTGGCTCAGCAATTTCAGTCCAACAACAAAAAGTAGGGCAGCTATTAAGTAACTTAGTTCGAGGAGGGTTCCTCCCACAGTAAATTCAACACCGTTAAATGTTCCAAGTATTTTATCCATGAGTTCCTCCTATTTTTTCTTCTTTTTAAACATTTCCAACATGCGGTCGGTAACCACAAAACCACCTACCACATTGAGGGTTCCAAAAATGACAGCAAAAATCCCAAGAATGAGCTCGGTGTTGATTCGACTGGCGTCGGCATGTCCAACCAGAATGATTCCGCCGATGATGATTACACCGCTGATGGCATTGGCTCCCGACATTAACGGGGTGTGTAACACTGCGGGTACGTTGGAGATGACTTCAATCCCCAAAAAGATGGAAAGTGCGATAATGAAAATCGCTTCCTTGTACGCATAGAAAAAGACTAATATTTCTTCCATTGGATTTAATTTTTCGGTTGAATGACTGATCTGACGCGTTCATTGATGATTTCCCCCTTGTGGGTAATACAGGTCCCTTTAATAATATCGTCATCAAAATTCAGTTCAAGTTTTCCTTCTTCATTAATCAACACCTCCAGAAAGTTGAGGATGTTTTTGCCGAACATTTTGCTGGCATCTACCGGCATCTTCGACGGATAGTTCGATTGCCCAATAATGGTGACACCGTGCTCAATAATGGTTTCATTATCTTTGGTCAACTCGCAGTTGCCTCCGCTCGAGGCTGCCAGGTCAATAATCACTGACCCGGGCTTCATACGGGCAACTGCTTCCTTTGGAAGTAGCAGGGGAGCTTTATGCCCCGGTATTTGTGCGGTGCAGATCACTACGTTGGCCTTGGCGGCATGATCATTAATCGCTTGTTGTTGCCTCTGCTTAAACTCTTCGGTTTGTTCAATCGCATAACCTCCGGCAGCAGCGTCTTCCTTGGCTCCCTCCACTTCCACAAATTTGGCGCCAAGGCTCATCACTTCTTCCTTTACTGCTGACCGAACATCAAAGGCTTGCACCTGTGCTCCGAGCCTTTTGGCTGTTGCTATGGCTTGTAAGCCGGCAACACCAGCCCCCAGTACCAGTACGGTTGCCGGGCGAATGGTTCCGGCGGCAGTCATAAACATAGGGTAAAAGGAGGGAAGGTGGTTGGCGGCATCCAGCACTGCTTTGTAACCAGCAACCGTGGCTTGCGATGACAAAACATCCATTGCCTGTCCGCGTGTAGAGCGGGGGATGGCATCCATGCTGAATGTTGTGATCCCTTTGTCTGCAAATTGTTTTACCAAAGCGGTGTTCCAAAGCGGGTTGTACTGGCTCAGCCAAAGTTGTTCCTTGCCGAGCGAATTGACCAGCTTTTCGTTCGGAGCATGAATGCCAATCAGAAAATCAGCTTTCGTTAATACGTCTTCTCGAGAAGCAATGGTTGCTCCGGCTTCTTGGTAGGCTGCATCGGTTGCCATAGCAGAATCGCCGGCTCCAGTTTCCACACAAACATCCACTTTTCGTTTTGTCAGGCTGGAAACAATTTCGGGTAAGAGGGCCACCCGATTTTCATAATCTCCCTCTTTTAAGAGTCCAATAAGCATAAACCAGAATATTAAGTGATTATTAGTAACGCTTTTTCTATCTAGTTAAATCAATTTTTGCTGACATGGTTCACGAATATAAGGACTTTCTGTTTTTAATGAAGGAATTAGATCTTGAAATTGTGTAAAACTATTTCTGAAAAAAACGGACTTAAATGGGCGAAGAAAATATCTTTGCATTCTCATTTAAAAGAAAGAATTATGCAGACTTGGTTCGAATGCAAAGTAAAATATGTGAAAGTAGATCAGGACGGCCGTGAGCGCAAAGTGTCGGAAGCGTATTTGGTTGATGCGGTTTCGTTTACTGATGCCGAAGCCCGGATGATTGAACAGATGCAGCAGTTGGTTCGGGGCGGCGAATTTTATATCGACAATATCAAAAAATCAAACATCATTGAAATCTTTCCTCACGATAATGGAGAGTACTGGTTTAAAGCTAAAATTGGTATTGTTACGATTGATGAAAAGGCGGGCAAGGAGAAAAAAATCAACAACTATTTTTTGATTGCTGCTGATGATTTCAAGCAAGCTTTGCTGCGCCTGGAGGAGGATCTCTCTTATATTCTGGTTCCTATTCAAATTTCAGCGATGAACCTGAGCACCATTGTTGATGTGTTTCCATATTTCAAGGATGAAGTGAATGAGCCGCTGCCCCCGCATTTAAAGCGTATTGAGCCGGAAGAACCTGTTGAAGACACTGCTGAAACAGATCAGTTGCTGGCTGATGATGATTCGACAGAAGAAGAAGCGGAGTCGGAGCCGGACGAAGAGTAAACAGCCGGAGTTTTTCGATTTTAAATCACTTCGGAAAAGATAACGATCAAAAAAGAATCCCGGAAGTGAATTGCTCCCGGGATTCTTTTTTGGAAATCAGTTTGACTGCGGAAAGGTTTCCTTCAGCCCAAACATAACCCTGAAGAAACAGAATTGGTCACGTTTTAATGGTTCAAACAGGTAGTAGGCTGTTGCTACTCGACAAATGTCCTTTACTTCGGTGAAAATTTCATTGACAGCCAGCCTTCCGGATTCACTTAAGCGATCAGAGGCTACAATCAGGTCAAAACAGGAGTTGAATTCATGCAATTGATCGTCAAACTCCAGAATCTTGTCAATCAACTCTGCAGGAATGGTTTTGCTGGTCAGTGTTTGTTTTGATTCCGCATTCATGTTTTCGTGAATCACCTTCAATAAAAAATACAGACTTTGATAATCACCGTTTTTCGCTTCGCTGAAGTAGTCATTATAGCCCAATACTTCAAAAATATGTTTCTGAAATTTTTTATCCTCTTTAAAATCAACCTTGATAAGGGCACGCAGCAGGGCGACTTTTCTTAGTGATGAAATCATAAGCTCGTGCACATACTGTTGTTTGTCGGTGTGTTTGTAATATTCGTCGGCTGGCAGAAATTTGGCTTTAACCTTTTTTACTTTCGACATAAGTTCTTTTGCGTACTCCAAAGTCCAGTCTCTTCGAATAAGGGAGAGTTCGTAGATGTTCTCGTTAAATGATTGAACGATTTTCATGCAAGCCAGAAGCGTTGCATTGGCTGTTGAGCATGTTATTTTTTCTTCCATTTGTGTTGGTTTTTTTGTTTGAGTTATTATTGAACATCGGAAAAAAGTTACGATAAAACCAACTCAAAAAAAATGTTTAATCTTCTAAAAACGAGAATTATGTTGTAGAATATCTTGGTCGAGTGGACTGAGTGAGAGGGGAGTTCTATAAAGAACCAATGTTTTTATTGAGGCTTGGCTTAAATGCAGGAGAAATCTTCGATAGCACTACGCTGCTATTTACATTGAATCCAGGTAGTTTTTTGGTCTTTTGTGCTTGCCGAGAAGCCTTCATAAGACAAAAGCTCCCGGGCAAATGATTTTTACCTGGGAGCCTTTATTATTTCAACTGAAGAATAGTGTTTCTTAGTAATTGATTTTCACACCCCGTTTGCGCTCAGCTTCGCGAAGCAGGATTTTCCGCATGCGGAATGATTTGGGTGTCACTTCCAGGTATTCGTCTGAGCTAATGTACTCCAAAGCTTCTTCCAAACTAAAACGTACGGGTGGGGCCAACTTGGTTTTTTCATCCGACCCTGAGGCACGCATGTTGGTTAGCTTTTTCGATTGGGTGACGTTGATGGTCAAATCATCGGCACGGGTGTTTTCGCCAATCACCATGCCTTCGTACACATCTTCGCCCGGAGGAATAAAGAAGCGTCCACGGTCCTGCAATTTATTCAGGGCATAGGCAAAGGTTGTTCCGGGTTCCTTGGCAATCAGCGAACCGTTTTTGCGGCCTTCAATCGGGCCTTTTACGGGTTGGTATTCAATAAACCGGTGCGTCATCACTGCTTCGCCGGCAGTGGCGGTCAGCATGTTTGTTCGCAGTCCGATAATTCCACGCGATGGAATCAGGAATTCCAGGTGGATGCGATCGCCTTTGCGTTCCATATTTTGCATTTCACCTTTGCGGGCGGTAACCAATTCAACAACTTTACCTGAAAATTCATCGGTAACATCGACATGCATTTCTTCAATTGGCTCACATTTGATGCCGCCAATTTCCTTGTATAAAACCTGTGGCTGGCCAACCTGCAACTCATAGCCTTCGCGGCGCATGGTTTCAATCAGTACCGATAAGTGCAGTACTCCGCGCCCGTAAACAGTAAAGGTATCGGCGGTTGAGCCTTTTTCAACACGCAGGGCCAGGTTTTTCTCCAGCTCCTTATACAGGCGGTCGTGCAGGTGGCGTGAGGTCACGAATTTGCCTTCTTTACCAAAGAATGGCGAATCGTTGTTGGTAAATACCATGCTCATGGTGGGTTCGTCAACTGCGATCGGATCCAGCGGCTCGGGGTTTTCGAGGTCACAAATGGAGTCGCCAATGTCGAAGCCTTCGATACCAACCAGCGCGCAAATATCACCGTTGATCATACTGTCAACTTTCTGACGTCCAAGTCCGGTAAAGGTGTGCAGTTCTTTAATTTTTGTGCGTTTGACCGATCCGTCGCGTTTGACCATGGCAACCTGCATGCCTTCTTTTAATATTCCACGGTGGATCCGTCCAATGGCTATCCGGCCAACGTAGGCCGAATAATCGAGCGAGGTAATGAGCAACTGCGGTGTTCCCGGGTTTGGTTTTGGCTCGGGTATGTGTTCGATAATGGCATCCAGCAGTGGGCTGATGTTATCTGTTTTATCGCTCAGGTTGGCAGTCATCCAGCCTTCTTTGGCCGAACCGTAAATCGTTGGAAAATCGAGCTGTTCTTCGGTCGCATCAAGGCTAAACATGAGGTCGAAAACTTGCTCGTGTACTTCCTCGGGACGGCAATTGGGCTTGTCAACTTTATTAATAACTACAATGGGTTTCAATCCCAAAGCCAGCGCTTTTGAGAGTACAAAACGGGTTTGAGGCATGGTGCCTTCAAAAGCATCAGCCAGCAGCAATACGCCGTCGGCCATGTTCAGTACCCGCTCTACTTCACCACCAAAGTCTGAGTGACCCGGGGTGTCAATGATATTTATTTTAACATCTTTGTAAACTACTGAAACATTTTTTGCCAGGATGGTAATCCCGCGTTCCCGTTCCAGGTCATTGCTGTCGAGAATCAACTCCTGCTTTTTCTCGTGATCTTTCATCACATTGCAATGGTATATCATTTTATCGACCAGGGTCGTTTTGCCGTGGTCAACGTGCGCGATAATCGCGATGTTCCTAATCTTCTGCATATAATCTCCAAAATTGAGGCGCAAAGATAATCTTATTTCAGTTGCTTGCTCCTGTTCCACTAATTTGTTGACGGTAACTTAACAAGCAGGTTCGCTAATGGGGTGATGGTGATCGGATAAATAATTCAATGATTTCGGATTGAATTGATAATTAGTCATATGTCGTCTGGTTTTCAAAGGTGGAAGTGGGGGCAAAGCGGGTTATTTTGGCTGCGCTTTTTTTGACATCCGAGAATCAGTCCGGTGGACTTCGAAAAATGAACTCCGCTAATGTCGCATAAATTTGGCTTTCCCGGTGTCAACCACCAAAACTTTGTATGGGCTAAGTTCAATTTTTACGGGGTTTTCGATCAAGATCGGTTCGCCATCAATATGAAACTTATCAGACGAAGTTCTCATAATAAGGGCATTTTTACAGGGCAAATATTGGACGTGTTTGGACGGTTTAAGCCGGCCAAGAAACAGTTTGAGTGAGAACAGGGGAAACAGGCTAATTGGAAAGGCCCTGACCATCACCAAATCAAAACGACCATCGGTTGGATTCGCCTGTGGCGCGATTTGTGCGCCATATCCGAACTGTGCGGTATTGGCCAGATTAACCATGAAAAAGCGTCCGTTGATGGTCTCGTTTTCCAGTTCAATGGATGCTTCGATTGGGACAAAACGCCAGATGACGCGCATGGTGCTGATCAGGTAATTCCGAAAACCGCGTCCTTTTAGCTTGTGAAAATCATGAGCGACTGATCCATCGTAACCTACGCCCGAAATATGCATGCTGACATAGCCGTTTACCAGCATCACATCGCTCGACATGGTTTTGCCATGCTCTATTGCGGACATCAGGTGAGGAAGATTTCTGCTGAACCCGAATTCACGGGCAAACCCATTGCCCGAGCCAAATGGAAGGACGGCGAGTTTCTTCGTGCTTCCTACAAGGGCCGATGCCATTTCGTTCACGGTTCCATCGCCTCCAACGGCCACAAATACGTCAAAGTTGTCGAATTGTTCGCCGACAATTTGGGCAGCATGTTTTGGATATTTCGTAATCTGAACGGCTACGGGAGGATCGAGATTTTCCAGTTGAAATAGCAGTTTTTGTATTTTTTGCTGTCCGGCATTCGGGTTTACAATAAAAAGCGTCTTGGCTTTTGTTCGCTTCATCTGACTGTTATTTTTAGTCTGCTCCGGTTAGATTATGCCTTACTCGGGTTCAATCGAATCGGCTGGATTTTGAAATGCCTGGTTGGCGGCTCTTGAATTTTTCAGTTCCTCTTTCACCAAATTGAGAGGTTGGATCTCAGCGAGTTGAATACGCTTAATTTCGTGTAATCCAGCTTCTTCTTTGACTGGTCGCCGTGTAAAGCTTTTAAACCACTCATAAAGGTTGTCGTCGTTGTATACGCGATGAATGTCGTGACCCTTTCCAGCCAAGCGGCTGTAGACAACGGGTGCCTCGTGGGCTTTTAACGCTTCCACCATTCGATCTGACCGAACAACCGAAACGAGCTTGTCTTTTGCTCCATGAAATACCCAAATCGGCAAGTGCGTCAGATTTTCAGCCCATTCATCTTTTGCTCCACCGCAAAGCGGGGCAATGGCTGCAAATATGTGGGGATATCGGTTGGCCAACTCCCAGGTCCCAAAGCCACCCAAGCTCATCCCGGTGAGGTACACGCGCGAGGGGTCAATGCGGTGTTGCTCACTAATCTCGGCATAAATGGTATCGAACCAATTTTCGCTGGCCCAGTTCTTACCCCATGGACATTGTGGCGCCACAACAATGAAATCGAGCTTTTTGCCTTTATCCAAAAAGTAGGGCAGGCCGTAACGTTTGATTCGATTGATGTCGGTTCCGGAAACGGAGCGGCCATGCAGGTAGAAGATCACTGGTAAAAGTTCACTACTTAAACTGTCATAGTTTTCCGGAAGAAAAGTTAAGTAATTGTACCTGACTTTTTTGTCGATATTTTGTGCTTCTGTATGGTGAAATATGGAAACTGTCACGACCAACAGCATCACAACGACGATTCGGCGCATATTTTTTCTGAATTGATGTTGTGAATATAGAAAAAACTTTTGTTCAAGATTCTTCGCATTGATATTCCTGATATCTTTTTATTAATTAGTTGTAAAAAGAATCCCCTTTTTTGCGGCAACCTACCAATAGCCAATCTTACAGTGACGAATCAACCAACCTACTTGTGGCGTTTCTTCAGCTCGCGGACCAAGTCTTCAATCCGGTAGCCCTTATGGGTAAGCAGCACAATCAGGTGGTAAAGCAAATCGGCTCCTTCGTACAAAAAGTTTTCATCGTCGTTCGCCATGGCGCCAATAATGGTTTCCACAGCTTCTTCGCCCACTTTTTGGGTAATAGTGCGTGTTCCTTTTGTAAATAGAGAGGTGGTGTACGAACCTTCCGGCATTTCCTTTTTGCGTTGGTCAATAAAGTCCTGTAGGTGTTTAATGAAAGCCAGATCGTCCAACTCGTTGGTTTCGTTCCAGCAGGTGTCGCTGCCCGTGTGGCAAACTGGTCCAATAGGATTTACTTTAATCAACAGGGTGTCGTCGTCGCAGTCTGACGTGATGGAAACGACATTCAAAAAATTGCCGCTTTCTTCGCCTTTGGTCCACAGCCGGTTTTTGGTACGGCTGAAGAAAGTAACCTTTCCGGTTTCCTCGGTTTTCGCCAGCGCTTCTTCGTTCATAAAGCCCAGCATCAGCACCTTGTTGGTTTGGTTATCTTGAATAACGGCCGGGATGAGCCCATTCTGTTTTGAGAAATCTAGTTTTTTGTCCATGTATTTTTTTTTATGTTTTAATCGACATACGTCTCTCTTACGATTGACTTTAGTTCGCTGATCTCAGACTTTGTCAGGGATCCCAATACTTTTATAATTCTTTGCTTGTCAATTGTCCGGATTTGGTCAAGCACGACCCAGCTTTTATTATCGTCGTGCTTTAGGGCTATCCGTGTCGGGTATTTTTTAGAGCTGGTTGTCATTGGGGCAATCACAACTGTTCTTAAATATTTATTCATCTCATCGGGCGAAATAACCACACAGGGTCTGGGCTTTTTTATTTCACTGCCAATGGTGGGATCAAGATTGACCAATAGAATTTGAAATTGATTTATTTCCATTCCTCCAGATTTTCATCTTCGAAGACATCATCGATCAATAATCGATCATCACCGCTCTCTGCCATTTCCTTGAACGCTTTTTCCCATCCTATTCTGGATTTTGATAATGGCTTGATAATGATTTGATCTTCTTCCAGAATCAAATTAACCGAATCTTTGATGTTGTATTTGTCGATCATGGTTTTACTTAGCCGGATACCTTTTGAGTTCCCTATTTTTATAACCGAAACTTCCATGATTTTATTTTTCGTGTAATTACAAAGTTATAACTTTCCACGAAAACCAGGGCTACCGAATTGGAATGTTTTTACTTTTCAAATAACTTTTCAAATCGGGAATGGCAATTTCCTTGTAATGAAATATACTGGCGGCCAGTCCGGCATCGGCCTTTCCTTTGGTAAACACATCCACAAAATGATCCATGTTTCCGGCACCACCTGATGCGATGATTGGGATTCTCAGCATGTCAGCCATTTGTGCCAGCTCGTTGTTGGCAAAGCCGCCTTTGGTGCCATCGTGGTCCATTGAGGTGAACAGGATTTCGCCGGCGCCGCGGTCTTCGGCTTCTTTGGCCCAGCTAAATAATTCCTTGTCGGTTGGAATCCGGCCTCCATTCACAGTCACTGTCCAGTGTCCATCGTAGTTTTTGGCATCGATCGCCACAACCACAAATTGAGTCCCAAAGTTTTTAGCCAGATCATCGATCAGTTGCGGGTTGCGCACGGCCGATGAATTGATACTCACTTTATCGGCTCCGGCACTGAGCAAAGCTTCGGCATCCTTAATCTCGCTGATTCCACCACCAACGGTGAATGGAATGTTCAGCTCGCGGGCGATCCGTTTCACAAGTTCAACAAAGGTTTTGCGTCCTTCGTGTGTGGCCGTGATGTCGAGAAAGACCAGTTCGTCGGCTCCTTGTTCCGCATATAGCGCACCCAGTTCCACCGGGTCGCCCACCGACTGAATATTGACAAAGTTCACGCCTTTGACGGTCTGACCATCTTTAATGTCCAGGCATGGAATGATTCGTTTTGCTAGCATGTTTTAAGTTCCAAATTCCAGGTTTCAAATTCCAAATTAAAGTGCATCCGTTCGAAGTTCACGAGTACATAAGTGAGATGTGGTGTACGAATGTATTTACGAACGTATGAACTTGCTTATCTCATTTAAGCTTATCTTCTTTTCATAAATCGCTTTTCCGGTGATTACGCCCGGGACGCCCATTTCGTTCAGTTCGTGGATGTCTTTCATTGAAGCGATTCCGCCGCTGGCAATCAGCTCCAAGCCATCAAACTTGTCCATGATTTCTTTGTACAAATCGATGCTGGGGCCAGAGAGCATGCCGTCGCGTGCAATGTCGGTTGAGATTACTTTCTGAATTCCCTGGCTGGTGTAGCTTTCAATAAATTCAAGAATGGGCAATTCTGAAACTTCCTGCCAACCACTCACCGCGATCATTTTGTCCTTGGCGTCGGCTCCCAGAATGATTTTTTCGGCTCCATAAGTTTCAATCCAGCTTAAAAAAGTTTCTCGGTCTTTTACGGCAATGCTGCCGCCTGTTACCATTTGCGCGCCGCTTTCGAAGGCGATTTTCAAATCGTTATCAGTTTTTAGTCCGCCTCCAAAGTCTATCACCAGCTTGGTTTTAGAGGCAATGGTTTCCAGTACCTTGTAGTTGACAATGTGCTGGGCTTTGGCGCCATCCAAGTCCACCAAATGCAGCCGGGTGATTCCCGCGTCTTCAAACATTTTGGCCACTTCCAACGGATTTTCGTTGTACACCGTTTTCTGGTTGTAGTCGCCTTGTGACAAGCGGACGCATTTGGCGTCAATAAGATCAATTGCAGGGATGATGGTAATTTTGTTGTTCATTAGTACAAAGTTCATGGTACATAAGGAATTTGATTTTGCTCATGTAGTTATCTACACAAGCACTTATGCACTTATTCTTACAATTTCAAAAAGTTTTCTAATATTTTCGCACCAACCGGGCCGCTTTTTTCAGGGTGAAACTGGGTGGCGTAAAAATTGTCTTTGTGCAGGGCCGCGCTAAACGGGTTGATGTAATTGCCCAGGGCCGCGGTGTGCTCACCAACGGTGGCGTAGAACGAATGCACGAAATAAACAGACTGGTTGTCGAGCGACTCGTCGAACAAGTTGCTTTTTAAGTTGGTGATGGTGTTCCATCCCATATGCGGTACTTTGGTAACGAACTCCATTCCGGGTTCCGGGACAAAGCGTTTCACTTGTTCATCGAAAATGCCCAGGCAATGGGTGTCGCCTTCTTCGGAATGGCTGCACATGAGTTGCAAGCCCAGGCAAATGCCCAATACCGGCTGAGTCAGCGACGGGATCAGTTGGTCTAGTCCTTCTTTTTTCAGGTAAGCCATGGTGGTGCTGGCCTCGCCAACTCCCGGGAAAATCACTTTGTCAGCTGCCTCAATTTTTTCGTGATCGCCGGTAATTTCAGCTTGAATTCCCAAGCGAAACAAGGCATTGCTGACTGATTCAATGTTACCTGCGTTGTATTTGATGATGACGATGTTCATTCTTTGTCTTTTATGGGATTTACTTTTCTAGTAACTTGTCGATGACTTTTTTCATCTCATCGAACTCTTTCTCTTTGAAAAGCCTGGTCATGTAGACAATTTTTCCGGTTTTGTCGATGATGACATTGCGGGTTACACCGGCACCTTTTTCGGCATAACGATAAAAGATGCTGCCTTTGGGATCCAGCAGCAGGGGATAGGTAACCGGAATGTCTGTCGCAAATTTTTGTACTTTTTCTTTCGGCTCATCCAAGTCAACACCAAATAAGGCAAAGTTTGGATTGTCTTTGTGCTTCTGCCAAATTTCTTTTTCGATGTGCGGCATTTCTTTGCGGCAAACACCACACCAGCTTGCTGTAAACTGGAGCATGATGACTTTCCCCTTGAAGTCCGAAAGTTGGATGGTTTTTCCCTCAGCTGTAACTGTTGTAAAATCAGGTGCCTGCTCTCCAATTTTGACGATGTAGCCATAGTCCGCAGGAATCTTCTTATCCGAAACTTGAGCATGCATTGAGTAGGTCAGGAAAACAAATAGAATTGCCAAATACTTCATACGTTCTATTTTTAATTGAAAACGACGGTCCGGTTGTTGTATACAAGAACTTTTCGCTGCAGATGCTTGAATACTGCATTGGAAAGTACAATTTTCTCCAGGTCGCGGCCTTTTCGGATCAGGCTTTTAATGGTATCCACATGGCTGCACTGGGTCACGCCCTGCTCGATGATCGGTCCGGCATCCAAATCGCTGGTGACATAGTGGCTGGTGGCACCAATGAGCTTCACCCCCCGGGCATGTGCCGCATGGTAGGGCTTCGCTCCGGCAAATGCCGGCAAGAACGAATGGTGAATGTTGATGATCTTGTTTGGGTAATGCGAAACAAAATCTTTCGACAAGATCTGCATGTAACGGGCCAGTACCACGAAATCGATTTTGTGTTTTTTGAGTAAGGCCAATTCTGCGGCTTCCTGTTCGGCCTTGTTCTCTGCAGTCACAGGCATATATTCGAAAGCAATGCCAAATCGTTCGGCCACAGGGCGCATGGTTTCGTGGTTGCTGACGATCACCGGAATTTCGACATCCCACTCACCAGCTGTGTAGCGCGACAGAATATCGAACAGACAATGCGACATTTTAGATACGAAAATGGCCATCCGGGGTACATCTTCAGAAAAATAAAGCTTCCAGTTCATTTCCAGTTTCGAACCAATCAGTGTATCGAAATATTCGCCGATTTTTTCGGATGGAATCGCAAAATCTTTCAACTCCCATTCCACACGCATGTAAAAAATCTTTTCAACCCGGTCAACATGCTGGTCCAGGTTGATGATGTTTCCGTTGTTCTTGTTCAGAAACTCGGTAACGGTAGCCAGTATCCCTTGCCTGTCGGGGCAGTGGATCAACAGAATGGCTGTATTCTTTTTCTCACGTAAGGGTTTAATGCTTTTCATTTTTTCATTTTTTACCACAAAGGGCACTGAGTTTTTTCACAAAGTACACGAAGTTATTTGATTAATAATCCCGATTCCTGTTTGTAAATTCATAGGATCACACGTTTTATCCCATGTTTTAGAATTTTTACATGGAAGTTTACCAAGAGCCCGAGCTTGCATTTTGATAGTTTTAAATAAGTTAGAATTTGTGCCAAATGAATCTCAGATAATTCGTCAACCGCTTTCACTTCAATGATGATACAATCTTCAACCAATAAATCAACACGGTAACCAGCCTCAAGTTTTACTTCCTTATAGATTAGCGGCAGCGGTTTTTGCCTTTCTGCTTTTAACCCTGACTCCATGAGTTCATACATCAGGCATTCTTCATAAGCATTTTCAAGAAGGCCGGGGCCTAAGGCGGAACGCACTTTAAAAGCACCGTTCAGTATTAATTTGAAAATATCCTCTCCGCTTAGCATTTCTTATTGGCCTTAGTGAAAAGACTTCTTGCTTTTCGTGGTTGAAATTTATAATGCGCCTTTGGTTGAAGGCAGTTCAAAGTTAAACAGATCTTTCTTAATGGCCATTTTAATGGCGCGGGCCAGGGCTTTAAAGATTCCCTCAATTTTATGGTGTTCATTTTCGCCTTCCGCTTTGATGTTGATGTTTGAAAGCGAGGTGTCGGAAAATGATTTGAAAAAGTGAAAGAACATTTCGGTTGGCATGTCGCCTACTTTTTCGCGCTTAAACTCAGCGTCCCAGACAATCCAGGGGCGGCCGCCAAAATCGAGGACTACTTGTGCCAGGCAATCATCCATGGGCAGGCTGTAGCCGTAGCGTTCAATGCCGCGCTTATCACCCAAAGCCAGCTTGAAAGCTTCTCCCAGTGCTAATCCTGTGTCTTCGATGGTGTGGTGCTCATCCACCTGCAAGTCGCCGTTCACCCGGATCGTTAAATCAACACCGGCGTGGCGGGCAATTTGGTCGAGCATGTGGTCGAAAAAATGCAGGCCTGTGCTGATGTCGCCTTTCCCGGTACCATCCAAATTGAGTTCAATTTTGATCTGCGTTTCCTTCGTGTTGCGCTTCACTTTGGCTGTTCGCTCCGGAGCGGCAACCCGGGCGTAAATAGCATCCCAACTGGTGGTGACCAACGTGCAAAATGATTCCAAGCCCTGCTTTTTCAGTTCATCTGTCAAAGATCCATCATTGATCAGAATGCCTTTTGCTCCGAGGTTTTTCGCTAGTTCAATATCTGTGAGGCGATCCCCAATAACAAAGCTGTTGGCAAGGTCATAACTGCCATCCAAAAATTTTCCCATCAGCCCGGTTCGGGGTTTGCGGGTCGGCGCATTGTCTTCGGGAAAGCTCCGGTCGATCAGGATATCATCAAAAACAACGCCTTCGTTTTCAAAAGTCAGAAGCATTTTGTTGTGAGCCGGCCAAAAGGTTTCCTCCGGGAAGGAGTCCGTTCCCAAGCCATCCTGATTGGTCACCATCACCAATTCGTAATCCAGGTTTTTAGCAATGAAATGCATGTTTCGAAAAACATTGGGAAGAAACTCCAGCTTTTCGAGCGAATCAATTTGTTCGTCCTCGGGTTCACGAATCAGTGTACCGTCGCGGTCGATGAATAGTGCCTTTTTCATATGAGTATTTAATGTTGTCATAAAGCAAGGGTTTTGTTAGTTAAACGTCATCCTGAACTTGTATCAGGACCTTTCCCGGAATCCCGACAGATTCCGAAAACAAGTTCGAAATGACGAGGTTATCGGGAGATGGACTTTTTTCAAATCAATTCATTCAGCTTTTCCAACAAGATTCGGTTTTCTTCGGTTGATCCAACAGTTATGCGAAGGCTATCGTCGCACAAGACTACCTTCGAACGGTCGCGAACAATGATGCCATTTTCGACCAAAAACTCATAAATGCCGCGGGCATCATGCATTTTTACTAATAGAAAATTGGCATCCGATGGAAATACTTTTACAACAAACGGAAAGTTGATGAGTTCTGCCGCCAGTTTTTTTCGTTCGTCAATCAGCAAGTCCACCCATTGGTTTTTATCGGCTACCTGCTCAATCAGTTCCAATGCCTTTTGTTGCGTGAGCATGTTGATGTTGTACGGATACTTGATTCTGTTGAAGATCCGGATGATTTCCGGACTCGCAAAAGCCATTCCGAGTCGGATTCCAGCCATTCCCCAAGCTTTGGAAAAGGTTTGAAGGATGACCAGGTTTTCGTGTTGATTAAGTTTGGTCAGCAGACTGGCTCCCGGAGCAAAATCGATGTAAGCTTCATCAACAATCACTAAGCCTGAAAAGCTTTGGATGAGTTTGATTGTTTCACTTTTGTCGAGCAAGTTGCCGGTGGGGTTGTTGGGCGAGCAGATAAAAATCAGCTTGGTTTGGTCATCTGCTTGTTCCAACAGCGCATCTGCCGAAAAGCTGTAATCCGGGTTTAATTTGACTTTTCGAACTTCTACATCGTTAATGTCTGCCGAAACCTGGTACATCCCATAGGTTGGGTCGATCGTGACCATATTGTCATGTCCCGGTTCGCAAAATGCACGAAACAGCAGATCGATGGGTTCATCGCTTCCATTACCCAGGAAGATATGCGACGGCTCACAACCCTTGATGGCGGCGATCTTTTCTTTCACTTTTCGTTGCAGCGGATCCGGATAGCGATTGTAGGGTTCGTTGAACGGATTTTCGTTGGCATCGAGAAAAACCATGGCTTCACCGGTGTATTCGTCGCGGGCTGATGAATAGGGCCTCAGGTTTTTGATGTTTGTGCGTATGAGTTTGTCTATTTCCATTTTGTATGCAAGTTGACCCCTCCGTCCCGGTAAATCGGGACACCTCCCCTTTGCAAGGGGGGGAAGGTCGGTGGTTACTTTAAGCTTTTTAGTCTTAAACTGACGGCATTTTTATGTGCGTCCAGTTGTTCGGCTGCGGCCATCTTTTCAATGACCGGGCCCAGGGTTTGAATGCCGCCTTCAGTGACTTCCTGAAAAGTGATTTTACGAATGAAACTGTCCAGGTTAACGCCACTAAAGGATCGTGCCCAGCCATTGGTTGGCAGAGTGTGATTGGTTCCCGAAGCATAATCCCCGGCACTTTCGGGAGTGTAATTTCCAAGGAAGATCGAGCCGGCGTTGACGATTTTTTCAGCGACCTCCAGGTAATTGTTCATGGAGATGATCAGGTGTTCAGGTGCATATTCGTTGATCATTCGAATCATTTCGTCTTCGTTGTTCAAAACAATGGCAACACTATGACTCAAGGCCTTTATGGCAATTTCCATTCGGCTCAATTCAGTCAGTTGTTTGGCCAGCTCCGTTTCAACTTCTTCAACCAATTTCTCAGAATTGCAAACCAAGACCACTTGCGAATCTGGGCCGTGTTCGGCTTGAGACAATAAATCGGAAGCAATAAAAGCAGGATTAGCAGATTCGTCAGCCAAAACGGCTACTTCGGATGGGCCAGCGGGCATGTCGATGGCTACATCGCTGATGCTGACCAATTGTTTGGCAGCCATGACATATTGGTTGCCCGGGCCAAATATTTTAGAAACTTTAGGAACGGGGCCGGCACCGTACGCTAATGCGCCGATAGCTTGAACGCCACCGATTTTGAATATTTTGGTGACTCCCACTAATTTTGCTGCAAATAAAATGGCTGGATGAATTTTTCCTTCGTTGTTTGGTGGGGTGCATAAGACAATTTCGCGGCAGCCGGCAATTTTAGCTGGAATTCCCAACATGAGTACCGTTGAAAAAAGCGGCGCCGATCCGCCCGGAATGTACAGACCCACTTTTTCGATACCCACTGCTTTTTGCCAGCACACAACGCCAGGTGTGGTTTCAATCTTTTTCAATGCGGTTTTCTGACTGGCGTGAAACCGCTGGATGTTCGAAGCAGCGACTTCCATGGCCGCTTTTAATTCAGCATCCACCAATTGGCTGGCTTCCTCGATTTCAGCATCAGTTACGATGAACTCGCGGATGGAGACTCCGTCAAACTGCTCAGTAAATTTTTGAATAGCCGGTAGGCCGTCCGATTTGATTTCATCCAGAATGGCCTTGACTTTTCCGGTCAGGTCAGCAGCATTAAACAGTGGCCGTTCAAGAATCTTCGGCCAGCTTGCTTTATCGGGATTTAAGTAACGTTTCATGCGTTTGTGTTTGAATTGAAAATTTTTGTCGCTCGAATGGCCCTTTGAGAGGCGGCCTAGAAAATCATCTTTTCGATTGGAACAACCAGGATACCTTGTGCGCCGGCAGCTTTCAGCTTGCCAATGATTTCCCAAAAGTCATTTTCCGCAATCACCGAATGCAGCGAGCTCCAGCCTTCTTCGGCCAGTGGCGTGACGGTTGGGCTTTTCATTCCCGGTAAGATGGCTGAAATTTCCTGGATCTTGTCGTTGGGCGAATTCAGCAAAATATATTTCTTACCTTTGGCGCGCTCAACCGATTCCATGCGGAAGATCATCTCGTCGACAATGGCTTGCTTTTCGGGAGAAAGGTTTTCGGGGGCCACCAAAACAGCTTCAGAATGCAGGGCGACTTCAACTTCTTTTAGGCGGTTTGAAACCAGTGTTGAACCCGAGCTGACAATGTCGAAAATGGCGTCGGCCAAACCAATTCCTGGGGCGATTTCAACGGAGCCGGAGATGACGTGAATATCGGCCGTAACGTTGTTTTTATCCAGAAAATCTTTCAATATTACAGGATACGACGTGGCAATCTTTTTACCATTAAACCATTCGATTCCCGGGTAGTCTTCCGATTTTGGAATCGCCAGGCTTAAGCGGCATTTGCTGAACCCCAGTCGCTTGATGATTTTTACTTGTTCCTTTTTTTCCAACATTTCATTCTCGCCAACAATGCCAATGTCGGCCACCTGATCGGCTACCGCTTGCGGAATATCATCATCACGAAGAAATAAAACTTCGAGGGGAAAGTTCTTGGCGGCCGCCAAAAGTTTTCGTTTTCCAAGATTAATCTTTATTCCGGCTTCTTCCATGAGTTGCATGGAATCCTCATTCAGCCTGCCTTTTGTTTGGATCGCAATTCTCAGTTGTGTCATGTTATTTTAAGTTCAATAAAAAAGGCCTACCTTTCGGTAAGCCTTCTTTGGGTTAATATTTTTAAAACAAAACAAAAGAATTACGGCCTACCAAGAAATAGGATGTTGTGATGATGGCCGTAATGTCCAAGTTTGTTATTCATTTCATTTTCGTTTTGTGCTGCAAGTATAGCGATAAAATAAAAGTGTACCAAACACAAAAGTGACAAACTATTATTTTAGGGTGAATAATTATTCATTTTTTAATTTTGAGTTTACTTAGCAATCGATTGCATTAATTTATTATTTTTGAAAAGTTGATTAAACCTAATCCCAAATTGTTATGAAAAAGATCCTTTCGTTTTTTCTGCTGGCCTTCTTCGCAGCAACATTAAATGCACAAAATACAGACAAGTTTTTTAAGCCGCGATACATCAAAAGAACCATGAATAAAGCTGCATATTGGCAGTTGAAAAACCCAAAGCACGAGTTGTATGATTGGACTAACGGAGCTTTTTATGCCGGAGTTTTTGCGGCTTGGGAAACAACGAGTTCAAAAAAGCTGTGGAATGCGATGATTGAAATGGGCGAGGCCAACGAGTGGAAGCCGGGTCCACGCCTGCAACATGCCGATGATCATGCGATTTGTCAAACCTATATTGATGTGTACAGGATTGAAAAAGATAAGAAGATGATTGAACCGTTCCGCGAAGCGGTGGATGAAATGATGGGAACTCCTTATGAGACGGGTGAAATTCGCCCAATTACCTGGTGGTGGTGTGATGCTTTGTTTATGGCTCCCCCCGCTTTGGTCAAACTGGGGGTGACCTTGGACGAACCTCAATACCTTGAATTTAGTGATCAGCTTTTTCAGGAGACCTATGATTTGCTTTTCGATCAAAAGGAAAATCTGTACGCCCGTGATATGAAGTATCAAACCAATTGGAAAGAACCCAAATATGAGGCCAATGGCGAGAAAATATTCTGGTCGCGTGGTAATGGTTGGGTGATGGGGGGCTTGGTTCGTGTGCTGGAAGAATTGCCTGCGGATTATGACAAGCGTAGCTTTTATGAGGATCAGTTTCTGAAAATGGCCGAAAAGATTAAATCGCTTCAGCAGGAAGATGGCCTGTGGCGCGCCAGCTTGCTCGATCCCAGGTCTTATCCGGGAGGCGAGGCGAGTGGCTCCGGGTTTTTCACCTATGCTTTGGCATGGGGAGTCAACAATGGCTTGCTTGAGAAAGCCGAATATCAACCGGTGGTGGAGAAAGCCTGGATTGGGCTGAATGGCTTGATTCAGCCGGATGGGCATGTGGGCTGGACACAGCCCATTGGAGCCGATCCGCGCGCGAATTTTACCAACGACAGCTGGGAAGTATATGGTACCGGCGCTTTTCTTTTGGCTGGCAGCGAAGTGATAAAAATGGATTGGTAGTCGATTTGATTTTCAAAATAAAAGAAAAGCGGCTTTTCCATTGGAGAAGCCGCTTTCTTAGTTGATTATCACAGCGTATTTATTCAAAGATGTTTTTCATCTTTTCAAAAAAGTTTTTGTCACCCGCTCCCGGCGTATGTTTGAAGTTGGGTGATTCCTGCAATTTTTCCAGCATCTTCTTTTCTTCGGCCGAAATATTTTTCGGGGCCCACGCATGAATACGAACGAGTAAATCGCCTTTTCCATAACCATTGACATCGGGCAGTCCTTTGCCACGCAGGCGTAAAATCTTTTCGGGCTGTGTTCCGGCTTCAATTTTTACTTTCACCTTACTTTCAACCGTTGGTATTTCCGCTGTTGCCCCCAATGCAAAATCGGGCAGGCTCAAAAAGAGGTTGTAAATAAGATTGTTGCCATCGCGAATCAGATCCGGATGGTTTTCCTCGGTAATAATCACCAGCAAATCGCCATTCAGTCCGCCACGCCGGCCAGCATTACCTTTGCCTGAAACGTTGAGTTGCATGCCTTCGGCAACACCTGCGGGAATTTTGATGGTCACCACTTCTTCGTCGCGAACAACACCTTCGCCGGCACAAGCGGTACATTTGTTTTTAATGATCTGGCCTTCGCCATTACAGCTCGGACAGGTCGCCGTGGTTTGCATTTGCCCCAACAAGGTGTTGGTGACCCGCGTAACATGACCGCTTCCGCGGCAGGTTGAACAGGTGGTGTAATCGTTGCCTCCCTGGGCCCCTGTGCCATGACAAGTGTCGCAGGCTTTGTATTTTTTGAGCTTAAGTTTTTTCTCTACACCGTTGGCAATATCTTGAAGTGAAAGCGTGACTTTTACGCGTAAATCCGATCCGCGATGGACCCTTCTGCCGCCTCCTCTGGAGCCGCCGCCGAATCCACTGAACCCGCCGCCAAAACCACCTCCGCCGAAGATGTCCCCAAACATGGAGAAGATGTCGTCCATTGACATATCGTGCTGACTGAATCCTCCGCCACCACCAGCTCCGCCAACGCCGGCATGGCCAAACTGGTCGTACCGTTGTTTTTTCTGCGGGTTACTCAGAACCTCATAAGCTTCGGCAGCTTCTTTGAATTTTTCTTCAGCTTCCTTGTTATCCGGGTTTTTATCCGGGTGATATTGAATGGCTTTTTTACGGTAAGCCTTCTTAATTTCCTCAGGCGAAGCGTTTTTACTTACTTCTAAAATCTCGTAAAAATCTCTTTTTGTCATACTTGTTTTTTTTGTCTATTCGCCAATCACCACTTTCGAAAAGCGAATGACTTTATCGTTCATGAGGTAACCTTTCTGAATTACATCGACCACTTTTCCCTTCAGCTCTTCTTTTGGTGCGGGAATTTTGGTTACCGCTTCGTGCAGGTCGGTGTCGAAATCTTTCTCTTTTGCCTCAATTTCAGTAATTCCGTTTTGCTTCAGAAATTCTTTGAATTTGCTATAGATCAAGCTAATTCCCTGTTTTAGAGGATCATCATCTTTCATCTCACTGAAAGCCATGAGTGCGCGCTCAAAGTCGTCAATTACCGGCAAAATATTGACAATGACACTTTCTCCGCCTGACTTGATCAGATCCATTTTCTCTTTCATCGTCCGCTTGCGGTAATTGTCAAATTCGGCTTGCAGACGAATGTGTTTGTCTTTCAATTCCAGTAATTCGTTTCCCAATGCTTCTATTTTTTCGTCGGTTTGATCTTGCTTCGACTTTTTATCTTCTTTTTTGGCTTTGGCCTTCTTGGTCTTAGTATCTTTTTCAGCAGTCTCGTCCTGTTTTTGAGCCGTGTTTTCTTTTACGTCTGTTTGATTTTCTTGCTCTTGCTTATTTTTAATCTTTTCTTCTGCCATTTTTTCCACGTTTTATATTATCGGATTGAGTTTTACAAATATGTTGCCATTCGATGCCAAGGGACAATTTGGCACACTTGCATTGAAATTTGCTGACAAAATTAAAAAAAGAAAGGCAGTACGCTTGTACTGCCTTCCGGTGAACCGATTTATATAATCTTATTTTAATAATTGCTCCAATGCATTCTCCAAAGCGGGGCCACGCAAATTTTTGGCCACAATAACGCCGTTTCCGTCAATTAAAAAGTTTGCGGGAATACCGCGAACACCGTAAACCGCCGCATATTTGGCATGCCATCCTTTTAGGTCGGAAACATGGTACTCCCAGCTTAACTTGTCTGCTTCGATCGCTTGTTCCCAGGCTGTTTTATTTTTATCAAGCGAAACACCGAAAACGGTGAATCCATTGCCATTTTTGAATTTCTTGTCTTTAAATTCTTCGTAGGCTGCAACAACTGCCGGGTTTTCGCGGCGGCAGGGTCCGCACCAGGACGCCCAAAAGTCGATCAATACCATTTTTCCCTCGAGCGACGATAGTTTTAATTCATCACCATCTACGGACTGCTCGGCTATTTCAGGGGCTTTATTGCCAATTTGTAGTCCAATCTTAACATCGTCTCCTGCTTTTGACTGGATGGTCAATCCAAAGACCAAGGCCAGTGCTATAAGAATTTTCTGTTTCATATTTTCAAACTTGTTTAAAATAAATCGAGCTCAATAATAGTAAAAATGAATACATGCAAGGAGATTGAGTCTTGTTTTTTTGGAAATATTAACAAACTAAACGGGACTTCTTGTTTTTAATTCACGCGCCTTATGCTTGCTCCAATGGCTTGCAGCCGCTGGTCAATAGCTTCGTAACCCCGGTCAATTTGCTCGATGTTGAAGATTTCACTTTTGCCTTGTGCCGAAAGTGCGGCAATCAGCAAGGCTACTCCTGCACGAATATCGGGCGATGACATGGTTGTTCCTCGAAGCAGGTGCTTCTTATTCAGTCCAATAACGGTTGCCCGGTGCGGATCGCAAAGGATAATTTGTGCACCCATGTCAATAAGTTTATCGACAAAAAACAGTCGGCTTTCAAACATTTTCTGGTGGATCAACACGCTTCCTTTTGCCTGGGTGGCAACCACCAGAAAAATACTCAGCAGGTCGGGGGTTAATCCTGGCCAGGGAGCATCGGAAATATTCATGATCGATCCATCGATGAACGTTTCAATTTCGTATTCATCCTGTGAAGGAATGAAAATATCGTCGCCTTGAATTTGTAATTGAATTCCCAGTCGTTTAAACGCTTCGGGAATAATTCCCAAGTGTTCAATGCCGGCATTGGGGATGGTGATTTCCGATCCGGTCATAGCGGCAAGACCAATGAAACTGCCCACCTCGATCATGTCGGGCAGGATGGTGTGTTTGCAGCCATCTAGCTTATCGACACCTTCAATGCGCAATAGGTTGGAGCCAATGCCTTCAATTTTAGCACCCATGGAAACCAGCATTTTGCATAGTTGCTGTAAATATGGTTCGCAGGCGGCGTTGTAAATGGTGGTGATTCCCTCGGCCATAACCGCTGCCATTAGAATATTGGCTGTTCCGGTCACCGACGCTTCATCAAGCAGCATATAAGCTCCTTGCAACTTTTTGGCGGTGACTTGATAAAAATGGTTGTCCGCGTCATAATTGAATTCAGCACCCAACTTTTGCAACCCCACAAAGTGCGTGTCCAGACGGCGGCGCCCAATTTTATCGCCTCCCGGTTGGGGAATCAGAGCCTCTCCGAAGCGAGCCAGCAGGGGACCAACGATCATAATTGATCCGCGCAAACTGGAGGCTTGTTGTGCAAAATGTTCCGACTTTAAGTGTTGGAAATCCACTTCGTCAGCCTGAAACTGATATTCTCCTTTTTTTAGACGCATGGTTTTTACGCCCAACTCACTAAGAATTTCAATCAACTTCATAACATCCCTGATTTCAGGAATATTGGTGATTAAGACTGGCTCACGTGTCAATAGAGTCGCACAAATAACCTGAAGGGCTTCATTTTTAGCGCCTTGAGGTTGAAGCGTGCCACTCAGTTTTTTGCCTCCATCAATTTGAAATGTTGCCATCTCTTTGGAAAGTATTAATCGTTTTTGCGGTGTTTTTTAGGACCGCGGACGGGACCGGTGTTTTGTTTCTTGCGGGGGGCCGAACGGATAAGAATGTCGCGTGTTTCAGCCAGATTCAATCCTTCTCTTTTAATTCGTCCTTTTGATAGTAGCTCCAGATCCTGATAGATCTTTTCATCGTCCACGGCGTCTTTGTTCCAGGTCAGGTACGATTTTTTCATATGGTTAGCCAGCAGGGTAATCAGGATTTCTTTTTCTTCTCCATTTTCATATTCTGCGGCTTTGTCAACCATCAGCTCCAGGGTTTTTCCATAGTAACGCAGTTTAATGTGGTTGCTGGAATAGGGAACTTTTTTAGGAGGTTCCTGGAACGTTTCTGGCTTAGGTGGGTCATAAGGGTACTCAATGTCCAATTTAAAATCAGCCATAATGGCCAGATGATCCCAAAGCTTGTGTTTGAAATCATTAATATCGCGAAGGTAGGGATAAAGGTTTCCCATGATGTCAATAATGGTTTTAGCGGCCACATTGCGTTCTTCGCGGTCTTCAATGGTCATGATATGATCGACCATATTCTGAATATTACGCCCATACTCTGGCAGGGGTAATTTTTTACGATTCGAGTTGTAATCCATTTAAAAAATATCTAATAAACTTTTGTGTCAAACAAGGTTGTATAATTCGGTAATTCAGCTGATAATCTGAAAGTGGAGTAGATTTTCTCTGAATGCAAAGCTAAGTGAAATTATTTTGCGTACAAATTTATTTTCGAAAATCTTGATTGGTTGCATGTTATTCCATCGATTTGATGAATTATTGCACGATTTTAAGCTTCGCAAATTTAAGCAGCAATTGTTTTTGTCCTGCATTGGGGAAGAAAACTGTAGCTTTTAAATTCGGAAAACTTCCTTCGATTTGCTGAACTTTTCCTTTTCCAAAGCGCTGGTGTTCAACCATCATACCCATCTGTATATCGCGGGGATCATCGCCGTCGAAGTTTTGCGCCTGTTTTTTTGCCTGGCGTAGTTGAATAAGTTTTTGATTGATCCCTGGCTGATCAGCAGTTTGCGGGCGTCGTGCGGCCGCAGTTGGCTTGCCAAATGTTTGTTTTTGAATGGCTTTTCCTTCAGTTGGCACGTCTTCAAAATTGAATTCTTCTGTATCTGGCAGATCCAGAAATTGCTGATCAACATCGGCTATGAAGCGGCTGGGGTTACAGAAATCCAGCTTTCCCCAGCGATACCTTTGGCGGGCGAAACTTAAGTAGGCATTTTCTTCAGCCCGGGTGATGGCCACATAAAACAAGCGGCGCTCTTCTTCAAAGGCCTCTGGTGTAATGTTACCAAACTGGCTCGAAGGAAACAGATTCTCTTCAACCCCAACGATAAATACATTTTTGAATTCCAATCCCTTGGCCGAATGGATGGTCATCAGGGTGACTTTGTCCCGGTCTTCGTCTTTTTCCGAGTCCTGATCGGTGAGCAGGGCTACATCTTCCATGTAGTTGGCCAGTAAGTTGGGTTGGCCCTCTTCTTTCGCATTGATGGAGAATTCCTGGATCCCGTTCAACAATTCCTGAATATTCTCAAAACGGCTTAGCCCCTCTGGTGTCTGATCTTTGTACAAATCTTTGATGATGCTGGTTTGCGTTGCAATTTCGCTGGCCATCTCGTAGGCATCGTTCAGATCAATTTTTTCCTGAAATTGTCTGATGAGTCCCACAAACTGCATCACTTTGCTAAGTGTGCCCTTATTCAATCCCGCATGGTTGATTATAGCGCTTTGTTCAATGACTTCGAAAATGCTGACGCCTGTGGCAGTTGCTGCCTGTTCCAGTTTAGTCAGCGTAGTGGCTCCAATGCCTCGTGCAGGATAGTTGATAACCCGTTTGACAGCTTCATTATCTTTAGGGTTGATCACCACCCTGAAGTAGGAGAGCAAATCCTTTATTTCCTTGCGCTGGTAAAACGACAGGCCGCCATAAATTTTGTAAGGAATATTTCGTTTCCGCAGCGATTCCTCAAAAATCCTCGACTGCGCGTTGGTGCGGTACAGAATCGCATAATCTTCGTATCGATAGTGATTTCGCATGCGGGTTTCCGTTATTTCGTTGGCTACCAAATAGCCCTCTTCATTGTCGGTCAAGGCCGAAAAAACCTTGATCCGGTTTCCTTCTGCATTTTCAGAAAAAACACGTTTTTGAAGTTGGTGTTTATTCTTTTCAATGACGCTGTTGGCCGCATTCACAATGGTTTGGGTGGATCGGTAGTTTTGCTCCAGCTTATAAACCTGGTGTTTAGGGTAGTCTTTCTGGAAGTTCAGGATATTTTCAATCCGGGCGCCACGGAAAGAATAAATGCTTTGTGCATCGTCGCCCACCACACAGAGGTTTTGATGAGTGGCTGCCAGGTTTTTTACAATCAGGTATTGGGCAAAATTGGTATCCTGATACTCATCCACCAAGATGTAGTCAAAACGTTGCTGGTACTTCTGGAGAATTGCTTTGTTGTCGCGAAACAGGATGTTGGTTTTCAGTAACAGGTCGTCAAAATCCATGGCGCCTGACAGGAAGCAACGGCGGGCATATTCTTTGTAAATTTCGGCAATGCGCGGCATCCGGATGCTCATGTCGTATTCTCTGATCTGGGCATTGGTGGCATAAGCTGCTGGAGTAATCAGGCTGTTTTTTGCGGCGGATATCCGGCTGGAAACCACGTTGGGTTTGTACGTTTTATCATCCAGCTTAAACTCTTTTATGATCGTTTTGATCAAGCTTTTGGAATCCGCAGAATCGTATATGGTGAAATTCGAAGGATAGCCAAGAACTTCGGATTCGACCCGCAAGATACGGGCAAAAATGGAATGGAAAGTCCCCATCCAGAGGTTTTTGGCCGATTGTGAGCCGACAACTTTGGCAATCCGTTCTTTCATTTCTTTTGCAGCCTTGTTGGTAAATGTCAGCGACAAAATGCTTCCCGGCTTCGCGCCCTGTTTCAGCAGGTGGGCAATCCGGTAGGTGAGCACACGGGTTTTTCCTGAACCGGCACCAGCAATCACCAGTGAGGGGCCATCCGTGTTTTCAACTGCTTGTCTTTGGGCTTTGTTTAATTCTTCGAGGTAGTTCACAATCACAGTATTTCAAAGTCAGCTTCAAAAGTATAACCTATTTTTCTATTTTGCTGTGTCGTGCAGGCCTAGTTTTCAACAAAAAGGAATCGGGCTAAAAAATGAAACGGCGTAAAAGATAAATCAATTTTAAACGTTAATATTGTAAGGTCATATAATTCAAGCTGATTTTTAAAGATGAAATTAGAACAGACACTACCACTTGCATTTTTGTTGATTTCGTTTTCCTTTTCGTTAACTGTTGATGCTCAGATTTCTGCTGATTCCGATGCTTCAATCCCGACAGAGTATAGCGCAGGTTCGCAGGATCAAATCCACATTTTCTGTTCTGCACCCGATCAAAACGCCGGGCGACTAACCGCAACTTCGGCAAGCGGAGCGGGTGCTACGTTCGAATGGACAAGGTACAATCCGGCAACCGGCTCGTTTGATCCCTTCCTTTCCGATAATTCGGGAGCTTCAACCTCCACTATCAGCAATTTGGAAAGTGGTGCTTATCGGGTTGAAGTTACTTCGGGTGTAACAACCGAAACATACACGGCCTGGGTGATGAACAGCTGGTACACGGCAACAGCAGAGATAGTGGAATCGACCTGTGATTATTTCCAGATTCAGGCTGAGTTTGAAGAGGCTCCGTTGATCTATTACGATTTGACAACCGGAGATGAACGACAGGTGTTTAAAGATGTAAAAACACGATGGACGGCCGATGGTAACCAGGTTGCTGCAGTGCTGAGCCCACAGATTTTTTCGCCCCCGGCCCGGGATACAGAATATACTCTAATGGTTTATGACCGTTTTGAATGTCAGGTTATAGTGAGTGTTTTGTATCAAAGTGTTGTTACCGAGGCTTCGTTTACCGCTAGCCCAATCGAAGGTGAAGCACCTCTGGAAGTATCGTTTACCAGCACTTCGCTAAATGCCGATCAATACGAATGGTTTTTCTTTCGCGATCGGGATGAAATGATTTTAGAAGGACAAGATGTGGGGGTGGTACAGGACAGTATTTTGCAAACGGCCATTGATCCGAACCCGGTGTTCATCTATGAAAATTCAGGAACCTACCAGGTTAAACTGGTCACCGCCAAGTTTTCTAATGATTTAGCGTGTCGCGACACCTTTTATCTTCCTGATTTTATTGTCGCACAAACTTCACTGGTTGAAGTGCCCAATGTGTTTACGCCCAACGGCGATGGTGTGAACGATGAGTTTATTATCAAGTATCAATCTGTCAGATCAATTAACGTTCAGATTTTTAACCGTTGGGGTAAGAAAATCCATTCCTGGGAAAATAATAATGTCCAGGGATTTGACGAAACAGTTAGTGAGTCGGCTTGGGATGGTAAGATTGGAGGTAGATATGCCAGTCCGGGAGTGTATTATTACGTGGTTCAAGCCAAAGGGCGCGATGACCAAACACGGAATGCTCATGGCTTTTTTCACCTGTTCAGGGAGAAATGAGGCAAATGATGAAAGAAAGGGG
>NZ_CAXBDD010000044.1:0-31086 GCF_963974515.1 uncultured Sunxiuqinia sp. | reverse complement strand
GTCAATCTTCTTGACCTGACTATTCAAATTGACAAACTGGAGGGTGCCGCTTATTCCAACCTGTACATTGTGGGCGACGCCTCGCCAAGTGGTTGGAATATTGGAGACCCCGAAGCCTTCACCAAAAACCCGGATGATCCGTTCATTTTTACGTATGAAGCTCATTTGTCACCAGGTGACTTTAAAATCTCAACCTTTGCCGGCGACTGGTGCGATGGTGACTGGCTCAATCCATCTCAGGCTGATCAAGTATTGACAGCGACTGATTTTATTGTTACCACCGGATGCGACGGACCAGATAATAAGTGGCGGGTAACTGCAGAAACAGCGGGACGTTACAAGATTACGGTGAACCTGTTCAACAGCACCATCAAAATTGTGCCGGTTAACCTATATTTGGTTGGTGATGGGGGACCTAACGGGTGGAATATCAACAATCCGGAACCCTTGGCATTCGCTGACGGTGTGTATACCTTTACCGGTGAACTGGGTGCGGATAACCCAACCGGAGAATTTAAAATCGCCAAATTCAAAGGCGACTGGTGCGATGGTGACTGGATTAACCCTGCCAGTCCCAATCAGTCCCTTACTAATTCCAGTTTTATTGTTACCAAGGGCTGTGATGGACCTGACAATAAGTGGAAGCTACAGGACGGCGATGCCGGAACCTACGTCATAACCATTAACCTGGATACGGAAGAGATGACGATAACAAAACAATAGTTTGAAAAGCTACGGTTGCCTCTATAGCGCATAGCATCAGTGTTTGCATACCGGGGCAACCGCAGCTTTCAAAAAAATATAACAGATCGATGAGGAAAAGGCAGATGAAGCAGTTGAAGACACTATTTTTAAGTTTGATATTAACCGGTGTGTTTATCGGTTGTGGTCAATCAGATGACGGCATTGTTCCGGATCCGGATCCGGAAATTCCGGCTAATCCGGTCACCCCCGGCTTTCTGAGTTTGTCCATTGAAACCGATATGGCAGCATACAATCCCGGAGATGAAGTGACTTTCGCCATGGACAACTCCTCCCTGCCCTCAGGGGCCAGGGTAAGATACAAACACCTGGATTCAGTGATTGAAGAAGCTGCTGTTTCTGGCGCTACCTGGAAGTGGCAAACTCCGTCAACCGATTTCCGCGGCTATATCGCTGAAGTTTACGAGAAAACCAATGACACGGAAACCATTTATGCCACGATTGGCGTAGATGTGTCTTCCGACTGGACCAAATTTCCACGATACGGCTTCCTGTCTAAATTTCATCAGCTAAGCAACGCGGAGATTGAGGATGTGATTGCCAGCCTGAACCGCTATCATATCAACGGACTCCAGTTTTACGACTGGCACAACAAACATCACCAGCCATTGCCGGTTATCGATGGTGCACCAGCAGCCAGCTGGAAGGACATCATCAACCGCGATATTTATTTCAGCACTGTTGAAAAATACATTGCCGCGGCGCATAGCCGGAACATGAAAGCCATGCACTACAACCTGATTTACGGGGCATGGAAAAACGCTGAAGCCGACGGCACAAAAAAAGAGTGGTATGTATATACCGACAATACACAAACCAACCGCGATTTTCATCCGCTTCCAACACCTCCGTTTCTGAGCAACATCTTTTTGCTCGATCCGTCGAACAGTGAATGGCAGCAGTACCTGGCCAATGAGAATCAGAAAGTTTATGAGCACCTGAATTTTGATGGTTTCCATATGGACCAGTTGGGTGATCGCGGAAATCGCTACACCTACGACGGCAACTCGCTGAATTTGGCTCAGACTTACCAGCCTTTTATCGAAGCCATGAGAACAGCCAATCCGGATAAGGAAATTGTGCTGAACGCTGTTAATCAATACGGACAGCAAGGGATCGCCCAATCATCGTCCGACTTCCTGTATACCGAAGTTTGGTCGCCAAATGATAGTTATAACGATTTGGCGAACATTATACTGGTGAATAATGCCTACAGCAACAACTCCAAAAACACCGTACTGGCGGCTTACATGAATTATGAGTTGGCCGACAATCAAGGCTATTTTAATACTCCGGCGGTGTTGATGACCAATGCCGTTATTTTTGCTTTCGGTGGCGCCCACCTCGAATTGGGAGAGCACATGCTGGGGAAGGAGTATTTTCCAAATTCGAACCTGGCTATGAAGTCGGATCTGCAAAAAGCACTCCCTGCCTACTACGACTTTATGGTAGCCTACCAAAACCTGCTACGCAACGGTGGCTCATTTAACGTGGTTTCAGTGAGTTCTATGGATGGGAAACTGCCGTTGGCCAACTGGCCTGCAAGTCAGGGGAGCATCGCGACGGTATGCCGGAAAGTCGACGACAAGCAAGTGGTTCATTTCATCAACTTCAAAGATTCGAAAACATCCAACTGGCGAGACAACCAGGGAATTCAGGCAGTTCCAGCCTTGGTGAAAGATGCACAGATAAGCCTGACCAGCGCTGGAACGGTGAAAAAGATCTGGACTGCTTCGCCGGATATGATTGGAGGAGCATCGCGTTCGCTAAACTTTGATCAAAGCGGGAACCAAGTCGCATTTACCTTGCCCGAACTCAAATACTGGAGCATGGTCGTCGTTGAATATGAGTAGCTGATTTCATCCCGGAAATTTTAATTCAGGAAGGCATTTTTTTGTCTTTCCGGTACTTTTTGCCTTAATTTTTAACTTTAAACTATCATGAAACCACTGTTTCGTTTTCAATATTTACTCACTATTTTTTTATTCGCAACGGTTGCCAGTGCACAGGACTTTGAAAAAGCAGGCAGTTGTTTTTCTTATGAAACACACGGAAACAAGGTCGTCTTCACCTGTGAAAACAATGTTCAGGTTGAGGTGGAACAGATCACTTCCGGTATCCTGAAAATCTGGTACGATCAGGATGATTTCGAGCGGAACAACGAATCCTTTGCCGTTATTAAAGCCGGCGACGGCAGTCAAAAGATCAATCTTTCGGAACAACCTGCCAGTTATGAGATTTACACCGGCGAGCTCATTGTGCGGATCCAAAAGTCACCTTTCCAAATACGCATCTTCGATAAATGGCAAAAGCTGCTGATGGAAGATTACCAGGATCGTGGCTTTGTAGCCGATTCAGCAAAGATGACCGGCTACAAAACCTTAAAACCCGGTGAGAGGATATACGGCTTGGGCGAGAAAAATGGTTCCATCAACCGGGCGGGTAGCCAATTCAGCATGTGGAACAGCGACAAGCCCTGCTACCAGGTTAGCGAAGATCCCCTGTACAAGAGCATTCCATTTTTTATGAGTGGCGAGGGCTACGGTATTTTCTTCGATAACACGTACAAGACGGAATACGATTTTGGAGTGGAGTCAGACCAGTACTACTCCTTTTCAGCCCCCGGTGGGGAAATGATGTATTACTTCATTTACGGACCAACGTTGAAGCAACAAATCAGTCGTTACACCGAGCTCACCGGCAGGCCCATCATGCCGCCAAGCTGGGCGTTTGGCTTTGCGCAGTGTCGCGGACTGCTGACCAACGAAATGCTTAGCCGTGAGATTGCGGCGGGTTACCGTCAAAGGCGGATTCCCTGCGACATCATCTACCAGGATATTGGCTGGACACAACATTTGCAGGATTTTGAATGGCGCGATGGGCGGTACGACGATCCTGAAAATATGCTGGCGGATCTTGAAGCGGACGGATTTAAGGTGATTGTTTCTCAGGATCCGGTTATTTCGCAGGCCAATAAAAAACAATGGCAGGAAGCGGATTCGTTGGGGTATTTTACCACCGATGTGCGTACTGGTAAATCGTACGATATGCCTTGGCCGTGGGGCGGAAATTGTGGCGTGGTGGACTTTACAAATCCTGAAGTGGCCGACTGGTGGGGTGCGTATCAGCAGAAAGCGCTTGATGCCGGAGTGCGTGGTTTTTGGACCGATATGGGCGAGCCTGCCTGGAGCAACGAAGAAAGCACCGATCGGTTGTTTCAGCAGCACCACCTGGGCATGCATGATGAAATTCACAACGTTTATGGGCATACCTGGGATGAAGTTGTGACTGAACAATTCAACAAACGCAATCCAAACACCCGGGTTTTTCAAATGACCCGCTCCGCTTTTGCAGGTATGCAACGGTTCACTTTTGGCTGGTCGGGCGACGCCGGCAACGGGAATGAGGTTACCGATGGCTGGGACCAGCTGGCGGCTCAGATTCCGCTAATGATGTCATCGGGCATGGGGCTGATTCCATTCTGGAGCTGCGATATCAGCGGCTATTGCGGCGATATTGACGATTATGATGCCATGAGCGAGTTGTACGTTCGCTGGCTGCAGTTTGGCGCGTTCAACCCGTTGAGCCGGATCCATCACGAGGGTAACAATGCCGTTGAACCCTGGCTGTTTGGCGCTGAGGCCGAGGCGATCAACAAAAAGACCATTGAGATGAAATACCAGCTTTTCCCGTACATTTATTCCTATTCGCGCCAGGCTTATGATACTGGTTGGCCTTTGGCTCGGGCGCTGGTCTTGGAGTATCCCAATGATGAGGAAACGTTCAATCTGAATAGCCAATTCCTTTTTGGCGAAGAGCTTCTGGTGGCCCCAGTCGTTGAAGAAGGCGCTGCAATCAAACGTGTTTATCTGCCCAAGGGAACTTGGTTCGATTTCAATCAGCCACGAGATCGTTATGAAGGAGGGCAGTGGATTGACTATCCTGTTGAGCTCGAAACCATTCCATTGTTTGTCAGACAGGGGTCCATTATTCCGCAGATGCCGGTGATGCAGTTTATTGGAGAAAGACCATCCTATCCACTGCTCCTTGAAGTATTTCCGGCTGGGATCAATAAAAAGGCATCGTTCGATATTTACGAGGATGACGGCGAGACCAATAATTATAAGTCCGACGTATTTGTGATGCGGAATGTTCGATGTGTGACCAAACGCTCCGGGATGGAGATCAGCTATAAAGAAGTTGCCTCGACAGGGTTTCAAGCACAAAAACGAAATCTGGTCTATCGGATCCACATGAACAAGAAGCCGGCATCGGTCTTGTTAGGCGAGCAAAAGCTGAAAACCTTCAAAATAAAAAAGGATGAAGAAATACTTCCCGAGAACATTGAAAAAGCAGCATGGAGCTGGGATGAAGGGGCGGGGACATGCTTGATCCGGATTCCGGATAATAGGAGGAATGAGAAAATCACAATTGAAAACTAAAAGAGAAGACCATGAAGAGATATCAGAGACTTGCAGTATTGTTGGTTGCTGGCTTGGTTGCCTGCAACCAGCAAGCTGAAGTTCTGTACCAATCGAATGCCTTTACCGTTTATCCTGACAAAGTGGTACAAGGCGATTTTGAAGCCCGGGTGCTTTCGCCGGAGCACATCGTTTCAAACTACCGGAGTACAGCCAGCGAACAATATTCAAGACTAATTACCTTTAAATTCAGTATCAACGAAAAAGACAATGAAAAACCGTCCGGCGAAGATCATTGGTTAATTATTGAAGAAGGGGAGCATGCATCACCGCTTATTCAATTTGGTCAGCATAATGATCCCAACCCTGGTGATTCCGGAACGAAACTTCCGGTTAACTACGAATACACTTTTCGGTTGGATCTGCGGCATGTATTGGAACAATTCAATGAAAAGGGCTACTTCGAAGCTTTTGATGGAAGCCGGATCGCAAAAGACGATTTCAAGGCTGTTTACATTGCGGGCGGCGCGGAACCACTGACCTGGGATTTTTCTAACCTGGATGAAAACGGGCTGGCGCTAAAAGACCCGGATGAAGATGGGATTTTTGAGTTGACAGTCACTTTAAACCCATTTGATGAACAGCAAAATGATGTAAAAGAATGGGAATTATCTGAAGACATTTCCATGAAACCTTCCTACCAATCGGATCAGCCAATTGTCGATGCGCTGTTTAATCTGTCATTGGAAGAGGCGCAGCTGAATATTGAGCCGGACAGCACGCTGCGTACCGGTGCCAAGTGGGGCGGCGTATGGACCCGAGACGTGAGCTACAGCACGCTTCTGGCCTTTGCTTATCATGAGCCGGAAGTGGCAAAAATCAGCTTGCTGAAAAAAGTAAAACGCGACCGGATCATCCAAGACACAGGGTCGGGTGGGGCTTGGCCCGTTTCGTCCGATCGGACAACCTGGGCTTTGGCTGCCTGGGAAATTTATCAAGTGACGGGGGATCGGCAATGGTTGCATGCAGCCTTCAAGGTGATTCGAAATACGCTGGAAGATGATTACAAAACCCTGAGAGATGAGCAAACAGGCTTGTATCGCGGAGAGTCGTCTTTTTTGGATTGGCGCGAGCAGACTTATCCCTGGTGGATGTCGAACGTGGATATTTATATTTCCGAAAACCTTGGAACCAACGTCGTGCATTACCAGGCCCACATTATCTTGGCTAAAATGGCAAAGATTTTGGGTGAGCCAGCCGGTCAGTACCTGAGCCGGGCGCAACAAATCAAAGATGGCATCAACAGTTTTTTGTGGATGAAGGACAAAGGTTATTACGGTCAGTATTTGTATGGAAGAACCTACCTGAGCCGGTCGCCCCGGTTCGAAGCCTTGGGCGAAGCACTGGCGATTTTGTTTGATGTGGCAGATGCACAGCAGGCAGAATCGATCGTTGCCAATTCGCCGGTAACCAATTTTGGAACCACGTGCATCTACCCCCACATTCCGGATATCCCGCCGTACCATAACAATGGTATCTGGCCTTTTGTGCAGTCGTACTGGAACCTGGCAGCTGCAAAAGTTGGAAATGAGGAAGCATTGCTGCACGGACTCGCATCCATATACCGGGCCGGTGCTTTGTTTCTGTCAAATTACGAAAACATGGTTGCCGAAACAGGCGACTATGTAGGCACCGAAATCAACTCGCATCGCATGTTATGGAGTATGGCCGGCAACCTGGCCATGGTACACCGCGTGTTTATGGGTATTTCCTTCGAAGAGGGTGGGATGCGCTTCAACCCCGTTATCCCAAAAGCTTATGGGGGAGTGAAAACGCTCAAAAATTTCCGCTACCGTGATGCCGTATTGGATATTTCCGTGACTGGGTATGGGAACGAAGTCGCTTCGGTTTTGTTGGATGGAGAACTACTCGAAAACGCCTTCTTCTCAGCAAATTTAAGCGGAAAGCATTCGATTGACATCGTGATGAAAAATACTGATTTTGGTCCCGGTCAGATCAATTTGGTTTCGAATAAGTTTTCACCGCCCACGCCTCAGGTGAAATTGAAAGATCGGTCAATCAGTTGGAATGAGATCCCTGGTGCAGCTGGCTATCAGATTTATAAAAATGGAGTAATACTGGAGACGATAACTTCCAGTGAATTTCCAATTGAAGGGAACGATTTTGCAGCGTTTACGGTCGTTGCAATCGATGCTGAAGGCATAGAATCTTTCGCCAGTGAACCGGTTTTATTTTCCGAAAAACAACAGAAAATGCGGTTGGAGCTGGAGGACTATACCCCACAGTCAGATCTGCCCTATTCAAATTACTCAGGAAACGGGTTTATCGAAATCAGTTTGACAAAGAATACGGATCTCAGTATTCCGGTAACCGTTCCCTCAGATGGGAAGTACCTGATTGACCTGCGCTACTCGAACGGCACCGGCCCCTGGAACACCGATAACAATTGCGGCATCCGAAGCTTATACGTGAATCAGGCTTACGAAGGAGTCCTTGTATTTCCGCAACGGGGTGAAAATGAATGGTCTGACTGGGGCTATTCAAACGGCTGTCAGGTGAATCTAAAAAAAGGTAAAAACCAATTAGACATCCGCTTTGAGGATTGGAATACCAATATGGATGGTGAAATCAACAAGGCCATGTTAGACTTTGTGCGGATGATACGGATGAGTAAATAGGGGAAGTTGATGAAAAACCTGCGGGCAAAGCACACTATAAATGCGAACGTTGAACTCAAAAAAAAGGCGGTCTCCCCCGAGATCGCCTTCTATTCAATTTAGTTAACTATTTATACCCACTAATATGTCATACTCTCCATCAGGTTCAAGGTATCTTTCACCTGGTGCATGCGGGAGATTTCTTCATCCTCGACATTGATTTTAAAACCTTCTTCGAGATAATAAAGAAACAAGGCCCAATCAACCTGATCAAAATTCAGATCTTCATCAAAGGTCGCGTCCAGTTCTATTTCCTTTCTGGGCACACCTGTCTTCCTTAAAACTTTGTACAAAGTCCTTCTAATTGTCTTGTTTTCCATCGTGCTTCATTTTGTTTCATGTTCCTCTGTATCCCGGCTTAAAGGATACAAATACTCTGCAAATATAAAAAAATCGAACAAGTCATTAAACGATTCAAAGATTAAAAAGGTTTTGCATCATAAGAAAAATGACTATACTTAAATCTGCCGAATGTTATTGAAAAGGCTGTCAGCTCTCATTATCAGCTGTTAAGAGCCATTTTCCAGTCTTTTTTCACGCAACTGTAAACCTTTAGATCAATGAACTTTTTTTGATGTTTTTCTCCCTCACGCTCAATACCTTCAAGCTGAAAACCGAGCCGCTCCGGAATAGCCGAGCTTTTGTCGTTTCCCACCCCGCATCGGATCACGATCCGGTTTATGCCTAAATTGGAAAATGCATAATCGATCAGTGTTCTAGTTGACAGAAGGGCGATACCTTTTCCCGTCATACTTTCAATCAGCCAATAGCCAATTTCTGTTTTCAGGTTAATTCGATCGGTATCTTTGTACCCAATCAGGCCGGCAAAACAATTATCATACCAAATGACAAAGACGTCATCCCGCTCTTTGCCCGATTTGGAGGTAATTGACTGAATAAATGCTTCAGTGTCTTCCTGTGTTTCAGTATCCTGAACAAACGGGAGCCAGGGTTCCAGAAATGCGCGGTTGCGATCAATCGCCTGAAATACCTGAAAAGCATGCGAAAATCGTAGCTGCTCCAGTTCAATTTTTTGGTTTACAATCAGCCTTTCCATGAGAGCGTTAAGATACTTATTTTTATGAAATGTGTCTCCTCAGGCACTTAAATCCAGATTTCGCGACACACCTATTAATGATTATCTTTGCGAGTGTAACAGAACAAGCAGCAAAATAACAGACCGTTAGACTCAAATCAAAATGAAACAGATTGTATTGGGCTTTCTTATTGGAATTTTTTTTCTTCAGGTTTCGTGTGTTAACTCGCAGAGTAATCATGAAAGCAAGAACCTCGTAAAAATCGAAACCGAATTTGGAGACATCACTTTAAAGCTTTTTGATGAAACTCCTGTTCACCGCGACAATTTTATCAAGTTGGCTAGCGAAGGTTTTTTTGACGGATTGCTTTTTCACCGGGTGATTGAAGGTTTTATGATTCAGGGTGGCGACCCGGATTCGAAAAATGCCGAACCGGGAAAACGGTTGGGCGGAGGTGATCCGGGGTATACGCTTCCGGCTGAGATTGATTCATCGCTGTTCCATAAAAAAGGCGTATTAGCTGCTGCTCGCAGGGGAGGCCCTTCCAACCCGGAGAAGCGCTCTTCCGGTTCGCAGTTTTACATTGTGCAGGGCACTGTCTTTAGCCATGGCGCGTTGGACACTATGGAGATGAAGATGAATCAGCAAAGGCAGCGAACGCTAATGCAGCAATTCTTTAATCAGGCACAAGATGAATTGGGTCAATTGCAGCAGGCCGGAGATGAGGAGAAGTTAAATCTTCGGGTGGCTGAAATCAGGGAAATGGCCGACCAGAAAATCAGCCAAATGGCACCGTTGGAATTTTCGGCGGAGCGTCGCGAAGTCTACACCACAGTGGGGGGATATCCTTCACTCGACAATGAATACACCATTTTTGGCGAGGTAATTGAGGGATTGGACGTGTTAGACAAGCTTGCCGCGGTCGAAACCGACGAGTTTGACCGTCCGGTAAACGATATTAAAATGAATGTGAAAGTTTTGGATTGATGAAGCGAATAGGCTTAGTTATTATTTTTTTATTGAGTTTGAATGGAATTGCTATCGCTCAGCGCATTGTTGAAGTTAAAACGAACTTGGGAGCCATGCGGTTTGAGTTATACGACGATACGCCCAAACACCGCGATGCCTTTGTTAAACTCGCCAATGAGGGCTACTACGACGGTACTTTGTTCTACCGGGTCATCGAAAATTTTCTGATTCAGGGTGGCTCCAAATCCTCACGCAATGCCCCTCCTGGAAAACGTATTGGTTATGGTGATCCTGATCATACGGTTGACGACGAAATTTTGAGTCATTATTTTCATAAAAAAGGTGCCTTATGTGCTCCGCGCCAGCCGGACGAGGTGAATCCTTTTAAGCAATCCGATATCTCGCAGTTTTTCGTTGTGAAAGGACAGGTATTAACTTCAGGCTATCTTGACACCCTCGAACTGGCGGTGAACAGGCCAATTCGTAAAAAGATTACCAGCCAGATTTATACCCCGGAAGTTCAGGAGAAGTTGAAAAATCTGAAGGCAGAAAATCAAGCCGAGGAATTCAATAAACTTTTAAGACAAGTAAAAGAAGATATTGAATCACGCTACCAGCTCAACCGCGACGTGCTCGAATTTTCGGATGCTCAGCGCAAAGCTTACACCACAGTTGGCGGTTATCCGGACCTGGACGGAAAATACACCATTTTTGGGCAATGCATTTCGGGTTTTGAAGTGATTGACCGGATTGCTGCCCTGAAAACCGACGAAAACAACCGCCCCTTAAAGGATGTTACCATTGAAGTTAATGTGATTGAATGAAACAGCCAATCCCCATATTCGTTGCAATTTTTCTCAGTTTTCTGCTGGTCAGTTGTTCTGCTTCATCTGAAAAGGAACAGAAAGCGGAAGCAGAATCAAGTGAGAAGAAAGCGCAAGCGCCGGACGAGAGCAGCCAGTCGTTTGTTAATTTCATTCCATCCATCGTTAAAATAGAAAGCTTCGATCAAGGACGGTTCCTCGAAAGTGAAACCGCCTTTTTTGTTGGTGAGCAGGAAATTGTTTGCCGCCTTTCGATGCTGGATAATGCAACTGCCGCGAGAGTCACCCCATACGATGAAGAAAAAGCCTATGCCATTTCAGGCTACCTGGCAGTCGACCGAATCAACAACCTGGCGCTTTTAAAGGTGGAAGAAATTCAGCGCGAGCCCATTCCCTTGTATCCCGGAATTGTGCCTAATACGGCCAAAAGTATTTACCTGACCAAGCCGCAAAGCAATACGCTTCCTTTGCACACTGGGAAGGTGCTTGATTTCAGTACTGTTTCAGGAGTTAAGCTCTATCGTGTCGATAATCAGTTTCGATCCACCCTTTATGGTACGCCTGTGTTTGTTTCCAACCATCAATGTATCGGTTTGGGTTTTGCCGAAGTGGTATCGTATGAAAACCAAAATATGGTTATTCCATCAACTTACATTGTTGATTTGTTGGCTAAAAAATCCGATCAGCCGCAAAAGCTCGAAAACCTGCGTACCACAACCAGCCAGGCGGTGAGTGAAGCAAACAGGAAAATCAAGGGACTTAGCATTGAAACCGACCTGGGCAGTATTCAGATTCGTTTATTTGATGAAACGCCACAATACCGCGATAATTTTATCCGGCTGGTGCGCGAAAATTATTACGACAGCTTGCTGGTCCACCGGGTCATTAAGGGGTTCGGGATCCAGTCAGGTGCGGCCGATACCCGCTACGCCGGGCCCGAAGATGTGGTGGGGTGGAAAGGCCCGGGCTACACGCTGCCGGCGCATATTGTCCCGAAATTCTTCCACAAACGGGGCATGATTGGCTCGCCGCGCAAGCCCGACCGCGGCAACAGCAAGCGTCGATCCGATGGTTCGCAGTTTTACATTGTAACCGGGCGGGTATACTCCGACCGGGAGTTGGATGAAATTGAAGAGGAAACCGGACACCAATTTACGGCAGTGCAGCGCAGGGAATACAAAATTACAGGCGGCGCGCCACACATTGACGGGACCTACACCATTTTTGGCGAAGTGGTGAGTGGCATGGATGTGGCTGACCGGATTGTGAAGGTCGAAACCGATTCGGATTTTCGACCGCTCAAAGACATCCGGGTGAAAAAAATTACCATCCTCGAATAGTCTCCTGCATTTCCTGATACCAAGCCTAAGTTTTCCTCTGGAATCATTATCTTTGCCGATCTATTTCAACAGCAGATACGATGTTAGACAAAATTAAGCAGTTACAGGAAGAGATTGAAGCTTTGAGTGCTTCAAGCCAGGAGGAAGTGGAAGAGCTTCGCATTAAGTACATCAGTAAAAAGGGCTTGGTGAGCCAACTGTTTGCCGATTTTAAAACCGTTCCGGGCGAGCAGAAAAAAGCTGTTGGGCAAGCCATCAATGTATTGAAAAACAAAGCGCTCGATAAGATTAACGAGCTGAAGGAACGTTTTGAAAATGCAGATCAGGGAGCCGGTGGAACCGATTTGAGCCGCCCCGGCGAACCCATACGATTGGGAACCCGCCATCCGCTGGCGATTGTGCGAAACGAAATTGTTGAAATATTTGCCCGCTTAGGTTTTACCGTGGCTGAAGGCCCCGAAATAGAAGATGACTGGCATGTATTCTCTGCCCTGAATTTTCCGCCGGAACACCCGGCACGCGACATGCAGGATACGTTTTTTATTCAGAAAGATCCGGACGTGTTGTTACGTACGCACACTTCGAGCGTACAGGCGCGTGTCATGGAAAAGACGCAGCCGCCAATTCGGGCTATTTTCCCCGGACGTGTATTTCGTAACGAAGCCATTTCGGCCCGTGCACACTGCATCTTCCATCAAATTGAAGGTTTGTATGTGGACGAAAACGTGTCGTTTGCCGACCTGAAACAGACCTTGCTGTATTTCTCGCGCGAGTTGTTTGGCGAAAATACTCAGATTCGTTTGCGCCCTTCCTATTTTCCGTTTACCGAGCCTTCTGCCGAAATGGATGTGAGTTGCTCCATTTGCGGTGGAAAAGGTTGCAACGTGTGTAAATATACTGGTTGGCTTGAGATTTTGGGCTGCGGCATGGTCGATCCAAACGTGCTTGATTTGTGCGGAATCGACTCAAAAAAATATACCGGCTTTGCCTTCGGAATGGGGATCGAACGTATCACCATGCTGAAATACGGCATCAAAGACATCCGCCACTTCTTCGAAAACGATGTACGGTTCTTAAGACAGTTTGAGGGGACGTATTAATCGTCAATCACACCAGCAGCTCAAACAACTCTTCTACTTCTTCTACAAAATAATCGGGATTGAGCGCCCGAAGTTCTTCGCTGTTGCCAAAACCGTAACCTACGGCAATGGTGCTGATTTCATTTGCTTTTCCGCCAACCAGGTCGTATTTGGTGTCGCCAATCATCACTACATTTGCTGAAGGGGTGATTTGGTTGCGGTCCATCAGTTCGGTGATCAAGCCGGCTTTGGTATGCCGACCGCCGTCGCCAGCTCCCTGCGAATCAATCAGGTAACGGTCCAGCTCGAAATGCCGCAAAACGATGGAAACAAACTGATCTTTTTTCGAAGTGGCTACATAAAGCTGCTTTCCTTGTTGCAGCAATTCTTCAAGCAATTCGAGTATGCCAGGATACAATTCGCCTTCGTACAAGCCCCGCTGGCTGTAATACTCACGGAAAAGCCGAACTCCGAGAGCCACTTGTTTGTCATCGAAGCCCAGCACCTTTTTCAGTCCATCCTGAATGGGCGGGCCAATCAACTGATCAACAATTTCGGCTCCGTTCAGGTCAATGTTCATTTGGGTAAGCATGTAGTCGAGCGAATTGTGCAGTCCAAGCTTGGAGTTGATTAATGTTCCATCCAAGTCGAAAATCAGGTGTGAAAAATTGGTCATATGTGTTTCTTTTCGAGACAAAGTAAATGAAAATAATGAATCCGGACATTCGCTGGTCATAAGTTCAGCGGGAATAAAATTGACTTTTGTAAAATAAGCAAGAATGTCTTATCTTCATTACCAATTTTAACTGAACGTTTATGGAGCTTCTTTATCCGCCTTCAAAACCTCAAATCCCATGGCAGGGAACCGTATTGGGCATTATCGGGGTGGCCCAGATTTTATTTTCCATCTTGTTTCTTTTTATCGCTTTGTTTGGAATTGCTGTTGGGGGACTGTTTACCTCATTTGCGATTCCAGACCTTGGAGCAATGATTCCTTCGCTGGCGATTGGGGTTATTGTTCTTTTGATGTTGTTTATTGGCCTGCCGCTTTTCATTTTAAAAGTAGTGGTTACCATTGGTATTTTTAGAGGAAAGCGCTGGGCGGTGATCATAACTATCTTTTTTGCGGCACTTGGTTTTATCGCGAACATGGGCAATTTTAATTTCATCTGGCTGATTTTCTCCGCTGTCGAACTGGGTTTGGCCATTGTCTGTTTGAGCGACCCGTTTTACAACCAGTCCCGTTACATTCCCGACCAATCCTATCGGTCAAATTACTAGTCGACCGGCTCCTCATTAAATGATTGAGCCCTACAACCAAAGGCTCATCAAGTAAACCGTAAGAATAGAAACCATGCCTTGAAAAAAGGTTGCCACTGTATGCGTTTTGTAGCCGGTTGCAACCGACATTTTGCTGAATTGGGTGACCACCCAAAAAAAGCTGTCGTTGGCATGCGAAATGGTCATGGCGCCGGCGCCAATAGCCATGACGGTTAGCGCCTTCCCCGTTGCAGAATCTAAACCAAGCCCGGGAAGCAAAGGTGCAATCAGGGCCGAAGTGGCCACCAGCGAAACCGTTGATGAACCCTGGGCGGTTTTCAGTGTTGCTGCAATAATAAAGGGTAGGAAAATCCCCATCTGATAATCGGACAGCAGTGTTCCCAACGAATCGCCAATGTGTGTGGCTTTTAGCATCGCACCAAAAGCCCCGCCCGCTCCTGTAATAATTAGGATGGAAGCGGAAGCCTGAATGCCTTCGCCCACCCATCTTGTTAGTTTTCCCGGCCCATTTCCTTTCAGCAATAAAAATGAAGCGAACAGGCCCAAAAAAAGCGCATTGACCGGATCGCCCATAAAGTTGATGAGCTGGTAGCCGGTACTTGTTTCATTGTTCGTTACTAAAAGCACAATGGAACGCGCAGCAATCAGCAAGATGGGAAGAAAAATCGGAAGAGTCGACAAAAAGGCTGACGGCAGCTGGCGGCGGTTTGCATCTATTTCCGGCTGTAGCTCCCGATCCTCTTCGCTTTGGTAGTGTTTTCCGGCGTAGCTGGCCCAAAAGTAACCGGTCATCATGGCGATAGCCGATACCAACAGCCCCAAAAGGATAACCATGCCCAGTTGCTTGTCAATGCCCAGGTTACCGGCTGCAGCGATGGGGCCGGGCGTGGGAGGGACCAATGTGTGGGTAGCATACAGGCCGGTGGATAAAGCGATGCTCATGGCAACGGCCGACTTACCTGTTTTCTGGATAAGCGACTTTTTCAGCGAGGACAAAATCACAAAAGCCGAATCGCAAAATACCGGGATCGAAACAATGTAGCCAATGATTCCCATGGCCAGCGCGGGGTATTTTTTTCCGATCAGGCGGATAACCAGTTCAGCCAGCTTAATGGCGGCTCCCGATCTTTCCAGTATGGTGCCGATGATGGTTCCGAGGATAATAACAATGCCGATATAGGCCATAATGCTTCCAAATCCATCGGTAATGATCTTCACAATTTCCATGGCAGGCATACCCGCCATGAAACCCACGCCGTAGGTAGCCAGCAGCAAAACCAAAAAGGGGTGCATCTTTAGTTTGGTGGTACCCAAAATGATAAAAAGTACCGCCACAAATAATGCTCCGAGTAAGATGAAATGCTGATTCATATGCTTGGTTAGAGGTTTAAAGGTGTCCTTAATTGCGCAGTGAATCCAAACCTGGGCGCTCCTTATTGTTTTCGAAATAACTTTTTGAAAAAATCTTCGACTCGGTCCACCGGTTCTATTTGGATTTTGAATTTGCTACGATCCAATCCTTTGCCGGCTTTAGGGATAAAGATTTTCTGCATACCCAACTTCTCAGCTTCAGCAATGCGTTGCTCCAGTCGGTTTACCGCGCGGATTTCGCCCGACAAGCCCACTTCGCCGGTAAAGCATAGTTTGTTGTCAACGGCCAGGTCGAAATTGGACGAAAGGATGGCGGTGATCACTGCCAAATCGATAGCCGGATCGTCCACTTTCAAACCGCCGGCAATATTGAGGAATACGTCTTTGGTGGCTAGTTTAAAACCAGCGCGTTTCTCCAATACGGCCAGCAGCATGTTCAGGCGGCGCAGGTCAAAGCCCGTGGATGAACGTTGCGGGGTTCCGTAGGCAGCGGTACTCACCAGCGACTGAATTTCAATCATGAGCGGGCGGTTACCCTCAATGGCGCCTGAAATGGCGGTGCCACTCAGGCCTTCGTGGTCTTTGTTGATGAGCAGTTCCGACGGGTTGCTCACTTCGCGCATGCCCTCATTATTCATCTCAAAAATACCCAGCTCCGAAGTGGAGCCAAAACGATTTTTGATGGAACGCAGGATCCGGTAGAGGTATTGGTTTTCGCCTTCGAACTGCAAGACTGTGTCCACCATGTGCTCCAGCACTTTGGGGCCGGCCAGGCTTCCTTCTTTGGTAATGTGACCAATTAGGATGGCCGGAATCTGGCGCTCTTTGGAGAATTTAAGAATACCGTTGGTGCATTCCCTGATTTGACTGACTGATCCGGGCGATGACTCGATGTAAGCCGTTGAAACAGTTTGGATGGAGTCGATAATCAGCACTTCCGGTTCCAGGTGTTCGCAGTGTGTGAGTATATTTTCGAGCGATGTTTCGCTTAGAAAGTAGCAGTTGTCATTCTCCCGTTTCAGGCGGTTGGCGCGTATTTTTATTTGCTGAATGCTTTCTTCGCCCGACACATACAAAATTCTCTTGGATTTCAAATCAAGGGCCACCTGAAGCACAAGCGTCGATTTTCCGATGCCGGGTTCGCCACCCACCAGCACAAGCGATCCCGGAACTAAGCCACCACCCAAAACGCGATTCAACTCCTTGTTGTGGCAGTCGATCCGTTGAATTTGTTCGGCGCTCACCTCGGTCAGTTTTTGAGGTTTGGCGCCACTGGCTGTCCGCGAGCTCAACGGACTTTTGGTTTCTTTGACCACTGCTTCTTCAACATAGGTATTCCACTCGCCACAGTTGGTGCATCGGCCTACCCATTTGGGTGACTGGCTGCCACAGTTTTGGCAAGTATAAACGGTTTTTACTTTGGCCATGTCAGAGGTTTTTTATTTTTTCAATTAAGGCTGAAGTGGAAATTCCTTTGGTCATTTCGATGGTTTCAACCCTTCCACCGCGTGCCAGTACGAGATCAAAACCAGCGATTTCTTCTATAGCGTATTCGCTTCCTTTCACGAGCACGTCGGGCTGAATGGCTTTGATTAAGTTGTAGGGCGTTTCTTCGTCGAATAACACGACGGCATCAACCATTTGCATAGCGGCGATTAATGTGGCTCGCGATTGTTCATCCATCAAGGGGCGGTTTGCTCCTTTGAGTCGATTCACTGATGGGTCGGTGTTGAGGCCAACAATGAGTTTGTTGCCTAGTTGGGCGGCCTTCATGAGGGAGTCAACATGCCCGCGATGCAGCAAATCGAAACAGCCATTGGTAAAGACCAGCTTGTAGTTGCTTGTTTTCCATGCTTTCAGCTTTTCAAAAAAAGCCTCAAAAGAGGGGTAGATTTTCCGGGAAATGTCGTTCATGATTTAGCTGAAGCTTATTCAGTAAAAATAAGAAAACCCCAAGGCTAAAAAAAGCCCCGGGGTTTTAAATATGATTTCAAACCGGTTTAAACGATTTTATTTGTTTCAATATCCGGAAATACCAAGCTGGGCTTGAATGTTTTAGCTTCTTCAAAATCCATGGTGGCATACGAAATAATAATTACCACGTCGCCTACAGCTACTTTTCTTGCAGCAGGCCCGTTTAGGCAAATCACGCCCGAATTGCGCTCCCCTTTTATGACGTAGGTTTCCAGCCGCTCTCCATTGTTGATATTCACCACCTGAACTTTTTCATTTTCAATCAGGTTGGCAGCATCCATCAAATCCTCATCAATCGTAATACTTCCAACGTATTGCAGGTTCGCCTCGGTAACACTTACCTTATGTATTTTCGATTTACAAACTTCAATAAACATGTTGTAACTTTTTTATTCAAATACAATATTGTCAATTAGCCTGACCTCACCACAATGAACAGCTATGCAACCGACTTTGTTTAGTGGGCTTTCCCAGCTGGTTATTGGGTTAAGATTCTCATCATCAGTTATTTCAAAATATTCTGTTTCCAGAAAACGATTTTGATCAATCGTGTCAACGACCCACTTTTTAAGGTCTTTTACGCTCATCTCTCCGGCTTTGTTCCGTGCGACTGACAGCGTTTGGTAAATGTGCGTCGCATTACTGCGTTGCTCATTGTTCAGCCGTTGGTTGCGCGAACTCATGGCCAGTCCATCTTTTTCACGCATGGTTGGGCAAGCCACAATTTCGACCGGTAAATTTAAGTGTTTTACCAGAGCTTTTATAATAACTAACTGCTGAAAATCTTTCAGTCCGAAAAAAGCTTTGTCTGGCTTCACCATAACAAACAGTTTACTAACAACTTGTGCTACACCATTGAAATGTCCGGGCCTAAAATGTCCTTCCATTACTCGTTCCAGCATGCCAAAGTTGAACTGGCGGGTGTCTTGTTCGGGGTACATGGTTTCCACTTCGGGCGCAAATACCAGCTGGCAGGATGTGTTATCCAACAAGTCAAGATCCTGATCCAGTGTTCTCGGATAATTAATTAAATCTTTTTTATCATTGAACTGAGTAGGATTCACGAAGATGCTAACTACGACATAGTCAGTCTGTTGTCCGGCGCTTTCAACGAGTGATATGTGCCCCGGATGCAAAGCTCCCATGGTGGGTACAAAACCAATGGTTTTTCCCTCTTTCCTCTTCTGCTCAATCAGTTTTTGTAATTCTGTTATTTCCTTTATTACCAGCATGCAGGACAAAAATTAGAGGTGCAAAGTAAATAAATAATTCAAAACAAACGGCAGTCCGACTTCTTAAGTTTTTTTAAGACACCCGTAACTGCCTAAAATTGAATATTCGCGATATTTTTACTAATTTTGCATATTCAAATTCAGCTATTTTTCAATGGAAAAGAAAAGAGTATTATTTATCTCTCAGGAAATTACACCTTACCTTCCAGAATCAGAAATGTCGGTCAAGTCGAGGTTTTTACCTCAGGGCATCCAAGAGAAAGGCCGTGAGATCAGAACGTTTATGCCACGGTATGGTAATGTGAATGAACGCCGAAATCAATTGCATGAGGTGATTCGCTTATCCGGGATGAACCTGGTGATAAACGATGCTGATCATCCGTTAATCATCAAGGTGGCTTCTATTCAGGCTGCCCGTATGCAAGTTTATTTTATTGACAATGAAGATTATTTCCATCGAAAGGAGATTTTGAGAGATAAAAAGGGAAAGGAATTTGAAGATAATGATGAACGTGCCGTATTTTTTGCACGGGGAGTGTTGGAAACGGTGAATAAACTTCGCTGGGCTCCTGATTTGATTCATTGTCATGGTTGGTTAGCCTCACTTGTTCCACTTTATATCAAAAGGGCGTATCGTAATGACCCTTTATTTGCCAATTCAAAAGTGATTTATTCGGTATACAATGAAAACTTTAAAAGTTCGTTGAGTCCTAATACAATGCGTAATGCAATGTTGGAAGGTGTTACTGAAGATGATTTAAAGCTTCTGAAGGACCCGAGCTATGAAAATATGAGTAAAATCGCGATTGAATACGCCGATGCTGTCATTCAAGGCAGCGAGCAGATTAATCCGGATTTGGCGGCATATATTCAGGCCAAAGAAAAATTATTTTTAAATTACCAGTCAGAAGAAACTTACATTGATGCCTACAACGATTTGTACGACAAGGTGATGTAAGGTGTGAATGGACTAAAAAAACAATGTTTACGTGAAAAGGAAACTAGAAAAATCAGGGAAACTAGCGATAGTTTTTGCCTTTTTGGCATTTATTCTGTGGAATTGTAAAGAAGATCCGAACAGTACCGGAATGGAATTGCTGCCGGGATCAGATTTGAAAGAAGTAGGACTGTCGACTGAGAAAGAGTCGATTGCGGCTTATACTGAAATTGATGGACCACTCAAGACCGACGAACCAAATTTCAATTTATTTGGGACATTTAACGATCCGGTGTTTGGGAAAACGACCGCTGATTTAGCTTTTCATGTTCGCCTGGCTGCCTATCCGAATTTTGATGAAACCACTCAGCTTGATTCATTGGTATTATACCTGCTTTATAAAGAAATGTATGGTGATACCACTACCATGCAGTCGCTGAAAGTTTATGAGTTGGTTGAAGATATTTTTATCGATACAACTAATGCCAGCGGGACAGGCGACTATCCCTATTACCAGGATGCGGATTTAAAAGCTTTGGCCAGTTCAACACCAATTGGCCACTTGGATTATTATCCGGTTTTCCGTCTGGATTCGACCGAAACCGACACCCTGATTCAGGAACTGGCGATCAAACTGGACAACAGTGTGGCAGAACGCTTGATTCAGGCTGATTCGCTGGATATGGTTAACAATGATGCTTTTGTGAATTTTTTCAAGGGGCTGTACGTCGAATCGCAGGATATAGCCAGCGGTGGTGCCTTGATGAGTTTATACACCCTGGCAACTGGTTCAAATCTGACTTTGCATTACACCAAGGTGACGGACACTTTGGTCACTGATTCACTTCAATTTGTTTACCGAATCAATGCCAATTCTGCCAGAATTTCTACCTTCCGGCATGATTATTCAACCACGGAATTTGCAGATCAGCTGGTGGAACATCCCGAGTCGCCCGACAGTTTAATCTACCTCCAAACCATGGGTGGATTGCGGGCAAAAATCGATATTCCCACTTTGGATAATTGGAGAGATTCTGTTGCTTCAGGCGAGAATGATATTATCATTAACAAGGCTGCATTGGTCTTTCAGGTTGACACGGTGGCATCTGATTACCGCCAATACCGGATTCCGGCTGCATTGATTCTTACCGGGATTGATGAAGAAGGAGAGGAATATCTGCCAGCTGATTTTTCCTTGTCATCCAGTCTGTATGGAGGAAGGTACAATTCTGCTGATGCGACTTACACGTTTAATATCACCCATCATTTGCAGAATATAATTAATGAGAAGGTGGAGAACAACGGATTTTACCTGGGTCCTTCCTTTCGGAATGAAAAAGCACGACGGGTAGTTCTAAAGGGTGCGTCCAGTCATGCCGGAATTCGCCTGGAAGTGACTTATACCAAATTAGACTAACGCGAACAGTCCGTTTCACTAAAAAATCAGCATCATATTATGTGCGGAATAGTAGGCTATATCGGAGATAAAAATGTATATCCAATCCTGCTGAAAGGATTGCAAAGACTAGAATACCGGGGATATGATTCCGCCGGTATTGCTATTTATAACAGCTCCCTGAACGTATACAAGCGAAAGGGGAAAGTGAGTGAACTGGAGGCTTTTGTGGCCGATAAAAACATACAGGGGCACTTGGGCATAGGTCATACCCGTTGGGCAACACATGGTGAGCCAAACGACGCTAATGCGCATCCGCATCAGTCCATGCATGGTAATTTTGTGCTGGTTCACAACGGCATTATTGAGAATTATGCCCGCTTGAAAAAAGATTTGACGGCCAAAGGTTTTGATTTTCAGTCGGACACGGATACCGAAGTGCTGGCCAACCTGGTGGAATACTTCTACCTGATGGACGAGGTTGAAGACGCTGAAACAGCTGTTCGTCTGGCACTTTCGAAAGTGGTTGGTGCCTACGGAATTGTGGTGATTTGTAAGGCCGAGCGCGACCGGATGATCGCCGCCCGTATGGGTAGTCCGTTGGTCATAGGCATAGGGCAGGGCGAATATTTTCTGGCTTCGGATGCCAGCCCGATAGTGGAATATACCGATAGTGTGATTTATTTGAATGATGGCGATGTGGCAATCGTGGAGAAAAATAGCCTGACCCTGAAAACGGTACAAAACATTCCGGCCAACTTCAAGATCACGAAAGTCGATCTGAGTATTGGTGATTTGGATAAAGGAGATTTTGAACACTTCATGCTGAAGGAGATCTTCGAGCAGCCCAAGACGATTTCTGACACTTATCGCGGACGAATCAGGCCCAACCAGAACGATATTGTGCTGGGGGGATTGATCGATGTTTTCCCAAAAATTGTTGCTGCCAACCGGATCATCATTATTGGATGCGGAACATCATGGCATGCCGCCTTGGTTGCTGAATACCTGATTGAAGAATATGCCCGCGTGCCAGTTGAGGTTGAGTATGCTTCGGAATTTCGTTACCGGAAACCGATCATCCGTGAGGGTGATGTGGTGATTGCCATAAGTCAGAGTGGCGAAACAGCCGACACGCTGGCTGCCCTGAAGATGGCCAAATCAAAAGGCGCTTTAATTTTGGGGATCTGCAACGTCGTTGGTTCGAGCATTGCCCGAGAAACCGATGCCGGTGTTTACACCCATGCCGGCACTGAAATTGGCGTGGCATCAACGAAAGCGTTTACAGCCCAGGTTACGGTTCTAACCTTACTGGCGTTCAAACTGGCTAAGGAGCGGGGCGAAATTGACCAAGAGTTTTACGAAATGCTGATTGGTGAACTGCTGGCTATCCCGGAAAAACTGGAGACCATTTTGGTGGGCCATCCGTACATTAAGACGGTAGCCGAGAAATATAAAGATGCAGTCAATGCACTTTATTTGGGACGGGGATACTTGTTCCCTGTTGCCTTGGAAGGGGCGCTCAAGCTCAAGGAAATCTCATACATTCATGCTGAAGGTTATGCTGCCGGCGAAATGAAGCACGGGCCCATTGCACTGGTTGACGACAATCTCCCGGTAGTGGTCGTATCGGCCAAAGACAGCTATTACGAGAAAGTGGTCAGCAACATTCAGGAAGTGAAAGCCCGCAAGGGAAATATTATTGCGGTGGTAACAGAAGGCGATAACGGGCTGCGAAAAATGGCCGATGATCTGTTTGAAGTACCTGAGTCGCACCCCGCAGTAGCTGCCCTGTTAACGGTGGTTCCGCTCCAGTTGTTTGCGTATTACATTGCGGTGGGGCGCGGATGCGATGTGGACCAACCCCGAAACCTGGCCAAATCAGTTACCGTGGAGTAGACCCCTGAGGCGAAGCTTGTCTATTTCGTCGTTAAAAGAGCCCCTCAGTCTGCAAAACAAACTGAAATTTGTATGTTTGTACGGATGTTGAAAACATGAAAAAAATCTTTCCCATACTTTTTTTTGCCTACCTTGGATACTTGGTTTTCACCACCTCGTGTGCCAACCCCGGAATGCCAACTGGTGGTGCCAAGGACTCCATTCCTCCAGTGGTGGTAAGGACAATTCCTGATTTTAACGGGCGAAATTTTAACGGAACGGAGGTTAGCCTTACCTTCGATGAATTTGTGATCAGTGATCAGCTGAGGGAAGCTCTGGTAGTTTCTCCTCCTCTTGCAAAACGGCCGATGATCCGGACAAAATCAAAGACACTGATTATTGATTTAGGCGATGAGCTTAAAGAGAATCAAACCTATTCGCTCGACTTTAAGGATGCCATTGCTGATAATAACGAGAAAAATCCCCTGGAGGATTTTCGATTCTCGTTCAGTACCGGGCCTGACTTTGACAGCCTGATGATTGGAGGCTATGTGAAAGATGCCAAGAATCTGGAGCCGATTGAGGGAGCAGTGGTTATGCTTCACTCCATGCAGGAGGTGGAGGCTTTTAAGGATAGCATACCGGACTACATCGCCACAACCGATAAAGAAGGTTTTTATGTGATCAGCAACATTGCTCATGGAACCTACCGCCTGTATGCGCTGCGTGATGCTGACAACACCATGACCTATAACCAGGCGTTGGAGCAAATCGCTTTTCATGATTCCCTGGTTATTCCGCAGGATTTAACCTTGCCCGACTACGAGTCAGAACTCAACTCAGAAGATACTGTCAGTATCAAGGAGAAACGGAGAGATGCCTTGGAAACACCCTTCTTTTTGATGCTTTTTGAAGAAGATTTCTTCGATCAGTACCTCGATGATTACAAGCGTGAACGAGCAAATTTGGTTCGGTTCTATTTTTCGGAATCCGTATCCGACTCGTTTCAGATTGAGTTGCTACAGCCAACACCAGTAGTCGATGACTGGAGTATCCTTGAATACAATGCCACGAGCGACTCGCTGATGCTGTGGGTAACCGATACGGTGTTAATGAGTTCGGATACGCTGCAAATGAAGCTGAGTTATCAGGTTGCCGACAGCCTTCAAAACCTCGTGATGACCAGTGACACCCTGGATTTGGTCTATACAAAGCCTGAAGTGACGGGCAGGCGGCGGGCAAAAAAAGAGAACGAGGATCAACCCGAACCCATTCCGCATATTGCCTTCAAACACAATTTGAAAAGCAAAGGCTTCGATGTTTACCGCGATATTTCGCTGGAAGCACCGGAGCCTCTGAAATCTTTTGACTTGGCCATGGTCAGTTTGTACCAGAAAGTGGACACGCTGGAAGAAGCACGCACGTTTGAACTATGGCAGGACTCCTTGTCGGCACGAAAGTATTATATCCGTTATCCCTGGGAGTTTGAAGAGGAATACCGACTTCAGGTCGATTCCGCTGCTGCCTATAATTACTCCGGACATCCAAATAACATGCTTAATCAGCGGTTCGGGATTCAGGAAGAAAGCTATTACGCGAAAATCATTTTAAACATTAGTGGATTGGTTGACTACGGCATCGTACAGCTTTTGGAAAATACCGAAAATGAAAAAGTATTGCAGCAACTCCGAATTGCTGAAGACAGTGAAATTGAGTTTCCGTTTTTGAAACCGGATAAATATAAGATCCGCCTGATTTTAGATAGGAATAACAATGGCGTATGGGATACAGGAGATTTGGATGAAGACATTCAGCCCGAGCAGGTCATGTATTTCCCAAAGATTCTCAAGCTTCGCTCTAATTTTGAGGTTCGGGAAGCCTGGGTGCTACCGATGATTCAATACGAGAAGGAATTAATTGATGAAGACAAGGAGAAAGAGGATGCTAAGAATAAAAGGAATAATACCCAATCACAACGGGCGGGTTCCCGCGGTTTTTAGCCTGCTTTTTCTTTTGGTCGTTTTTCTGTATCCATCGGACACAATTGCGCAAAAAGGAGCCAATCAGGCATTCTTGCCCGGCGAAAAACTTACCTATGGAGCCTACTATAACTGGCATTTCATCTGGGTTAACTCTGGTGAAGTGGTCTTTACAGCCGACACCACTCGGCACGCTTCACAAACGAAATGGAATTTTAGAGCCATAGGCAGAAGTTTTAAGGCGTACGACCTGTTTTATTCTGTGCGCGATACTTTCGTGAGCCGGGTGATCTACGAAGGGCTTAAACCGGATTACTTTATCCGACGTGTGAACCACGCCAAAAGTTCGACCATACATGAATATACGTTTGATGATGCACAGCATAAGATTTATTCGTATGTCAAGCGCGAGAAGGGAGACCCATTTCGTGACACACTGATGTGGAAAGACAATACGGCAGACATGTTGAGCACCGTGTACCAGTTTCGAGCCTACGATTTTGATCGCCTGAAAAAAAGGGAGAGAGTTAATTTTCGCATGCTGGTTGATAACAAGACAGAAGATTTGTACTTTCGTTACCTCGGGCAGGAAGAAGTGAAAACGCGTAACGGGCGGGAGTTTCGATGCCACCATGTGTTGATTACGTTACTGGGTGGTGATTTTTTTCCTGATGGCGAATACATGAATGTGTGGTTCACTGCTGACCAAAATCGCATACCGGTGAAAGTGGAAACGAAAATACTGGTAGGATCGGTCAGCGCCATTCTAACCGACTTGGAACACATTAAATATCCATTAACTTCTGAAATAAACTAATTATGGCAAGCATTCGGGATCTTAAGAAAGACGTTGATTACTTGGTATCAATGGTCGTGGTTGACTGTTTTCAGTACGCCAATTATTTTGAAAATGCTGACAAGGAAGCAGCCTATAAAATTGTACAGAATATCATGGGCAAGCATGCTGATCTACGGAGACGCATCAATCATCCCGATGGAAAAGACAACCCAAAACTTGTGAAAAAACACTACCGGAAAATTGGCGAAGATTTGCTGGCGGTGTGCGATGAAGCTTATGCTGAACTCGCGCATCTGGTTGAAGAATAGGATTAGTTATCTTTTCCAACTAACTGCAAGGTTTTGTCCGCAATCACTTGCCCGTCAAGGAATGTGATTAAACGCCATGGCCCCAGCTTGTCTTCGAGTGGTTCCCAGATGCAGTCGCCCAAAAAGAAGCTGTAGTCGTTGCTGTTAATGTAGTATTCGCCGGTAAAATCCGGCGCAATATTGCCCTGCTCATCTTTAAAGGGCGGATGAATGATTCGAAATTCGAGTTTTTTCCCTTTTCCTTTTCGAATTTTCAGCAGATAGCCAAATTCGGTTCCGATTTCGGCCCGAATGAAATGGGTGATCTCCAATATTTTTGGAAGTTCACGGCTTGTTCGATCCCATTTCGTGTATTGACCATAACTGTGCAGGATTATATCGACTTTTTTCTTTACCAACGGTATGTTAAATTTTTAGTTCTCCCAATTAAGAATAATTCCAAATAAAAAACAGTTTTTATATTTGCGTGCTGAAATGATGCGCTTACGCAAATATATAAAACTATTCATTCTTCTCGTTTTGCCGGTCTACCTGGTTCTACTGGGTAACTCCATGAGCAATATGCACCTGCATGTGCTCTCAAACGGCATGGTTGTAAAGCACGCGCATCCCTTTGATCGTGAGGCAGACAGCCAAGAGCATCATTCGCACTCCGACGCGGAAACCTGCTATTACCAAGCGTTTTTCCTGGATTTTTTCGACACGTCCGAACCAATACAGCAGCTTATTTCAGACCTCTCAGCATCCGAGATGATCGTGCCGTCCATGGTGCTTAATTATTCTTTTCAACATGCTAATCCGAATTACCTTCGCGGTCCTCCCAACTCATAACTTTTCAGGGGAATTATCTTGTTTTATGTCAATAATTCGATTTTTAGGCCGTCGAAATACCAATTAGTAGGGATTGCCGAATCAGCCATTTGAAGATAATTTTGACCCCTAAAGAATTCAACCCGAATAATCACTGGAAATCTTTCTGATTCCTGAGGGAATTGAAAGAACAAAAAACCGCATCAACTCACTATGAAGAAGTTAATTTTTTTGGCGCTAGTGATACTTATTGACGCCATGGCTTATGCCAAAGATGTACCAAAAGAAAAGTTGGAAGATACCATGTTATTTGGCGATGTACGTTCCGGAGACGAGCACATTCCATTTGCTACGATTGTGATCGAAGGAACCACGATGGGAACTGCCGCTGATGCCACCGGGCACTACAAGCTGATGGGAATTCCTGAAGGCACACAGCAGGTTGTGGTTTCAGCAGTGGGTTTTCAGCCCCGTTCCTACGATCTGAATTTCAAGATTGGCGAAGCTGTAACCCTGTTGGCCGAGCTGGAGACTGATGACATTGGCTTGGAGCAGGTGGTGGTTTCCGCCGACCGGAGTGAGAAATCGCGTCGTGAGGCTTCCACCATTATCAGCACCATCAGCCCAAAGTTGCTTGAAAGCACCCAAAGCGTGACTTTGAGCGAAGGACTGAGTTTTACGCCCGGCCTGCGTATGGAGAACAATTGTCAGAATTGCGGTTTCACACAGGTGCGCATGAATGGACTAGAAGGGCCTTATTCACAAATCCTGATTAACAGCCGGCCGGTGTTTAGTGGCCTGGCGGGAGTGTATGGGCTGGAACTGATTCCGGCCAACATGATTGACCGCGTCGAAGTGGTTCGTGGCGGAGGTTCGGCCTTGTTTGGCAGCAACGCCATAGCGGGCACCATTAATCTGATCACCAAGGAGCCGGTACAGGATATTTACAGCATCAACAGCTCCATTGCAGTTATTGGTAATCATGGCGATACCGATTTCAATTTGAGTATGAATGGATCGATCGTGAGCGAAGACTACCGCTCGGGCATGAGCTTTTATGGATTCAAACGCCAGCGCGAGCCGTATGATGCCAACGATGATGGCTTTTCGGAAATGTCGACCATTGAGAACGGTACATTTGGCGCCAGCTTTTTCAAGCGGATGGGGCTTCGTTCAAAAGTAAACCTCGACTATTTCTTTATCAATGAGTCGCGCCGGGGAGGAAATGATTTTGATGTGCCCAACCACCAGGCCGATATTTCCGAAGCGGTGGACCACGAGATCAACTCGGTGAACCTGACTTTCGACCAGTTTATGCGCGATCACGATAAGCTCAGCTTTTTCGCGGCCATGCAACATGTTGACAGAGGATCGTACTATGGTGCCGAGAAGGACTTGTCTGCCTACGGGCATACCAAAGATTTGGCGTATTCGCTGGGTTCGCAGTACCATCGCGATATTGATCAGTTTTTGTTTTCGCCGTCGGAGCTGGTGATGGGCCTGGAGATGACGAGCGACGACCTGACTGACCAGAAGCTGGGATATCTCGATTTGGAGACCATGGAACATGTTGGTACCACCACCATTACCGACCAATCGGTGAAGACCTACGGTTTTTTTGCGCAAAACGAGTGGGTAACTGAAAGGTGGCGTTTGTCATTTGGATTCCGGGTCGAGCATTATGCCATTACCGACCAGGCCGATTCGAATGGTGACATTTCCGGAAATGTGTTCAGCCCACGGGCCAGCGTGTTGTACAACCTGTCGGAGCAGGTGCAGCTGCGTTCGAGCTTTGCCCAAGGCTATCGTGCGCCGCAAATTTTCGACGAGGATTTGCACATCGAAACTTCAGGCGCTCGCCGGGTGATCCATGAGAATGCCCCCAATCTGGAGCAGGAGAACTCGCACAGCGCTACTTTTTCGGTCGACATCTCCCAAGCCTTTGGGCGCTGGCAAACCCAACTGTTGGCCGAAGGCTTTTTTACTGCCCTCGAAAATCCATTCACCAACGAATACGGCACAGCCGACGAGAACGGGCAGGTGGTGTACACGCGCACGAATGCCGAGGATGGTGCAAAGGTGCAAGGTGTCAACCTGGAGTTCAATGCTTCGCCTGGAATCCGCTGGATGCTGCAATCGGGCTTTACCGTCCAACAAAGCAAGTACGAAAGTCCTCAGGAATTTAACGAACGTCGCTTTTTTCGTACGCCAAACAGCTACGGTTACCTGGCGTTGAGCTACTCGCCTACGGCATCGTTTAAAGCTTCGGTTACCGGAAATTATACTGGAAAAATGCTGGTTCCGTACTTCGGAAATACTCTGGCCAACCCGGAAGTAGGACATTTGAATAAGGTGGATCCGTTTTTCGACCTGGGACTGAAAATAAGCCAAGACTTCGAGCTGTCGAATGATTTGTCGCTGCAACTCTATGCTGGTGTGAAAAATTTGTTCGATGCCTACCAGGATGATTTCGATGATGGCATTGACCGCGACCCCGGCTATATTTATGGCCCGCTTTCGCCCCGCACCATCTACTTCGGAATCAAACTGGGGAATATCTTTTAAAGCCTACGCTTCACCCCTTTCAATATTTGACCGCCCACAAAATAATACTAATTTTGTGGGCGTTGTTTATAGAGCTATAAATCTGGAAGTATGGGCGATTCGGAAATGAATAAAAAGAAGAAATTTTCACTGGGAAGCACCGATAAGGAAAGACGCAATAATTTGATTGTGATTTTTCTGGCGGTCATCTTAATTGTTGTCGTGGTGCTGTTTTTTATGCAGCGTGGCGAGCACAAGCAAATTATGCAGTCGTTGAATGCCGAGAAAGACTCCATCCAGGTAGAACTGAACGAGATCATTCAAAGTTACGATAGCCTGAAAACGGATAACGACACGGTCAACTCCCAACTGTTTATCGCTCAAACCAAAGTGAAAGACCTGATGCTGGAAATTGGCCAAGTAAAAAAAGCCAGCTATGCACAAATTGAGCAGTACCGCGAAGAGGTGGGATCGCTGCGACGCATTATGCGGAATTATATTGTGCAGGTCGATTCGCTGAACCGAAGAAATCAACAGTTGATGGAGGAAAACGCCCAGGTGAAACAGGAATACGCTCAGATTGAAACCCAAAATGTGCAGTTGGAAAAAGAAAAGGAACGCTTGTCGCAGCGGGTTGAAAAGGCGGCTACGCTGGAAGCTCAGGGGCTGACTGCTTTTGGAATTAACTCCCGGGGGAATGATGTCAGTAACAGCGATAAAGCCGAGAAAATACAAGTCAACTTCACCTTGGGAAAAAACATCACTGCCCAGCGCGGAGCCAAAAATATTTATGTCCGCATCCAGCGGCCCGATCAGATTCTGCTGCTCAAGTCGAAGAACGATCTGTTCCCGTTCGAAGACCTGCGCATTCCGTACTCGGCCATGCGCGAAGTAACATACGAGGGCAACGATTTGCCGGTAAACATTTTCTGGGACAATACAGGCGAGCCTCCCCTGATTCCGGGTGAATACACGGTCGATATTTTTGCTGATGGCAACAACATCGGAACCACCACTTTTTCGTTTAAAAAGTAAGCGTAAACGATTGATTTGCCCCTGAAGGTTGATTGGTCGACTGCCGTATAGGCCCAATCTTTTTAACTTATGATTTATGAAGCAATTTTACCTGACCATTCTGGTCTTTTTCATTGGGCTTAGCCAGGGGGTTGCACAAAGCTTAAAAGGGATTATTACCGATGATCAAAAACGAGGGATTGAAGGAGCCTACATCCTCCATATCCCAACCGGCAACCACATGCACAGCAGCCTGACTGGCGACTTTGTTTTTATTGGCGTAAAGCCGGGAGATACGCTTCAGGTTAGTCATCTGGGTTATCAAACACAACAGGTGGTTCTTGAGGATTTAACAAGTGAACTGATTGTTCGGATGAAGCAGGTTTTTGTTTC
>NZ_CAXBDD010000043.1:0-31359 GCF_963974515.1 uncultured Sunxiuqinia sp. | reverse complement strand
TTAGGTTAATTCGAAAATCAAATGTAATAAAATGGCGCATTTAAACCTACATGGTTACGCTAATACATCAAACTTAAACAATCGCTTTTCCCAAAAGCAGTGGAATTAAAAAGGCTCCCTAAGTGAGAGCCTTTCCATATTTTACTGCTTATTCTTTTTAATCCATTCCCTGGCATTCACGAACGCTTCAATCCAGGGAGCCACCTCGTCTTTCTTCCTGTCGGCCGGGTAATACGGCCAGTGCCAGGGCTTGAAGGCCCTTTCCATGTGCGGCATCATGGCTAAGTGGCGACCATCCTGTGAACAAATGGACGCGGTGTTGTAGTCCGAACCATTTGGGTTTCCAGGGTAGAAATCGTAACTGTATTTATAAGGAATGTGGTACTGGTCTTCGGTATAAGGCAGACTGAATTTACCTTCGCCATGCGCAACCCAAACACCCAGCTTCATGCCGGCCATTGATTTGAGCATGACCGAGTTATTTTCGGCAATCTCCACATTTACGAAAGCCGATTCGAACTTATGCGACTCGTTGTGCAGCATCTTTGGCATGTGCTCATGCTCGGGATAAAGCAGGCCAAGTTCAACCATCAACTGGCAACCATTGCAAACCCCAAGGCTCAGCGTATCTTCACGCTTGTAGAAGTTTTCTAAAGCGATGCGGGCTTTCTCGTTGTATTTGAAAGCGCCGGCCCATCCTTTGGCTGAGCCCAGCACATCGGAATTGGAAAAGCCACCAACAAACACAATCAGGTTAATATCCTCCAAGGTTTCACGTCCGGCAATCAGGTCTGTCATGTGTACGTCTTTTACGTCCAGACCAGCCAGATACATCATGTAAGCCATTTCGCGATCGCCATTCACCCCTTTTTCACGAATGATGGCCGCTTTGATACCGCTTGGCGTGCGGCGATACAAATCGATGCCATAGTCGGCTGCTTTTCCGGTGAAGCTTTTAAAATCGTAATGCAGCTCATTTCGCTTGTAATTTTTGAACCGCTCCAGGGCTAGCTCTTCCCCACTCTGCTTGCGATCCATCAGGTAAGATGATTTGAACCACAACTCACGAAAAGAATCAATATCCAATTCAAATTCAGCATTGAAATTCTTAACTGTGAAAGCACGTTTTCCGGCTGGCTGGCCGATTTTAACGAAGCGCACACCGGCAGCATTCAAGCTGGATTCGAGTGTTTCGGCATCAGCAGCCTGGATCACAATTCCCGGATTCTCATTGAAGAACACTTTAGCCGAATCCTGTTCGCCCAAGCCGGTCAAGTCCAGGTTCAAGCCGGTTTCATTATCACTGAAACACAGCTCCAGCAAGGTAGTAATCAAGCCGCCTGATGCCACATCGTGTCCGGCTAAAATCAATTCATCCTCAATCAACTCCTGAATGGTATTAAAGGCTTTCAGAAAGTAAGCAGGATCGGCAACTGTTGGTGCATCTTGTCCCAATTTATTAATGATCTGCCCAAAAGCGCTTCCTCCCAAAACCAGCGGAGTTGAGGAAAAATCGATGTAATAAAGCGGCTTGCTGGTATCGTTAACGGGCACCGGTTCCACCACCTTTTTCACGTCCGTCACTTCGCCCGAAGCCGAGATAATGACCGTTCCCGGCGAATAAACCACATCATCTTTGTATTTCTGGGTCATCGACATGGAGTCTTTTCCCGTAGGAATATTGATCCCCAAGGCGCAGGCAAAATCACTGGCTGCTTTCACCGCTTTGTAAATCCGCGCATTTTCGCCGGCATTTTTTGCCGGCCACATCCAATTCGCGCTCAGCGACACACTTTTCATTTTATCCGGCATCGGCGCCCAAATCAGGTTGGTCAACGATTCGGCGATCGAAAGAATGGAACCACTTTCGGCATTGATCATACCGGCAACCGGAGCATGACCAATGGTTGTGGCAAACCCACTTTTCCCCTGGTAATCCAGCGTAATCACGCCAACATTATTTAGCGGAAGATGCAATTTCCCTGCTCCCTGCTGCTTGGCAATCCGTCCAGTTACTGAGCGATCCACCTTGTTGGTCAGCCAATCTTTACAGGCAACCGCTTCCAGTTGAAGGACATCTTCCAAATAGGTTTCAATTTGATGCTGATCATAAACCAAATCTGCAAAATTGGCCTTTTCCGTTATGTCTGTCAACACGGTTTTGGGCGGATTTCCAAACATATAAGCCAATTGCCAGTCAATCGGCTTCTCCCCGGTCTTCGAATTCTCGAAGGTAAATTGCATATCGCCTGTTGTTTCACCAATCACATACATCGGCGCCCGTTCACGATTTGCAATTTTCCTGAGCAAGTCCACATGTTTTTCGCGCATCACCAAGCCCATGCGCTCCTGCGATTCATTACCGATAATTTCCTTTTGCGACAAGGTAGGATCGCCAACCGGCAACTTGCTGGTATCAATTTTGCCACCGGTTTCTTCTACCAATTCCGAAAGACAGTTCAGGTGCCCGCCAGCACCGTGGTCGTGAATTGAGATGATGGGATTGTCGTCCGATTCGGCCAGTGCACGAATGGCGTTGTAGGCCCGCTTCTGCATCTCCGGGTTCGCGCGTTGCACCGCGTTCAGCTCAATGGCGTTTTCAAATTCACCGGTAGCCACCGACGACACGGCACCGCCACCCATTCCAATACGGTAGTTGTCGCCGCCCAGCAGTACCACTTTGTCGCCTATGCCTGGCTTATCTTTCAGGCTGTCCTTTTTGGCGCCAAAGCCAATACCACCAGCTAACATGATCACCTTATCGTAACCGTATTTCTTATAATTTTCGAAATGCTCAAAGGTGAGTACCGAACCGGTAATTAGTGGTTGTCCAAACTTATTCCCAAAATCGCTGGCCCCGTTCGAAGCTTTGATCAGAATTTCCTCCGGCGTTTGGTATAACCAAGGGCGTTCTTCTGTGGCCTGTTCCCAGCTGCGAGCTCCTTCGGTACGCGGATAGGAAGTCATGTACACCGCTGTTCCGGCAATGGGCAGGCTGCCTTTTCCTCCGGCAATTCGGTCGCGAATCTCTCCGCCGGTTCCGGTTGCCGCCCCGTTAAATGGCTCAACCGTGGTTGGAAAGTTGTGCGTTTCGGCTTTCAGCGAAAGCACGGTTTCTATGTTTTTTACCTCGAAATAATCGGGTTTATCTTGAGTTTTGGGTGCAAATTGCTCCACCACCGGCCCCTGCACAAACGAACAGTTGTCTTTGTAGGCCGAAATAATCTGGTTGGGATTTTCTTTTGACGTTTTCTTAATCATTTGAAAGAGCGACATCTCCTGCTCCATCCCATCAATCACAAAAGTCCCGTTGAAAATTTTATGACGACAATGTTCCGAGTTGACTTGCGAAAAGCCAAACACCTCGCCATCGGTTAACTTGCGCCCCATTTTTTCGGCAACCGAATCCAGGTAGTTGATTTCATCTTCGCTCAGCGCCAGCCCTTCCTGCTCATTGTACGCTGCAATATCATCGATCTCGAGAATGGGCTCCGGCTTTTTGTTGATTGTGAAAATCGCCTGGTCCAAATCTTCGTACAACCGCTTCAGCATGGGATCGTAGCCTGCCGAACGGTCTGGCACTTCAAGAAATTCTTCCATCCGCACAATACCTTCGAGGCCCATGTTTTGGGTAATTTCAACGGCATTGGTGCTCCAGGGCGTGATCATTTCTTTTCGGGGGCCAACAAAAAAACCGCTCAGTTTGTCTTGCTCAATCAACGCAGCCTCACCAAGCAACCAGTTTAGTTTTTGTATGTCTTCGTCGGAAAAAGAAACAGTGGTTTGAACAGCAATGATACTGCTTTGAAGGGTCTTAAAGAATAAAATCATGTTGAATCGGTTAATGATTAAGTGATATGTTATATAACACGCCACAAAGATAAAAATTCCTCAGGAAGAAACATTCGAATGATTCTGAAAACCGATTATTGTGAATAATAAGGTGGATTTGTTAATAGTCCTGCATCGTTGCAACAGAAAACCTCCCGGACTTGATTCGGCTAAAAAATAAACCCAGTAGCCGAAGCCACCGGGTTTCGTTCACCCACTGAATTAAAAACCCCAATTGATTAGATATTTTAGTTATTAGTGATTTCGAGTGCAGCCACGCAGGCTGCATAAAAGTTCGGGTCGCGATGCTTAAAGATGGTCATCACTTTATCCAGTCCTTTAGTTAGCAACTGGGGTAGCCCTGTAAAAAGGCTTTCCTGCTCGCTGGTGGCTTGAAGCAAACCGGTCACTATCTGATTTCAGACTTTCCACCTGCTCGATGGTTACCCCATATAGTTGGTCATCAACTCCTCTGTTTGCTCATCAACAGTCTGAAAAATCTCCCGCACTTTCATTACAAAATCGAGATTGCGCGGGCGGTTCAAAGCGGTAGAACTGTCGCACATGCGGGCGACCAGTTCATCGTTGCCATTTTCCAAAGCCATGGTCTCCAGGCTGTCATTCGGAATATTTGCTTTTGAGCCACTGTATATTTCAGTTGAGTTTTGCTTTTGGTTAAAAACACCTGCGCCTTCTGTTGGCCGGCAGCCGTAGTACCGATTTGAGCAATCAAATCGCTCTATGCTTAAGACGAACTGCTGCGTATTGCCCACATTTTGCTTGACGACGAGCACCTCCTGCTTGACGCGGAGAGGTTTCTGCTAAAAATTACGATGATTATTGCCCGCTCATTTGTTGGCTCGATTCTCATCGTCAGGTCTTGGCATTCCGGTTCTTTTTGATGGTTATCAATGGTTTTCGGGCAACGCGACCATTAATAACCGCCATGCATTGACCAGCTGTCTTGCTTTTGCTACTTTTGTCTGCAAATTGATCCGATGACATTCAAACTCGAAAAATACCACCAATTCCGTCAGCAGGTAGACCAGCTGACGGACAAGCTTTCTACAATGCACCAGAAACACCTTGCCTGCAAAAAAGGCTGCGACTTGTGTTGCATGGATTACCAGGTTTTTCCCATCGAGTTCCATGCGATGAAGCAGGCGCTAAAAGATCAACCGGTGGAAATGCAGGAATCGGTCGATGGCAGTTGTATTTTTCTGAAAGACCATGCCTGCCAGATTTACGAACACCGCCCTATTATTTGCCGTACGCATGGATTGCCGCTTCTTTTTATGAATAATGACCAATGGGAGCTGTCGGCCTGCGAACTGAACTTTACCGGGTTCGACGATGAAGACTTCACGCCCGAAAATACCTTTCCTCAGGACAAATTCAACAGCAAACTGTTTTTGCTGAATAAAGAGTTTCTGAAAGAAAGCCAGCTTCTCCATAGCGAATTCGACCTGATCCCAATTCACAAGTTAAAGGATGACAAACTAAAGGACAAATTAGTTTGAATCCAAATGCACCAACTCCACAGAATAGCTGGTACGCTCCCAGCCACTGACTTTAAAGAGTGCCGCGAAATCAGAAGCAAGCTCAGGATGACGATTGTAAAAAACGTCCAGTGAATCTTGATTCGTAAAATACTCGACTAAACGAATGACGCCAATATCATTGTCGGACATAAACATGGCGATATCGTTTCCATTGGGCCCACGCATCCGCGACACAATGGTATAGTCTACGATTTGATCGGCCGAATAGGAATTATAGCGACTTTCAACTCCGCTCTGAGCATCAGTGCGGAAAATCTGCGCTCCCGCTATTTCATATTGCGGAAAATGATCAGAAAACACATTTTTCAGAAAACCCAAGGTCTTAAATTGCCCCACATAAACAAGATTCTCTGCGTTTACCTGCGTTTTATCCCATTCTGAATTCAACATCAATTCAAATGGGGTTTTCGTATCATTAAACATTTCACTCAAAAGTTTAGTCGAGTATGGCCCCATTTTCGTGATGTACGGGTAGCGGTTAGGCACCATTTCAGAGGCTTGCTCCGGATGCTGCCGGAGATACTGCGAGTACTCCTGATCTGAATTAATCGAAAAATCACGAAAAACCCCCTGGCCTCCAGTTGGAACAGTTGACTCAATTGTGAAATGATCGCCAATCAACACGGTCGTCGGAAACTTACTGGAAAAGAATCCCGACCAGAAGGGATCTGACTCCTTCCCTTGAAAAAACATAAAAACACCGACCGCCAGCAGAAGGAGGAAAACGGAGAAAGAGAACCTGTAAGATCTACCCCATTTTCTATTATTTTCATGCGAACGAAACAATACCTGGTATTCTCCTTTCGGAATTTCAAAAATAACCTTGTCCGTCCGGCCCGTAGTTTCGTAATATGTGGCGAGCTTTTTCCTCAGATTATGGACATATACACGAACTTTAGTGTCGTTCTTTATCGGATCATACTTCTTTCCAAAAATCTCACCTCCAATCGTGGCCTCTTTTAGCTTACGACCCGCAATCGTTGCTTGAAATAATAATGTAAGAAGTGATACGTTTACGCCTGATCGAGAGAAAATATTACTCTCGATAATCTTTTCCAACTGATTTGTTAGTTCCTGTTCTTCAAATCTCATGATTTCGATAAAACCTGAAATATAGTGAAAAAAACTGTTCGCAAAGTCGGGAATACAAAGGGAAACGAAGAAAACTACACACTCATTTAACGGTTAAAAGAACGTAATTTATTCCCAAAATGAGATTATCCAACCACATAAGCCTATCTTTACTGAACTGACAAGACTATTTTTGAATGTGCGTCCATTAGGAGAGATCGTTCAGCCAGATTCGAACATGGACGCTCCTGTTGTCATATTGCACATAACGACTAAAAACTAAAAAAACCGACGCATGAAACTACTCGCACTGCACTTGTTCCTGTTGCTCTCTCTTTTCACAATTGCACAAGAAACCGAAACGGTCTACTTGTCGGGCACTGGTGCCGAAAACACCGTTGATTGGGAGTTTTATTGTTCTAAAGGTCACAATTCGGGTGAATGGACAAGCATTCCTGTTCCTTCATGCTGGGAGCAACAAGGCTTTGGAAGTTACGATTACGGGCATGTTCCTTTTGAAAAACGGCTGAATGAAACCGGCCGTTACCGCTACCAATTCAATATTCCGAAAGACTGGGAAGATAACGAAATCACGATTGTTTTTGATGGGGTCATGACCGATGCGGAAGTCAAAATCAATGGGAAACTGGCTGGGCCCGTGCATCAGGGCGCATTTTACCAGTTCCGCTACGACATTACCAAGCTGCTAAACATTGGAAAGGAAAACCAGCTCGAAGTGTTTGTCAAAAAACATTCCGACAACGAATCCGTTAGCCTGGCCGAACGCAAGGCTGACTTCTGGATTTTTGGCGGTATTTTTCGCCCCGTTTTTCTCGAAGCCAAACCCAGAACAAATATCCAACGCGTAGCCATCAATGCGAGGGCCAATGGCCAATTCGAAGCGGATGTTTACCTGACAAATGCAAAAAACGCATCACAAATCAGGGTCGACATTAAAACACTCACCGGGGAAACCCAGGCTTCATTTACAGCCGATGTCGATGGCTCCGTGTCCCGGGTTTCAGGAACGTTTAAATATCCTAAAACCTGGTCGCCAGAATTTCCGAACCTTTACCAGGCGGTCTTTAATCTGTTGGATAAAAACGAACAAGTCGTTCACCAACATAGTGAGCGCATTGGATTTCGCACGATTGAAGTGCGCGAGAGTGACGGCATTTATGTGAATGGCGTAAAAATAAAAATGCAGGGCGTTAATCGCCATACCTTTCACCCAAAATATGGACGGACGTCGTCAAAAGATTTAAGCATAACCGCTGTCAACCTGATGAAAGACATGAACATGAACGCCGTGCGCATGTCGCATTATCCACCCGACAAACACTTTCTCTACGTGTGCGACTCAATCGGGCTGTTAGTGATTGATGAGCTCACTGCGTGGCAAAAACCGTCGTACGATGATGTTGTGGGCCGAAAACTGCTGGAAGAAATGATAGCCCGCGACGTGAACCATCCGTCCGTCATTATTTGGGCCAACGGCAATGAAGGCGGTGAAAACAACACATTGAACGACGACTTTGCCGAGCTTGATATTCAGCAACGAACCGTTATTCACCCCTGGCAGGATTACGAAAAGACCAACACCTTACACTACATCGACTACAATTATTTATCACTGGATGGATTCAGCAAACGTAAAATTTATTTTCCAACGGAATTTCTGCATGGACTGTACGATGGCGGGCATGGCGCCGGGCTGGACGATTACTGGCTTCGGATGTGGAACGACCCGCTTTGCGCTGGTGGTTTCCTGTGGGTTTTTGCGGACGAGTCGGTTGAACGCACCGACCGCAACAACGAGTTGGACAGCGATGGCAACCACGCTCCCGATGGAATTTTGGGGCCATACAACGAAAAGGAAGGTAGTTTCTATAGCATCAAAGAAATCTGGGCCCCCATTCAGTTCGAAAAGCGTTACATCACACCTGATTTTAATGGTATTTTCAACTTGGAAAACCGGTACTTCTTCACTAACCTCAACCAGTGCTCCCTAACGGCTGAATGGGTCAGTTTTTCCGATCCGGGGCAAACGATTAGTGAAATCATCAACTCAACAGAAAAGCTTGAACTTGATCTGGCTCCGGGAAATAATGGCCAATTAAAGGTGAATTTGCCAACCGACTGGCACACATTTGATGCCCTTCGAATAACGGCCTCTGATCCCCATGGGCGTCATTTAAACACCTGGTCGTGGCCAGTAAAAAATGCACAAATAAAAGCGAATGAGCTTCGGACAGTCCAACCAAGCGCGCAACCCACACTTATTGAAACAAACGCAGAACTGAAAGTGACGGCTGGCGGGCTCACCTTTTCAATCAAAAAGGAAAACGGCACCATTTCGGAAATCAAAAACCAGGGGCAACTTATCCCACTATCGAACGGACCTGTGTTTGTAAGTCGAGAAAAGAAGGTGAAGAATGTTGTGCACGCTTTCGAGGAGAATCAGTTGCTGATTGAAGTGACCTATGAAAATGAAGACCATCTAAAATGGACAATTTATGGAAATGGACTGTTTGATTTGGAAGTGGCTTATGAACCAAGTGGCCGCAGTCAGTTTGCCGGAATCACATTCGATTTCCCAGAAGAGAATGTGGCTGGAATGACATGGTTAGGCAACGGCCCCTATCGTGTTTACAAAAACCGAATGAAGGGTGTAAACTTCGGACTGTGGGAAAAAGGGTACAACAACACCATAACCGGTGAATCAGGCTTTATTTATCCTGAGTTTAAAGGATATCATTCGGAAGTTTATTGGGCTGAAATTGAAGGAAAAACTAATCCCGGATTTAAAGTCCATGTGCACAGTAACGACATTTTTGTGCGCGTGCTTACACCTGACGAACCGGAAGCTCCCGCACGAACACAGCTTGAATATCCGTCAGGCGACATTTCTTTCCTGCACGGAATCAATGCCATTGGAACAAAATTCATAGAAGCTAACCGACTCGGCCCTCAATCAACAACAAATCAATTCAGCGCAGCAAAAATGCATGGAGGAAAACTGACCATCAAATTGACATTCGATTTTAACTGACATTGAAAATTTTGTTCCTCAGCAGGGTGTTCTCAAACCACGCGACAACACCCTGTTGTCTTTTGCTCCATTTTGTTTTCACATTAAATAGTCTTATTTTTAGCTATTTAGATACCGAACACAGAATTGTAACTTCGATCGCAGGGCACATTTTTATCCTGGGCATCAACTAAAACATTTTCATGATGACAACCAAAAAGAACAATATTGTGGTTTTATGGACAAGCGGTGATCCGGAAGTGGCCGAAAAAGTTTGCTTGATGTACACCGAAGCCGCCAAAAAGAACCGTTGGTTTGAACAGGTCGCGTTAGTCGTTTGGGGACCATCGGCCAAATTGCTCAGTGAAAATCAAATGCTTCAGGATGAGATCAGAACCATACAGGATTTGGGGGTTCAAGTTGAAGCTTGCAAACGCTGTACAGACATTTATGGCGTGACTGATCAATTCAAAAAAATGAATATTGACGTCAAAGGTATGGGTGACGAGCTAAGCAACTATTTGAAAGAAGGCTGGCACTCATTGAGCTTTTAGATAGCCGATTTCCACTCACGTTTCCCGCACTGCACAGCCTGTAACTAATCGAAATTAAGGATCTCAATCAAGTCACTAACCCGAAAAGGTTTGGCAAGAAAAGCATCCATGCCAATTTCCAGGCAATATTCAACATCTTCTTTCATAGTGTTCGCAGTCATGGCGATAATCTTTACCGGATTTGTGACTTTGCGCTGCTTCTCAATTTCCCGAATCTGTTTGGTGGCTTCAATACCGTTAAGCACGGGCATTTGTATGTCCATCAGGATAAAATCAACGGCTTCTTTCTGAAACAGCTCAACAGCTTGCTTTCCATCATATGCCAAAGAAATATTGGGGCAGAAACCATTGATCGAATGCAGGGCCACTTTCATATTAATCTGATTGTCCTCCACAATCATAATCCGCTTGTTCTGTAAATCAGCCTTCAACACTTCGATCTCCCGATCCACATCCTCGGTACTTCGATGCTTTCCTATCGCCGAGGCGATGACCTGGTATAACTGTTGCAACTTCGCCGGCTTGTTCAGATAGAAATCAAAGTCAGACGCCGACAAATCATTCCGGTTGATCGCATCAGTTACCGACGATACCAAAATAATTCGCAACGATTCGAGATAAGGAATTTCTCTCAATCTTCGGGCCAGTTCAACGCCGTCCATCTCTGCCATTTGGAAATCCAACAACGCAAAATCCATCGAAATGCCCTTCTCCTTCATTCGGCTTATCTCAGTCAGAGCCTCATTGCCCCCAGAAGCCTCATGAACCTTCACTTTCCAACTTTCAAGATATTCTCTAAAAATTTTGCGGTTGGTATTGTTATCATCAACAACCAAAGCATGCAAGTTTTCAAACGAGACACTTTTAAGTCTGAAACGATCCTGCGTCCCTTCGGTCTCCTTAAACCTTAAACAAAAAGAAAATTCTGCTCCTTTGCCATCTTCACTTTTTAGTTCAATTCTACCGCCCATTGCAGCCACCAGTTTCTGACAAATAGCAAGCCCCAATCCGGTCCCGCCAAACTTTCGGGTTGTTGAGCTGTCAACCTGAGTAAACGACTGGAACAACTTATCCTGATGAGCTTTGGGTATTCCGATCCCGGTATCTTTAACCGTGAATAAAACCTCATGTTCATCACCGGCTGTCTGAACCAATTCAGCAGATACACACACCTCCCCTTTTGCCGTAAACTTAACTGCATTATTGGAAAGATTTGTGATCACTTGCTTTAAACGGACATAATCTCCCAGAATAAACTCGGGAATATCCGGGTCTACATAAGTCAAAAAATCAAGCGACTTTTCATTGGCTTGGATATTTTGTACATCAGCGACCTCTTCAACCACCGTACGTATATTAACCGGCGCATATTCCAGATCCAGTTTCCCGGATTCGATTTTTGAAAAATCTAAAATATCATTAATAATCGAAAGTAGTGTTTGGCCTGAATTGATAATAACATCCAAATAATCAATCTGAAAGGGCAAAAGATCGGTGCGCCTCAAAATATCAGCCATGCCAATGACTCCATTCATAGGCGTCCTGATTTCATGCGACATATTGGCAAGAAAGAGGCTTTTGGCCTTATTGGCATATTCGGCCTTTTCTTTGGCAAGTTTCAACTGTTGTCTGGCCAATTCTTGTGTGGTAACATCACGAGAAATACCAACAAGCCCGATTATTTCACCCTGCTCATTGCGAATTGGTACTTTGGTAACAGACGACCACTCCGCGGATCCATCAGACTTTATCTTTTTCTCAATCGCATTAATTTGTGGCACGCCTGTTTTAAAAATCGTTCTCTCCTGTGCGTATAATTGCTCCGCTATTTCCTTTGGATAAATATCAAAATCAGTCTTTCCAATAAGATCCTGACTATTCTCTGTGTCATTTGATGAGAAATGGGCTTTATTTACCCGAGTAAACCGCGAATTGACATCTTTAAAAAAGATTCGGTCCGGAATATTATCCATCAGGGAAGTCAAAAGCTCTTGTTCATTTCTCAGTTCTTGCTTTATTAAATGCTCAGTAGTCACATCGCGACTAAGGCCTACCATTCCAATACACTCTCCTGTTTCTCTTTTTAAAGGGATTTTTGAGGCAGTTACATATCGGTGCCCATCGACAGTCTTAATGTATTCCAACTTATTTATTAACGGGATGCCATTCTTCATTAGTTCTTGCTCGTCCAAAAAAGCCTGTCGGGCATGGTCCATTTCGAAAAAGTCAAAATCTGATTTCCCTACAGCCTTCATCGGGTCGTTCAATCCAATTGTCTGTGCCTGAGATTTGTTGATCCGTAAAAATCTGGAATCCCGGTCTTTAAAATAGATCGTATCCGGGATATTATCCATCAGCATTTGTAGATAGTGCTGTTCGTCTCTTAGGTCTTTCTGAATATTAACTTGATCGGTAATACGTTCGTAAAGCCCCATAATTGCTATCACCTCGCCAGTAGAATCCTTGATTGGGATTTTGCTTTTGCGCAAAATATCCACTTTGCCATTGGCGAGAACCTCTTCCTCTTCGTAGTCTAAAAGAGCCTCCCCCGATTGAATCACTTCCTTATCAATGTTCCTGTTGTTTGCGGCTACATCAGCCGGATACAAATCAAAATCCGTTAGTCCAATAACATTGGCCTGGTTATTTATACCTCGATCATTACAAAAGATCTGGTCACAGCCAAGATAATTCAGATTCTTATCTTTCCAGAAAAGGGCCATCGGGATGTGATGAACAATCAAATCAAGGATTTTTTCAGAATTCACAGAAATCGGACTGCCCATAATTTCATCCTTAAACACCGATAGAAATCTGGCTTCCGTAAAATCTTCCGGCAAGACGTGAATATCAGAACCTGTCGATTCATCATCGTATTTCTTGTCAGAAATGATTATGAGCGGGACATTCAGACGACCAATATCGTTGCCCTTCAAATCAGAAATCATCTGAAGGTAATCCGGCTCATGAACTAAGATTGCATCTGGATTGGCATGGGGAAAGGCCTTCATAACCAGATCATAGCTACTAAAATACAAAAAATTTATCTCCCGTAGATCTTCCATTAAAGGGATAAATCTCTGGCAACTATAATCGCTCCCTAAAAGAACACAAAGACGCCCCATACTTTTAAGGTTTTGTTTAGCGGCTAAAATACATAAAATTACATGAAACCATTTTCCTGCATTCTGACTCGCCCGCTCAATTAGCAAAACGCCAAACCAAAACCCACTAATGACAAGACACTTACCGTAAGGCTGAAAAATAGTTGGGCTTTACTGACTAGTTAAAACTGTTGAAAAACACAAAATAGATGCTATTCGGCCAATGCGATCCGACTTCAATCACAAAAAGAACCGGAATATCTGCATTGGATGGCAATACCCATATCAGACTTAATTCCATTTGCAACTGATTCTCGAACATGAATAGTCCGGCAACCTTTTCACCTCTGACAAATCGGTTTAACCAAAAGTTAAATCGTAAAATCTACCAACTAATATATAGCTCTGTTCATCTCCTTTTTCTTAATTTTGCTCGACAAATAGAATCACGATCCATCAAAAAAAATAAAAAACATGAGAAAAAAAGTTGTTGCCGGTAACTGGAAATGTAACACAACCGTTCAGGAAGGTGTTGAATTAGCAAAAGCTGTAAACGAACTGGTTGCTAAAGAAGGTGCTAAAGATGTTGTGGTTGTTCTTGGAGCGCCATTTACACACATTACCAGTGTAGTCAATGCAGTTGATACAAGCCGTATTGGTGTGTCATCGCAAAACTGTGCAGCCGAAGCGAAGGGTGCCTTCACCGGCGAGGTTTCAGCAGCTATGATCAAATCAACCGGTGCTAAGTATGTGATCTTAGGTCACTCCGAAAGACGCGAATATTACGGCGAAACCAGCGTAATCCTGAACAAGAAAATAGCACTTACTCTAGAGAACGACTTAACTCCGATTTACTGCTGTGGCGAAGCGTTAGATATTCGTGAAGCCGGAACACAAAACGATTTTGTAAAAACTCAATTGGAGGAGACGGTTTTCAATCTTTCTGCTGCAGATTTCTCAAAAATCATTATCGCCTACGAACCAATTTGGGCTATTGGAACTGGAGTTACGGCAAGTTCAGAGCAAGCTCAGGAAATGCTTGCTTTCATTCGCGGACTGATTGCTGATAAATTTGGCGCTGAGGTTGCTGAAGAAACTTCAATTCTGTATGGTGGAAGCTGCAGCCCTAAAAACGCTAGTGAATTGTTTGCCAATCCGGATATTGATGGCGGGCTAATTGGTGGTGCTTCATTAAAAGCTGAAGATTTTCTGGCGATTATCAATGCATACTAATCTATAAAAAGACACGAAATAATCATTGAGCCATCTGGTTTCTGCCGGATGGCTTTTTTTATCTTTGCCATAAAAAAAATGCAATATACAAAAGCCGAATTCAGGCTATCTCCGGATAACGAAATCAACCGCGAAATTCTGGTCGCTTATCTTTCGCAACTGGATTTTGAAAGTTTTGATGAAACAACAGACGCGGTGAACGCCTTTTTTCCAATCGAAAAAGTATTGACGAATGATATAAAAACTTGTCTTTCCGAAGTTCCTTTTCAAGTCGATTTTTCAGAAGAAGAGATGCCGGACATTAACTGGAACGAAGAATGGGAAAAAAACTACTTTCAACCTTTGTTGATTAATAACCAGGTGCTGATTCGTGCGCCATTTCATAGAGCGTATCCAAAAGCTCAGTACGAAATTGTGATTGAACCGAATATGGCGTTTGGAACAGGCAACCACGAAACTACCAGCCTGATGATGGAGCATCTTTCGGAAATCAACCTGGAAGGACAAACGGTTCTGGACATGGGGTGTGGCACCGGGATTTTAGGAATTTATGCTTCCAAGCTGGGGGCCGAAAGTATTACTGCAATCGATATTGATAGCTGGTCTTTTGAAGCAACGGCTGAAAACGCGCGGCTAAATCATGTCAATAACCTTGAAGCCTCTATTGGAGATGCGCAACTTTTAGGAGAACAGAAATTTGATCTGATTCTGGCCAATATTCAAAAAAACATTATTCTTCAGGATATTGAAAAGTATGTCGCGGTATTAAGTAATGGCGGATTACTTATTGTTAGTGGGTTCTACGAAAATGATCTGGAAGATATCTTAGGAAGAGCCTCGGAATTGCTACTAACGAAAATCGAAATAAAGGAACGTAATAAGTGGATTGCCTGCGCGTTTCAAAAGTAAATCAATTTGAAGAAAAGCTTAAAGCATGAGACTGGCAAACAGTCCGGTTAAAATTGCAATCGTAAAACTGATAAAAGTCCCAATCAACACGTACTCTGAAAGCAATCGGGCATTGTCCTCGCTTTTTACCGAGATTCGAAGAATTGATTTGGCCGCAATTAAAAATCCGATGGCTTGAAATTGTGCTGTCAGTACAAACGTTAATACAAGTACTCGTTCTAATATGCCAATCCATTTACCAGCATCTGGCAGGCTCGGTCCAAGTCCTTCTTTTATTTGATTTTGCCAGCGCTTTGTAGCTAAATTGACAATTATCATTGTCGGCCAAATCACAAAAAGATAGGCCAGAAATAGAACAAGCGATGTTTGGTCTGAAAGTAAAGAGGAGAAGATCGTGCTCCAATCAAATAAAAATTCACTGACGATTGCAACAACAAGTGCAATAGCCAGGATATGGACTACTTGGTCGAGTAGAAACCAGACTAGCTGATTGACTTTATGTGGCATGAAATAAATTTTGGCTAAATCAATCAGGTAGTGAAACAGGAAAATTAGAACAGGAATCTGCCATGAGAAATAATCTAAGGTAAAAACAACAGATAGCGCCGTAACGACCAGCACATGAAAGAATAATTTTATTGATTTTATTCCTTTCTCATTTTTATCTTTCACCCACGCCCCCGGCTGCAATAAAAAATCAGCAATTAAGTGAGCAATTAATAATCGAAGAAGTAGAATCATTACCATTATAATTTTTCGATGATTTCAAGAAAGCGACTATTCATTTTATCAATCAAATTCCATCGCGCAAGCTGAATCCGGTTACTTACTGAAGGCTGGGATAGGTTCAACATATCTGCAATTTCTGTTTGCTTGAATCCCTGAACAAGATAATAAATTACTTCAGCCTGCGCCAATGTCCAGCCATTAAAAACATTGTCTAAAAAAGCACACAACAATTCAAGCTCTTTATTGTATGCTTCATGACTCGTAGTGATGATAAATGTCTGTTTTTTCTTTTTCATTTGGTCAAGTGCCCTGCCTGAAAGCACAAATGGCTCCTCCAATGACTTTCCAATATCCTCAGGAATTGTTTTTGACAGCCCAACAGCCAATGAAATGCGAATATCAATGGCTTCTTTTCCTTTCTCATTTTTTAGACCTATTTGTTTCCTTTTAAAATACGACTTCAGGAAAATGGCTTTAAAAAATGACTTTTGAATATCTGTTGTCATCAACTGAAAGCTATCTCCCCGGCTCGACAAAAAACGCTCTCCCCGATTAACCAAATAATTCCCGGCTGGTTCGACGAGTACACGCATCGCGTCAATAAATGCATGTTCTTCAAACTTTGAAGAATTTATAATATCTGCTGATATAACGGCAATTTTCTCCATAAGTCAAATATAGCTCCTTAATTATATATTTACAAAATATAAACCATATATTCTATATTTTCATTAATAGACTTATTAATCTATGCTGCTAAATTCTGATCGTTCAAATTCCAACACTTCCATTTCTTTAATATCCTTGCCGTCAATTTTAAAACGTACTGCGGTACAAACATTATGAAATCCGTTATTTCCGGCAGCTCCGGGATTGATATGCAAACAGTTAAATTTCTTATCCGGTATTACTTTCAAGATGTGAGAATGCCCTGAAATAAATAGCTTGGGAGGACTGGAATAGATCATTTTTCTAACTCTTGGTTCATATCGGCCGGGATAGCCTCCTATGTGGGTCATTAGTACATCAACGTCCTCGCAAAAAAAACGAAGAGTCTCGGGAAACATCCTGCGTAATACATGTCCGTCAATATTCCCGTAAACAGCCCGGAGTGGTTTCAGTTCAGCCAATTCGTCTGCTAATTTTTCTGTACCAATATCGCCGGCATGCCATATTTCATCAACGTTTTCAAAAAATCGCACAATACGTTCACTAAGAGCGCCATGTGTATCTGATAATAACCCTATTCTTTTCATCCGGATGATTTAATGTCTATAGGTTCTCAAAAATAGGGTAATTTTGATTGAAAAATTGTTTATTTATACCGATTTTTAACCGGAATTTAAGTTTTACATTATTGATCAAACATAGAAAACTAATCGAATGAAAAGAGTTGTGATTGTTCGCCATGCGAAAGCAGTGCCATACGGCTATGATGATGATTTTAGCAGAAAACTTCGGGATCGGGGAAAAGATGATGCGAACCGGATTAGTTCTAAATTAATGGGTGATGGAGTAAAAGCTGACCTGATTATTTCCAGTCCAGCCAAACGAGCTTTGAAAACGGCGAAAATTTATGCTGAAAATTTTCGCTATCCAACTCATTCAATCCAAATCGAAGAAGAATTATATGAGGGAATGACAACACAGGAGTTTGTTGATCTTTTGCGTGACGTTGCCGAAGAAGTGCAAACTGTTTTTGTTTTTGGACATAACCCGCTGGTATATCACCTGACCAATAATCTTGTTAAGTTATTTAACAGCGACATGCCAACTTGCTCCACAGTTGGTGTCGATTTTGATGTCAATAGCTGGAAAGAGGTTTCGGCGAGAGGTGGAGATTTGGCATTCCATTTAACACCCAGAATGATCAAATAATCAGGGTTCGAAAAAATAACAGACCGAATTTCTCCCCGGAAGATCAGTATTGAGATTCCGGGGATTCTTATTACTTTCGGGTTCTTGCTGTAGAGCTATAATAACATTTTTTCGCAAAACCAATTTCACATGCAGCTATTTTATACGCCAGACATCATCGATTCAAAATTCTATCTAGACGAAACAGAATCGAAGCATGCTGTTCGTGTTCTGCGACTCGCGAATGGTGACAAAATCCAATTAGTTGATGGCAAAGGAAATTTTCTCGAGGCCAAAATCGTTGATGCACATCCAAAAAGATGCGAGGTTGAAATCACAAAAAAAACAAGCGAAGTCAACAGGCGAAGTCATTACCTCCACCTCGCGGTAGCCCCAACGAAGAACATTGATCGTTTTGAATGGTTTCTTGAGAAAGCCACCGAAATTGGCGTGGACGAAATTACCCCAGTGTTATGTGATCATTCGGAACGAAAAACAATTAAGAATGAGCGGCTTGAAAAGGTGATCATTTCGGCCATGAAACAGTCGTTAAAAGCGTATTTGCCAAAGTTAAACCAGCTAACTCCGCTGAAAAGCATCCTGGAATCGGATTTTGGTGGCCGAAAGTTTATTGCTCATTGCTATGAACAGAAAAAGCGAGAACTTAAGGAGGAATTGGATTTAAGCAAGTCCAACTTAATTCTGATTGGCCCTGAAGGCGATTTCTCAGAAGAGGAAGTTAAGCTGGCACTTCAGAGGCAATTTATCCCGGTTAGTTTGGGCGAAAGCCGCCTAAGAACGGAAACCGCTGCTGTTGTCGCTTGTCATACCGTTAATTTACTCAAATCATAGTCCATGGTTGGCTGATGTTTTTTTATGGTCAAATTCGATTAAAATATTCTTCAAATCTTTCTTTTTCCTAATTCCTACCCTATTTTTGCTTTCCATAAAAAAGCAACTATGAATCGATCGTTAAAAGAATACCTTCTCCTTACTCTTAAAGGTATGGGAATGGGGGCTGCAGATGTTGTTCCCGGAGTTTCAGGCGGCACAATTGCATTTATTACCGGGATCTACCAGGAATTGATTGACTCCATAAAATCCGTCAACTTCCACTCGTTGAAATTATTTTTCACGGGCAAATTTAAGGCCTTCTGGAATGAAATAAATGGTAATTTCTTATTTGCCGTTGTTCTGGGCATCGGCATTAGCATTTTATCCTTGGCCAGAGGCTTGGAATACTTGCTTAATCATCACCCCATATTAATCTGGTCTTTCTTTTTTGGGCTAATTGTTGCTTCCGCGATCTATGTTGGTAAGGATATTGGTCGATGGAATGCAGCAACTTTTTTGGCGCTTACAGCCGGAGCTGTGGTTGCTTATTTCATCACTGTCATCACGCCGGCTGAAGCACACAGCAGTTATGTCTTTGTTTTTTTATCGGGATCAATCGCAATCTGCGCTATGATTCTACCGGGCATCTCGGGCAGTTTCATTTTAGTGCTTCTCGGAATGTACAAATTTATTTTGGGAGCAGTTTCCAACTTTAATTTGCCGGTCATTGCAGTCTTTATGGCGGGAGCCGCGATCGGAATTGTACTATTTTCAAACTTACTAAGTTGGTTACTAAAGCGCTTTTACGACGTGACCATAGCATTGCTCGCTGGTTTTATGATCGGTTCGCTAAACAAAGTCTGGCCGTGGAAAGAAGTGGTCGAAACTTTCGTTGATCGCCACGGAGTAGTAAAGCCGCTTCTGGAACAAAACGTTTTGCCCGCAAATTACGAAGCATTGACCGGCAATTCGCCTCAATTGCTCGGTGCTATATGCCTGGCTATTGCCGGTTTTGCTCTTATTTTTATAGTCGAAGGAATATCGAAGCGCTTACAAAAATGAAAACATACGGACTAATTGGCTATCGATTAGGATACTCTTTTTCCAAGGGATTTTTTAAAGAGAAATTTGAGAAAGAGGGATTAACGGGTCATGAATACCTGAATTTCGAGCTGGATCGAATCGATGATTTTCCTTCGATTTTCGAAGCAAATGAGCACATTGCGGGACTCAATTGCACCATTCCATACAAACAGCAAATTATTCCGTATCTCGATGAGATTGATGAACAGGCGGCAGAAGTAGGGGCCGTCAATACAATAAAAATTATCCGCTCAAACAATCAAATTAAGCTAAAAGGATACAATACCGATTGCTATGGCTTTGAGCATTCAATCGTGCCCATGCTAAAATCGAAACATCGAAAGGCCTTGATTTTAGGCACAGGCGGTGCATCAAAAGCCATTAAGTATGTTCTTACTCAGAACAAAATTGAATACATTTCAGCGACGACAAAAGAGAAATTGGATGTAAACGAAGTGAGCTACAATCAAGTTGACGAAAGTTTGCTGAAAGATCACCTCATTGTTATCAACGCTACTCCTTTGGGAACTTATCCTAAGGTTGACAACTGCCCGGCGATTCCTTATGAGTTCCTCACGCCGGATCATGTTCTTTACGACTTGGTTTATAACCCGGAGGAAACTTTATTCATGAGAAAAGGAAACGTAAAGGGAGCAGCAACTAAAAACGGGTTGGAAATGCTTCACCTGCAGGCCGAGAAAGCCTGGGAAATCTGGAATGAATAAAACCCGGTTATTAGTCTAATACGAAGCGATACGTAATGGTCCCCTGCTGAACAGCAGGAGCTGAAGGATCTTCATTGAACCGGGCCTTTAAAGCGGCTTGTCTTGCTTCATTCAAAAACTGGGCACTGGAAATTGTTGATCCACGCGCACCCGGTTCAGCACTGATAACTTTGCCTGATTTATCAACCCTAACCGTCACAACGACGATTCCATCCTCATTTCCAGGATAATTGGGTTTTGGCAACGATTTGTGCGAGCGGCCCCCCAGATCATATGAAATTCCATCTCCTTGTCCACCGCCATCGCCATAGTTGTCGGAGTTAGCCGAACCATTGGGCGAACCTTGGTTTCCTCCCGGGAAAGTGACTCCCTGCCCCATGCTTTCCGAATCACTTGTTCCGGCACCTCCGGCTCCAAAAGCATTCGATGCCCGATTATTTATTTCTGCAATTTTTTGTTGTTCAGCTTCTTTTCGCTTCCGTTCCGCTTCAGCCTGACGCCGGCGCTCAGCTTCCTCAGCCAGTCGTTGGCGCTCTATTTCGGCCAGCCGCTGACGCTCAAGTTCAACTTTACGTTGTGCTTCTTGGTCTATTTTTCGCTGCCGCTCAAGTTCTTCCTGTTTTCTTTTGTTTTCCTGTTCCTGCAAACGCTTTCGTTCTTCTTCCTGCTTCTTTTTGGCAGCATCAATGGCCACCGTTTCCTCAAAATCCTGAGTCATCATTTCTTCTTTAACCTCAGGCTGAGAAACAGATGGTGTGGGTGGGGGCGGTGTAACAGGGGGCGGCGTAACCTCTTTTTTCTCTTGCACAACAGGAGGTGCTGTTTGCCTGCTTGGTGCAGGTTCTTGCGGGCCACTTCCCTGATCTGTATTACCAAAATTCACGAGAATACCTTCTTCTCCCGGCAATGGAAGTGGAGTGAAAAATCCAAACAGCAGGAGCAATATCAAAACAACAACGTGGAAAATAATTGTCCCTACAAATCCCTTTCTATGTTCTCCAATGTAGCTCATTAACGTCCTTCCGGCGCGGTGGCCAAAATCATTTTATACTTATTCCTCTTCGCTATGTTCATTACTTTAACAACTTGCTCAATCGGAACTGACTTATCGGCATGTAGCGACACATATGCTTCGGGATTATCTCCAATGGCCAATTGCAAAGCAGGTTCTATTTCGTGGAATGCGACGCGTTCAACTTCTCCTCCGGTATTGACAAAATACTTGAGATCGGCCGTAATCGAAACAGTGGTCATCGGCTTTGCTGCGGTTTGATTGTTACTTTGTGGCAACAGCAGTTTCAACGCGTTGGGAGCAATTAAAGTTGAAGTCACCATAAAGAAAATCAGCAACAAGAACACGATATCGGTCATGGAGGACATGCTGAAACTGGCATCGACTTTATTTCTTCTTTTTAAGGCCATTGCTGTTATCTTGCTGGTTCATTTAAAAGATCAAGAAATTCAGAAGTGGCTGCTTCCATTTTAAAAATTACCTTTTCAACATTGGCTACCAAAATATTGTAGGCAAAGTAGGCGATAATCCCAACGGTCAAACCTGCTACTGTTGTTACCATGGCCTGGTAGATTCCGGATGACAACAAAGTTACATCAATGTTGCTGCCAGCATTAGCCATATCGTAAAATGCCTGAATCATTCCGATGACAGTTCCCAGAAAACCAATCATTGGAGCACCACCAGCCACACTGGCCAAAACAGGCAAGCCCTTTTCAAGCTTGGCAATTTCGAGGTTGCCAACTGTTTCAATCGCCGAGTTCACATCTGCCATTGGACGGCCGATCCGGCTTATTCCCTTCTGAATCATCCGGGCGGTTGGGTTATCCTGCGAACGGGCCAACGACAATGCCGCTTCTATGTTACCCTGTGAAATGTAATCCTTCACGCGTTCAAGTAACGAATAATCAACTTTGCCAGCCTTTTTAACGGCAAAATATCGATCGAAAAAAATGAATACTGCTATTAACGAAAGTACCAGAATGGGAATCATAATCCACCCACCCTTTAATGCTAAATCAAAAAAACGGGTTACAATCCCATCTTGACCTGCTGATTCTGCCATCACGTCAAGACTATCGCCAGCTGCATTCGAAACTTGTAAAAGAATATTTCCAAACATAAATTTTTATTTAGAGGAACACATAAAAAACGAGGTATAAAAGCATTTATTATACCCCTCAAAAATAATGAATATTTACAAAGTTACTACTTAAAGTAACACGATCAGACACCCGGTTCAGACCGGCAGCTAATATACAACTTTCATGCCTCAATCTTCTTGCCGGATTCCAATCAATCGAACCATTTTATGCCAGAGCTCTGTGAAATTGTCATAGTTCTCCCGGTATGAGATTCCGATACCCTGGGTATACGGCGAAGTTTCATAAATCAGGTTATTATTTGACCGGTTGTAGGCTTTCAGCTGAAGCTTACCATTGTTTGTCAATTTAACGTTCAAATCGAAATCGCCAACAATGTTGTTGCTATTGGAACGGGCAGCATTCGTAGTACTGTTGTTACCAATGTTGCCATTTATGGTAACCCGATCATTGAAAATTTGCGTACTCAACGCCAGTTCAATTTCATCGTCCGACATTTGATTGCCTGGACGATAATTCACTCCGATATCAAAATCGTTGCTAATTTGTGAAAGCCAGTTACTAAGTTGGTTCGAAAACAACTCACTCGCTGTAGATCCAACCACATTGGAATTGGAAGCCTGATAAGATCCGCGAAGGTATTCAGGGGTATAAAACCGCCCCAATACCAACAGCGACAGGATCTGTCGGTTCATCTCCTCCTCTGTACTGATAAATTGTTGCACTTGATCTTTTATCCGGTCTTCGGCTGTTGGAAAATTGATGTCGAAAGCGATCGATGGATTATTCAGGTTCTCGGTTAGAAAAATGCCACACGTTACCGGAATTCGCTGAGCATAATCAATATTCTCGACCGAATTGGGAAAAAGCTCAGTTAAGGATGCCTTTAATCGATAGATGGCTTCAATATCAACAATAGCATCATATGGCTCGCCATTCCAGCGGATCGTACCTCCGCTGGCTATTTCAAACTTTTTATTTATCACATTCTGCAAAGTAAACAAATAGTCGCCCTGATCAACCCGATACTCCCCGAACATCGTAATATTGAAATCCGGGTCAATGCGAACCTGCATGTCGCCTGTTCCACGCGATCGAATCATATCGCCAATCTGCGAATTATAAATCAGCTGAACAAGCGCATCGGGTGTTATATCAAAATCAAAGATCATCTTGACATTGGATTTTTCGGTTCGCACCTTCCGCTCCGTTGATTTGGCGTCCTGTGTTTCACTATTCACAAAATGAATGAAATCATACTCCTGTGCTTCCGCTTCATAATCTAACGAGATATTGATGGATGTGCCACTTAAGCTGGTTGCTTCCGAAGTTAAAGTAATATCTTTACCATGTCCTCGAATTTCCAAAACGCCTTTGGCATAAGCCTTTCCATAAAATCGTTCATTATCTCTGAAAGTCGTATTCATAGCCATCAACCTCGAAGTACGTAAAGCCAGATTATAATCCATATTCCCAAAGTTATCATGACGAATGGAGCCATTAAAAACCCCTTTGTTCCCCTGGTAGTCAGTAATTTGAATTTGATCAAACACAATGGAGTCGGAACGAAAGCTGATGGTGTCGCTGAAATAATAATCTACCTGAAGTGCTTTCATGGCCAGCCCCGCATCAAGACCAAGCACATCGCCATCCAGCAGAATTTTCTCTGTGTTTCCGTGGATCCACACATCGCCAGTGCCGCGACCGCGAATATCCTGAAAACTATTCTGCAGAATCGGTTGCAAAATTGTCAGTGATAAATCATTCAAGCTGGCGTAAAAATCAATCGAGTCGTTTGCCGGAGTGTAAGTGCCATAGGCGTAAAAAGCCTGATGGTTTTTACTGTCAATCTGCAATTCTGTCTGAATTTCCTCCGACTGCCGATCCCACTTGCTAACAATGCTAAGTTCTCCAATCTCATGGTCCCGAAAACTCAAATCATTGATCCTCAAATCAGATAAAAACAAGGCACGTTCATACACATCAAAGACACTTGCTGTTCCATTCAGAATTCCCTCAACTTCAAAGTTTCGTTGTGCGAGTGAGTTCAAATGCCCTAGATTCAACTCATTCACCTTTAAATTCAACCGATCACTTTTATCTTTTGAAATCACGCCATCCAAGGTAAATTGCTGGTCTCCATTCGAAATCTGAAAGTTACCAACAGCAATTCTTGTCGAATCGATGGTTATTCGAGAAGGGTGCACCGTCCAAAGGGTGTCCGAAATATAAATCCGTGATGGTAAGACCTCCATATCAACATGCGTACGATCGTAACCGTTTTTTAGAAAATCGACTTGGGTCTCCAGTTCGCCGCTGTAGGTTTCCTGATGAAAATTATTCCACACTATTTTGGAGTTCAGCCGGTCATCTGCGGCATCAGCTAAGATAGCCAGATTGTAAATACTCTGATTTTCATTCAACTGCAACTCATCTAACCGACTCTTAAATTCAATCTTCTCATTGGTATGCACAGACAATGAATAGCCATTGAAAACCAAATCCCGGTATTCCATTCGTGGAATATCGGCAACCAGATCCAGAGTCAGCCCCTGATCGTCAAAGTGCCCGGTAATTTCAGCAGGTCCAACAAAGAGTTCGGGAAGCAATGTCTTAGTTAGTGGTTTCATATCCTTCACCGTCACCATGAAATCAAACTGGTTCATTGTCATTCTTTCATTAAACTCAATACCTGAAGAAGGTAAATAGCGATGAATTAAATTTTTAAAACTTCCAAACAGGGTCAGAAAAGAATAGTTTCCGGCAATATGAGCATCTGCAAAATCGGAACGAACCTGAAGATGAGAAACATTTTCAAAATACGTATTAACACTTAAACTACTGAGAGCCAAGGTGTCGTATTCGTTGACGTATTGTCCTTCGGCAACCTGAATATTACCGTCCAGGTTATCAATGCTATTCCCCTTAAAATTGGCATTCAACGCCATTGAAAGCAGCGACTTTTCAAAGGTGTGATCAAGATTCAGTGCTATCAGGTTGGCTTGCTCCAGATTGAGCTCAAAATCAAACTCCGGGATCGGCGTATTAAAATCCAGTTTACCAACAAAACCAGCATCAAGGTTGGGATCGCTGATCGTCAGATTACCTTCGAATTTTCGATCCTGAACTGCACCGTCGAGGGTGAGATTCTTAAACTTATAATCATTAAAAACCAGACTATCCACAACTCCTGCAATGGCGACGTTAAAAGCCCGGCTTATTTTATGAAACGAACCGTTAACCTGTCCGTTAAATGTAAGCTGCTCAAATTTGTCATACTGAGTAAACGCGCCCAACTCGAAATTAACTGTTTTTACACTCCCGTTAACTTTTAACCGATTTCCTTGTAGCGGAACAAAAGAAAGGTCGGTCCTTATTTCCCCAAAATTGGATCGCACGGTTCCGTAGGCGACAAAATCGCTTAAAAACCCTGTAAAATTTCCTTCGTAACGAACAACACCTGCATCGTGCAACAAGGGCGAAAACTGCAAATAATCAGCCTTTGAAGAATGGGGTAATTTAATCTGGCTCAAATCTTTAAAATCCGCTGTCGAGCTTTTTAAATCCAACGAGATGTAAGTCTGATCCAAATTGGGCAGGCCATTGGTGTAAAAATCGCAAACCAAGCGGGTATTTTCGCCAAGGCTCATTTGCAAATCCTTGGCTTTCAAATCTGCAATGGTTCCATAGACCCGTCCTGAAAGATCCATTTTCAAATCCATTCCCCGCACGGAAGGTACCAGCTGTCCCAAGTCAACAAAATCCAAAACCGTTTCCTTCAAATCGACATCCAGCTTCAAAAACGAAAAATCCTTACCTTCATGCATTTCTGTTTGATCAATGGTCACATCGGCGTTAACAATAGCCGAATGTGGCGTCTCCACCCGAAGGTTTTGCAGTTTCACCATGTGATTGGATGAAACCAGTTGCGTACTCAACGAAGTTAATTTAAAAGCCTTGCGGTCGTCAAGACTCATCTGGTTGATATTGAACGACAATGAATCATGATGTAAAACAAAATCACTGACGTCCATCTGAATGTTATATAAATCAATGGTTTTCGGTGCCTCAGTTTTATAGTACGAGTACCCCAAACGCGTATCGCTAAAAAGAAAATTCTGACAAATAAAATCCCAGTTATCTTTTTGTTTATTGGAACGCAACGCATCGAAAATAAATTTATAATTGGGCAGATTCTCTTCCGTAAGCGAAACAAAGAGTTTGGTCTGCTCCATATCAAGCGACGACAGGTTGATCATTTTCCGTTTCACACTCAAATCGTCAATCGAAGCCGCCATTCTCCCCACATAAAATAAGGTATCCTGCTGCTGATCTTCAACCAAAAACTCATTCAAAATAACCTGATTGAAAAAACGAATGTCCACACTTTTCAGTGTTATCCTTGTATTCAGCCGTTCCGAAAGGTTATTGGCAATTTGCCTGACCAAAAAAGTTTGGACCACACTGGCCTGGAAAGCCAAATAAGCTCCCAGAATCAGGACGACCAGGATCCCAAAACCCCACAATACTATTTTAATCGATTTTTTGATAATTTTGTCCCTCGGTAATTTGAAAGCAAAATAAACTAAATTCCACGTAAATCGTTAGGTTCAACAGTTAAAATAATTGAATCTTACCCTGAAAATTGGTTTTCATGAATAACAAAAAAGATATCATCATTTTAGGAATTGAGTCATCATGCGACGACACCTCAGCCGCTGTTATCAAGAACGGTGTTCTGCTGTCGAATATTATAGCCAGCCAAAAAGTTCACGAAGCTTACGGCGGTGTTGTTCCCGAACTGGCGTCGCGGGCGCACCAGCAAAACATCGTACCGGTAGTCGACCAAGCTATTAAGCAGGCCGGAATCAGCCGCGATGAAATCTCGGCTGTAGCCTACACCCGTGGTCCGGGTTTGCTGGGATCGTTACTCGTAGGAACCTCGTTTGCCAAAGGTTTTTCGCTGGCAGCCGGTATTCCGATGATTGAAATCAACCATCTTCAGGGGCATGTTTTGGCTCATTTTATTGAAGAAGGTGGCGTTGAATTTCGCGAACCAAAGTTTCCACATCTCAATTTGCTAGTATCCGGAGGAAACTCCCAGATCATTATTGTCAGGGATCATTTGGAGATGGAGGTGATTGGCCAAACCATTGACGATGCGGCCGGCGAAGCATTCGACAAGTGCGCCAAAGTGATGGGCATGCCCTACCCCGGCGGTCCTCTGATCGACAAACTGGCGAAAGAGGGTAATCCCCATACTTTCGAATTTTCGAAACCTCGCATCAAAGATCTGGACTACAGTTTTAGCGGACTAAAAACAAGCTTTCTGTATTTCTTGCGCGACCGAATCAAGGAAAACGAAAACTTTATTAAAGAAAATCAGGCCGATTTGTGTGCTTCGCTCCAAAAAACCATCATCGATATTTTGATGAGCAAGCTGGTGAAGGCGGCAAAGCAAACCGGCATCAAAGAAATTACCGTTGGTGGTGGTGTTTCCGCCAATTCGGGCTTGCAAAACGCCTTGAAAGTCGAAGCCGAAAAACGCCAATGGAACTTGTTTATTCCCAAGTTTGCCTTCACCATGGACAATGCGGCCATGATTGCCATTACCGGCTATTACAAATACCAGAAGGGACAGTTTGCCGCGCAGGATGCCGTTCCGTTTGCCCGAATGAGTATTAACGATTAGCAATCGCCACAGGTAAAGCGTGGATTAGTCAACCGAAAAATAGTTTGAGTAACATTTAATGCATGCTGAAGAATGCCAAAAGCATGTTGAGGAACATAAAAAGCACGTTGAGGAAAGCATAAAGCACCTGAAGAAAGGTGTGGCGCAAGACTTGGAAGAAACAGGCGAAAGAACAGAAAAAAAACGCATGGAAAACGCGAATGTTGACCAATCGCTTTGCAATCTTCACCAGCATGGAGCAAACGGACTCTGAAACAGACTTGAAACTCGAAACTTAGGATTTGGAACTTAAATTTTGAAACTTGGAACTTGATCAAAAAATACCCGTCATTATTGTTACCGGCTTTCTTGGAGCCGGTAAGACCACATTTATAAACGAAGTGATACGCCATCACCAGCAACTGAAACTGGCCTTGGTTGAGAATGAGTTTGGACAGCAATCCATTGATCAGGATTTGATTGTGGGCATGCGAAGTGAGAATATTTTCGACTTAAGCAATGGCTGCATCTGCTGTTCCATTTCCAACGAATTCTCCTTAACCCTGCTCGACCTAGCCGAAAAAGCCGGTGAAATTGACTACCTGCTCATTGAAACCACGGGAGTAGCTGATCTTTCGAACGTAATCAAACCTTTTTATGAAGACCAGGAATTGAAAGAAAAATATACGCTTGCCGGGAGTGTCTGCCTGGTTGATGCCCAAAATTTTGAGCAGCAAATGAGTGAGCGCGAACAACAATTGCAGGTTATTCTGAGCGACTTACTCATCATCAACAAAACCGATAGGGCTTTAGAAACCAGCTTACCCGAGATTGAGAAAAGACTCGCGGCATGGAATGGAACCGCGGAGACAATCGCTACGGAATTTGGAAAAAGCAACGGGTTTTTCCTTGAAAATTTTGCTGAAAAAGTACAGGGAAGACTGGAACAGAAAATGGCCGAGCCCTTTCTTTTTCGCTTGGTCGAATCGAAAAAGTATACCACATTCACCCACGAGTTTTCAGGCCATATAAAACTGGACCGGTTCAAATATTGGTTCGATTATTTTGCGGCCATCAATCAACTCCAGATATACCGCATCAAAGGCATTCTTTTCACTCAAAACAACCCCAACAAAATTGTGGTACAATCAGTCGGCGGAGGTACGAGCTATTCGGAAGGCAGCCTGATTATGCCCGGTGAAGCTCCAAAAAACCGGCTTGTTTTTATTGGAAAGGAAATTGATTTTGAGCGGATCGGCTTCGAACTGAACAACTACTTAGCCAAGGATCTGAATCCATAAGGGGAGCGTTAAAACACTCAAAATCGTGCTCAACACCACCACCTTCGAAGCAAAGGTGGCGTTCAATTTGTATTTTACCGACAAAACGTAAGGCGTTAATCCCATGGGCATCGCGCCTTCCAAAATGCTGGAGCGAACATCGAATGACACACCAAAAGACAGGACCACACCATAAAACACTAAGGGTAAAAGCAGCAAAATAGCGATTGAAAACCCTGCCACCGGCAACCATTCTTTTAGCTTTCCAAACGGGTGGGTTCCCAAAAACAGTCCCAGCGAAAACAACACAACGGCCGTTACCGAAGTAGCAAACAAATCCAGCCCTTTCACCAAAATTTCAGGCACTTCAAATTTCAATATTGAAACCAGTAAGCCAAGCAAAACAGCTATAAGCAGCGGATTCTGAAGCAGGTTCTTCACCACAACAAGCGGATTGACATCGTGCTCGCCCAACACTTCAACCAAAATAATCCCCAGGGTGAACAACCAAAACAAATAAACCGCCGACAGCAAAGTAGACTCGGCCAGAATGCCGGAGCCATATACATTCATCAGAACCGGAATGCCCAGGTAAGACACGTTGCCAAATGAAAAAGCCAAAATCAAGGTACGCAAGGTATCGGTGCTCAACCGGAAAAGTTTGGCAACCGGGAAAGCCAACAGCATACACAACACAATGTAAGCCGAATTCCATGCAGCCAGATCGATATACTCGGCCAAAGGCACGTCCAGCTTAAACAAGGCCACCAGGATCAGCGCCGGAAAACCAATCCACAGCGCATAGTCATTCAACACATCAATCCATTCTTTTTTAAACGACTTGGTCCGGCTAAAAAGCAAACCGGCCAAAGCAGCCAGGAAAAGCGGGAGTATGGTAGATAACGACAACCAGTAATTTTGCATGGGCCCGGGCTATATGGATCTACTAATTCTTCAGGAACGGACGTACATCGGTTAAAAACATGCCAGCCGATTTTGCAGCCTGCATGCCCAAAATGCCATCTTCGTAAACATGGCATTTCTCCGGATTAATTTTAACCAACTCGGCGCATTTCAAAAAGGTTTGAGGTAAGGGTTTGTGCTCGGTCACATCATCGGCCGTAACAATAGCATCAAACAGATCATAGATTTTCAGCGCTTTTAGTTGCAGTTCAGCACTTGTACGGCTGGCCCCGGTGCCCACAGTCAGCGGAATTTTACCATGATACTGATGCACCAAACTGATCACCGACTCGTGCGGGCGAAGCTTGTCAATGCTGTTCCAAAACGTTTGCTGTTTCATACGCACCATTTCCTCCGGGTCCACGCCTTTCAATCCATTATCACGGATAATCCGGTGAGCAAACTCAATGGTCGGCATACCAGTCATTTCTTCAATGATTGACGGGTCGAATTCACAGTTGTAGTGTTTACAAACCGTGTACCAGGTAGCAATGTGAACCGGGAGCGAATCGGACAGCGTTCCATCTAAGTCAAAAATCAACGCCTCTGCGTCCGGGTGTTTATCTAGCTTCATAACTTCTCTCTTGAAATTAGCGGGTGAAATTACGCTTTTTTTTACAGCTTAAAACTTTCCTGACGGCACACGTCCCAATATCCCAAGAATTTAATCTTCTATTAATTTTATGACTGCCGGATGACCTGCCTGTCGATTCTGCAGTGGCTGTTAATTGCTGTCATTGATCGTTCAAAACAATTGAATGACCACCTGTTAACAATTGAATGACTCCTTAATGACAATCAAATGAC
>NZ_CAXBDD010000042.1:0-31461 GCF_963974515.1 uncultured Sunxiuqinia sp. | reverse complement strand
AGCTCCTTTGTTTGTGGACTGTACCGGCGATGGCTGGATTGGTTATTGGGCAGGTGCGGACTATTCTTATGGGCGCGAAGCCTCTTCAAAATATGGTGAAGAATGGGATGCTCATGGTCTTTTATGGAGCCCGGAGACACCTGACAAAATGGTGATGGGCTCATCGGTTTTATGGCGGTCAGAAAATGCTGGTAAAAAGGTCGATTTTCCAGAGGTACCTTGGGCGATGGATGTTGCAAGCGAGTATGCTGCAAAAAACGGGGAATGGCAGTGGGAATTTTCGCGGAACGACTTGAGTCAGATCGATGATGCCGAGCATATTCGTGACCATATGTTTCGTGCGATTTATGGGTCGTTCTACAATTATAAACACCCCACCGCTCAAAAACCAAATGATGACCAGGCGGTTTTGAGTTCAGTCGACCTCCACGAGCAGCAGCAAAAAGTGGATAGCTTGCAATTACAATGGGTTTCCTATCTGTTGGGCAAAAGGGAATCACGCAGGTTGATTGGTGATCATATCTATACCTTCAATGATGTACGCGACGAGGTGCAGTTTGAAGACTCGGTGGTTTTTGAGAAGCGGGCTGTGGATGTTCATTATCAGATTAATTTGCTGGATGCTGACCAGCCGGACTTTTTGTCTGAGGCGATGTTCTACAATACCAGTCAGTACATTATTCCTTATCGCAGCCTGTATTCAAAAAACATACGCAACCTGTTTATGGCCGGCCGCAATTTTAGCTGCTCCCACATCGGCTTGGGCGGGCCCCGGGTGATGCGTACAACCGGTCAAATGGGAGCTGCAGTGGGGATTGCGGCATCACTATGCAAAAAATACGAGGTCAGCCCGAGAACTATTTATACTTCGCATTTGGAAGAGTATCTGGACTTGATTGAATCTCAAAAATAAGTACCATGCAACGGGCTTTATTTGGTTTAATGGCTTGTATCTTACTCCTGGGATTTAGGACTGTAAACGAACCGGAGAATTTACTGCAGTGCCGAAAAGCATTTGTGTACAAATCTGAGAAGTTTGCATTAAATGAAACCATCGAGCTTTGCGCGGACACGGCCGGTATTCCGCTGAGATACAAAGCTGAAATTAACATGCCCGTTTGCGACGATACGCTTTGTTCAAATGTTGTCCTCTTATTTTATTGGGACCTGGCCGGGCATTATGCCGGATTTGATACCATTCCAGGAAAACCTTTAAGCAAATTCGACCACCAGAAATTCGCTGCGGAAGACTATCAGAAAATGGATCAGATACTGAAGGATCGGAACAGTATGTTGCGAATTTTACAGAAGGAAGACTTGATTGACAAGACGGTCAAAATTAAAGCAACAACGGTCGATGCGGTTACTGGAGCGACTCCGGCGACGATAAAAAAAGCTGTGGTCGAAGGGGCTGTTTATTCTTCTTTTACCCTGTGGCATTTCGTAAATGGCACAATACGAAACGAGCTGGCAGCCTACACCATGAGCCACTACTCCGACACCATCATGAAGGTACTGTTGGAGTCCCGCAATTACGAGACCCAGCTTTTTGCGTTAAGACAAATGAACGATGCCGATTTTCGAAAACATGCTCCTCTGATATTGAGCATGCTCGGTAGTAGTTCTCCGCTAATCAATGCTTATATCATAGCGAAATTGCCTTTGCCATTCTCAAATCAGGAAATCAATGAGAAATTCATCTCACGCTTTCCTGAATTGGATGACTACAGTAAAAGTATTTTTATCAACAGGATTATCGGTGAAGATGGTCTTGCTCCAAGTCTTCTTCCTTTGATGACTTCTCAAATTGAGCATCTGGATAAAAAGCAATTGGATTTAATTTCGGCTTCGTGCAGAAAATATGGACTGCCGGGGTATTTAGAACTATTTGATAAAATGAAATTGGAGTAAAAGTGAAAGTAGTTTTTTTAAGCGACGACCGAATCGGGTGGGTGCCCCAAGTTTCCGGGGAGGCTTTAACACGTTTCGCTATTCAGGGAAAAGATCAAAGGAAGGATAAAGCAACAAATCAGTTTCGGGTCATGTGACTTGATTACTTTTTTTTATTCCTTTACGGTTCCAAAACGCAACTATTGAATCCATTTGTTTCAGATATTGATTCGATTTTGATCCGGTCGCTACGAAGAGGGGATCATGGAGCTTTCGAAAGATTGTTTCAGCGGTATGCACAAAAAATCTTCGTTTTTTCAATGTCTTATTTGAAAAATGAAGCCGATGCCGAAGAAGTTGTTCAGGAAGTGTTTTTACGAATCTGGATGAACAGAGACTCACTAAAGTCGGAAACCTCTTTTCAGGCCTATCTATTTACAATCGCGTATAATGCGATGAAGAAAATGTTTAATGCGAAGGCAAAGAGCAATCAATTTAAATTGGAGCTGGTTGACGAGTTGGATGATGAGGCAGGGGTGGTTGATTATGAAAATAACTATCAGTTGGTTGTCAGTAGATTGGATCAGTTTATAGAACAGATGCCCGAGCGACGAAAATTAATTTTTGTGCAACGAAAGCGAGAAGGAAGATCGGTTCGACAAATCGCGGAGAACCTCAATATCTCGGTAAAAACAGTGGAAAATCAAATTACGGAGGCCATGAAGTACTTGAAGAAACGTTTTGAGGGCGAATTGCCTGGAGGCCTGATTTACTTTTCTTTATATTTTGAGAAAGCATCTGGCCATTGAATTTGTTATTTTGACTTGCCTTACAGCGAATGTGCTGACCAGTTGAATATTTTTTTTTCGGGGATAGGGGTTTTCTTGTTTTTGGGATATTACTTGTGAACGAGCAAAATTCATGAGAAAGAAAACCACCATAAAACAGTTGCTTCGCCTTTTCGTCGGTGAAGATTACGGCCGCGCCGAATACCGGAAGATCGTTGCGCTATTCGCAGAAGATCATGACGATGAATTAAAAGAACAGTTGCAGGATCATTGGAATGGTATTCCTGCTGACCAGCCGCTTAATGAGCGATTAGCTGGCTTGTTGAAAAACCTCAAACAGCAAAACCGGTCAAGCTTCGCAAGACGAAAAACACCGTGGATCAATTACTTCCAAAAAGTAGCGGCAATTTTGTTTATTCCGTTGTTGCTGGGATATGGAATTTGGTTTATTCAGTCCAAAGATACAGGCTCCGATGCGATGGCTACCATTCATTCACCCGAAGGGGCCAGAACGGAATTTGTTTTGCCTGATGGTACAAAAGGTTGGCTCAACAGCGGATCGAGATTAAGCTATCCCGTCATGTTTACCAAAAATCGTGAAGTGAAATTGTCTGGAGAAGCTTATTTTGAGGTCGTTCGCGATCAAGACAAAAAGTTTAGGGTGAAAACAAATGAGCTGACGGTTCAGGTTGTGGGCACCTCATTTAGTGTTACTGCATATGACGACGATCAGAAAGTCAGTGTTGTCTTGAAAGAAGGAAGGGTTAAGGTTCTTAGCCCAGACAATCAATTGGCATACGAAATGAAGCCCAATGAAGAGTTTTCCTATGATTTGTATCACAAATCAGCAAACGTTCGACAGGTAAGTGCGGAGGAAATGACTTCCTGGATTGATGGTATTCTCCGGTTTAAAGGAGAGACTCTATCCGAAGTCATTAAAAAATTGGCTCGTTGGTATGGCGTAGATTTCGAAATAAAGGACCAACAACTGCAGGACTATAATTTTCAGGCCACTTTTAAAGACGAACCGCTGGATGAAATTCTGAGAATGATTGCGTTGACAACTCCAATGAAATACCAGATAGAAGAACGTAAACAAAATAAAAACGGAATCTATATGAAAAAGAAAATCGTCATTGACAAGAACTAACTTATGCAAAAACAGGAAAGTGTTGGTACCACTCTCCTGTAATTTTTGCAGTGTCGTTACAGCAATTCCATTAATTAACACTACAAACGTAAATTTATGAAAAAATCTGAGAAAAGCAGGGTAGGCTTATGCCGCACCTTTAAAAAAACACTATTACTCATGAGACTAACGCTATTTATTTTTCTACTCGGTTTAGTGCAGGTGACTGCAAAAAGTAGCTATTCGCAGCAAACCCGAATTTCAATGGATCTAAAAAATGTTCAAGTTGTTGACGTTTTGAGTGCCATTGAAAATCAAACAGACTTCTACTTTCTTTACAATCAGGATCTTATTGACGTAACGAGAAAAGTGGATGTTGCGGTGGTCAATAAGCAAGTCGATGAAGTATTGGCAAAAATGTTTGATCAGACTGATGTCAGTTTTGTCATCAATAATCGACAGATTATTTTAACCAATCTGGGCAAAAGCAGTAACGTTCAGCAGCAAAAGGCCGTTTCGGGAAACATTACCGATGCCTCTGGAGCTCCCCTACCGGGGGTTACCGTTGTCGTAAAAGGTACGACAACCGGAACGATTACTGATTTTGATGGGAATTTTTCTTTATCAAATGTACCGGTTGACGCAAGTCTTGTCTTTTCTTTTGTTGGCATGAAAACCCAGGAAGTGTCGGTTGTTGGAAAAACAACGATCAACGTGATTTTAGAAGAAGAAGCGATAGGAGTTGACGAAGTGGTGGTGGTTGGCTATGGAACGGTTAAAAAGGCTAACCTTACAGGAGCCGTATCTTCGGTCGATTTTACCGAGTTGGAGACCCGCCCGGCCTCTAATACGGCGACACTGCTTCAGGGACAAATGTCTGGGGTCACGGTAAGCAATTTTAATAACCAACCAGGGAATGATAATCCTGAAATTCGTATCCGTGGAGTAGGAACGTTGAACTCAGGTTCGGATCCTTTGGTTATTGTTGATGGGATAGAGTCTGACATCAGTCAGATTCCAGCTGCCGATATTCAAAGCGTTTCCGTGTTAAAAGATGCTGCTTCAGCATCAATCTATGGAGTCCGGGCTGCAAATGGGGTTATTTTGGTGACCACTAAAAGAGGAAAGAGTGCTAAGCCAACGGTAAATGTGAAGCAGAGTTTTGCCATTCAGCAAGCCTTGGTGAAACCCGAGTTTGTTGATTCGTGGGACTATGCTTTCCTCCAAAATCTTGACCTCACCGAGCAGGGACAAGATCCTTTGTATACCGAAGAGCATATTCGTTTGATGAAAGATGGATCTCAGCCCGATCTTTGGGCTAATACGGATTGGTTTGACGAAATGTACCGGAATGCGCCTATGAGTACAACCTATTTGTCAGTGAGTGGAGCCGCGGATAATGTTCGCTATATGGTATCCATGGAGTACCTGAATCAGGAAGGAACCATGATTGAAACCAACCAGGAGCGTTATAACTTCCGGTCTAATATTGATGTTGATGTGACCGATCATATTAAAATAGGAATGAATGTTTCGGGCAACAAGCAAGATATTTCAGAAACGCTGAACAACGCCAGTGCAAGTAACAATGATAATGACTTAAACTATTCGATCCGGCGATTTGCCAACCCAACCGTTCCGGTTAAATACTCCAACGGAGAATGGGGGCAGGTTAACGGTCTGTACTATGAGCCGGGAAGCACCGTTGGTTCTATTCGAAATGTCGTTCAAATGGCTAGTCTGGGAGAAAATATCACGGAACGATATAACTTTCAGGGGAAAGTATTCGCCGAAATTGAGTTAGTCAAAAATCTCAGCTATCGACCGAGTTTCTCCTACGTCTATAATTCATCGCTTCGCTCCAGGTTTTCACCTACCAATAAGACTTACGATGCCAATGGGAACGTACTCGGGGAGTCGGTTCATAATACGCTTATGAATAACAATACGACTTGGAAAAGGTATCAAATGGAAAACCTTTTGAGTTATGACTACGCCGTTGATGATCATAGTTTCGGCGTTTTGCTCGGGCAGTCGGCGCAATCCTTTCGCACAGATTACTTTTATGCCTATGTGGAAGATTTCCCGAACAACAATATCCATGAACTGGATGGTGGAATCAACAATAAAGATGTGGCTGGTAATGCCAGTGAGCTGGCGCTGGATTCTTATTTTGGAAGATTAAACTACAACTACATGGACAAGTACATGTTGGAGTTTAATTACCGTTATGATGGTACCTCTCGCTTTCATTCAGATAACCGATGGGGTGGATTCCCTTCGTTTTCTGCCGGATGGGTAGCTACCAATGAAGATTTTTTCCAGGACATGGGACCCATTTCGTTTTTGAAAGTGCGAGGTAGCTGGGGAGAGTTGGGGAATCAGAATATTGGAGGAACTTACTATCCTTATACCCAAAATATCAACACCGGACAGAATTATCTTTGGGGAGATTATGTTGCCGCAGGGGTTGCTGTGACCGATTTGGCCAACCGTGATCTTACCTGGGAAACAACTACCATAACAGATATTGGAGTTGATTTGAATTTGTTTAGGAACAAAGTGCAAATCGTAGCCGACTGGTTTGATAAAACAAGCTCAGATATTTTGATCCGTCTTCCGATTCCTTCAACAATGGGCGGTGTAAGTGCACCATTCCAGAATGTTGGCGAAGTGAAAAATACCGGATGGGAGTTGGATGTGAAATTCCAGGATACCTTTGGTAAAGTTGGCTTGTTTGGCGGCTTCAATCTCTCAGGTGTTAAAAACGAAGTGATTGACTATGGTGGCATTGAGTCGTCTATCAGCAACAATGCCATTACGATTGAAGGAGAGGCTATTGGATCATATTATGCTTACGTTGCCGAAGGCTATTATCAAACGCAAGCCGAATTGGACGAGGCACCGGAACAGTTTGGCCAAGCACTTCGACTCGGGGATGTCAAGTACAAAGACATTAGTGGACCAGAGGGAGTTCCGGATGGTAAAATCTCATCCGACTATGATCGTCAGATCATTGGGACACCATTTCCCAAACTGCAATATTCATTCAACCTCGGAGCGAACTACAAAGGATTTGATGTTTATGCATTCTTCCAGGGAATTTCAGGTATAAAACGCTATTACTGGTATAATACCGAAACTCAGGGAACGTTTACCCAGGTAGCCATGGATTATTGGACCGAGGAGAATCGAAACGCCCCAACACCGAGATGGGGAAACTTAGGGAACAACACCGTGTACTCCTCATTCTGGTTAAAAGATGCCTCTTACTTGAGATTGAAAAACCTGGAGGTTGGCTACACCTTACCTGTGATACTTACGAGTAAAATTAACGTCACGAAAGCGAGGATATACTTCTCTGGTGTTAACTTGTTGACATTTACTGATGTTCCTGATTACGATCCTGAAAAGCTGACCAATGATGATCGCAACCGGGATTATCCACAGGCAAAAGTATATTCCGTTGGCATCAATGTTACATTCTAAACTCAAATACGATTTATTATGAAAAAAATATTTTCAATTATATTTATAACAATTATCCTGGCTGGGTGTTCGGATGATTTCTTAAACAGAAGTTCCCTGACTTCACTTGCCGACGATACTTTTTGGACCACTGAAGCTGATGCTCTTATGGCATTGGCCGGTTGTTATTCTTCCTTACAAGATCCTTACCTGTTTGATTCAGACCCTTGGGCCGGAGGGGTTGTCCGGTGGGATTACATGAGTGATGATGGCTGGGTGCGCTGGGGCTGGATGGCCGGTGGCCCTGTGTCGAGAGGTGAACATGCAACCAATGCATGGATTATCGGATCCTTCTGGAATTCTGCTTACCAGGCAATTGTTCGGTGTAATCGCGTAATCGATTTTGTACCGACTCTTGGAGAGGAGGTACTGGATGCGGCTACGGCGGATCAAATTGTCGCTGAAGCTAAATTTATTCGCGCCCTTATTTATAACCTGCTGACCATGACCTATGAAAATGTCCCTTTGATCACCTCGCTTCAAACAGTTGAAGAAGCACAGGTTCCTAAAAATTCAAAGTCGGAAATTGTTAGTTTTATCTTGACTGATTTGGAAGGATGTGTCGAAGATTTGGCAGGGCCTGGAAGTGTCGACTGGGGGCGCGCTACAAAAGGTGCAGGATATGCCTTGCTGGCTCGAATTAACTTGTATAATGAAAATTGGACAGAGGCTGCGTCGTGGTCTCAAAAAGTGATGGATTTTAACTATTCTTTATATCCTGATTTCTGGGGGTTGTTTCAGAGTGACAATGAAATTAATAGCGAAGTTATTTTTCCAGTCCGTTATACTCGTGGGCCGGATGAAGACGGTGCTAATTTCGCTGCCTATTGGGGTGAAGGATTGATCAACTACCAGGAAGCGCTGCCGAACCTTGGAGAGGATTATTTCTGTACTGATGGAAAACCGATTACGGAGTCAGACCTTTATAACCCTGCGATTCCTGCTGAAAACAGGGATCCGCGCATGGGAGCGACTTTGGTTACCAATAATTCGTTATGGAGAGGCAATGTGTTGAACACCTACAGCAAGTCTTTTACAGGTTACACGCAACGGAAATATACTGAAGAGCAGAACAGTGAAAATCATTTTGATGCGAACGAAGATTTTTATGTCTTCCGATTGGGTGAGGTTTTATTGATGAAAGCGGAAGCTTTGGCTGAACTCAATGCAGCTGGAAATGCGACAGAAATTTTTGGGTTGATAAACCAACTTAGAAATAGGGAAAGTGTCCAGATGCCACCGGTTGACCAAACCGAGGTCGATAATTATTTTGGAGGAAGTATTTTGGACATGGTGCGTCATGAACGACGAATTGAAACGGCTTTTGAAGGGTTGCGCTACCTTGATTTAAGACGCTGGGGACTGTTGAAGGAACGAGCCATTGATTTCTACATGTCGTATGAGAAAGCAAATGATAACAGACTATCAAATCGTCAATGGAAGCCTGAGCATATTATTTGGCCTCTCCCTCAATCGGAGGTTGACCGAAATGAAGCGCTCGAACAACATCCGGAATGGAACTAATCACCTTTGATTAGCGTTGTTTGACAATGACCTTTGGATAAGGGTGGTAAGACCTGCCACCCTTATTCTTTATTCAGACAACCGGAAGCTGCAAGGTAGACCAATTTACTAAACCAATTTTTCAAACCAACAGAAAAACAATGAGAAACTCTATTTTTTTAGCGCTGATTCTTCTTTTAATTGTTTCGTGTAAAGGAGGTAGTCAGCAGTACTATGTGGACTCGGATAATGGAGATGATTCAAATTCCGGAAGATCGCCCGAGAAGGCTTGGGCATCGCTCGAAAAAGTCAACTCGATGGAATTCAAGGCTGGTGATCAACTGCTTTTTAAAAGTGGAACAGAATTTTTTGGCCAATTGGAGCCCAAAGGTATTGGGACGGGCGAAGCTCCAATTCAGATCAATAGGTATGGAGAGGGCAAAAATCCTGCCATTCACGGAAATGGAGAAGACTTGCATACCCTATTACTGCACAATGTTGAATACTGGGAAGTTCGAAACCTGGAGATCACAAATACAGGAAAAGAACGTGCCGCCGGAAGGCGCGGAGTAATCGTTAAGGCAGAAGATTTTGGCGATTGCCACCACATCATTTTAGACAGTCTTGAAATTCATCATGTAAACGGCAGCTTGGTAAAAAGTGACGGCGGTGGAAGTGCCATCCTTTGGCAGAACAGTGGTGATTCGGTAAAGACGCGGTTCATCGGTTTGCAGATTACCAATTGCCACCTGCATCATTGTGAACGTAACGGCATCAATTCGCGGGGATACACCAACCGCAAGGAGTGGCATCCGAGCCTGAATGTCGTGGTCCGAAATAATTTACTGGAACAAATCCCCGGTGACGGAATTGTGCCAATCGGTACCGAGGGTGCGTTAATTGAATACAATGTGATGCGGGATTGTCCCGATATTCTCTCGCATGAGGAAGCTGCTGCAGGCATCTGGCCATGGAGCGCCGATAACACCATTATTCAGTTCAACGAAGTTTCCGGTCACAAAGCCAAGTGGGACGGACAGGGTTTCGATTCGGACTGGAACTGTCAAAATACGATTATTCAGTACAACTACAGCCATGATAATTACGGAGGATTCCTGTTGGTTTGCAACAATGGAAGTAATGTGCGTACCGACCGGAACATTGGTACGACCAACACCATCGTGCGCTACAATGTAAGTGTGAATGATGGAATTCGCCCATATGAAACGGAACGAAGAAGCTGGTTTGCACCAACCATCCATATTTCCGGGCCGGTAGAAGACACAAAAATTTACAACAACGTGTTTATTATTCCCGAAAAGTCTCTCGAAGAAAATGACCGCACCGTCGTTGAAATGGATAACTGGGGAGGTCCGTGGCCTGAAAATACATTCTTCGCCAACAATATTGTTTATGCCGACGAAAAGGCAGATTTCTTTTTTGACGGCGACAAAGGAACTCAGTTCACCCATAATTGTTTTATCGGCCATTTTGAAAGTTTGCCAGCTGATCCGGCTGCCATTTTTGAAGACCCCCAATTTGTGGATGTTTCTGCACGCGGAGAGGGCTTTGAGGTGCTGAAAAATTTTATGCTCCAAAAAACTTCTCCCTGTAAGGATGCCGGAATAGCCATCGAAAACAGTGGAGGACAAGACCTTTTCGGAAACCCGCTGGAAGGTAAAACGACTATCGGTGTGCATGAATTTTAAAAACCTTAAATGAATGTTATCATGAGCCACAAAGCATTTAATCCACCTTTAATTTCCTACGGAATGGCGCCTTACGCTGGGGGCGTTACGAAAGATGATTATGCTTTGTGGTTTATTGGAGAAACAATATGGAAATGAAACGACCTTTATTTTTTATCATCTTGTGTTTGGAAATTTGGGCACTCAGTACTTCAGCCTCGGATAAAAATCCGTCGACACCGCCTAATTTGCTGATTATTTTCACTGATCAACAGCGAAGGCAGTCCCTGGGATTTTGGCAGCAGCCTGAATACCAGGGCGCCATTAACGGCACCAGTGATCCGGTATTCACCCCTCATCTTGACAAACTTGCTTCCGAGGGAATTGTGTTTACGCAGGCAATGAGTACGCACCCTGTTTGTAGTCCGAACCGGGCTATGCTTTTGAGTGGCATCTTTCCCGGACAAAACGGAGTCTGGAAGAATTGCCACATCAATTCAGCCACCGATCTTAAAGAGGACCTTGAATGTTTCACCGACGTTCTTTACAATGAAGGTTACAATACGGCGTATTTCGGCAAATGCCACTGGATTAAACCGGACAGCGTCTTTGATGAGAATGCCAATTACGTTGGAACCACCAGTTCTCCAGGTGGGTATCTGCCCAATAAATACGATATCTATATTCCACCGGGACCAAACAGGCACAGCATTCAATATTGGTATCAGGTGCTCAAAGACAACCACTTCCATCATTATGTTTATTCTAATGATCCGGTCGTTGTTGGTGGTAAAAGTGATGGTGAGATGTATGAATCAAATGAGTTTTCTTCAAAGCACGAAGCACGAACGATTATCGATTATTTGAAAAACAACCGTCAGCAACGTGACCCGAACCGACCTTTTTGCATCACCTGGTCCCTCAATCCACCGCATCCTCCTTATAATAAAACCGGGGATTGTGAAGCGGATTCGTACGAACTTTATAAAGATATGAGGCACGATAAGCTTTTTAACCGCCGCAATCGTAGCGGTAAAGCATCAGAGCTCAATGCCCGGGTATATTTTGCTAATGTTACTTCGACGGACAAGTACATCGGTCAGGTGATTGATACCCTTGATGCCCTTGGATTGGGCGATAACACGCTCGTCGTATTTACTTCCGACCATGGAGAAATGCTCGGAAGCCACAACAGGATGCAAAAAAACTGCGAATACGAGGAAGCATTTGGTGTTCCCCTGATTGTGCGTTATCCAGAGGTCGTGCAGCACAAAATTGAAGATCTCCTCATCGGAACGACGGATCTTTACCCAACATTTCTGGGTTTTATGGGCCTGAGCCATTTGATACCGGAAGAGGTCGCCGGGACAGACTATTCAGATATGATCAAAAACACGGATTCTGATTCAGTTTCTCGTCCAATTTCTACACCGTTTATTTCAATTGAAGGTAATAAAAAGGGTGTGCGTACAGCCAAATACACCTTTACTGTTTACGGTGATGGTAGTGTAACATTGTTCAATAATCTTAACGATCCCTATCAGCAGATTAATCTCAACTTTAATTCGCTTCCTGCCGCGGATCAACGAATGTTGAGTCAGCAGCTTGGTTACTGGCTGAATTTGTCACGCGACCCGTGGGTGAAAGAAACCAAAAACTCAGACTTTATTGACTATTCATACAATAAAGACTGAATACGCCGTACCATAGCAATCCTTAAAAATGAATGAGTTTTCAACCAATAATCGTATCAACATGAAACCATTTTTTCACATGATCACATTTTTCTTGGTGCTGTTGCTTGCAGCCTGTGCCACTAAGGAGGAAACACATTTCGTTCAATTTGAAGGCAAATCCGATCAAAAGAACTGGGCCATTACAGAGCTAAACCCTGAATTACCTTCGGATTGGTCATCATTTGAGTACTTGACTTTTGAAATAAAAGCATCGTCTACCCAGCGGTTTTCCTTAAAAATCCATGATTCTGAAGGAATCCGTCAGGTCAGGATCCACCCTTTTCAGAACGCATGGGTGCGTGCATCAATTCCGCTGATTTATTTTCAAAAGAGAAACACCAAAGGACACGATATGGCTGCAATAGGAAAAACTGCTTTGCCCGGGTTGTGGATTGGTTTTACCGGCTCGGTTGGATCAATAACTCAGGTTGATTCAATTGGCGTTGAAATGAACCTGCCCATTAATTCTCCTTCATTGGAAATTCGCAATGTTCATTTAACCATGGAACAGAGCGATTCTATTCTTTCACCATTACCCACTGTCGATCAGTTCGGCCAGTGGATACCAGACGAATGGGAAGGTAAAGCAAGCTCGCTGGATGAGTTAAGAGCAATTTGGGATGAAGAAGATAAAAACCTCCAGTCAGAAGGGTTCAACGTATCGAAATATGGTGGTTACCTCGATACAAAAGCTGAAGCAACCGGATTTTTCAGGGTTGAAAAAATTGATGGTAAGTGGTGGTTTGTCGATCCCGAAGGTCATTTGTTTTTTTCCGCTGGCAGCACCGGAATCAGGGTTGGAAATTCATTTGCGAGGACTGAAGGCCGGGAATATATCTATACGTCTTTTCCCCCAGATAACCTGTCGGCTGAAGGCATTCAAATTGGCAATGCCTCTTTCAATACCTGGAATCTTTACCGGAGATTTGGCAACGATTGGTATGAAAAGTGGAAGGACATGACTATTCGCAGAATGAACGATTGGGGACTAAATACCATCGCAAACTGGTCGGACCAAAACCTGGGGAGCAGCAAACAGAAAACCTATGTTGCCACACTGGGGGGCTGGGGGTTTAGTGCCGAAACAATGGGCATGCCTGACGTTTATGATCCAAATTATGCCTTAGAAGTGGACGCCGCTGCAAAAAGGCAATGTTTACCTTTGAAAGACGATCCTTATTTGCTGGGCTATTTTGTGGGGAATGAACCACCGTGGCCGGGAAGGGAAATGGATTTAGTCAATGTTATTCTTGAAGGAGACGATACGCCAATGAAATCAGCATTGAAAAAATACCTGGATGAAGGGGACACGCCTGAACGGCGCAAATCGTTTGTTTATGATACCTATAAAAAGTTCATTACAACTGTCAACTCGGCGATTAAAGAATACGATTCCAATCACCTGAACCTGGGACTGCGTTTTGGGGGAAACCCACCTGATGAAATCATAAAAGCTTCGTCAGACATTGGTTTTGATGTATTCAGCTTGAATATTTATGGGTATACAACCTATATGGACAGATTAGAAAGAATCGATAATTTCACCGGACTGCCAATCATCATCGGAGAATTTCATTTTGGCACACCTGGAAGAGGTCTTGCCCCCGGATTGGCTCAAACCAGCAGTCAGGAGGAGAGGGGCGTTGCTTATTCGTACTACGTGGAAAATGCTGCCGCTCATCCATCGGTAGTAGGAACACATTGGTTTCAGTGGTGGGATCAGCCTTCAACCGGACGGAATGATGGAGAAAATTATGACATTGGATTTGTGAACGTGGCGGATGTGCCATATCATGAGCTTATCGAGGCAGCCAAGGCTACACATCACAGAATTAAGGATATTCATATGGGTAATGTGAAACCTACCACGCGTGAAGCAAAAGTGCAGTAAAAGATCGTTTTGAATTGTAGTTATTCACCAATAGAAAGTATTGTATCATGAAACGTTATTTTTTTATAGTTATATTTTTAGTCGCTGTGCAAATGGTGTCTGCGCAATCAGAAGTCACGCTGAAAGAAAAATCGATCGTCATGCCGACCTATCCTGTTGCACCGGCAGAGAAAAGCCCCATCTTTTTCAGAAATGAGGCTTTCCAGGGAGCTTCGCGGCACTACTATCCCTTGGCTCAGAATGATCAATACACCAATGAGCGCATAGAAAAGGCGTGGAAAACCCTGGTTCTTGAAAACGAATACATTGAGTTGGGGATTACACCCGATATAGGGGGCAAGCTTTACTATGCTACCGATAAGACCAATGATTACCATTTTGTTTACAAAAATAATGTGGTCAAACCGTCCAATATTGGAATGACCGGGGCCTGGGTTTCGGGAGGAATTGAATGGTGCGTTCTTCATCATCACCGGGCATCAACCTACCTTCCGGTTGATTATACGACGACGGAAAACGAAGATGGAAGTAAAACCGTTTGGGTAGGAGAATATGAGCCGCGGCATGGGATGCGATGGACGATTGGAGTCACTGTTTTTCCTGGGAAATCTTATTTCAAAACCGTTGGAAGGATTCACAACGCGTCTCCTTACACCCATAGTTTTTTGTATTGGGCCAATGTGGCAGCACATACCAATGAAAATTACCAAACGATTTTTCCGCCCAGTGCCCAAGTGGCCGTTTACCACTCAAAAACAGATTTTACCCATTGGCCGATTTCAACGGAAAAGTATCGTGGTTCAGATTTTACAGAGGGAGTTGATATTAGCTGGTGGAAGAATACCAAGGAATCCAATTCTTTCTTTGTACATGATTTACAGGAAGATTTCATGGGGGGATACGACCATGGCAAAAACTCGGGTACGGTGCACGTTGGGGATCACAATATTGTGAAGGGAGCAAAATTGTGGCAGTGGGGATCCGGAGCCCGGGGGCAGGCCACCGAATCGCGGTTAACCGAGGATGACGGGCCTTATGTTGAAATTATGGTAGGAGCTTACTCCGATAACCAGCCGGACTATAGCTGGATCAGTCCCTATGAAGTAAAGCGCTGGGAGCAGTATTGGTACCCGGTTCGGGGGATCAAAGGGTTTAAAAATGCCAATCTGAATGGTGCGGTCAACTTGGAGAAGGAAGAAGGAAACAAGGTGTTTTTGGGGTATTATTCAACTCAGAAAATCAAACAGGTGAAGGTTGTCTTAAAGAATAAAGACCAGATTGTTTTTGAAAAACATGTTGAGATTTCTCCGGACAAGCCTTTTGCTGAGACAATCAGCCTGGATGGATATTTTAAACTGACTGATCTTTATACGGAGTTGGTCGATGATGCCAGCGACAGCCGGCTGATTGCTTATCAGCCTGTTGAGCAGACTCCGGTGGACGAACTTCCGGAGGAATGGCAAGGGTATCCTGCTCCGGAGGAGCTTGAAACCGTTGAAGAACTGTATTTGACAGGGAAGCGCGTGGAGCAGTTTTATGCTCCCCGGTACAATGAAATGGATTGGTATTTGGAGGCGTTGAATCGGGACCCCGGGGATATTCGTTCGAATACCGCGGTCGGAAATCATTACCTAAAAAATGGAGATTACAAAACAGCCAGGAACTATTTTAGCAAAGCCATTAAACGTTTGATGAAAGATTATACGCGTCCGTCTAACGGCGAGGCCTTGTATCTGCAGGGATTGACGCTTCGGGCGTTAGGGCTGTATGATGCTGCCGTTGACACACTCTATCGGGCAGCGTGGGACTATGCGTATCACTCGGCAGCCTATTTTCAGTTGGCGCAGCTATCGTCCATGCAAGCTGATTTTCCCCGGGCGCTTGATCAAATAAATGAATCCTTGTGGACCAACGCCCGGAACAACAGAGCGATTGCACTCAAGGCATCGATTCAGCGGCGAATGGGGGATTATAACGGAGCTTTGGCTAGTCTGGAGACGATTCGTGAGTCTGATCCGCTTGACTTCAGACTTCAAAATGAGTATTATCTGATTCGGAAAGCTTCGGGAGACCTTGATCAAGCAAATCAACTGTTGGAAATGATTGAGGAAAAGATGGGCGATTTTGATGAGAACTGCCTTGAACTTGCCGTAGGGTATTTAAACGATGGATTGCTGACCGAAGCTGAATCTGTTCTGCTTCGATACAAAGGAAACAATCCGTTGTTTGATTACTACCTCGGGTATATTTATGATAAAAATGGAAATAGCGGGCAGGCCTTGAAGTATTTCAAAGAAGCGGCAGAGCAGCCGATTGATTATGTTTTTCCACATCGTCTTGAAACCGTTGAAGTCTTAAAAACAGCACTTGAGCATCAACCGGATGACGGCAAGGCTTTTTACTACATTGGAAATATTTTGTATGAAAAGCAACCGGAGATTGCCATTGAAAACTGGCAGAATGCGGTGAGGCATAGTCCGACGCTTGCTATGGCTTTCCGGAACCTCGGATGGGGATATTACCGGCATTATGAAGATTTGTCAAATGCAATTTCCTACTACGAAGAAGCGATCTCACTCAATCAACATGAAGCTATTTACTACACCGAATTAGACGCTTTATATGAGTTGAATAATGCCCCCATTGAAACCAGATTGAAGCTTTTTGAAGGGAACCATGAGGTCGTGAAAAACCGGGATGATGCTTTTATCCGGCAAATTGCAGTCCTTACGCTCGCTGGTCGGGCAAAACAGGCTGTGGAATATTTGGAAGGTGTGGAGTTTGCATATCGTGAAGGATCGTCCAGGGTGCGTGAGATTATGATTGATGCACAATTGATGCTGGGCAAAGACTATCTTGAAAAGGACGACTTTGAGCAGGCCCTGCATTATTTTCTTGAGGCACAGGTTCCTCAGGAGGAAGCGGGCAGCGCTCGGTTTGGAAATCGGGATATTCAGGTGAACTATTACATTGGATTGGCCCACGAAGCCCTTGGCAACCAGAGTCAGGCGGACGACTTTTTCAAACGGGCAGTTGGCCAGGAGTCCATAAGAAACATCAATATAATGGCTTATTATCAGGGGTTAAGTTATTTGAAACTCAATGCGAAAGACAAGGCTCGCGACGTTTTTCAATCAATGATTGCTGAAGCATCCCAACAATTAAAAGACTCAGAGGGATCAGAAACCGGGGTTATTTTTGGCGAGCGTGAAGCTGAGGATGTCAGGAGATCAAGATACTTTACAATCAGGGGACTGGCCAATAAAGGCCTCGGCAAAACAAAGCAGGCGAAGGAAGATTTGGAGAAAGCCGTAGAGCTGTCTTATAGTAATCTATGGGCAAAGGTTGAGTTGGAAACAATTTAGCCATTTAGATCTACTTTAACAGATTAGAAAAAGGCTTTAAAGTGTTGATTTTATTTGAACTTTATGGTTTCTTCGTTTATACTCAAGGAAAAACTACGAAACTTCGAGGAACTTCCGCTCCTTTCGGCCAACGACATCAAGAAATGGTTCGTCTACAAGCTCTATAAAGAAATGACCGAAGAACAGTTTTTTGACCAAATGCACCAACGTCACAAAATAAGGCAGCGGGACATAAATAACTCGTATAAAAGAATTTAAATTTGTTAAAGTAGAAAAGTAGAAATAATATGAACGATTCAAATTTTCTAACGGAATAGCATTTTTCTGCATGTCCATATTTGGTAAATATGGACATCGTTAGTATCTTTGCAAAATAAAAAAGGTAAGATCATGAATGTAAGTTTCACAGAAAAACAAGTACAATACATTGCGGCGCAAGTATCAAGCGGGGATTATCAGAACGCCAGTGAAGTTGTACGCGAAGCCCTGCGCTTGCATGAATTGTACCGCAATAAAGTGTTAGAGGAGTTACGTGCTGAAATTGCCAAGGGATGGGACAGCCCTTCAAGCGAACGTAGCGTGGGAGACATTGTCAAAGCTAAAGCGAAAATGTATAAACCGGAATGAGCAAAACTGGTTTCAGATACAGGCTTTCCCTGGAGGCTGACCGCGACCTGGAAGATATATTCGATTCTACTGCGGGTGAGTTTGGGAGTGATCAGGCTGTTTCCTATGTCAATGGGTTTGAGGAGGTATTTTTGGGCCTGGCGGCTAATCCCGGGCTTGGACGAAAACGGGACGAAATCAGAGACGGGTTAAGAAGTTTTGTCAAAGGAAGCCATACCATATACTACCGCGTCCTGAAAAGCCATATCCGTATTGTGCGAATTCTGCATGGTAGCAGGGATATAATAAAGTTTATCTGACTTTCGGGAAGAGGGGTAGTAGTATCCAGCTGTTGTTCCTTGTCAGGAAAATCTGATCTCCAAGCAGTACCCTGGGATAGAAGCCATAGGTGTGTTTAAAATTCTCCACCTGCTTTTTCATGCCTGTGCTCCCATTATAGGCATCCTGGCTGAAGCGGTCTATCCGGCAGACCCCGTTCACCTCGCCGATCTTGATTTTTGCCCCGAATTCCGTTTTTGCCTTGTCTTTTTCCCGGACAATCGGACGAATATTGGGCTGGAAAAGGTTCACAATGCGGTCCTGGCATTGATGGGTTTTGTTTTCATACTTCTTTTTTGTTGGCTGTACACTTTCCGGATGGTTTCCATCAGCTTCCTGTCCATCTAAATGATTAGAGAGTTATGAGATTTGCTGAGCCCCTATTTTCGGCGGAATACAATAGGTCTCGATTTGGCCTCGCTTACTTTGACCAAATATGGATTTTAATGGAGCACGGTTAAATAAAAAAGCACTTAAAATCAGTGTCTTAAGTGCTTTTGCTGTTGTTTGTATTTCCTTTTTGTTGACCCGCCAGGGCTCGAACCTGGACTCTTCTGAACCAAAATCAGACGTGTTGCCAGTTACACCACGGGTCAATCATTCAGTGTCTTTTCTTTAAAGACGCTGCAAAAATATAAAAAAAATCAAATCCCAAGCCTTTTTCAATGAAAAAAATCGGGCATTGTGAAAGTTTCATCTGGAGGCATTTGATAATGAGTATTTAGTGTCCACTGGTGTTCTGGATTGCCTGAAAAAGCTTTTGTAGCAGCTTTCTCCCACGCGATTTGATTCCGGCAGAACCATGAAACTCTATTTCGTGTTCAATCAGCTGAATGAGCTCGGGTTTGAACTCAGGGATGCTCTCTGAGATTTCAAAAAGCAACTGCATCGCATGTACTCGAATGGCAATCGGTTGCGAAGCATCGGTCAGGATGTTTAATCCGTAGTCCCAAAGCTTGCTTAGTTGATCTTCAGGGATCGGATTCAGGCTGATTAGCTTGAGCAGGTGACGGAGCTTACTTTCATTCGAAATAAACGATAAGGCCTCAATAAACTGGGGAATATACGGGCGAACCAGCTCCGGTCTCTTTTCATGGACTTTATCAATGATCCAAATAGCCCGCCAGCTTGCCTTTTTGGAGTCATTCAGTCCAATATGCATCAAATCTCCAATTTTATCTGGGTATTCAATCAGGTAATCAATCAGTAGATAGATGTTTTCCCAAGTGCCTAACAGGTCATAAAAATCTGTTTGTTTCATCAATGTCATTCAAAAAGAATAACCAAAGATAAGGCTTTGTGAAATTGCAAGAAACGACCAGGCGCAAAAGTGCATTAAATAGTAACAATGGCCGAAAAAAGCAACGACCAGCCCAAAATAGACAGAATCATGTAGGCAAAAACGTATTTCTTTCTTGAATAGTAGCGATTCAGCAGAAAAGCGCCAATCGGAATACTTAAAAGGACGGGGGTGGCAATGATAATCCCAACAAAGCCATATCGGTTGCGAAATCGTACAAACAAGCGCTTCTTTTTCATGGAGCCGGAAAAACGGGGTTTCCATTTTCGTAAAAACCGACTCAGGTCGATATTGAATTGTGTATTGAAGAAGCCAATAATCTTGGTTTTGCGGCGTTTCAGCAAACGAAGCAGCGCTGAGCTCAGGTAGTAAAAAAAGAAAAAACCACTGATTCCACCTACCGTTACAGCAATAATAGCCTGGGTCTCATTGAGCCCAATAAGCAAAGCATAAGGGAAAGTAACCGAGTACTTTACAGTTGCCAGAAGAAAAACATGAATTAATTTAATGATGCCGAAAAAATCCATTCTTTGAACATTGTTATCATGACTTACAACTGTAAAGTTGCGAAAATGTTTTAGTAAGCGATTCAGAATTAGGACGATTTTATTATTTCTTAACTTTTAGGTTCACAATTGCTTAACATAGATTTGTGTCCAGTTTTGGCGGCACGAATACATACTTTTTTCTACCTTTACACCGACAAAACAGCTGATTTAAATGTTAACGTGCAAGCTGCAATTTCAAGGCTGCAATGTCGTTAAGAAAGAATGGTTAAAAAAATATATCACAGGTCAGTGACCTTAAATTGAAAGAAATGAGTAAAGAACAAGTATGGTTTCATCGGGGCGGCTGGTTGGCCGAAGACGATATTAAGGCGCATGCTTCAATAGATATTGCTGAGTTTTATAGACATTTTCATAATCATCCGGAATGGTGGAAAGCGATTTTTGATTTCCTAAAAAGGGATTTGAAATCGATGGCTGTTGGAAAGTATCCGATAGTTGGCGATCAGGTTTTTGCCATGGTGTCGGAATACTCAACCAAAGAGCCGGAAGAAGCGAAATGGGAGGCTCACCGGAAATACATCGATTTGCAGTACCTGATTGATGGTGAGGAAAGAATGGGGCAGTTGCCGTTGTCCAATGCCATTTCACCGCAGGCGTATGATGAAAATAGAGACTTAATCTTTTTTGGCGATCAGGATGGGGAGTATTTTACAGCCAGCCCAAGTTGTTTCTTTTTGTTTTTTCCAGAAGATGTACACCGGCCGGGAATACGGATAGAAGAATCGAAACCTGTGAAAAAGTTGGTGATTAAAATCGCAGTATCTTGATTAGAGTTTTGTTGTTGATCTGGCGGTTGTTGTAAAGATATGGCAGGCCGGTTACACACCTGTTTTTTCTGTCGGACTTGGTAATAAGTTTCATTGGTCGTTTCAAGACAACTCAACGACCTTTATTGGCATGAGGTAGTCTTGCGAATAGTCGTGGTTATAAATTCATTCGTCACACCTCCGGTTGAATTTAGTAGAAGCGCTGGCTCTTCAGGGTTTCGTAGATAGAGAGATTCATTAAGAGCAACAAAAACAAGTAGCCAAAATCTTCGATGGGGATGGTAAATACCCGGATGTTGAGGATGTGGCTGCTGTGATATTCGACCACCGGCAGGGATGTCAGTACGCCGTTAACGAGTAGAAAGGGGAGTAGCACAATCAGATAGGTGCCGTAAAACTTGGTGAGGTGCTGCTTGAAACGGTTACGGAAAATGACATAGCCCAAAAAGATAGCTGCAAACAAAAAGTTAAAAAAGGTGTAGAGCTGGCCGCGGTTGAACCAGCTGACCGTCGCAAAAACCACAATCAAAACCAGACTGATAGCCACAAACACGTTTGGAAATTCATACGGCTGAAAATAAAACTTAAGAACCTCATAAATGAAGATGCAGGCATAAGGAACAATCAGGAAAAACAGCCACTCTTCAACCGGCAATCCGTAAAAAAAAGCGCCCACAACGTAGTGGTGGTTAAAGCTCCAAATGCCGGCAGCAGTAAATTGGATATCCCAATAAATAAATACGACAGCCGTAATCAGAATAGCCGGGAACAAGTATTTCCACCGGGTCCAAAAATGAACGTTTTTATCGAAACTCAGGGCTAGCGGAACGGCAATGGTTGCCAGCAGCAAACCTGCATACGTGAAGGCTTGTAAATCCATCTACAAAATATTAAAAGCGTTTTTCAGATAAGCATTGGCCAAAAGATACATTTTTTTTGGATTGGAAACCCGGTAACGCTTTCTCAAAATCTGAGAAGGATGTGCCTTTTTGATTTTTCGGAACAGTCGTATGTAATAGATATAGGCCAGGTAGACTCCAAAACGCACTTCTTTTTTCAGCGTTTTTAGCCCTTGAAATGCGTCAGCGAAATCACGGTCAATTTCCCGCTCAATTTGTGCTTTGGTTTCAGCATCAAACTGGTTAAAATCAATATTCTCAAAATACACACGGCCTTTATTTTCGAAATCATCTTGAGCATCGCGCAGAAAGTTTACTTTCTGAAATGCGGCTCCAAGCTTGCGGGCCGGTGCGACCAGTTGTTCATACTGCTCAGGTTCATTGGCATAAAACACGCGCAGGCACATCAATCCAACCACTTCGGCCGATCCGTAGATGTAGGTTTTCAGTAAAAGCGGATCGTAAGTCGTTTTGTGCAAATCCATTTCCATGCTGTATAAAAACGCGTGAATCAATTCCGAATCTATTTGGTAGCGGTGAACAGCATCCTGAAAGCTGTCGAGAATTGGGTTGATGCTGAATCTGCGCTCAATAGCTTTAAACGTTTCCAGCTTAAACTCAGCAAAAATCTCTTCCTGATTTTGCTCAAAAAAGGTATCCACAATTTCGTCGGCATAGCGCACAAAACCATAGATGCTGTAGATTCCGGAGCGGTATTTTTTATTCAGCATGCGAACACCCAGCGAAAAGGAAGTGCTGTAATTTTGGGTTGTGATTCGACTACAATCCAGGTTGTTTTTACGATAAAGTTCCATGGTCTTTTAATATTCGTTGGGTTACTAATCTTGAACTAATCACAGTCATTGGCAGGCCGGTTCCTGGCACCGTTGATGCGCCGGCGTAGTATAGGTTTTTGAATTCTTCATCTTTATTCGAAGGTCTGAAACCACCTACTTGGTTGAGATCGTGGGCCAAACCCAAGCCACTGCCCTGGTACAGGTTGAACGCGCTCTCCCAGTCTTTGGGCGAATAGACCGATCGTGATTCCGTGTGTCCGGCAAAGTCAAAGCCGGTTCGTTCACCCATATCTGCGATAATGGCATCGGCAATTTCTTCGGCATCGTCCCAGTTGGCTTTGTAGCGGAGGTCCGGAACCGGACATAAAATAAAGATGCTTTCTTTCCCTTCGGGGGCATAAGCCGGGTTGTGCATCGACTGGATGTTGACGTAGTAATAAGGTTTATCGAGTTTAATGGTGTTCTTGAAGATCTTTCCGGCATATTCCTCAAAATTTCGTCGCAGAAAATAATTGTGATGATACATGTTGATCACCTTGGTGTCAAGCCCCAAATAAATGGTGAGCGGAGCTAAAGTCCATTTTTTCTGATCCAATTTTTTTTGGGAGTATTTTTTACGTTGAAGAATTTGTCCACGGAAGGAAGCAGCATCTGCATTGACGACAAATAAGTCAGCCTCCCACTTTTTACCGGTTTGGTCATAGAAGGCTGAAATCTGGTGGTCGGTTTTTTCAAAGCGCTCAATTTCCACTCCATAGTGCATTTTGACCTTCCGCTGCTCAAGTTCTTTAACCATGCCCTCCACAATCTTGTACATGCCGCCTTTCACATTATAATATCCATCGTGCACCAGTTCGGTGTAGTTAAGCATGGAGTAAACAGCCGGGGTATCGAAAGGCGTGGCGCCCAGGAAAAAGCCAACCAGCGAGAAAATGACCTTCACTTCAAACGAATCAAAGTTCTTTTCCATCTCGCGCCACATCGAATAAAACATCTTGGGCGCATGTTTCAGGGGCACGCGGGTTAACTGAAGTAAATAACCCAGCAGGCTGTCAAAATTTTGTTTGATGACAATGTTTTCCGTGTCATGGAAAATTTCGCCGGCCGATTTCAGAAAACGCTCCAGTTTTTTTTCCAGCCCGGGCTCGATTTCCTTGAACTCTTCGGCAAGCTTTTTTAGGTTTTTGTGGATCAAATAAGAACGATCATCTCCTTCAAAGTGAACAGAGTATAGCGGATCCAATTCGACAAATTCAAAGGGCATTTTAATCTTGCAATAATCAGCCAGTTCTTTAAACTCATAACTCATGCTGAAAAAAGTGGGCGCCATGTCGAATTTAAACCCGTCTTTCTCCAATAAATTCAGCCGGCCTCCCGGGCGGTGGTATTTTTCAACCATCTCAACTTGGTAGCCATCAGTCGATAGTCTCAGCGCCGTAGATAGTCCTGCCAATCCTGTCCCGATGATCAATACTTTTTTATTCATTTTTGTTTAAGTATTTCTTTAAGTTATTAAACAATTTAGTCGTAAAATGTTTTAAGTATTGGAAACTTTTTTTGCTTGCCGAAAGTCGACAGGCTATTTTGATGTTGAATTTGAAAGGCTAACTTGCTGAGGCAAAATCAAACCTTTGAGTCGCCTTGCTTTAAAGTTACGAAGAAATGAATCAGAACAGATCAACAGCTGCAGTTATTGGTGCGGGAATTGGCGGATTAGCTGCTGCCATTCGTTTGGCGCGTTTAGGCTTGCTGGTTGAGGTATTTGAGCAAGCGGCCCATCCGGGTGGAAAAATCAGTGAGTTTAGGCAGGCGGGCTTTCGCTTCGACAAGGGACCGTCGTTGTTTACCTTGCCCGGCTTGGTTGATGAGCTGCTGGATGATGATTTGAAGTTCGACTACCGGAAGCTGGAGGTCATCACCCAATATTTTTTTGAAGATGGAACGCAACTAACAGCCTTTGCAGATGTGAAGCGGTTTGCTGACGAGGTGGCGCAGAAGACTGGGATGCCGGCATCGGGAGTGTTGGATTACCTGAAGCAGGCCGAAAAAATTTACCAGTTGACGGCACCGGTATTTATTTTCAATTCCTTCCATCGGTTCGGGAACCTGCTGACCTGGCAAAATGTCAAGCGGCTGCTTCAGTTTTTCCGTTTGAAAACTTTCTCGACGCTGCATCAAACCAATGTGAGGGCATTTCCCGATAGCCGGCTGGTGCAATTGTTTGACCGTTACGCGACTTACAACGGATCCAATCCATACAAAACGCCGGGCACCTTGAGTGTGATTTCGCATTTGGAGCACCAGTTGGGCGCCTACTTTCCAAAGCAAGGCATGTATCAAATTGTTGATTCACTCTTCGAACAGGCCAGGCGATTAGGCGTTAAGTTTCATTTTAACACGCCGGTTGACGAGCTTCTTTCCGGGGACGGGCATTTAAAGGGGATTCGGGTGAATGGATTGGAGCGGAATTTTGAGGTGGTGGTCAGCGACATCGACATTCATCAATTCTATTCCGAATTGCTTCCGGATAAAAAGCGCTTGCAAAAAATTGAGCGAAGGGAAGCGTCATCATCAGCTTTGATTTTTTATTGGGGCATGAAAAAGCGCTTTCCGAAGCTGGATTTGCACAACATTTTTTTCAGCAAAAACTATCAGGAGGAGTTTGCATGCCTTTTCGAAAAGAAAACGATTTCAAACGATCCTACGGTTTACGTGTTTATCAGTTGTAAGGAAGTCGAAACCGATGCGCCTGAAGGAATGGAAAACTGGTTTGTGATGGTGAATGCGCCTGCCCATGCCGGACAAGATTGGGCGAAGCTGAAGGCTGCGGTTCGCCAAGAGATTATAGCGAAGTTGAATCGCCAGCTGGGTGAACAGCTTGAAGAGCAGATTTTATTCGAAGAAGTGCTTGACCCTGTGAGCATCGAAAACCAGACTGGGTCGTTCCAGGGGGCCATGTATGGACCGAGTTCCAATAGTCCGTTTGCGGCTTTCAACCGGCATGCCAATTTCCGGGACGATTTGCCGGGCCTGTATTTTGTGGGTGGAAGTGTGCATCCGGGCGGCGGAATCCCGTTGTGCTTGTCGTCGGCCAAAATTGTAGCTGAAATGGTGGAAGAAAAAATGAAACGATGATGAAAGAAAATCCTGCCGTGATCCATTCGGTTAAAATTGTGATTGCCATCCTTTATGTGGTTGGCGTCTTGGGTTTTTCGGTTGAAGCCACCTACCCGCTTTTTGTTTTTCTCACTCCCGTAAATCTGTTGCTGACAACCATCCTGCTACTGTTTTTTCAACAGACGTGGTCAGTAAAAACGGCCTTGATACTGGCCATTGTTGCTTTGATCGGATTTGTGACCGAGCTGGTTGGTGTGAATACCGGGCTGTTGTTTGGCGAATATGAATACGGGCCGGCTCTCGGCGTTCAGTTGCTCAACACACCTTTGCTGATTGGCATCAATTGGTTGATTTTGGCCTACGGTGTTTTTGTTCTCTTCCGCAAGATCAACCTGCGCTGGTATTTTCCTCTCGTGGGCGCTTTGCTGATGGTTGCTTTCGATTTTGTAATGGAGCCCGTGGCTACCGCCTTGAACATGTGGTCGTGGGAAACGGAACAAATTCCACTGAAGAACTATGTGGATTGGTACCTGGTGTCGGTATTGATTTTTGCCTTGATGCGGGCGACACGTTTACAGCTAAATAACCGGCTGGCTGTTTGGATTCTGTTGGTTCAATTCGTATTTTTTCTTGGTTTAAATATCATTTTAAAATTGACATGATGGGCGTTTTGATTGCGATTGTGGTGTTGCTTTTCTGGCTGGCACATTTGACTTACAGCTTGATTTTTTTGCAAGCTGATGCCAGTTCGGTGTGGACTTACTTTCATGTGGCCGTGCAGGCTTATTTGTACACCGGGCTGTTCATTACCGGACACGATGCCATGCATGGGCTGATCAGCAGGAAACAAAGCCTGAATAATTTGTTTGGCTGGATTTCATCCCTGCTGTTTGCCGGACTTTCGTATCAAAAGCTACGGACCAACCATTATTTGCACCACCAGTTTCCGGCGACTGAAAAAGATCCGGATTATTATATTCGTTCGCAGAATTTCTTCGTTTGGTGGTTTGTTTTTCTGAAGCGATACGCCACCATTTGGCAATTTCTGTTTATGGCCGTGGCTTTCAATATTCTGAAAATCTGGATTGAGGTGCCCGAGTTGGTTGTTTTTTGGATTGTTCCGGCCGTACTGGCCACGTTCCAGCTGTTTTTTGTGGGGACCTACCTGCCACATCGCGAACCGCATTCAGAGAGCATGCAACCCCACCGGGCACGAAGCCAGCGTGGGCCACATTGGTGGGCCATGTTGAGTTGTTACTTTTTTGGCTACCATTGGGAACATCACGAGATTCCCCGCATTCCGTGGTGGCAGCTCTACCGTGAAAGAGATAAACGGAAAGGAGAGGTCCCGGCATGATTCACTCAAATCACGATCCGCTGACCATTTGGTTTTTTGATCTTTATTTCCGACTGTGCATGTTCTTTCAGTTTCGCGGAATTGAGATTCATGGCGAAGTTCCCGATAAGGGGAAATCCATTCTTCTGCTACAAAATCATTTTAGTTGGTGGGATGGCTATTGGTCTTTTTACCTGAGCAAGCGGGTCTTCAAACGAAAATTTCATGTGATGATGCTGGAGGAGCAGTTGCGTAAGCGGATGTTCATCAACCGGTGTGGGGCGTTTTCGGTTCGCAAGGATTCACGCGAACTGATCGAAAGCCTGCACTATGCCGCTGCTTTGCTTGACGATCCGAACAAGCTGGTTTGTTTGTATCCGCAGGGACAAATTCAATCGCAACATCGATCCCCTGTGACCTTTGAAAGCGGTGCCTCCTGGATTTTGAAGAAATCGAAGGCGGATGTTCAGGTGTGTTTCTGCGTTAGCCTGGTCGATTATTTTAGTCAGCCAAGATCGGTCGTTCATTTTCATTTGAAATATTACGAAGGCGCTAAAACAAACGAAGCATTAGAAAAAGCCTACAACGAGTTTCGTAACCAATGCATTAAAAATCAACATGAGTAATTTGCTGCTGATATCATCTGCTTTGCTGACTTTATTTGTTTTGAGAACCTTGGTGGCTTTGGTCAACGCGGGCAGCAAGCCCTACTTGCCAGACCCGAAGGATCAGGTGAGCGGAAAGGTCTCGATCTTGATACCAGCCAGAAACGAGGAGGAGAACCTTCCGCGACTTTTGGATTCGATTCTTCGGCTCGATTATCAGGATGTTGAGGTCTGGGTTTGCGACGATCACTCTTCCGACAGTACCAGGCAGGTGTTGGAAGCATGGAGCGCGAAGGATGATCGCATCCGGTACTTTCAGGGTGAACCTCTTCCACCATCGTGGACCGGGAAAAACTACGCCTGTCACCAATTGGCAAAAAAAGCAACAGGCGACTATTTGCTGTTTGTCGATGCTGATGTTACCTTGGCAAGCCAGGTTTTGCAGAAAGCCTTGGCTTTTGTTCAGGCGAAACAACTTGCTCTGCTGACTATTTTTCCGCGCCAGCTGATGCCCGGTATCTCGGAAAGAATAACCGTTCCATTTATGAACTGGGCCTTGTTGAATCTGCTGCCGTTGGTTGCTGTTCGGAAACTGAAAAACCCGCTGTTTGCAGCGGGCAATGGACAGTTTATGCTGTTTGATACGCGGCTGTATAAAAAAACCTTTTGGCACAAAAAGGTTAAATCTTGTTATGTCGAAGATATTCTGATTGTTCGTGCCCTGAAGAAAGAAGGGCAGCGGGTTGCTGTTTTGTTGGGAAATAATGATGTTTTTTGTCGTATGTACCAAAGCTACCGGGAAAGCTTGCAAGGGTTTTCGCGAAATGTGCATGAGTTCTTTTTTGGGAGCCGCGTATTAATGGTCCTGTTTTGGATTTCCCTGTTGGCCACTCCAGTTGCCCTGTTTTTAAGTTGGGGATGGAGTGGGCTGCTGTTTTATTTGGTGTTGTTCATCATCAACCGGCTGGCTGTTTCCTGGGCCAGCCGCGAAAAGCTTGGGGCAAGTCTTTTGCTCCATCCGTTACACATCGTATTTTTTGCGCATCTAATTTTTAGCAATGCCTGGCTTCGAATCAAAAAAAATGGAACATGGAAAGACCGTACCATCATGGGTTAATGACTTTTGTGACAGTAGCTTTGTTGATGCTGGCTTTTGTGGCTTCCGGAGCCGACCGGGAAAGCTATCGATGTCAGTTTTTTCAGGCTTATCTTGAAGGCGATATGAGCCAGTGGCTTCAGTGGGCCGAAGAAATAGAAGCGGAGTATCCCGGTGATCGTGAGTGGATTTTGCTGGCGCTCCAAGCCCGCTACGGATTGATTGGCTATTACTTTGGAACGGAGCAAAATGGAAAGATTAAACCGGTGTTGAAGGATGCCGATCGCCGCTTGGAAGAGCTACTCGATCGGCATCCCAACGATGCGAGGCTGTTGAGCTTGCAGTCGGCTTTTCAGGCATTCAAAATTGGCTTGGCAATGTATAAGGCGCCTTTTTTGGGCCCCAAAGCAGAGGCTTCCGTACAGCAAGCTTTGAAGCTTGATCCCAAAGAGCCCATGGCCTGGTTAGAGGCAGGGAATTCGCTTTACAACCGCCCGGCTCTTTTCGGAGGCGATAAGCAGCAAGCCATCGAAGCCTACAAAAAGTCGCTGGCGCTGTTCGAATCAAAGGACGAAGCGTGCAACTACCTGAAAGTCTTGGTTCAGGTATTTATTATGAAAGGATATTATGAAACCGGGCAGCGCGAACTTTACCAGTCAACGCGTCAACTACTCGAAAAAAAATATGGACAGCTTCCCTGGTTGGACGATTTTCTGCCGTCAACAATCTTAGATTAGCCCTACTGCACAGGATAGTAGATCACCGTCACCCATTTCGATTCATCAGGCTGTTGCTGCGGATCGGTCAGGTATTTTTCCATGGGGCTGCCAGCCAGGCTTAAGCCATTTTCCGGAATCCAGCGTTGAATAAAACTGTGAGTTTGATCCAGGTTTTCGTACGACCCGATATGGTCGGCCACAGCATAAGTCCTCGAGGGCATTTTTCCGGACAAAACCGCTCCTTGTGGGTCAATGCCATAGTCAACCGGTATGCCACATTCCAGATCAATGCGGTTGCCGTCAATCTTGTGATAGATGGCGAAGGGCATGTCGGTCATTACCAAATCATGGCGCTCAATCAGGTTCATCAGCTGGCTGTAAACTTGTCCCATTTGCGTCGAGACAGCCTCCAGCTCCACTTCATCACGCACACTGATGTAGTTAAATTCCGGAAGCTGGACAATTTCAACGATCGGGCGCCCTTCCTGCACAATGATCTCTGCCACAATTTTTAAGTTTTCAATTCCCTGCTCAAAATCGGGTCCGATCATCGACTCAAAAAACAATCCCATCCATCGGGCAACCGGATTGTTTCCCAAATCGGTATCAAAAGCCCAGGTAATTTCTGTCTGTCCGTTTTTTTCTTCAAACAAGAAATAGCCGGTTGAAATTCCTTCTTCCATGAAATTCATTTTCGTAGCAATGGAATCGTAAGGGACCGATTCGGTAATGGTCAGCTTGCCCGAGCCCAGGTTGGGGTTCTCACTTTCCCAGGTGTACGCAGCACCTTTCCCGATACCGGTATGTTCAAACTCCACTTGCATGTCCGGATCCATTTGGTTCCAGACGGCCCATTTCTCCCAGGTATGAAGGTTGTTGACCTGGTTGAAAACCACCTTGGCCGGAGCATTGATGGTGCCTTTTCGTTCAACATGCACCTGGCGGGGCAGAAAGAAAGCGATAACCAACATGGCCAGGAGTACGATGGCAAGGCCTAACAGAAATTTTTTGAAAGTCTTCATAGGTAAATTTTTATTGCACTGGTTTTTTTGATCCAACGAAATTGTGAAAAAAGATACAAAATTATCGTTGAATATCGTTGATCAAGGGATCGCTTGTGCCTGCGACCTTTCATCTTTCCCGGATTTTTATCCTTGAGAAGCAAGGATCGTTTCAATAATCTCTTTTGTTTTGTCCGGATAATCAATCTGTTGAAGGTGTTTTTCACGTAGCCATGCCTGAAATTTTTCGTGCTGATTTCTCAGCTCAGGTAGAACCAAAATTCCCATGGATTCCAGAAAGGCGGCGTTGCAGGCTTGTTCGAATTGGTTTTTCATCGGAATGACGCAAAGCTTTTTGCCCATAAAAAGGGCCTCGGCAGGTGTTTCAAAGCCAGCGGTACATAAAATCCCTTTGCAGGAGGTAAACGATTTTGTGAAATTGGCAAGAGACACGGGGTGAATGCTGATGTTGCCACGGTGGTAAGCCTGCTGGCAGTGTTTGGAGAAGACTTCCCATTTGATGGTAGAAAAAGAAGCCAGAACGTCAATAATTTCGCGGTCACTGTAGGCCGGAAGGTAGACCGTGAAATGCTCGCGCGAAGTGACCTTGGCCCGCCGAATGGTTGACCGGATCACCGGAGTGAAATTGAACTTGTCCAATGCGCGGAAATGAAACCCATATTTTGTGGTGGCCGGGGCATAGTTTTTCAGAATGAATTTTCCAAGACCATTGCTCTTGGCAGGCATTGGAGCGTCGGGGTGCAAAACAGCATTTTGGTGACTGAGGCCAAT
>NZ_CAXBDD010000041.1:0-31485 GCF_963974515.1 uncultured Sunxiuqinia sp. | reverse complement strand
GTTCTACAATAATAGAATACTGAGATTGAACCATACTTTCGCTAGTGGTTGGACTTTTTGTCCTGCAGCTGCCGGATGGAACCTGGGCAGCTAGAAACGCTACGGTTTGGACAATCAGCTGAAGATCTGATTAGGCTCCAAACGATCGCATTCCCTGAATGAAATTCTTTTTCGCTTTGGCTGATTTGACATTGGCGCCCGGGCCCGCAATGCATCCACCTTCGCAAGCCATCACTTCATAAAACTGAGCTGTATTTTTGCCTTTTTCCAATAGTTTCATCTGTCTGATCGCAGCTTTATCAATGCCATCAATTTGCTCGAAGGTGAAGTTTTCCGCTTTCTTTTCGGCCAAGACCGCTTTCAGTACGCCGCCGCTTTGAGCAAAACCCCGCGATTCAATCGTGTAGTTTTCGAGTGGCAGGGCTTCCATCTTTTCAGGCTGAATATTCATCCCTTCCATGATGGCATCAAGTTCTTCGAAGCTCAGCACAAAGTCGACCGAACCCAAATCACGGGCTTCTTTTCGTTTCGCAACGCACGGGCCAACAAACACCAGTTTGGCCTCGGGGTGCTGCTCCCTCAGTTCTTCGGCTGTGTATGCCATGGGAGATGGGGTGTGCGATACATTGGCCAACAAGCCGGGGGTGTGCTTCCGTACCGTTTCAACATAGGATGGACAGCACGAAGTGGTCATGAAGGCCTCGCCTTGCTCGAGCTTTTCCTTCAATTCTTCGGCTTCGTGCCGGGCTGTCTTTTCTGCTCCCCGCGCTACTTCCACCACTTCGGCAAAACCAATTTGCTTGATGGCTGCCAGAACTTTTCCGGGCGCTTCGGCATATTGGGCCAAAATTGCCGGCGCAACCAGGGCGATTACCGGCTGTTTTTGTTCCATCGCTTTTAGCACATCAATGATGGCTGACAATTCGAAAATGGCCCCAAACGGGCAGGCCGTAATGCATTTACCGCAATAGATGCATTTATCTTCGTTGATTTCTTCTATTCCCCCGGCATTTTTACTGATTGCACCCACCGGGCAGGCTTCTTCGCAAGGAATTGGAATATAGACAATGGCATGATAAGGACAAGCCTTTTGGCATAATCCACAGTTGACACATTCTTCGGCTTTAATTTCGGTTTGTCCAGACGGCATAAACCGAATGGCGTTTTTCGGACAGTTCATGACGCAAGGGCTGGCGACACAACCTCTGCAAAGATTGGTAACCACATAGTTGGCTTGTACGCAACTGGTGCATGCTTCATCCACTACGGTCAGAATATTTTCCGAGAGGCTTTCGCGTTGCAGCGACTTTTCAGCATAATTCTTCAGCGGAACCAAATCAATGTCAGCTTCAGGGACTTCAAAGCCCAGCAGGGGAAGCATTTTGTAACGTGTAATGGCCCGTTCCTTATAAATGCAACAGCGACCACGAGCTTCCCTGTTTTTTGGGTACAAGTCCACCGGGAGTTGGTCAATTTTGGAAACTAATTCTCCTTGTTGAAACAGCTTTACCAACCGGGCCATCAGCTCGTGCCGGATGATCATGATGTTGTTCAGATACGCCATTTTTTATGCCTTGTTTTTCTGGCGGCAAAGGTAGCTTTTTTTCATGCTGCACAACATGTTTTTTGCTTTCGGCTCATCATTTAAGAGGAAATTAACACAGGCTGAATCTAGCATGTGGTGAATAGCAAAACCAGCTCTATGGTTCCAATACTTTGCCATATTTTGACGGTGAAATCTGAAATTCCTTTTTAAACTGGATACTGAAATATTTTGGGTCGTTAAAGCCCACCTGGTAGGCAACTTCCGACACGTTTAACTGACTTTTGGAAAGTAGTTTTGCAGCTCTTTTCATTCGCAATATCCTGATAAACTCAATTGGAGTGTTTCCGGTGAGCGACAATATTTTATTGTACAACTGCATGCGGCTGATGCCCATTAAACGGCTAAATTCAGTCACCGAAAAATTTGAATCGCCCATGTGCTCCTCAATAATGTCAAATGCTTTGGTCATAAACTTTTCATCGAGTGACGTGATGCTGATGTCTTTGGGTTCAATTTGTAATTTGGTTTTAAACAACCTGCGCATGTTTATTTTTAGCTGGATAAGGTTGTGGATTTTTGTTTCCAGTATTTCAAAATTAAAGGGCTTAACGATGTAATCGTCGGCTCCCGTCTTGAGCCCTTCCAGTTTTTGTTGTTCAGAAATTTTTGCGGTAAGAAATACAAATGGGATGTGGCAGGTGATCTTGTCGTGTTTTACTTTTTGGCACAGCTCAATCCCGTCCATTTCGGGCATCATGACATCGCTCAGGATTAGATCTGGTAGTTGTTTATCGAGCAGTTCCAGTGCCTGCTTTCCATCTTCAGCCTCCAGAATTTCATAGTTCATTCCCAGGTTTTCTTTCAGGTAAGCCCGCAAATCGTGGTTGTCTTCCACCAGCAAAATCACGGGGAAGTTCATTTTTGCTGCTACGGAAAGGGATGCATCCTGCTTGTCCGTTTGGTCGGGGGTGAATTTTGTTTCCTTCAGCTTTCGGTGATATACGTGGCTTCTTTTGGTAACGATACTGTCAACGGGCAAGAATACACTGAAACAGGTGCCAATATTCAGAGCGCTTTCAACGGTAATTTCGCCGTGGTGAAGTTTTACGTATTCCTGAGCCAGTGACAAGCCAATTCCGGTGCCGTTAGCACTTGTGGAGTCTGGTTTTTCACCTTGGTAAAATCGGGTGAAAATTTTGTCCTTGTTTTCGGGGCGGATACCCACTCCATTGTCCTTTACCCGGATTACGAGATTTGTGCGCTTTTCGGTGTCTTCGTTCGGGGCCGATTCTTCGAGCGTGATTTGGACAATGACAAGTCCGCTTACCGGAGTAAATTTAAAGGCATTGGAAAGTAGGTTGAAGATGACTTTTTCAAGCTTGTCCTTGTCAAAGAGCATATTGAATTCACGTAAGTTGGTGACTTGCCGCAATTCTATATTTCTGTTTTCGCTCAGATCATTAAATGATGATACGGTTTCGGTAATGAATTGAATAATATTTCCCCACGAAGGATTGAAGCTTAATCCTTGAGCTTCCATCCGCCTGAAATCGAGCAACTGGTTAATCATGTTCAGTAGTTTCTTCGAATTCTGATAAATATGGCCCAGGTATTTTTCCTCCGGCAGCCCTTTAAATCGCGGTAATAGTTTTTCAACGGGCGATAGAATCAAGGTTAAAGGGGTTCTGAATTCATGTGAAATATTGGTGAAGAATTTCAGTTTCATCATGTCGAGTTCGTGAATACGTTGGGCTTCTTCACGCTCCATCTGCAGTTCAACTTTTAAACGTTCCCGGAATAGAATCATTTGTCGGAGAACCAGAAGAGCTGACAGCACCAACAGAACATATCCTACAAAAGCATACCAACTTCGCCAAGGGGGAGGCAGCACTTTAATATTAAGCGCAATGCCTTTTTCGTTCCAGGTTCCGTCAGCATTGGATCCTTTCACAAACAAGGTGTAGTTGCCGTTGTTCAGGTTAGTAAATGTGGCGAAGTTGGCCGAGCCATCTGTTTCAAACCAGTTTTCATCAAATCCTGACAGTTGATACTTGTACTTGTTCTTTTCCGGGTACAGGTAGGTCAGTGCTGCGAATTCGACGGTGAACAGGTTTTCCGAATAGTGTAAGACCAGTTCATCGGTGTGGCTGATTGGTTTGTCAAGAACGATCCGGTTTTTGAACAGAACTCCGGCCTCAATCTTCGAGTTGAAAATTCTGAGGTTGGTGAAGAGTAGTTTGGGCACGCTTCTGTCTAGTTGTATATCTTCAGGTTTGAAAATATTCAACCCGTTAGCACCTCCGAAAAGCAACTCACCTTGACTGGTTTTTAGGGCTGCGGTTTCCGAAAATTCACGCCCTTGTAAACCATCTGTTTCGTCAAAATGAATCAGGTTGGTTGTAAAGGTACTATCGTTTTCTATTTCTGTGAACCACAGTTTACTGATTCCCCGCGAACTACTGACCCACAGATTTCCCATTTTGTCTTCCAGAATGCGATAAACAGAGTTGCTTGTTAGTCCACTTTCGGTATCAACGAGTATGGAACTGTTGCTTTGCGGATTAAACTTAATCAAACCATTGTTGGAGCATAGCCAGTGCCATCCCCGGCTGTCTTGATAACTAGACACCAAGATCCCAAAGTTCTGGATGCCTTCCTGCGATGTTCCATTGGTATAATTTGTAAATGAGTCATCGGAAGGCAGATAGATTGACAAACCATTTGTTGTTGAAACCCACAACCGTTTTTCTTGATCAAGATAGAGGTGGTTGATGTAATCGCCGGAAATTGTCGAATTCTCTTGGGTGTATCGTTTGAATGATTCGGTTCTCGGGTCAAACAAATTAAGCCCCCCACCTAGGGTTCCGACCCAAAGCTTATTGTTGGCATCCTCCAGAATACTCCAAATTCGATCGTCTGAAATACTTTCGGGATCATTTACATCATGCTTGTAAGCAGTAAACTTCCCAGTGGATGGAGTGTATTTGTTGAGTCCGCCAAAGTAGGTGCCAATCCAAATATTCTCCTGATGATCTTCGTAGAGAGAGACGATGATGTCGCTTGTCAGGCCATTGGTACCGCTGTTGGTTGTTGTAATGTATTTGAATGTGCTGGCTTCCGGATTTAAAATATTGATTCCGCCTCCATTGGTACCAATCCATATATTTCCCTTAGAGTCTTCTATGCAGCAATTCACATCATCAGAGCTGAGGGTGTTTTCATGTTCCGGCTCATTTCTATATAAGCGAAACTTTTTATAGCCAGGCTTGAAAAAATCAAGCCCTTGCTTGTAGGTTCCCACCCATACAATATTGTCTTTGTCTATCAATAAGTCATACAGGCCATTGGTCGAAATGCTTTTCAGATCGCTACTTTGTGTAAGCAAATTTCTGACCTGTTTTTCTTTTTTATTGAAAAGGTAAATTCCGTTTCCATCTGTTGAGATCCAGACTGTGCCATCCTTATCTTCTTGAATTCCAGTAATCAACTTATGACCAATTTTTTGTACGAGAACCTGGTTAAGATCTTCATCCCACTGATTCGTCTTTAGGTCATAAACATATAAGCCTGCCTGGCTGCCTGCCCAAATCAGCCTGTCAGAATCAATGAACAGCTTTTGCAAGCCAGTAGTGTATTTTCCTTTGTATAGTTCAGGGAGTTGAAACTGAAGAAGCTTCCCTGTTTCAGTTCTGAAACAAACAAGTTTACGGGTTAAAGTCCCCATCCATATTTCGCCAGATGGCCCTTCTGCAAAAGAGAAAATATGATTGACGTTGGATGAAAAATCAGTTGAATCAATTAAATGATGCATAAACTGACCATCTTTGTAAGTGAAAAAACCTTCGTGCGTACCCACGTAAACGGTGCTGTCGCTCGCAACAAAGATATCGTTGATGTTATTGATGTCGTTGCAGCCAAATGCATTGTGATCGAATAAGGAGATCTGCTGAAATTGCTGGGAATGCAATGGTTTGATATTGATTCCGAAGGTTGTTCCTACCCATAGGTTTGCTTCATGGTCTTCGGCCATGCTGGCTATATAATTGTTTGACAGGCAGGTAGAATCAGCCGCGTCGTATTCAAAAGAGGTAATGTTGTATCCGTCAAAACGGTTTAATCCGCGATTGGTGCCAATCCATATGAATCCATCGGAATCACGGCAGAGCGATGTAATCCAGTTTGATGTCATGCCGTCTTGTACTCCAATATTGGAGAAGTTAATTGTTGGTTCCTGTGCCAGACCATCTTTATTGAAGAGCAGTAAAAAGGCTATAACTATCAGGTAGTTTAATCGATTCACCATATGTTGTATTTTCATGCTCAGGGTCGGTTTGCCCACTTAGTTTCTCATGCTTTGAAATTACTCAGATATTTGCTTTGTTCAACCTTTACTTTACATTTATATGCCTGTTTATTTACAAATTACCGCCATGATTTACACAAACAATGAGTTTTTTTTTACAAATGACATGAATCGGATTCGGTGAACAAGGATATATTTAGTACATCGGAAAACTAATTAACCAAGCGATGCCAAAGAAACACCAAAGACGAATTTACCTGTTGCTTGAGATACTCATTTACATGGTCATTGTTTCAATGATTATTTTTTTTGCCTGGCTTATGTAATAATCTACCAATAAAAGTATTCCAATATTCTAAACTAAACTCTTTATGAAAAACAAACTGACTTTATTTTTATTGTTATTCTTTCTTAGCGGCACTTTGCTGGCTCAGCAACGAATAACAGGTACGGTGCAGGATGAAAGTACGTCTGAAGCCATACCGGGAGTAAACGTGTTTCTGAAAGGGACAACTCAAGGAACAATAACTGATTTTGATGGTCGCTATGCTATTGAGGTTCCTTCGGGTGATGCAACACTTGTTTTCTCCTTTATCGGTTACGAAACCCAGGAGCACCAAGTTGGTTCGCGGACTACCATTGACATTGCATTGCGGACTGACATCAAGGGGCTGGATGAAGTAGTGGTAGTTGGTTATGGTACGATGAAGAAATCGGATTTAACCGGTTCAGTGGTGTCTGTATCAGAAGAAAAGCTGAAAGGTTCGGTTGTGGCCAACCTCGACCAGGCATTGCAGGGTCGCGCTGCAGGGGTTACTGCAGTACAAACATCGGGTCAACCAGGTTCGTCAGTATCCATTCGGGTCCGCGGACAAGGGACGCTGAGAGCCAGTGCTTCCGAGCCGCTTTACGTCATTGATGGAGTTCCGGTTCAAAACGTCAGCCAAAGCGGACATTCTATTGGCTTAGCCGATGCGATGGGAAATGGAAGTGTTTCTACTTTTTCTGGTCTTTCGGCAATCAATCCAGCAGATATTTTGTCTGTCGAAATTTTAAAAGATGCCTCGGCAACAGCTATTTATGGTTCGCGTGGAGCAAACGGAGTCGTGTTGATCACTACAAAAAGAGGGAAGGCTGGCGAGGCCAAATTCACCTACGAAGGTTATTACGGCGTACAAGAACAAGTGAAGCGCGTAGATGTTATGAACCTCAGGGAATTTGCAGAATACAGCACCGATTGGGCGGCCGAAACCAACGGGCGGGATCCCCGTTTGGAACTGCAGGATCCTTCTATATTGGGCGAAGGCACAGACTGGCAGGAAGCCGTCTTTCAGATCGCACCCATGTCCAGTAATCAAATCAGTGCCAGTGGAGGAAATGATAATGTGCGGTATTTTATTTCAGGAAGTCATTTCGATCAGGAGGGAACCGTTATCGGGTCCGACTTCAAGCGATATTCCAGCCGGGTTAATTTGGATGCCCAGTTGAAAAAGTGGTTCAAACTGGGAACCAACCTCATGTTTACGAAAACCGAAGAAAATATCGGGCTGAACAACAGCTCGGAAGGTATTATTAGTGTCGCGCTGAATTCTTCACCCGATATTCCAATCTACAATACCGACGGTTCGTGGTCGGGTGATCAACGCGAAGGCTCTCCGGGCCGTGTTAACCCAATTGCTAAAGCGCTGGATGAGGAAAATGTGCTGAAGCGAACCAGTTTTGTTGGGAACCTATACAGTGATATCAGTTTTATGGATGGACTAACTTTGCGTACCGAACTGGGAGTGGATGTCGGATATTCCAATGCTTATCACTTCAAACCGACCTTTCAATATGGAACCATTGTCAATGCGACCAATAATTCAAGCAAACAGTATAATCAGAATTTCTTCTGGCAATTGAAGAATTATTTGACCTATTCGAAAGCGTTCGAGAAGCACAATGTTACCGTGATGGCCGGGCAGGAAGTTTCGGAGTGGATGTATGAGAATCTTCGGGGAGCAAGCTCAGGTTTGTCAAGTAACGACATTCACGAACCAAGCTTGGGTGATCCAACGACCATGACAGTTGGTTCGGGAAAAGGCAGTGGAGCCATGGCATCTGTGTTTACACGAGCGAACTATTCGTACGACGAAAAATATTTATTGACCTACACGTTCCGTTACGACGGTTCGTCCAATTTTGGTCCTGAAAACCGCTGGGCTCCCTTCCACGCTTTTGCAGGTTCATGGCGGGTCAACAACGAATCGTTCTGGGAGGGGCTGAATGCCACCATTAGTAATTTTAAGATTCGTGCCGGATGGGGGCAAACCGGAAATGCCAACATTGGCGGCTACCGCTGGGGAGCAGCTATCGGCAAGATGCCAACCGGTTTGGGGCAAGGTTTCAGGCAATCGAATATTGCCAACCCTTACATCACTTGGGAAAAACAGGAGCAAATAAACCTCGGACTCGATTTGGGAATTTTAGATAACCGGGTTGAGTTGGTCGTTGACCTGTATGAGAAAACTTCTTCGGCCATGTTAATGGATATGCAGCTGCCGTCCTACATGGGAACGCGCGGAAACGCATCCATTCGTCTCAACCCACCCATGGGCAACTTTGGAGAAATTGAAAACAAGGGGATTGAAGTGACTTTGAATACACGTCCGTTGGAAGGGGATTTTAGCTGGTCGAGCGAACTTTCTGTTACCCACAACAAAAATAAGTTGCTGGGACTGGATGGAACACCTGCTGCTCACATCGAAGGTTACGGACAATGGACCGACTTGGTTAGTTTGACTGAGATTGGCCAATCGCTCTATGGCTTTTATGGCTACAAAGTCGCTGGAGTTTATCAGGATAAGGAAGATATCGAAAGTAGTCCGAAAACCAAAGCTTATCCAAGTGATGGAAACTTTAACCGCGGAAACACCGTTTGGGCAGGTGACCTGAAGTTTCAAGATTTGTCGGGCCCTGACGGCACTCCCGATGGCGTGATTGACGAATATGACCGTACCAATATTGGCTCACCGCTACCAAAGGTCACTTTCGGCTTTAATAATACGTTCGGCTATAAAAATTTTGAATTAAACGTCTTTGTGAGCGGGGCAATCGGGAATAAAATTTTAAACTATGTGGGGCGAAGCCTGATCAGCATGGAAAGCATGTGGAACAACCAGTTGCAAGATGCCGTTGACCGGGCAAAACTCGAGCCGATTGATGCCGGTAAAACTTATCCGTTTGTCAATTCCCACGGGGCTACAATCAATGGTTACTACGAAGACATTGACAATGTCCGGGTGAAGAATTCCGGTACCGAAATCCCTCGGGCCATTGCCGGCGACCCGAATGACAACAACCGGATTTCGGATCGATGGATTGAAGACGGATCGTATCTCCGGTTCAAAAACATCACTTTGTCTTATTATATCCCAAAGCAACTGCTGCGAAACGCAGGAATCGACCAGATCAAAATCTATTCAAATTTGCAGAATATGTGGACAATTACGAAGTATACCGGATTTGATCCAGAGGTTGGAGCCAGTCAAACGAACGACAATGTGAGCGGCTTGGATAATGGACGTTACCCATCTCCACGGATATACACCTTCGGTATGAACATCACATTTTAACTGCTGAAATACAATCGTTATGAAAAACATATTGAAATATTACAAAGTGGTTATCCTGTTGCTCCTGGCATTCTCCTTCAATGCCTGTGACGAGTTTCTGGATCGACCAACGGAAGACACCTATACCATTGATAGTTTTTACAAAACTGACGAACAATGCTTTCAGGCTGCCAACGTGCTCTACAATGCACCGTGGTACGACTTTCAACGCGGTTTCCTCTGGATTGGCGATGTGCTGGCCGGGAACATGTACCTGGGAACCGATAATGGCTATCAGAACTTTAACCTGACTTCTTCAAACGAAGACTTGACCAATGCCGCCAACTCGTTGTGGCTAGTGAATGGCCATTGTAACGCGGTGATTGAGAACATTCGGACAAAAGCCGGCCCGGCGGTGAGCGAAGAGACCAAAAATACGGTGGTTGGCGAAGCGATGGTGTGGAAATCGTTGGCCTATTTTTACCTGGTTCGCATTTGGGGGGCCATTCCGATTGTTCACAGCAATAGCGCCATTATTGGGGAAGGAACAGCAACCGAGCTGAAGAAGAACACGGTGGATGATGTTTACGAATACATTGTTAAGACGCTGGAGTATGCCGTGACTTTGTTGCCCGAGCAAAATAAACCAGGGAGGTTGAATAAAACCGCGGCTTACGGTCTGCTGGCCAAAGTCTATCTAACCCGTTCAGGCTGGGGCCAATCGGGAAGCCGCAACCAAGCTCATTTGGACAAAGCCAAGGAATATGCAGCTATGGTTGTGAACGAAAGTGGTTTGACACTTGAGCCAGAGTACAGTAACCTGTTTCGGATCTCAACGGGAAACAACAATCCGGAGAACCTGATCTCGTGGCGGTGGATCGCCTCTGACCAATGGACTTCGCAAAACTCCTTACAATCCGACCTCGCACTCAACGGCTTTACCGGACTGAATGACTCTTGGGGTACCTGGCGCGGACCAACAATTGATCTGCAGTTTGCCTTTGACGAAGATGCCCGGAATGATGAACGCAATAACCGTGATGCCCGCAGGAAAGCAACTTTAATGATGCGAGGGGATTTTTATCCTTATTTCTGGCGTCATGTTGGAGGATTTACTGCAACTTGGGATGATGAAGATAATGTTGCCGGAGCAACTTTTGGTATCGGAACTGGAGCTAACTGCGTGAAACACATTGTTGGACATTTTGAAGGAGATCACAAAGCCGAAGCTGGGGTTCCCGCACGAACCATGGCGACGGATTTGGCTACTCATATTCTGCGGTTGGCTGATGTGTACTTGATTTATGCTGAAGCCATTCTGGGAAATAACGAGTCAACCAGTGACCCGGAAGCTTTAATGGTATTTAATGCCGTGCGGAAACGTTCGATTGCAGCACATGAAAATGTGAGCTCCATTACATTCGAAGATATTTTCAAGGAGCGCCGCCTGGAACTGGCCTTGGAGTGCGACAACTGGTATGACTTTGTTCGCCTGCACTATTACAAACCGCAACTGGCCAAGCAATGGCTGAATAATCAGGAGCGAGGATCCTATAATAATATCATGGGGTACTACGAAGAAGAGGTTGATAAGGCGGATGTAACCATCGAATCATTTAAAGTGAACATCACGGACGACTTAAAATTCACGCTCCCTTTTCCTGAGGTGGATTTGGCGATGAACCCAAACCTGAGAAGTGATGTGGAACCTGTTCCGTTTGATTTCAGTACACTTGAATACTAACTGAAAACTAAAAGTTAAAGAAATGAAAACATATCTTACCAATAAAATACCGGGAGCATTTATGGTGTTTATCCTGGCCACACTTTTTGCCGGACTGCTGTTTCCGTCGTGCGAAGATGATGATACCCCTTCTGCATCGAATGCCGTGCCGGAAGTTCGTTACGTTCGCATAACCAATCCTGAAAAATCAGATTCGCTGCTTACGCATGCTTTTATGGGTAATACCGTAGCACTTATTGGTGAAAACCTGGGAGAAGTGGTGGAAATTTGGTTTAATGACCAACCCTCCATACTCAATACCAGTTTTATCACCAATACCAGCATCATTGTTACGATTCCAAACAACATCCCGGAAACCGTAACCAATGAAATCCGCCTGATCACTCGCGGTAGCATTGAAGCTACTCATCCATTTGGGGTCGATGTTCCTCCGCCATTTGTCAATTCGATGCTATGCGAATATGTTTCCGACGGGGAAGATGCTGTGATCCGGGGTAACTTTTTCCTTGATGATCCCAATATTCCGCTTAAGGTATTTTTTCCAGGGAACCTGGAAGGTGAAGTGAAAAGTGTAAGTCTTAACGAAATCGTGGTAACCGTACCTGAAGGTGCCGGTGTTGGCCCGATTAGTGTAAAATCGCTCTATGGTTCAACCCGTTCAACGTTCTATTTCCGCGACGATCGTAACTTCATTCTTGATTTCGATAACCTGACAGCAGCCGGAGGCTGGCGTTCAGGAGTGATTGCCAACTCGAATCCTGAAGGAATTGAGGGTAACTACGTGAGATTTCGAGGCGATATGCCTGCCGATGCATCCAGTAAGTGGGACGAGGACAGCTTCAGCTTTAACCTCTGGAACCAGGCTAACGGACGACCGGATGTGCCCTATTATTCGGGTGAAATAAGTGAGGCTGTGATCAAATTTGAATGTTATGTGGTTGAGCCTTGGAAATCGGCTGCATTGCAGATGATATTCACACCTTATACGACAACAGGAACTAACAGCTATATTGGAAATTCCAGCGTTCCCCGAGGATTGTGGATGCCCTGGAGTGCTTCCGGCTCTTATCAAACCGAAGGTTGGACAACGGTAACGATTCCACTCAACGACTTCAAGTATACTCCCGATGGACAAACCAGTGCCAACTCGCTGACCAAAGACATGTTGGGTGGCCTGACCTTCTTTGTTTGGAATGGGGGCTTGCTGGGAGAAGATTGTACCGTGCATCTGTGCATTGATAATATTCGGGTGGTGCCTCAATAAAATGACTAAACTTATAAATGAATGATCATGCAAACAAAATTCTTTAAATATATTACCAGAGCAATGCTGATTTCAGCATTGTGCCTGGCATCCTTTGGCGCAGTCTTTACCTCGTGTGATGATGACGACGATGATGGCATGACCACGGGAGTCGTTCTGGAAAGTTTTGGCCCAATGCCCATTGCCAGAGGAGCACAACTGTCCTTTATCGGACGTAATCTGGACCAGGTGACAGCCATTGTTTTACCTTCGTCCCTGGAAATTACCGAGTTTGGAACGAAAAGTCCGGGTTTGATAACCCTAACGGTTCCGCAAAACGCAGTTGAAGGATTCGTTGTATTGAAAACGCCTCAGGGGGAGATTAAAACAAAAACTGAAATTGGCTATATGGAGCCCATATCCATTGAGAGTTTTACGCCAACGAGCATCAAAGCGGGTCAGGAACTAACCATCAAGGGCGATTACCTGAATTTAGTGAAGGAAGTAATCTTCACCGACCGCGCGGCGCTTGGCGATACGGCGTTTATCACGCAAAGCCGCACCGAGCTTAAGCTATTGGTACCTGCCGAGGCTCAATCCGGGAAAATTGCAGTTTCCAATGGCGCCGAAGATCCGGTCATTGTGTATTCAGAAGCTGACCTGACCGTTACGCTACCCGCTTTTACCGAAATCAGCCCCAACCCCGTGAAAGCTGGTGAAATGCTGACCATCACCGGAACCAACCTGGATTTGGTGGAGAAAATCGTTTTGGGAGGTGAAAAAAATATTACTGAATTTGAAAGTCAATCTGAAACAAAAATTGAACTGAATGTACCTTCGGATACGCAGGATGGCAAAGTGACAATGGTTCCCGCATCAATGGTCGCCGTGGTGTCTGAAGTTGATCTGATTCTAGTTGTTCCAACTGTAGGTGTTGCTCCCACAACGGTGAAAAACGGGGGTGGAGTTACCATTACCGGAACCAATTTGGATTTGATTACCAAGGTTGAATTTGCCGGTGGCGCTGAAGGAACCGTTTCTGATGGAGGAACCGACACGGAAATCATAGTGACCGTTCCCGAATTAGCGGTAAGTGGCGAAATTGTGTTTTCAACGGCGGCGGGAAAAACGGTGTCGGGTGGCGAAATAACCATTGTCGCACCAAGCATAACTGGTTTTGAACCGGCATCGGGTAAACCCAATACCGATGTGGTCATTACCGGAGCTGATCTTGATCTGGTGGCCAAAGTGGTATTTACGGGTGGACTCGAAGGAACAATCAGTGCCCAGTCGGAAACCAGTCTTACAGTAAGTATTCCGGTTGGCGCTCAAACCGGGGCAATTTCGCTGATCGCGATTAACGGTGTTGAGTTGAAGACAGCTTCAGATTTCGAAGTTCTGTCGAACCTTCCTGATTTTACTTCTTATACAGAACCAAGAGGCGAACCGGGAAAAATATTGACATTGAACGGAACAAAACTGGATCTGATCAAAGAATTGATCTTCCCCGGAGGTGTTACGGCAACGGCTTATGGAATGAAAACAGACACCAAAGTGGAGGTCTATGTTCCTGAGAGTGTTACGTGGGGTTTTGGGCAGATCACCATGACTACTTATGAAGGTGAAGAAGGATTGTTGCCTCAAATCTATTTTGGAGGAATTCAGGCAATTGTTGATCCGAGCCTAATTATCAATGATTTTGATGAGGAAGGGCACGACCTTAGCTGGGACAACTGGGGTGGACAGGTTGCGTTGGGAAGTGATCCTGCACTCGGAATTTCCGGAAACTATATGGTTGGCGCTAATACCGCCATCAACGGATGGAGCTGGATTTGGGGTTGCAACCACGACCAATTACCTAAGGTGTCCGTAATGACAGCCGATCATGTGTTGAAAATGGATATCAATATCACGAAACCGTTGCTGTCAACCGATTATTCGTTCACGATGAAGTTGGCCGGAACAGACATCAGTATAGGTAAGCTGGGCTTAGAGTATCCTGATGGCAGCCATTCAACGCCGGGATGGATCACCATCACTTTCGACTTGGCAGACTATGACAATCTTCCGGAAACTATTCCTGCTTCAGGCGATTGGGGCATGACCTATTGGGCTTCAACCCCCAATGATATCACCGGCTTGTATATTGACAATATTCGTTTTGAGAAAAAATAAGAACTAAGCTTAATTTTTAAAGGAAAGGGGCCAACTAATTTTCCCGAATGGTTGCCCCTTTCTTTGTATCAGAACGAATGCATGAGTCCTCTTGATTGTTGAAACTTACAATTATTTTTCATGATGATATTCCAAGGAGTTGGCATGGGACTGTTGGTGCTGTTACTAATCGGAGGGGCCAGGATGACTTTTGCTCAAACCTACGAAGCCGAAACCGCAACCCTGTCTTCAGGGCTTAGTGTTCACACCAGTACAGCCGGGTTTTCGGGCAGCGGTTATGTTGGAAACTTTGCCAACGATGACGATCAACTTGCCTTCTCCATTACCATTGAGGAGGCAGGTTATTTTGATGTGATGGTGAGCTATTTGGCTCCCTATGGAGAAAAGACAAACGTCATTCGCTTGAACGAAAGCAGGCTGGAGTTTACGGTAGAGTCCTCCAGCTCGTTTCAAGAAAAAGCGATTGGTAAAGTCCGTCTGAAAAAGGGCGAGAATGTGGTTGTGATCAGTAAGAGCTGGGGGTGGTTTTTTGTTGACTACCTTCGGTTGACAGCCAGCATAGATCCTGAAACCCCATTTAACTTGAGCGATCAGTTGGTAACACCGAATGCCACCACAAACGCTCAAACGCTGTTTCAGTTTTTGAAGGATCATTTTCAGAAGAAAATTATTTCAGGGGTAATGACCCTAAGCAGCTTTGACGAGACCAACTGGCTGAAACAACAAACAAGGAAAGAGCCAGCTTTGATTGGTTTAGATTTTATGCATTGCAATCGAAACTACAGCTGGTACAACGATGATACGCCTGGAAATGACGCCGAGACTTGGTACAATAAAAATGGCATTCCAACAATTGGCTGGCACTGGCGTGATCCATCACGGATAACGGAAGCCTTTTACACGGACGGAACCACCTTTGATGTATCGAAAATTCATGATGCAAGTTCGGCAGAATACCAGGCCATGCTTGCGGATATTGACTACATCGCCTTGCTCTTAAAAGAATTGGAAGACAAAGATATTCCGGTACTTTGGCGTCCCTTGCATGAAGCGTCGGGTGGTTGGTTTTGGTGGGGAGCCAAAGGTCCCAAAGCATGTAAGGAGCTCTGGCAACTGATGTTTGACAGGCTGGTCAACCACCACCAGATTAATAACCTGATTTGGGTATGGACCACCGATACCCGCAGCGATGCACTGGACTGGTATCCAGGTGATGAATATGTGGATATTTTGGGCGTAGATATTTATGCCGAAACCGGAGATTTTAGTTCTCAGTACCTCACCTTTGACCAGATCAAGACTAATTTTGACGGCAAGAAAATGGTGACGCTTAGTGAATGTGGCATTGTACCCGATCCGGACAAGCTGGAGGAAGATGAGGCTGGCTGGTCTTGGTTTATGCCTTGGTATGGCGACTTTGTCAGGGATGGAAGTTCCAACCCTTTGTCGCACTGGCAAAAGGTCATGGAGCATGCCTATGTGATTACCTTAGACGAAATGCCGGATTTACGCACTTACGTCACCTCAGCTTCTGATTTTCAACAAAAGCAGGACTCCCCGTTTTATGTGACAATTGACCGCATTCAACAAACGATGACCGTCGAGCCGTTCAGGTATCGAGGTGAGTACAATGTTGAAATCTACAGTTTGTCAGGGTGTTGTATTTCCAGACAGCAGCAAGCAATGGGGGCGCATTGGATTCCATTAGCCGGAATTCCTGCAGGACTGGTTCTGGTTTCGATACAAACACCAGAAGCCCGCTATTCGCACAAACTAATTCTATTCTGAAAGATTAAGATTGCCGTTTGATTTTTTCCTCCTTTACCCTTGTCTGGCAGGTGACCTTGTAGCGCGTACGCTTCGCCGGTCGTGGCTTAAACAAATCTTCACGCCTCACTTCATTGCCGGGGAAGCTTGATACGTTTGTTAATGCCTCCTTTTGTGATCGAGGCCATTAAATAAACGCTTATGCGATTGCCAAAAGCGGTATTCGTAGCTTGCGAGTGAGGGCTTCACTTGGAGTAAAACCCGCACTACTCAAGTCACCCGCTGAGTAAAGCCGTGACTAAAGGGAGCAAGGTTTGGGCGAAAGCCCCCTCTTGTAGTTGTCATAAAGATCCTACACTAAAGGGCAGGCTTGCCGCATGGTGCAGCAGGCTCAGTAAACGGAACAAAGACGATGAGGATCATCACAAACCCTTGGATTTATCCGGGGGGGCAGAACGCAACATTGCAGCATCCGGATGATAGGACAAGCGTCTTTTGTATTTCACATTGGTCTTTCGTATTTCGTTATCTTTGTATTCTTCCTGAGCTGATTTTGTCTTTCAGGGAGGATTCGTTATCTTGATTTTTTCAGTTTTATTAGATACAGATACCAGCAGGAATGAATATCAAGCCAGGAGAAGGAAAAAAGGGGTCAAAAGCCGGAAATTCGTCATTGAATTCAGAGTGGAAGCTTCAACTTGGAGCTATTGGTCAGGCCATCGTGAGCCAGATTGAGCGCAAACCAAAGTTGGCTACCCTGTTAAAAGCGGTTGCCAACGAGATTGTAAAATCTGCGTCGCCAACGGTTATTTCTGTTTCGATCACCTATAACCAGCGGGAGTTTTTAAGCAAGGGTTTTAAGCATTCTTCCATGGTTTTGCGCAGTTTGATTGAAACATCGGAACATCCGGAGGGGGTCATCGAGATTTATTTTAACACCGATTTAATTGGATCTGAAAATCTTGAAGAATACCTCGCTGTCAAGGAGCAACTGCCCTATTGGCGCACGATCATTGGTGGTGCGATTGCCAATATCCGCCTAAAAGAGTTGACCCGCCTGCATCAGGAAAGAAAAAAGGAACTGACCGGGACTGACCGGGCTAACGAGATTTTAACGCATGCAAGCTCCTTAGCTGCAAGCCTATCCGGGTTATGCAGGTTCTTGCCTGAAGCCTTTCAGCATGCCAAACACGCAAGGGCCCGAATCGTGTACGACAAGCAAATCTACACCAGCGATGGTTTTAAGGAAACGGATTGGAGTCTCAGACGGACTTTTGAAACACCGGATAAAAAGCACGGCAGCATCGAAATTTTTTATACGCGTAAGTTCCCGGAGGCCGACGAAGGACCATTTTTGGACGAAGAAGTCAATTTTCTGAAAAACCTCAGTTCACTGATTCTTGGAGCCATCAGCAGATATACACTCAAAGAGCTTCTGCTTGAAAATACCGAACGGCTCAAAGAGCTGAAGGGAATTAATACCACCTACGAAATTCTGAAGCGGTCGCGAAAGCTGGAAGACAGCTTGCCCCAGATTTGTACGATTCTCCCGGATTCGTTTCAATACCCCGATGATACGGTTGTGCGGATCAATTACGGAGGAAAAAGTTATAAAACGGCCGGTTTTAAAGAAACACCCTGGAGAATTAAACAGTTTTTTCAGACCGATACCACCAAAAAAGGGAGCATTGAGGTGTTTTATACCAGGCAATTTCCTGAACTTGATGAAGGCCCTTTTTTGAAAGAAGAGCGCAACCTGCTGAATAACCTGGCAGAGCTGATTGCCGGACGGGCGGTGAAGAACATGTTCACCCGCTTGCATCGCGTCAATACTGAACGGCTGAAAGAACTTCAGGCGATTAATCAAACCTCAAAAATTATTGAAGAAAGCAACAATGTTGACGAAGCACTGCAGCGCATCTGTAATATTTTGCCGCAGTCGTGGCAATATCCTAAATTTACCGCCTGCCGGATCCGGTTTGAACGCAGCGAGTACATCACCTCCAATTTTGATGAAACCCCTTGGGTTCAGCAGGAAAGCCTGGTAACCGTTGACAACAAAAAGGGAAGTATCGAAATTTTTTACCTCAAACAATTTCCCGATGAACAAGAGGGACCCTTTTTGCGGGAAGAACGGGATTTGATTAAGAATATCAGCAAGTTGGTCAGTGGCTACCTGAACAGTTTTAAAGGACTCGAGATTATCAACAACAAAGGTGTGGTTGTCAGCAGCCAGCATCGGTCCGATGAATTCAGGAAATCGCTGGTTCGAACCAAGAAACCGCTGCAGCTTTACTTCAACCAGCAGTCGCTCGAAAAGTATGTGTATCTCGATATGATGAAATACAAAGTGAAGCATATTCTATTTGTCTCAACTTTGTATGATGCCTTTATGCTCGAAAGCGAAGATTCTTTTTTTGAGAAATTTCTGGGAGAAATCTACCAGTACAGTCTCTTTTCGCTTCCCCGGATTACCGGTGTTTCATCGGCTGAAGAAGCCCTCGAATTGCTGGAAACAACCAACTTTGATTTGGTCATCCTCATGGCTGGTCTCGACCGCAAGGCGCCCGTCGATTTGAGCGAGCAGATTCGGGAACAAAACAAAACGATTCCAATCTACCTGTTGCTCAATAAAAAGAGCGATCTAAAGTATTTCGAAAACCTGCTTCCAACGATCCGTTCGGTCGATCAACTTTTTGTTTGGAATGGCGATTCACTCATTCTATTTGCCATCGTCAAGTCGATTGAAGATCGGGTGAATGTCGAAAATGACACCCGGATTGGCTTGGTGAGGGTGATTCTGGTTATTGAAGACTCGCCCTTGTACTATTCCAAATACCTGCAATTTTTATATTCGATCGTATTCGACCAGGTACAGCAAATTTTGCCTGAAGTGGAGAAAAATGAGCTGGATAAAATTGGGCGCATGCGTTCGCGCCCCAAGATCTTGCTGGCAAAGAATTATGAAGAGGCAACGGCAATTTTCAATAAATACAAGGACTTCATTTTGTGCGTCATCAGCGACATGGAGTTTGAACGTGCCGGGAAGATGGATAAAAAGGCTGGAGTAAGTTTCATTCAATACGCAAAAGCCAACATTCACAAACTGCCTGTAATTTTGCAATCCTCGGAGGTGAGTAACCGGAATTACGCCAAAAAACTGGACGCAGTATTTTTAGATAAGAACTCGGAGACTTTATTGCAAGATCTGAAGCATTTTTTGAAAAATTACCTGGGCTTCGGAAATTTTGTTTTTCTAAATGCCAAAGATGAAAAAATTGCGGTAGCGAAGTCGCTCCGGGAGTTTGAGACCCTTTTGCAGAAAATTCCGGACGAATCGTTTTATCTCCATGCGCTTGAAAATAATTTCTCGCTGTGGCTGATGGCCCGTGGTGAAATTCAACTGGCTAAGACCCTAAACCCGGTGCCGGTAAACTCGCTTGAGAATGTGGGCGAGTCGCGTAAGTTTTTTCTTGAAACCATTCATCGGTATAAAGAGGAAAAGAAGAAGGGACGAATCATGGGCTTTGACGAGACTGCCTCGCTTGATGAACGGAATATCGTGTCTTTTTGTGCCGGTTCCCTGGGGGGCAAAGGTCGTGGACTAGCCTTCATCAACGTGTTGATTTACAATTATGATTTTTCGGCTCTGGCTTCGCAAATCAATATTTCAACGCCCATTACCGTGATTGTTGGCACCAATGAGTTTCAAAATTTCATCAGCCAAAACAACTTGAACCAAGTTATCTCAGATCCACAAATTAGTTATGGCGAACTTCGGAAACGCTTTTTTGAAGCCAGCCTCACCAGTTCGCTGATGCGAAAACTTAAGATTCTGGTTAATCAGATCCATAAACCAATAGCTGTTCGTTCATCCAGCACATCTGAAGATTCCATTACCCATCCTTTTTCGGGAGTTTTCGACACTTACATTATTCCCAATTGCCGCCAAAACAAGCGCCAGGTGGCTGAACATTTGGCTAATGCCATAAAAATGGTTTACGCGTCGATTTATTCTGATGAAGCCCGGACCTATTTTGAAGCGATTCACCATCGGGTGGAAGATGAGAAAATGGCCATTGTTTTGCAGGAGCTGGTTGGTTCCTATCATGGCGACCACTATTATCCGCATGTCAGCGGTGTGGCCCAGTCATACAATTACTATCCGATTGCTGATATGAAGCCAGAGGAAGGTTTTGCAGTCATCGCCATTGGCCTTGGAACCTATGTGGTAGGCGGCTGGAAATCATACCGCTTTTCGCCTGTCTATCCCAAAGTTTCGGTTTATGGAATTAAGGATTTGCTCAATAGTACGCAGGTGAAGTTTTATGCGTTGAATTGTTCCAATCTTGAACTCGACTTACTAAACAAGGGCGAACTGGCCTCCCTCGACTTGCTCGACATTGAAGAGGCTGAGAAGCATGGTACTCTGAAACATTGTGCTTCGGTATACAACCCCGACAACGATCGCATAGAGCCGGGGCTGGATACTTACGGACCAAGGGTCGTCAATTTTGCGAACATTTTGCAGTACGAATACATCCCACTGGCTAAAACAATTGACGCTATTTTGAAAGCCGTTGAGGAAGCTTTTGGTTCGCCGGTTGAAATTGAGTTTGCTGTTGACCTGACACCAGGAAAACATGGATTGCCTACCTTTTATCTGTTGCAAATTAAGCCTTTGCTGGCTAGCCTGGAATCGCATTATTTCGATTTTGACGCTGTTGATCCGGAGAAAATGCTTCTCCGGTCGGGAATGAGCCTGGGGAATGGCGAAATCAATAAAATTACAGATGTCATTTTTGTTGCACCGGAAAAGTTCAGCAAGATGAAAACCATGGAAATGGCCTCTGAAATTGATGCCCTGAACAAGAAGATGGTCAAGGAGAAGCGGAAGTATATTCTGATTGGGCCGGGACGTTGGGGCACGCGCGACCAGTTTCTGGGTATCCCGGTCAATTGGGCGCAAATATCCAATGCGAAGGTGGTTGTGGAAACCAGCCTCGAAAATTTTCCGCTTGATTCATCGCTTGGCTCACATTTCTTTCACAACGTAACCTCCATGAATATTGGCTATTTTTCGGTGCTGCATAATTCAACAACGGATGTTATTCGCTGGGACATATTGAATTGCCAGGAACTTATTTCCGAAACCGCCTACCTTAAGCATGTTCGTTTTAACGAACCACTTCGGGTTGTGATGAATGGAAAAACCAAAACCTCGGCGGTCATCATTTGATCTTCAAAAGTTGCAAGAATGATTAATATCGGAATATACGACGAGCATAAGCTAATGGGGAAGGGGCTGGAACTGATTTTGGAGCCGGTTCCCGATTTTGAGGTGCTGTTTTGTACCGATAGCAGGGATAAATTGGCAGTTTTGTCACAGAATAGAAGCTTGAATATCCTAATACTCACCATTCATGATACTTCCGTACGAACCATGAACCTGATTGTCCGCCTGTCGCTGGCTAACCCGAAAGCCCGCTTGTTGATCTTGTCGTTCGACAGTAGCGAAGATACCATTATCAAAATTGTCAAATCGAAAGCCAAAGGTATTTTAGGGCGCGAAGCCTCGAAAAAGGAGTTGATCGAAGCCATTTATACTCTGCGAAATGGGTTTGATTATTTTACCAGCTCAATTAATCAGATGGTTCTCAATCAGTATATTAACAAACTGGAAACACCGGAGGATAAAAGTGAGGGGCTGAACAGTTTGAGCGAGCGGCAGATTGAAGTGCTGAGACTTTGGGGAAAAAGCTATTCGAACCAGGAAATTGCCGACGAGTTGTTTATCAGCGTACGAACTGTTGAGGCACACAAAAACCACATCATGCAAAAGCTTCAATTGAAAAGCATGGTTGAACTGGTTAAGTTCTCCATCAAAAACAACATCATCGAAATTTAAAGCCCCAGCTTTAATTAATTTTTAGGTGAATCACCTAATTCAATCGTGAAATTTAACCTTTGCCTGCTTCTGTATTATTTTTGGTGAAAACGGTCTGGTTTGGCTGGTGCACTTCAAGAAACCGGCTTATCGACTCCAAAAGAAATAAAAACCCAAAAAAATATAGTATTATGGCTGATCTGTTAAATGTAAAAGTAGATGAATTAATGGCAAAAGTAATTGCCAAAAATCCGAATGAAACTGAATTTCATCAAGCAGTGCAAGAGGTAGCTGCTTCGTTGATGCCTTTTATCAACGAAAACCCTAAATACCTCAACAATAAAGTACTGGAACGCATGGTAGAGCCCGAGCGCGTCATCATTTTCCGGGTACCATGGATTGATGACAAAGGCGAGGTACAGGTAAACCGTGGTTTCCGAATTGAAATGAGCAGTGTGATCGGACCATACAAGGGCGGCTTGCGTTTTCACCCAACGGTGAATCTCGGAATTCTGAAATTTTTGGCTTTTGAGCAAGTGTTTAAAAATAGCCTGACCACCCTGCCAATGGGCGGCGGAAAAGGAGGTTCAGACTTCGATCCAAAAGGAAAATCAGACAACGAAGTGATGCGTTTTTGCCAGAGCTTCATGACCGAACTGCAACGTCACATTGGGCCAAACACTGACGTGCCTGCCGGTGATATTGGTGTGGGCGGAAGAGAAATTGGCTACCTGTTTGGACAGTACAAACGGATTAAGAACGAGTTTACCGGCGTGCTGACCGGCAAGGGTGTTGAATATTCCGGAAGCTTGATTCGTCCGGAAGCGACTGGTTACGGAACTGTTTATTTTGCACAGGAAATGCTGAAAGAGAAGAACGACAGCCTGGAAGGAAAAGTGGTTGTGATTTCGGGTTCGGGCAACGTAGCGCAATATGCCACCGAAAAAGTTCTGGACATGGGCGGGAAAGTGGTAACCCTGTCTGACTCGGCTGGTTTTATTTACGACAAGGATGGTATTGACCGCGAAAAGCTGGCTTACGTCATGCAGCTGAAAAATATTCGCCGCGGGCGGATTAAAGAATATGCCGATAAGTATGGCGCGGAGTATTTCGAAGGACAAACGCCATGGGGGATCGCGTGCGATGTTGCCTTGCCTTGCGCTACGCAAAACGAACTGAACGACGACGATGCCAAAACCTTGGTTAAGAATGGCTGTTTCGTGGTTGCTGAAGGCGCTAACATGCCATCGACAGCCGAAGCGATTGACGTGTTTCTGGAGGCTAAAATCCTTTATGCTCCCGGAAAAGCTGCCAACGCCGGAGGTGTAGCTGTTTCTGGGCTGGAGATGACGCAGAACTCCATGCGCCTGCCATGGACCCGCGAAGAGGTTGACGAACGCCTGCAACAAATTATGACCAGCATTCACGATACCTGCGTGAAATATGGCCGTGAAGACGAAAACTACATCGACTACCAAAAAGGAGCTAATATTGGTGGATTCATCAAGGTGGCCGACGCAATGATCGCTCAGGGAGTAGTATAGGAACGGTTTAAGTTTCGAGTGCGATAATACATGACCGCACAATTCAACCTGCTTTGGCAACCGCCAAAATGTTGGATTGTGCGGTTTTTTGTCATAACCAGTTCGTGTGCGGCACGAATTCAATTTTCCACATAAAAATCATGTCGATTCTAACTGGTAGTTGCTATTTTTAGCGGCTTAATGAATTGATCCACCCGTTGAGGTCAGAAATCTTATTGAACGAATTATGAAACGAACAGGATTTTTATTGCTTTTTATGGTTGCCGCACAAGGGATGTTGGGGCAAAACCAAATCGACTTGAAGAAATGGAACGTGTCGGCCATGCAAGAACAGCACTTGCCTGCTTTTGCTGAAGTGCCGGATGTTGAAGGAAATAAATTCGAAGCCGCCGACCTGTTAAAACATTCCCAAGTCTCGTGGAAGGATGCTGATTATAAGTGGTCAGCGATTGAGCTGGGCGACGACAGTTTGGTGACTGCCAATTCAGGCCAACTGGTTTTGCTGTCTGGTTTTCTTTCGACTGATCGCTGGATAAAAGGTTCATTCAATTTGACCATCAATGCGGTTTGCGAAATTTATGTAGATGGGGAACTTCAGAAAACACAAAAACAGGCCGATTTATCGGAGAACAAACTAGATCTCAAACTTCAACCGGGTAAGCACCAGGTGTTGTTGAAGTTGATTGTTGGTGAAGAATCGCTTAAATTGAGTGCCGGGTTCACTGCGGAAGCAGATTTTGATGGTGCTCAACTGGGCTGGAATTTGACACCCGGGCGTTATTTGACGATTTACGATGTGTTGGATGGAAAAGATGTGTCGGCCGCCAAGGTTTCGCCTTCCGGAAAGTACGTTTTAATTAGTTACTCTGAGAAGGTTGAAAAAACCGGGAAAAGCAAGTCGTGGCAGGAAATCTATGATTTGGAGCAAAAGCAGAATGTCACCGTTCTCCGGAATCCCGGCATCTCGCAAATTCAATGGCTGCCCGCGTCGGATCGCCTAAGTTACGTGCTTTGGTTCGACGGAAAAGCGGATTTGTTTGTTTACGATCTGGCTGCGGGTGTCGAAACGCAAGTGGCTCAAAGTCTGGAAGATTTTTCCGGATACAGTTGGAGCGACAGCGAGGATTTTGTGATCTATTCGAGAAGTGTGAAGGCGGAGAAAGCCGGCGACCTGAAACGCATTTTTGGAAACGATGATCGTCAACCAAGCTTCCGAAACCGGTCATTTTTAAGCAAGATTGATGTTGCAACCAGTCAGGTTTTTCCACTTACTGCTGGCAATTTGACTTCCAGCTTGCACGACATTCATCCTTTGGGCACTAAAATTTTGTTTTCTACCCGAAGAATGGACTACGCAGAAGTGCCTTTTTCAAAACAGGATTTGTACGAAATGGATCTGAATACCCTGACGTTGGATACCATATGGAAAGATAAACTGTACGGCGGCTCCTGTCAGTATTCTCCCGATGGTAAGCAATTATTGGTAAAAGGCGGGCCCGAGTGTTTTGGTCCGCTAGGGGTCAATGTGAGCGACGGTAAAATTCCCAACAGCTACGATTCGCAGTTGTTCCTGTTCGATCTCGCAACCCGGAAGGCTGAGCCGATCACCAAAAATTTTGATCCATCGGTTGATGAGGCCCATTGGACCACAAGCAACCGGATATACCTGGCGGCAGTTGAAAGAGACTTTAAGGTTTTGTTTGAATACGATCTGAAAAAGAAGACCTTCCGGAAAATTGATTTGCCGGTTGAGGTGCTCAATGCCATCGATTATGCCAGCAATGAGCCCGTGGCTGTTTTTACAGGGAGCAGTCAGACCACTCCTGAAAAGCTATTTGCCCTGGACTTGAAAAAGGAAAGCATTGAATTGCTGGCTTTTCCGAAAGCCGAGCAGCTTGAGTCGGTTCGGTTTGGAGAAACAAAGGATTGGAATTTTGTCAACCAAAATGGAACAACAATTTACGGACGGGTCTACTATCCGCCGAATTACGAAGCGGGGAAAAAGTACCCGGTCATCGTCAACTTTTATGGTGGGACTTCGCCAACCGATCGTTCGTTTGGTGGGCGCTATCCCAAAAATACATGGGCGGCCAGCGGTTACCTGGTGTATGTCATGCAGCCCAGCGGTGCTACTGGTTTTGGACAGGATTTTTCGGCCCTGCATGTTAATGGCTGGGGAGCAGAGGCGATTGATGACATCATTGAAGGAACCGGAAAGTTTCTGGACGCACATCCTGATGCCGATGCCGAAAATGTTGGGTGTATTGGGGCATCGTATGGCGGGTTTACCACCATGCTGCTGCAAACCCGAACCGACTTGTTTAGAACGGCCATCTCGCATGCGGGCATCAGTTCGATAAGCAGCTATTGGGGCGAAGGTTATTGGGGCTATTCCTACAACGCGGGCGCTGCCAAGTTCAGCTATCCCTGGAGCCGCAAAGATATTTTTGTTGACAATAGTCCGCTGTACAATGCCGACAAATTCAACAACTCCATTTTGTTGTTGCATGGAACTGCCGACACCAATGTACCGGTTGGCGAAAGTTTGCAGTATTATGCGGCTTTAAAGCTGCTGGGAAAAGATGTAGAAATGGTTTTGGTTGAAGGTGAAGATCACTGGGTATTGGATTACGAAAAACGGCTGAAGTGGCACAACACCATCCTGTCGTGGTTCGACATGAAACTGAAAAACCAACCGGAGCAATGGAGTGACCTGTATCCTGAGAAGAATTTGTAGCAGGAACGAGAGCCCCTGCCAGTCACAATTAAGTAGTCATATCGGTTAGACAGATCAAGGAATCATTAAATTTTGTTTGAGGGTCAATATCTGATTTTTTATCCCGCGTAAAAAAGGATATTTTTGTGCCGCAATTAGTTAATTATTTAAAACGATTATAAATTATGGCTTCTGTACAAAAGACCTTTTTGATGATTCTGGATGGCTGGGGAATCGGTGATGGCTCGAAAAACGATGTCGTTGCAACGGCTCCAACGCCTTTTATGGATTCATTATTGAAAGAATATCCCAATTCACAATTGCTTACTTCAGGCGAAAACGTAGGTTTGCCTGATGGACAAATGGGGAACTCCGAGGTGGGCCACCTGAATATCGGTGCCGGTCGCGTGTTGTACCAAGACATGGTGAAAATTACCAAAGCAATCCGGGACCGCTCCTTGTGGGAAAATCCACAATTACTGAAAGCTTATCATTACGCCAAAGACAACAATAAAAAAGTGCACCTGATCGGTCTGGTTGGCCCGGGAGGAGTACATGCACTGAGTTCGCATATGGTGGCGCTTTGCCAAATGGCTACCGATTTGGGGCTCGAAGATGTATTTGTTCACGGATTGACTGATGGCCGTGACACTGACCCACGTTCAGGCTACGGTTTCCTCGAAACTGACCTGGAAGCGCTGAAAGGAACAAATGGGAAATTTGCCTCCATTATTGGTCGTTACTACGGCATGGATCGTGATAAAAATTACGACCGACTAAAACTGGCATACGATTTATACACCAAGGGCAAAGGTGAAAAATCGACGGACTTATTGGCCTCCATCCAAGCTTCGTACGATGCCGGAGTAACCGATGAGTTTATCAAGCCCATTTGTATGGTGAAAGAAGATGGCAGCCCGGTTGGGCTGATTGAAGAAGGAGATGTGGTGATTTGCTACAACTTCCGTACCGATCGTTTGCGCCAAACAACCATCGCGTTCACACAACAGGATTTACCAGAGTTTGGCATGCACACCATGGATCTGGAATGGTACACCATGACCAGCTACAAGGCGGATTTCAAAAATGTCAATGTCATTTTTGAAAAAGAAAATCCAACCAACACCATGGGTGAAATCGTGTCAAAAGCTGGCTTGAAACAAATCCGGATTGCTGAAACCGAAAAGTACGCGCACGTCACCTTCTTTTTTAGCGGTGGTCGCGAAGAAGAATTTGAAGGCGAAAGCCGGATTTTGATTCAATCGCCAAAAGTTCCAACATATGATCTTCAGCCCGAAATGTCAGCGCCAAAAATTAAGGATGCCATTATTCCTGAGCTGTACAAAGGCGAAGTTGATTTTGTTTGCCTGAACTTTGCCAATGGCGATATGGTGGGTCACACCGGCGATTATGAAGCGATTACCAAAGCCATTACTGCTGTTGATTCGTGCGCCAAAGAAGTGGTTGAAGCCGCTCGTGCCAACAACTACAATGTATTGATTATTGCTGATCACGGAAATGCTGACAACGCAGTGAACCCGGATGGCTCAGCCAATACTGCGCATTCATTGAACCCTGTTCCCTGTATTTATGTGAGCGACGACAAAAACCTGAAGCTGAGTAGCGGTGTTTTGGCCGATGTTGCTCCGACATTGCTTTCGGAAATGGGATTGGAAATTCCGAAAGAAATGACCGGTAACGTTTTGATTAAAAGATAAATATTTGGGAAGGTTGTATTAACACCAAGTTTTTCGGCTCGTCATCCTGAACTTGTTTCAACATCTTTCCTGTGATTGAAACAGGCCCTGAAACAAGTTCAAGGTGACTCTTTGACTGAAATTTTAATACAACCTTTCTTTTTCATAATAGGATAGAGCACATGCTGGAAATTGGAAAGGCCCTGGTGAGTTTAGATTTGGTGGAAGAGCACTTCCTTTGTGATTTATTTAAATGCAAAGGAGCCTGCTGCGTGGAAGGTGATTCGGGTGCGCCGTTGACGCCGGAAGAAGCCATTAAGCTCGAAGAAATCCTGCCACTTGTGGAACCTTACATGACTCCTGAAGGAAAAGCAGTTGTCGGGCACCAGGGAACCAGTGTGGTTGACTCGGACGGCGATACGGTAACACCGCTGGTGAACAACCGCGAGTGCGCATTCACCTTTAAGGATGAGCGTGGCATTGTGAAATGCGGCGTTGAAAAAGCCTTTTTGGATGGCAAAACCGATTTTAGGAAGCCAATTTCCTGCCAGCTTTTTCCGATCCGGATCACCGAGTACAAGCGATTTGATGCTGTAAACTACCAGGAGCTAAAAATCTGCCAGCCGGGTCGTGAATGTGGAGCCGGACAAAAACTGCCATTGTACCAATTTCTAAAAGAGCCCCTCATTCGAAAATACGGTGAGAGCTGGTACGAGCAGCTTGCCTTTGCTGCCGAGGCAGAACCCTGGAAAAAGTAACTTCTCTTTTTTCAATGACTCCCAATCCGTGTTTCTTTATTTCATAAATTTGATCGTGTTCCGATGAGGTGAATCAATCGTCTTTGAGATTCAGCCTAATGTGTAATCCAATCAAACTAAATTGAACGAAATGAAACAATTCTATTTATTTTTCGTGCTGGCTGCTATCAGCCTTCTGATTGCCATTCCGGCAAGTGCATCCCTAAAGGAAAGTTTAAAAGGTACCTGGGAATACGAAGTTCCGACGGCGCCCTACGAGCATAGTAAAGGGCAGTTGATTATTGCGGAAGAAGATGGTGAATTGACCTTGGTTGTCCGATTCATGGATGGAACCGAAATTCCTGGTGAACAGGTGAAGTTTGAAGACAACCAGCTAACCTTTGGAGTAACGCTTGACAATGATTTTATCACGGTTGCCTGTTTGCTCGAAGATGGAAAACTGGTGGGTGAAGTGCAATCACCCGAAGGTCCCTCAGAACTAACCGCAACAAAAAAGAAGCAGGAATAGCGGTTGAAAAGAAACTGAAAACCAGAGCAGGTATCCAATCCCGGAGAACCTGCTCTGTTTTATTTTACAATGCAGTATTTTGAATGAGGCCTTTTTCATTAACTTGATTTTTTTCGAAAAGCCAGTCGACTAATCGTAAGTCGTAGCGGTTCGGGCTTTTATCGTCCTTAAAGTTTTCTACCATCGTCCTAAGCGCTTGTTGAATCTCAGGGGTGAATTTGTTTGTATAGTCGATGGCGTTTAGTGCATGCGTGCGGGCAAACGGATCAGGATGATCCAAGATTTTGATCAAAGCCTGTAACCCGATTTCTTCTTCACCCAAATAATATAAAGCTTCTGCGGCTGCAATGACTACGTTGGGCGATGGATCTTGCAAAGCGGACTCCAGTGGTTTTTTGGCTGACTGTGCCTCCTGTCCCAAAGTTAAAAATCCGGTTGCCGCCCAATACCGGGCGATCTTGTTTTCGTGGCTGAGCAGCTGGATCAGTTGTGGGAGGTTTTCTTTATTGCTCAAAGCGGCCAGCTCGGCTGCTTCAATGATCTGTTCAAGTGGAACCTGGCCCGCCCGGAGTAAATCATAGATCGGTTGGTTTTCAGCCATCATGTTTCGTTCGGCTTCAGGAATAAACCCAGTGTCGAAGATACGGGCCACCCAATCTTTGTTGGCTTTCCGCATTCGTACCAACACGTCCATGTAGTTTGCGTCGTCAGCCAGGTTGTTAACCTCCCAAGGGTCATTTTCTGTATCATACAACTCTTCAACCGGCTTGGTATTCCAAAAAACCGATTGTTGTGCATTGCATTCACCATTTAGGTATGCTTGTTCCCACGATTGCATGGAAGGGGCTTGCCACAGGTAATTGACGTGCTGGCCGTAAATCCGGAAGGGCATGTAATTACGGATGTAGCGGTACTTCTGATCCCGTACAGCCCGGCTCATGTCGTAGCGCTCGTCCATGCGGCCGCGGAACATGTAAGCGTAGTCCGGATCTGTGGTTTTTTGTTTTCCCAGGAAAGCTTTTCCCTGCATGTAGTCGGGAATTTCAATTCCGGCAATGCTCAGCAGCGTTGGCGCCAAATCAACAAAGCTGATCAGTCTGTTGACTTCGGAGCCTGTTTTATCAGTGGGAAACAGGTGTTTGTATTTTTCGGGGATGCGAACAATAAACGGAACGCGGGTGCCGGTTTCGTATACAAATCGCTTGCTTCGTCCCAGTACGCCCCCGTGGTCGGCATAATAAAAAACGATGGTGTTATCGGCTAATCCTGCTTCTTCCAGCTCTTGCAGTTTCTTGCCAATCCAAGTGTCCATGTCCTCCACTTTGTCGTAATACTGTGCCCAGTCGTGTCGCATTTCCGGAGTGTCGGGGTGGTAGGGAGGCAACTGTACGTCTGCCGGATCATGCCGGAGTTCTTCCGGAGGAATCCTTTTATGCAGGGAGCTCTCATGGCTGATGGTGGAGTTGAAAATAGCGAAAAATGGTTGGTCTGGCTGGCGGTTCTTGTAGTGCGCATTCCGGCTGCTTTCGTTCCAAATCGAATCTGTCTGTTCCGCTGCAATGTTGTAGTCTTGCTTTGAGTTATTGGTACAGTAATAACCCTTTTCCTTTAAAAACTCAGGAAAAAATCGGACAATATCCGATTTCTGGTAGTAGCTGCGCATGTGTTGGTGCCCGCCCGAATTGGCATAAACCCCGGTTATAATTGTATTTCTAGCTGGTGCACAGACTGGCGCATTGGCGTAAGCGTGGGTGTATAGAAAACCTTCTGATGCCAGCTGGTCCAAATTCGGAGTGGTAGCAAATTGATCACCGTAACAACCAAGAAGCGGGCTGTTATCCTCACTGGTCAGCCAGAGAATATTGGGAAGTTCTTCCGTTTGTTGGTTTTGGCAGGAGTTCAGTCCAATACTTGTAAGGAGAGCCAAGCTAAGAAGTTGGTGCGTTTTTTTCATCGTTGGTTTAATCAGTTTCGTTGTTTAGTAGGATTTAGGCAACAACCTCT
>NZ_CAXBDD010000040.1:0-32097 GCF_963974515.1 uncultured Sunxiuqinia sp. | reverse complement strand
CTATTTATAATTTCGAATCAATTCAGAGAAGGTGCCATATTCGATCGCAACAAATAAATCCGGCAGCTACGCCCGTTTTTGAAAGACAACGGATAACAGATTAACGATGCCATAAGCCAAGGCAAAAGCTCCGATCAGCGTTGCCAGTGCCATACCGCCACGCAAAGGCTCAAAAATTAGCACGAAACCAAACGAAAGAGCAATGATACTATTCAAAAACAAACCCCAACTGGTCAGGCCTGCTTTCCGCAACGTGTTAAAAGAAAAAGCCATCAGTAATCCTCCAATGAGTGCCCAAATAGCCAGAATAACAACGAAAAACGAAATGGTGCCACCCGGATTATAAAGAATCAGCAAACCAATCCCAACATCGAAAAAAAGCTCCAGCAGCATGGAAGGATTGCTTCGTTGATTTCTCGACAATAAAAGGATCAAGCCCGCCATACCACCTTTCACAAGCAACAAAACAGCAACCAGCCGGGTCACGGATACGAGGGTGAATCCAGGATAAAATAAAAGGCCAAGTCCCAAAAGAATCATGATCATACCTTTCATCAATCCAATTGAACTTTTGTTTATTTTTCCTTTTTCCATTCGTCAACTATCTTAATGTTTATCCATAACAATAACTACCTGGCCAAAGGTAATCGTTCCTGCAAATTATTCTTTTTCGTGCTGCGATTTACAAAAAATCCTTTCGCAAAGGTTCCAACACCGCACAATTTTGTAAAACATTTCAGAAAGTTTTCACCTGCCCCTGCGAAACTCCGAGCGCCGCGTTGTTGTGCAAAAACATCCACAGACTAATGAGGGGAATTGTCTACACCCTTACCGGCAATTAACACTTCAATAAAATCAGATGGCACAGGCTTTTCAAGGTAGGCACTAACAAAGGAATACTGCATGGCGAGATCCCGATTTTTCTTACTGCCAGAGCTGGACAAAATAAAAACTTCGGGTGTCTCCATATTGGCTACAATTCGTTCAAAACGATCCAAAAAGGCTGTTGCATCCATGTCGGACAAGTGAATGTCAATCAAGATATAATCCGGAAATTCATCACTCAAATGCTGATGTTTGAGTTTTTCTAAATAACTCAACAAGCCCGAAGCCTTCCGGAAGCACTTGATCTGCTCTTTTAATGTCTGTTCCTTTAACTTACCCCCTTCAATTCTGAAACAGCCGAGGGCATCATCAACAATAGCTATTTTCTTTAATAAATTTGATTGCCGCATTTTCCGTCCTCCTCAATGACTCGAAATGCCCAATATCTGTTCCAAAGAAACATTGGGATCAATCAGATTTCAATACCGTATTGTTTGATTTTATTGTAGAGTGTTTTGCGGTCAATTTTTAACAGACGGGCAGCTTTTGATTTATTAAATCCAGCCTCTTCAATGGTTCTCATAATCAGTTGCTTTTCGAATTCGGATGAAGCGTCTTTCAACTTCGATTCACCAATTTCCACGTTTTCGCTGTTTACATCTGAATCAGATGGGTAAACAATTTCACGTGGGAGACAATCCTTGGTAATCTCTTGACCGGGAGCCATCAATGCGGCTCGCTTGATCACATTTTTCAATTCCCTGAGGTTTCCGTGCCATGGGTATTTTTGCAGGACCAACTCGGCATCAGCACTTATTCCGTCAATGCGAAGTTCCAACTCTTCGTTTGAGGCGCTTAAAAAGTATTTTGCAAAAAATAAGATATCTTCTTTTCGCTCGCGAAGTGCGGGAAGATTTATCTTAAACTCATTGACCCGGTGATACAAATCTTCTCTGAAATTATTCTGATTGACTTCGTCAAGCAAATCGTCGTTTGAGGCTGTAATGATTCGAACATCAACCTTTTGAGCTTTGTTTTCCCCAACCCTTGACACGGTCCGTTCCTGCAACACGCGAAGCAAACGAACCTGGATGTCGTAACTCAAATTTCCGATTTCATCCAGGAAAAGGGTGCCGCCGTTGGCTTGCTGAAAAACACCTTCTTTATCTCGGACAGCACCGGTAAATGACCCTTTAATGTGTCCAAACAGTTCACTGTTAGCCAGATCCTTGGGGATGGCTCCACAATCGAGCGCCACAAAGGGTTTGTTGTTTCGTTTGCTGTGCTGATGAATAAACCGGGCAATATATTCTTTGCCAGTACCTGTTTCTCCCTGAATCAAAACAGACATGTTAGTGGGTGCCACCCTCCGTGATAAATTGATGACTGACCGCATGTTGTCACTCTTGCCCATGATAAAGTCGCCATCGGTGTAAATATGATCTTGTTTTTTACGGACTTCGAGCTTATCTTGAGTCAGTTTTTGCCTGATTAAAGCCAGAAGTTCTTCTTGCTGGAGGGGTTTGGTGATATAATCCTCTGCCCCCATTTTCATCAGCTTAACAGCCTGACGGATATCGGCGTAAGCCGTAATAATAATCACAATGGTTGATTGGGCAATGGCTTTAATCTTTTGAAGCAACTCCAAGCCATCTGTGTCGGGCAATCGAAAATCGCAAAGGACCAAGTCGAACTGCCCATCTTTGATGGCTTCCATCCCACTTTTGCCGGAAAAAGCTGTTTCCACTTTATACCCGTTGCTGCTCAGTTGCTTTTTTAGGATTTCGCAAATAAACGTATCATCATCAATGATCAATATTTTACTCATATAGCTGTAACTGTTATGGTCGCCGACCTATTTTATATTTTTTTGATCGCTTTAGATCAAGTATTAACGACTCAAAAAAAGACATTATAAGACGTTGAAAACTCTCCACACATGCCAATTTATTACTTCAGTTGATCATCTTCCTGTTGAAGCTTTTTGACTTGTTCTATCACTTCCTCCACCAAAACCAGCACATGTTTGGTTCTTGCAGAAAGGGTCGTGTAATCTTTGTCACGCAATGCCAGGTCTTCCATTTGTTCAAGCTGCTCAACCAATTCACTCAATCCAAAAAATTTGAACGATGGAATAGCCCGATGTGCCTTTTCTCCCAAACCAGACCAATCTTCGCTTTTTGAAGCTATGTTAAATTCTTCTAAAAGACTTTTCGAGTTTCTTACAAATGTATCAATCATTTTATTAAAAAACTCACGATCGCCATTGGATGTTAACCAAAGATTTTCTGTGTCAATCTCATTGCTCTTGCCAGGCAGCGTCATCTCAAGATCCTCTGCTTCTTTTTTGTTTCCGCCATTGCTGATCAGCTTCAGCACATTACAAATCTTGTTATACAATTCCCGCTCTTTAAATGGTTTAAGTACATAGCCATTAAAGCCATGATTCATGTAAAGCTTGATGTCGCTTTTGAGCACGTTGGCTGTTACCGCCAGTGCATCTATTTTATGATTGGGATTGTTCTTATCCTTCCTGATTTCATGAATAACTTCCAGTCCATTCATTTTTGGCATGTGAATATCCAGCAGAATGATGTCATATCGATTCAGTTGTAGGAAATTCAAAGCCTCCTCGCCGTTTCGTGCCAACTGAAAATCAGCCTTCCAGTTCGACAAAACCGTTTCGGCAAGCAAGAGGTTATACTCATCATCGTCGGCAAATAAAATCTTCTTCCCCTCCAGCATGTTTTCACGAAGCGAATAATGGCTTTCATGTTCAGCCTGTTCTTGTTCTCCCGCTTTCTGAAACGGCAGCGTTACTGTAAACAAACTTCCGCGTCCCACTTCGCTTTCAACCTGAATCCGCCCGTCCATCAACTCAACCAGCTTTTTACAGATGGTTAATCCCAACCCGGCTCCTTTGCGTTTCTTGTCCAGATTAGCGGACGATTGTGTGAACTCATCGAAAATGACCGGTTTCAGCTCGGGTGATATGCCCATGCCGGTATCTTCAACGTCTATGCGCAGAACCATTGTTTGCTCGTCTTCTTTTTCCAAAACACAACGCAACTCAACCATGCCGACATCCGTGTATTTCAGAGCATTCGACATAAGATTGATCACCACCTGTCGCAAGCGGAAAGGATCGCCAACGAGTGTATCTGGTATTTTAGGATCGATTTGGACTGACAGCCGCAATTTTTTTTCATTTGCCCGGATGATAAATGAATTGTAGATCACACTTAAAATTTGGGTCAGGTTAAAAGCGATCTTATCGATATGGACTTTTCCCATTCCAAGCTTAAACAGAATCAGGATCTCATTAACCAGTGAGAGTAAATGCTCCGATGAGTCGTTGATAAAACGGACAAAGTCTTCTTGTTTCTTATTGAGTTCTGAATTGGCCAGCTGCTCGGCAAACCCAACAATCGCGTTTAACGGTGTACGGATCTCGTGGCTCATATTAGCCAGAAAAACTGACTTCGCCTGATCCGCTTTTTGGGCGTCATCCTTGGCTTTTTTCAGGTGTGCCTCCACCTCTTTATCTTTGGTTACGTTCTGTACGATAGCCGTTCCACCAACAACTTCACTGTAAAAATTCTTGACGGGGGTAGCCCATATATAATACACCTGATCCTCCATCCGGATTTCGCCGTCGGCCATTTCGCCGCTGAGAGCTTTACGGTAAAAGGGAAACAAGCGTTTGTGTACTTTTTCATCAAATGCCTCGAAGAGAGTTTTCCCGGCAAAATAGCTGTTTGACAATCCGAAGCGCTCTTTTTCGCGCCCACCGGCTAGTACGTAACGGTAATCGGTGTCAAATAGAAAAACATCAATATCGGGCAAATTATCAATGACAATTTGCTGGTAGTTTTTGATGTCCGTCATGGTGGTGTTGGCGAAGTTGACGCCAGCCATGATCAACTCTTCGCCAGCCTTCTCCGAAAGCAATTCAAGACTAATACGGGCCGCCAGCGGAATGCCCTGAGTAGAGTGAATGATCGTTTCAAACTCCTGGCTTTCTTTGGTAGCAAGTAATCGATCGATCATCTGCGAAAAAACATCTTGCTCCTCGATTTTTAACAGGTCAGAAATGTCTAAGGCACCACTTTTCCCGGGATAAAAAAGATGATCGAAGATACCGGTGTACTTGTAAACTTTATAAGTGGTATCGAATATAAAAATGGCTTCGTGCCTCACCGATTCGGGCATGGCTGGCTGGCTGCTTAATGGGTAACCGAGCTTGGCCGACTTGACTTTATTGCTGAGCAAATCCAGCAGTTCATCCAACTCCATCAGCGATTCCACATCCACATCAACATCACCATTTTTTAGTTGGTTGATTATTCCGGCAATTTCTTCTATTTGTTTTCCCAGTTTTTTATTCATCTGTTGCTGGCGGCTTAACGACTTTTTACCTTAGCCATTCGATTTTTTTAGTATTACTTTAAACGGTATCATTCCAGATTGCCGCAATTGTTTTAACATATCAACAAAATGTTCGAATCAAAGTTTTTAGGGTCCCAATTTTAATTTGCCTCTTTGTTCTTTTTGTTTCGGCCCGAAAATAGGTTTAAAATCCAGCTTTTTCGGATGGTTTCAGCCGTTCTGGCCACCTCATCAATCCCGTGGCCAGCTTTAATCAAAGTGGTATCCAGATGTTGTGCCATTTCGTCATCATACACCAATCGGTTTAGCACACCGCCGCCTTCGTTTAGTTCTTTACTGAACAGCAGCATTTCCATGGTCACCGAATCGGCCCGTGTTGCCATTTGCTTCAGGTGACTTAGGGTGAATGTCAATTCATGAGTGATTGCCGTGTCGTTCACCAAACGCCCAAGGTCGCCTTCGCCACGGTTCACTTTCCCTGTAATTGCTTTGGCATTTTTAGTAAAAGCCAGTAGCTCGTCCCCCGCTTGGCTCAATTTAGTTGTAATGGAATTTTCATTGATCAACCTGGCCAAATCACCATCGCCATTGTTAATTTTATCACTCATTTCCAACAGGGCTTTCGATACCATTCGGCCATCATCAATAATCTTCCGGGCTTCCTGAATCATTTCTTCAACATCAACCGGCTTAATGGAGGTCAGCCGTTCGTAATCATCCACACTCCCGGTCTCGGGCGATCCCGGGTGAATAATCACCATTTTACTGCCCATCAGCCCTTCGCGCCCGATTTCCACTTTGGAGTCTTTCCGGATAAACTCCCTAACCTTCTGATTGATGAGCATTTCAACTAAAATAGTGGAGTCTGAAATAATCTCGACATTGGAAACCGTTCCCACACCGATGCCGGAATACTTAACTTTGTTCCCTTCCACCAGTCCTTTCACATCGGAAAAATGGCTGGTGATGGTAAAGGTTGATGAAAACAGGTTTTGTTTGCTTCCCAGGTAATATACCGCCATTATAAACAACAGTAAGCCAATGGAAACCAGCATACCCAACTTCAACGGACGACTTTTAAACTTACTCATAATACTATCTTTTTAACTGAAATAGGCTTTAACTTCCTGATCATCACTTTCGCTTAACGCGCTGAAAGTACCCTCTGCATAGAACTTTCCATCCTTCATTATTTTAAGCTGATTGGCTGTCATCTTTGCGCATTTCATATCGTGTGTAATAATGATGGAGGACGTATTGTATTTCTCCTGAACCTGCAGGATGAGCTCACTGATTTCACCTGAAGTCACAGGGTCAAGGCCGGTGGTCGGTTCGTCATATAAAATAATCCGCGGTTTCAGAATCAAGGTTCTGGCTAGCCCAATCCGTTTCTTCATTCCTCCGGAAAGCTCAGCCGGCATTTTGTTTATTGCCTCTAATAAGCCCACATTTTCGAGCGATTCTTCAACCAGTTCCCGAAGCTCTTTCTTGTTCTTTTCCAGCTGGGTACGCCTGATTTGAAACTCAAGATTTTCCCTGACCGTCATTGAGTCATACAGAGCACCCCCCTGAAACAGGTAACCCACCTTCTTACGGGTATCATTCAGTTGTTCATCATCCATTCTAAGAATATCGTTGCCGAGCACCAGAATCTCGCCTTTGTCGGCCTCTATCAGTCGGACAATGCATTTAGTGAGCACCGATTTGCCAGTCCCTGACTTTCCCAGAATCGCGAGATTTTCACCCCGCACCAATTCCAGATTGATATCTGTCAGGACAGGTAGGTTGTTGAAGGCTTTCTCCAGATGTCTGATTTCAATTACTGTTTCCATAGAGTTGGTATTAAAAGCCATAAATCAATTCTGAAAACTGAACGGCAATCAGGTCGATAATGAAAATCACCAGCGAAGCGGTTACCACTGCCGAATTGGCCGAAAGGCCCACCGACTCAGTGCCCCGGTCGGCAGTGTAACCTTTGTACGATCCGATCAGGCCAATGAAAAATCCGAAGAAAATAGTTTTAATGGTTGCCGGAACTACATCGGCAAAGCTAAGCGAGTCGAAAGCTTGCGAAAAGAACAACCGCAAAGAAATGTCTTCGCGCATATTCAGAGCAGCAAAAGATCCCAGCAAGCCAACTGCATCAGCGAAAAAAACCAGTATCGGCACCAAAATGGTTGTTGCCATCACTCGGGTTGCCACTACGTAGTTTAAGGGCTTAGCCCCTGAAACTTCCATGGCATCCAACTGTTCGGTCACTTTCATGGCCCCCAGCTCAGCCCCGATTCCGGAGCTTATTTTTCCGGCACACAGCAGGGCGGTAATCACCGGGCCAATTTCACGAATGATCGAAATGGCAATCATGCCGGGTAGAAGTGATTCGGCTCCAAAATCAACCATTACCGGACGACTTTGCAACGTGAGCACCAGTCCCATGATAAAACCTGTGATTGCGATCAGCGGGAGTGTTTTATTTCCAATGTAGTAGCCCTGCTTGATCAGTTCTTTGTACTCCAAGGGGGCCGTAAAAAACTGCCGGGTGACTTTGCCCGTAAACAGTAGGATATTTCCCACTTCGGTAAAGAAACCGTCAAGCGAATGCTGTATGTCGTTTTTTAATGCTTCCATTCCGCTTTTCTACAGCTAAGCAAATATCATTCTAGCTGGTTCGCCAAGACACAACCAAGGGATAAATACATCGCAAAACACTAACTGGCAGGAGTTAATGAATGTGTCAACATCTGAAAACCCTCAAAATTCCAATTGTAGATAATTCTGCAACCTTGTAGATAAACAGCCACAGGTTTTCGGGTGCGAGGCAAACAACATTTCTCAATTACAGGAGTTCGAATTAACAGCTGGTGACAAGCCCGGAAACGATCATTCCGGTACCCAATAATGATGTTTAACTTTTTTAAGCGTAAAACTCAATCAAACTTTGACTTTTAATTATCTTTGCCCCTGCATGTTTCAGAAGATACAGTTAACCATATGGATTTTACTGGGTGGAGTAAGCCTCTTATTTGCCCAGGGAGAATTAAGGAATTTTGGCGGCTTTAATGCTGAAAGCACCTTGCAGAGCAATGATAGTCTGGAGACGGACCAGTACGAGCATAATGAACATATTCCGTCCTTCATTCGAAGTTGGGAATTGAAAAACTACGGTGCGCTCATGGAAGAAACCGAGGTGGACACTGCCCTGAATTTTTTCCACTTGTACAACCCCATATACCAAAACAGCATCAGCAATACGTTTACCGGCAACTTGGGCGGCGCTTATCAATCAAATAATTTTTTCAAGCGAAAGGGCGATTCGGATTTTTATTTTTACCGGGCCTTCGACGTCTATTCCAAATTTCCGTCCGATATCCGGTACTTCAACACCACAACGCCTTATACGCTGCTGGACTACAGTCAAAGCGAGAATAAAAATATTCAGAATGAAACCCGATTCAATGTGTTTCACTCGCAAAATATCAACCGCGATTTTAATTTCGCCTTTCTTTACGACCAATCAAAAGCAACGGGGCAGTACGAATACCAGGAAAACAAGTATCACACCATCGGGTTTTACTCCAGCTACGAGTCAAACAACTGGGTATCGCACTTCAACTTGCTTTTCAACAGGATCCGGAACATGGAGAACGGCGGGTTGACCGATGACAATCCGGGCCTAAATGAATACTCAGAAACCGATATCTACATTGTCAACCTGGATGAAGCCAACACGTCTATCAACAACAATACGATTTTTTGGAATACCGAATACCGGCTGGGAAAAACCATTGAGGTGGAAGATTCGTTGGGAAATATCGTGGATGAATTTATTCCGAGAACCGGTTTTTTTTACGAGGTAGAGTATTCGGGGAACAAAAAAATCTACACCGATACTGATGAGGCATCCAACCGACAATTTTACAGAAATACCTACATCGATTCAACGGCTACCAATGATACCATTGGCTACAACCGGCTGACCAACGTCTTCCAACTGAGGTTTTATGAGGCTCCCGATCGAAAATTTACCTTTACCACGCGAGCCTTTATTGGGCACGATCTCATCCGCATTAAAATGCCAGTGGACACCGTGCTGCAGAAATTCAAACACAGCAACACCTTTGTAGGCGGGGGGATATCGCGCGACGAAGGCGTTTTCTGGAAATGGGGCGCCCAGGGAAAACTCTACCTGACCGGCTACCGTTCGGGCCAAACGGAATTAGGCGCGTTCATCTACAAGCCCATCCGAATTGGCAATGATACTACGAGCTTGAAAATATCAGGCGAATTGAACACCATCGTGCCTGATTATTTTGAGCAGCGATTTAGTTCCAACCATTATGCATGGAATAATCGTTTCGACAATATTAATGAGATGATTGTCAATTCAGAAATTCATTCTCAAAAATACAAATTGACACTGGGAGCCAACTACGCCCTGATTGGCAACTACATTTACAACGATGCCGAGGCGCTTCCCCGTCAAGGAGGTTCGGAATTGCTCGTGCTTTCAGCTTACCTGAATAAGACCATTGAGTCGAAGCATTGGCTGTTACGCGGACAGGTAATCTGGCAAAAAGCCAACCAGGAACAATACCTGCACCTGCCCGATTTTAGCACCTACTTCAGCATGAACTACAAAACTATCATTTCCAAGGTTTTATACACACAAATAGGAGCCGACATTCGATACAACACCGAGTTTTACGCGGATGCTTACGATCCGGCAACAGGTCGCTTCTATTGGCAAAATCAAGATAAAATTGGTAACTTTCCCTTCGTTGACGCCCACATCAACCTGAAACTAAAGCGTACCCGGTTATTTTTTCAATGGCTGAATGCCGCATCGGGTTTCTTGGATGGTGGATTTTGGGCCGCACCGAATTACCCGCTATACCGAAGAACATTCAGGCTCGGAGTTGCCTGGACGTTCTACGATTAGCCGAAAGTTACGAAACAAGCATGAGTAGAAACCAGACATACATTCCGTTTATTGCCCTTATTTTGGTCGTCCTTCTTTTTTCCTGTAACGGAAGAAAAAACCGGAAAGATGATGAGTCATCAGCCAGGAAGAACGACCTGACGCGAATCATGAAATCGGGCCAGCTACGGGCCGTGGTTGACTACAACTCAACCAACTACTTTATTTACCGCGGAAAACCAATGGGCTTTAAGTACGAACTACTGAAGCATCTGTCCGAAGACATGGGTGTTCAGCTGGAGATCTCGGTCAGCAACAACCTGCAGGAAACCTTTGAAGGCCTTCAGGATGAGCAGTACGACCTGGTTGCTAAAAACCTGACTGTCACAAAAAAACGAGACGAGATCATTGCCTTCACACTCCCGTTAGAACAAACCCGGCAGGTGTTGGTGCAACGCAAACCTGACAACTGGCGAACTTTGCCCCACCATGCCTTGGAAGATTCCTTGATTCGAAATCAACTCGATTTGGCCGGAAAGACTATTTATGTCCAAAAGAATACCGCCTATTACCGGCGCATGGTCAACCTCTCGGACGAAATCGGGGAAGAAATTGACATTGTACAGGATTCGATTTATGGGGTCGAACAACTGGTTTCGATGGTGGCCAATGGCGAGATTGACTATACGGTGTGCGACGAGAACGTTGCCAAAGTCAATCAAACTTTTTATCCCAATCTCGACATTAGCACGCCAGTCAGCTTCCCGCAAAACATTGCATGGGCCGTACGTAATGGTTCGGAGGAATGGCTGAAATACCTCAACAACTGGATTCGCAACTTTCGGAAAACAACCACTTACGCAGTGTTGTACAACAAATATTTCGAGAACAGTCGCTCCAGCACGATGGCCAGCAGTGGCTACCATTCCATTCGCGACGGCAACATATCGCCGTTTGATGAGATGATAAAAGATGCCGCCCAAAGAGCCGGACTGGACTGGCGGTTTCTTGCGGCCATGATCTACCGTGAATCACGGTTTGACCCGGACGCTGAATCGTGGGCCGGAGCCTACGGACTGATGCAGATCATGCCTGAAACAGCCGATTTGGTTCGAATGAATGAATATGAGGAGCCGGAACAAAATATCCGGGTTGGTGTGCGCCTTTTAGAATGGCTCAATAAGAACCTCAAGCCCGACGTCCCCGATTCGACCCAAAGGGTTAAGTTTGTGTTAGCTGCCTACAATGTGGGGCTGGGGCATGTAAAAGATGCCCAGCGCCTGGCTGAGAAATACGACAAAAACCCGGAAATTTGGGATGACAACGTCGATTATTATTTGCTAAACAAATCGGCATCGAAATTCTATAGCGACCCGGTGGTCCGCTGGGGCTACTGCCGGGGCGAGGAACCCTATAACTACGTGAACCGGGTGCTGGAAACTTACCGCGACTACCGGAATATTATTGCAGAGTGAGGCTGCCTTCTTTCAGTATTTCAAAAAATTCGGCTAAAATCATGGCTGTGGCTCCCCAAATAATTTCCCCTTCGTATGGATAATACGGCACCCTTAATCGTCCACGGATGGTATCCATTTCGGTATGCGCAATTCGCTCTTCCTGTAAAAACTCCTGCACCGGAAGCAGGATCAGCTTTTCAGCTTCGGCCTCATTCAACACAAAGTTGGGTTTGTGATCGACCCAACCCACATAAGGGAAAATGGTGTAGCCGCTAACGGGAATAAATAACTGTGATAACATGCCCAGCAAGCGAATATCGAGCGGCGAAATGCCCACCTCTTCCTGCGCTTCGCGCATGGCAGTCAGCTCAGGGCTTTCGCCCTCTTCAATTCGTCCGCCCGGAAAACTGATTTGCCCCGGATGGTTTTTCATATTCGGGTTGCGGCGCGTCAGGCAGGTATAAATCCGCCCCTCGTGCGGAAATAACAACAGCAACACGCTGCTGTATTTCACTTCAGACATCTCATTGAAATTGGCCGACAGTTTCCGGCCTGGCGGAAGCATCTTCCGGTGCGCTTTTTCGCCCGGCAAATCGCTTTGGAGCAATTGTTGAATATGTTGTATGAAAGGGTATCCCATAGTTTCTAAAGTCACTGTATAATTGCCGATTCGCCACTTCATCCAATAGCGAAAATTCACCAGTACGAAGTAAACGACAAATTTAAAGACCGTACCTATATAAAAAAGTTTCGGCCAAAAAGTTTTACGAATAAATAACCTGGTGCTAAAATGGAGTGCCCGATGTGTCAAAAATCTGATGCAAACGTTCTGCGGTAACTGGGGGAAAACGGGTTTAAATGGCCGTGTAGTCTTTGCATAAGATCTCCCGCCAAAGGACTCCGTGACTGTTTAGTTATATCTTCCCCGGCGAAAAGTGGATCCATCACTATTTGGTCAACGTCTGAAAGAGAACAGCGACGTGTTATGATGATTAGATTTGACAGCATCAAAAGAAAACTTTGTGAAATTCGTGTTATTCGTGGACCAACGGTCTTAAGTTATCCATTCGTGCATCCGTGGCTGTCAGGTCGAATGGGCACAGGTCATGAGCACTCAAACCCGCATCATTCCTGTAATCCAGGGAAAAACTATTCGAATCGGATGGTTTTTTCGGGTGAAATGCGGCTGACAAAATACGACGGGCCAAGCAGCATAAACGTGGTGGCTACCAGTGCCCCAACATTTAAAAGTACCAGATGCAGAATAGAAATATTCACCGGAACGGTATCGACATAATAGGAAGTGGGATCGAGATGAATAATTTCGAAGTAATGTTGCGCCAGCCCCAGCGCCAACCCCAGCAAATTGCCCCACAGCAGGCCCTGCCCAATCAAAAAGACCGACAAATAAAGGAAGACCTTGCGGACATTGACATTGGCCGCACCCAGGGACTTAAGCACGCCAATCATTTGGGTACGCTCCAAAATAATGACCAGCAAGCCCGAAACCATGTTAAAGCCGGCCACCAGAACCATGAGCAACAGAATGATCCACACATTCATATCGAGCAAGTTCAGCCAGTCGAAAATATGCGGAAACTTCCGCTTGATGTTGATCACCCGCAGCAGCGATTCGTCATCGGTCAGGTTGGCCAAAAGCAGGTCGCGCACCTGGTATTCCATGACGTCCACCTCATCCAAATCATTGATGAAAATTTCGAACCCGCTGATCTCGTCTTCCTCCCACGAGTTCAAGCTTTGAAGATGCCGGATGTCAATCAGCATAAACATCTGGTCGAACTCTTCCAACCCGGTACGGTAAATGCCGCCAACCTCAAACTGCCGGATGCGGGGTGTTCGTTCATTTTCATTCAGAAAATACATCCGAAACGAGTCGCCAAGGGTCAATTTCAGGAGGTTCGACACCTGTTCCGAAATCCACACCTGGCTGGTTCGCAACGAATCGAGCGGAATCTGTTTCCCGGCTACTTTGTTTTTTTCGAAGAAGGTCCAGTCAAAATCAGGAGCAACCCCTTTCAGCACCATACCCTGAATGGCTTCTTCGGTACGAATCATGCCCGGCTTGGTAATAAACTGCTGCACATGTTTTATCTCGGGCATGGCTCTCAGCTCGTCCAGAAAAGGTTGCCGGCTGTTGATCAACTCGGTTTGATAGGAAAAGTTGCTGTCGTAATTCACAACCTGCAGGTGTGCGGCAAAGCCATTTACTTTGTCTTCAATCTCGCGCTGAAAACCAGTCACAATTGCCACGGCCAAAATCATCACCATCATGCCCAGGCTGATGCCAGCTACCGCCAGGCGAACAATGCGCCGCGACATTTTTTGGCTTCGGTCTTTCGATGAAAACAATCGCCGGGCTATAAATAACTCTGTGTTCATAGTGATGAGTTGATGACAATGCCCAAAATTAAGAAGAAGTGTTAAGCCTGCAACCTTCAAAGCAAACTAATATTTTGCTTAAGCTTCTGTCCGGTTTATAAAAGGCAGGATAAGTAAGGAGATGAGTCCAAGCAGAATCATCATGGCCATCATGGACGTGTGGGCCAGCAGGGCGAACACCATGCCGTCGGATTTGTCGATACCATATACCAACAGGGCCTGAACCACCATGAAATGCCAGGCACCAATACCGCCCTGTACCGGTGCCACCATACCGTAGCTTCCGAGCACAAAAGCCGTTAAGCCGGCAATGGCAGGCAAGTGCGAAGTAAAATCGAACGAAAAGAAGATCACATACAGCATGAGGTAGTACATCAGCCAAATAAATACCGAATGGAAAATAAACGCCCACTTGTTGTTCATGTGCCTTAAGGTTCTCAAACCTTCAGCAAAGTTCTTGAGTACGCTTCGAATTTTGCCAAGCGCTGCGGTACGCATGATTCGCTTCCAGAAAAAAGCCACCAAAGCGATGACCAGGATAAACACCAAAATAGACCAGGGCGAGTGAGTGAGTTGGTTGAGTCGTGCATTCACTTCGGGGTTGTTATCCAGAAACTGGATTACCTGTCCAAACTGCCCCACAACCACCAACAGCGTAAATAAAAGCAGCATGATCACATCGACAATCCGTTCAACAACCACGGTTCCAATCAACTGCGTAAACGACATTTTTTCATATCGGGCCAACACCCCGCAACGCGAAATTTCGCCCATTCGTGGAAAAACAAGGTTCATCAAATAACCCACCATCACCGCCAAAAAGGTGTTTAGTGTGCGTGGGCTTTTGCCCAAAGGTTCAATCATCAGGTTCCAGCGCAAGGTTCGGCTGATATGGCTAAGCAATCCCAAAAACAAGGATAACAACACCCACCAGTAATTCACATCATTTTTTAAAATGGATTTTAGCCGGTCAACATTCTGATCTTTATAAACCAACCAAAATAAGAGGAGGCCTAAAGCTAAAAAAGCAAGGAATTTTAGGGTCTTTAAGATTTTTGGGTTCAAAGCAAACTTGTTAGTTTCTGAAATTACGCTATTTTTAAGATCGAATTTAGCGACACTTCCTATTTTTATTAAGTACTTTATTACATTTGCACGCCTTAAAAACGGCAAGTTTCACACACAAAAATAGATATTTGTTTGAATTCGCCTCGTTTTTTAACAACATATCTCACATTCAAAACAGAGAGAACAGCACGAATGATCAACGTCAGAGCAAAAAAGAACCTGGGACAACATTTCTTGAATGACAAGAATATTGCCCTGAAAATTGTTGACAGCCTGCAAGCTGACGACATCAAGCATGTTTTGGAAGTTGGTCCCGGAATGGGTGTTCTCACACAATTTTTACTGCAGAAGAAAAATTATCAAACCACGGTGGTTGAAATTGACCGCGAATCTGTGGCCTATCTCAAAGTGCACTTCCCGGAACTGGAAGACCGGATTATCTCAAGGGATTTTCTGAAAATGGATCTGGGGGCGTACTTTAGCGAACCTTTCGCCATTATCGGCAATTTTCCCTATAACATTTCATCACAAATTTTCTTTAAAGTACTGGAACACCGTGATCAAATTCCGGAAGTTGTTGGCATGATTCAGAAAGAAGTAGCCGAACGCATTGCCACCGGCCCGGGAAGCAAAACCTATGGTATCTTGAGTGTTTTTCTTCAGGCTTTCTACGATATCGACTATTTATTTACGGTTCACGAAAATGTTTTCATTCCGCCTCCTAAAGTCAAATCCGGGGTTATTCGCTTGCGCCGCAACCACACCAAAGCGCTCAACTGCAACGAGAAACTATTTTTTCAGTTGGTGAAAGCCGGCTTCGGTCAACGGCGCAAAATGCTCCGTAGCTCCGTTAAATCCTTTATTCGGGATGAAGAATTAAAACAAGATCCCATTTTTTCTAAACGTCCCGAGCAGTTAAGTGTTAATGATTTTGAACGTTTAACCCGGCTGATTGAAGGTCAGTCATAAAACCAGAACCATGCAATTCGAACTGAACAGAGAATTTATCGACGAGCTAAGGGTTCTTATCGAAAGTGAATCGGCAAAAGCCATTTTGGATAAGCTAGAAGGACTGCACCCAACCGATATTGCCGAACTCATGGACGAGCTGAACATGGACGAGGCCAAGTACCTTTACCTGCTGCTCGATCCTGAAAAGGCTTCGGATGTCATGGTTGAGATTCCTGAAAACGAACGCCGACGTTTTCTGAAAGTTCTTCCGCCCGAGCTGATTGCCCGGCAATTTATCGAATACATGGATTCGGATGATGCCGCCGACGTGGTTGGCGACCTGGAAGACGACATGAAGGAAGCCGTTCTTCAGGAGATGAAAGATAAAGAGCAAGCCGGCGACATTGCCGACCTGCTGGAATACGATGAAGAATCAGCGGGGGGATTGATGGCCAAGGAGCTGATTAAGGTCAACGAAAACTGGACGGTTCAAACTTCACTCAAGGAAATATCGGCCCAGGCCGAACACATTGATGAAATTTATTACGTGTATGTGGTTGATGATGGCGGCTTTTTAAAAGGCATCCTGTCGCTGACCAAATTGATTCTAAATCCAACCAACTCGAAGATTAAAACCCTGCTCGAAGATGACCTGCATTATGTGAAAACTGATGCCACGCAAGAAGAAGTGGCCCAGCTAATGGAACGCTTCGACTTGGTAGCCATTCCGGTTGTCGACCACATTGGACGGCTGAAAGGAAGAATTACAATTGACGACGTGGTGGATGTAATTCGGGAAGAAGCCGAAAAAGACTACCAGATGGTGTCGGGTATTACCGGCGATGTGGAGTCGGGCGACCGCGTGTGGAACTTAACCCGTGCCCGCCTGCCCTGGCTGCTAATCGGACTGCTTGGCGGTATTTTGGGGGCCCGTGTATTGGGAGCCAACGAATCGGCACTGAAACAAATTCAAGGCATCGCCTTTTTTATTCCACTGATTGCTGCGATGGCCGGTAATGTTGGCGTGCAGTCGTCCTCCATCGTCGTACAAACCATCGCCAGCGGTGCCCGCGATTTCGACTCGATTGGGAAAAAACTGGCCAAGGAACTGGCTGTTGGCTTAATCACCGCACTCGTATTTTCCTCCCTTATTTTTACGTATAATTTCTTCTTTACCGAAAGCTTGAAGTTGACTTGGGCCGTTAGTATTTCGCTGTTTATTGTCATCGTTTTCGCTTCCCTCTTCGGAACTACGATTCCATTGGTATTAAACAAGCTGAAGATTGACCCCGCATTGGCAACAGGGCCTTTCATCACAACCACCAACGACATCTTGGGATTGATCTTATACATGATGGTTGCCAAAATGTTTTTCAATATCATTTAGAAATGACCCTTTCCAGAATCATTATAGGACGCGAAGATGTTGCCGACTTTCCACATCTAAATTTGGAAGGTATTGAAGTGAAAACGGACTCAGGGGCGTACACCTCCAGCTTCCACTGTCACGACATCGAAATTATTCATGTTGACGGACAAGAGAAACTCAAATGTTTGTTTCTCGATCCGCAGCACCAAAAATATCATGATAAAGAATTTATTTTTGATACCTTTTCATTAAAAAAAGTAAAAAGCTCCAACGGCCAGCTCGAGGAGCGATTCAGCATTTCAACAGAAGTTAAATTGTTTGGACAGATTTTCCCAATTGAACTCACCCTAACCGAACGGGGAGCAATGAAGTTCCCGGTTTTGCTAGGCCGGAAATTCCTTTCCAAACGCTTTGTCGTTGACAGCTCATTGCGTAATTTATCACACAAAAGAAAGATCAAAATCGTAACTTTTTAAAAAAATTAAATGAAGATTGTTGTTTTGTCTCGAAACCCAAATCTATATTCCACACAGCGCTTAATTGAGTCAGGAAAACAGCGTGGCCATGAAATGCTGATTGTTGACCATTCCAAATGCGACCTGGTGATTGAAAAGAGAAAGCCAAGGGTTTATTACAAAGGTCAAAAGCTGGATGATGTTGATGCGGTGATTCCAAGAATCGGGGCTTCGGTCACCTTTTACGGAACAGCCGTGGTACGCCAGTTTGAAATGATGAAGGTGTTTACAGCCATTGAGTCGCAGGCACTGGTTCGATCACGCGATAAGTTACGCAGCCTTCAAATTCTGAGCCGGGCCGGACTCGGATTACCAAAAACAGTTTTTACAAACTATTCGCGCAATGTGAAGGATATTATCCGCATTGTCGGTGGAACGCCCGTTGTCATCAAAGTACTCGAAGGGACACAGGGGTTGGGTGTGGTGCTGGCCGAAACTGACAATGCCGCTGAGTCAGTCATAGAGGCTTTTAACGGACTCAAAGCCCGGGTGATTGTTCAGGAATACATTACGGAATCAAAGGGAGCCGATGTACGCGCCTTTGTGGTTGACGGCGTAGTGGTGGGCGCCATGAAACGCCAGGGTAAAAAAGGCGAATTTCGCTCGAACCTGCACCGGGGAGGCACCGCCGAAATCATTGAGCTAACAGAGGATGAGGAGAATGCCGCCCTGAAAGCCGCCCGCGTAATGGGGCTGGGAGTGGCTGGAGTGGACATGCTGCAATCGAACCACGGCCCGCTGATTTTGGAAGTCAACTCATCGCCGGGACTGGAAGGCATTGAAAGTGCTACCGGCACCGACATTGCCCGGAGCATCATTCGCTATGTTGAACGTAACGTCTAACGATTTATAGTAATGAGAACTCATCGTCCCATGACCATTCTGGGAACGGAAATCCGCCCCGGAAAGCAAACCATCCTGAATCTGGATATCGCCCGCTTGCATACCCGGGCCAAAGTGGAAGTGCCCGTCATTGTTGAACGTGGAAGGGAAGATGGCCCCGTACTTCTGCTCAATGCCGGGATTCACGGCAACGAAGTAAATGGGGTTGAAATTCTTCGCGAAATCATTGCAAAAAAGATCAATAAACCCAAGCGCGGAACGGTGATCTGTATTCCGGTTTTAAACGTCTTCGGATTTCTAAGCCAAACCCGCGAATTTCCGGATGGCAAAGATCTGAACCGGGTTTTTCCAGGCTCGAAGAACGGCTCATTGGCCAGCATTTTCGCCTTTCACCTGATGAACAACATCCTTCCTCACGTCGATTACTGCATCGATTTTCATACCGGAGGTGCCAATCGCTTTAACAGCTCGCAAATCCGCATTAACAGGGGTAACCCTGAATTACTGGAACTGGCCAAAGTGTTCAACCCCCGGTTTATTGTCTTTGCTCCCGACCGCGAAAAATCGTTTCGCCAGGCAGCCACTTTGGCCGGCAAGTCGGTTTTGCTTTTCGAAGGGGGCAAATCGCTCGACTTCCACAAGCGGATTACCATGCGGGGCATTCGCGGAGTGATGCAAGTGATGACCCATCTGGGCATGCGCGATTTCTCCGAAGGACTGGCTCACATGGAAATGCACCAATCTGTGATCATTGAGCAATCCATGTGGGTTCGTGCCCGTCACGGCGGCCTTTTCAGGTTTCATATCAAGGACGGGGCAAAGGTTGAAAAAGGTGAAATCATTGGCAGTATTTCCGACCCATACGGAAAATTTGAACATAAAGTAAAAATGCCATCTGCTGGCCACGTACTTGGATTAAACCACGCCCCCATCGTTTACCAAGGCGATGCGCTGCTCCATTTGGGAAGTACCCAAAAAGTATAAGCGCAAAGCCAAGCGTGTGGGTGGTTGATTGTTCGATGCCGGATGTTGCATACTGGATTATTGGCTCCATACCTCTTCGCTTGGGAACTTGAGATTCGACACTTGAAACTCATCGATGGTCGGGTGCTCTTCTGCTTGTGGTTGCATGACTCAAAACCCGAAACTTATCGGTTATCGATTGCTCCTCCGCCTGTGGTGGGATCCTGAAATTTGGAATTTGAAACTCGGGATCTCCCTGCTAAACGGTATTGATGGCCTCCACCGGATCGAGCCGAGCAGCCGAGAGAGCCGGCAAAAATCCGGACAAAACCCCTATTACAACCGAAATTATCAAGCCCAGCAGGACGTTCTCCGCATTCATGGCAATGGCCATATCCGACACATAGCTGAAAATACCGGTTCCCAGAAAGATCAAAAACAGGCCAACAGCGCCGCCTGCCAGTGAAAGGATCACCGACTCGAAAATAAATTGAAGCAGAATAAAATATTTCTTGGCTCCCAGGGCCTTTTGAATCCCGATAATCCGGGTGCGCTCTTTCACCGAAACAAACATGATGTTGGCAATTCCAAAACCGCCTACGACAATACTAAAGCCGCCAATCACCCAGCCAGCCAGGTTGAAAACCACAAAGAAAGCGTCAAATCGATTGCTGATGGCACTCACTTCGTTAATCGCAAAATCATTTTCCTCCATTGGCCTTAGCCTGCGCAGCGATCGCATAATGCCCTCCAGCTCGGCCGCAAATTCGTCCTTACCAACGCCCGGCTTCGACTTCACATTAATGGTTTGCCCCCGATCGCGGTTCTTAAAATCAACCATGTTGGCCGCATAAATAACCGGAATATGAATTCGCTTATCCATACTGGTGCCAAACATGTCGGTGCCTTTCTTCTCATACGTCCCGACCACTAACAAGCGATGGCCTCCAACTTTGATCTCTTTTCCGACCGGGCTCACCCCTGCAAACAAACGATCAACCAGCTCGCTGCCAACCAAAGCCATGGCAGCCCCTGAATGGCTTTCCGATTCGGTAAAATACCTGCCCTTGTCGATGCTTAAGCTCCAGGTCTCAATTAAATCGTGCGTGGTTGCCAGCACCTCTGTATTTTCCGCGCTGCTATTCTCGTATTGTACGGTCGTATTGAATCCAAAGAAAAAAACGGCATTCGCCGTATGCTGCGAGCGCCTGACCAGCTCATCGGCCTCATCCATCTCGGGCACTGGTCGGTTCAGGTATTTCCACCAGGGATATTCAGTTTCGCCTTCAGGTGGTGTCCAGGGCCATTTCTGAATGTAAACCATATTGTTGCCTAATGCGTTCAAGCTGCTGCGAATATAGTTTTCCAGTGAATCAATCACCGTAAAAACGGAAATAATGGCAAAAATACCAATGGTGATGCCCAGCAAGGAAAGAAAAGTGCGCAGCTTGTTAGCCCGCAGCGAATCGCCGGCAAACGAAAAACTTTCCAATATAAGCCGAAGTAGAAGCATTATTTTTGTTTCGATCAATAAAGATAGAATTATTACGGGCAACTTAAGGCTTGAGGAACTCAAAAAAAATCAAGCCACTGATTAAAATGATTTCTGAGATTCACTTTCCGCATCAAAACTTATTGTACCTTTTCGACGATAAAAATGCTGAATTCGCCTCCTTTTGCGAAAGGAAAATCAGTCGATTTTATTATCTTTGTGCATCAATTTCAAAAGACTATAAATGAAGGATTTAAAAAAGATTAAATCAGCACTTATTTCGGTTTATCATAAAGACAAACTGGATACTATCGTAAAAAAACTGGATCAATTAGGTGTTCAAATATATTCAACGGGAGGAACCCAATCGTTTATCGAAGGTTTAGGATCCCAGGTGACAGCCGTAGAAAGCTTAACAAGCTACCCATCCATCCTTGGAGGCCGGGTAAAAACACTTCACCCAAAAGTTTTTGGAGGCATACTCAACCGCCGCGACCATGAAGGTGACCAGAAGCAATTACTCGATTATGAGATTCCGGAGATTGACTTGGTGATCGTTGATTTATACCCTTTTGAAGAGACCGTTGCCTCAGGCGCATCAGAAGAAGACATCATTGAAAAAATAGACATTGGCGGCATTGCACTGATTCGTGCAGCAGCAAAGAACTTCAAGGACGTTATCATCGTTTCATCGCGCGAACAGTACGAAGATTTCATCCAACTGTTGGATGAAAAAAACGGAGAAAGCTCGATCGACGACCGGAAAGCCTTTGCGCGAAAAGCGTTTGCTACTTCGTCGCACTACGATTCGGCGATCTTCAATTATTTCAACGAAGGAATCACAGAAACCAACCGGGTGAGCCTGAACGACGGACACGTGCTTCGTTATGGCGAAAACCCGCACCAGTCTGCTACTTTTTACAAGTTCGACAATGCCGAAAACAAAACCACATTGGCCAATGCGGAAGTGCTGCAGGGTAAAGCTTTGTCGTATAACAACCTGCTGGATGCTGACGCGGCCTGGAAATCGGCCAGCGATGCCTACCATGCCGTGACGCACCTGGAAAATAAAGTGGCTGTTTCGGTTATTAAACACCTCAACCCTTGCGGGCTCGCGGTAACTGGCAACATCCTGCAATCGCTGGATTTGGCTTGGGCTGGCGACCCCATCAGCGCGTTTGGTTCCATCATTTGCTTTACCGATACGGTGACTGCCGAAGTGGCCAACTGGTTTGGGAAAAAATTTGTAGAAATCATCATCGCTCCGGAATTCACCCCCGAAGCCCTCGAAATATTCAGCAAAAAGAAAAACCTTCGCTTGCTGGTAACACCTGTAAAAGCTGAAATTACCGGCGAAAAATTATACCGGTCCGTCAGCGGTGGAATGCTGGTTCAAGATGAAGATGAAGGGATGGATGCCGAATTCAAGAATGTCACAAAAATTCAGTTTGATGACAATAAATTAAATCTGGCCAAGTTTGGTATAACAGCGTGTAAACATTTAAAAAGCAATGCCATTGCCTTGGTAACCGAAAACGCCGATGGCTCATTTTGGCTGACAGGCGCCGGCATGGGACAACCCAACCGGCTGGACAGTCTTCGTCAATTGACCATCCCACGTTTTAACATGAAAGAAGGTATTAAGATCGAAGAGTCTGTTCTGATCTCCGATGCCTTTTTCCCCTTCCGCGACAGCATTGAAGCCGCCAACGAATATGGGGTAAAATACCTTGTCGAGCCCGGTGGAAGTATTCGCGACGAGGAAGTGATTGAAGCGTGCGACGAGTTTGGCATGGCTATGTTGTTTACCGGAAGACGTCATTTTAAACATTAAACCCAAAACTGCTTCGGCGGAAATTTAGATACAGTAAGGAGAATTAGACTATGGGATTGTTTTCATTTTTGACCCAGGAAATTGCGATTGACCTTGGGACGGCAAATACCATTATCATCCAGAATGATAAAATTGTGGTGGATGAACCGTCAATTGTAACGATCGACCTGAAAACAGAAAAGCTTGTTGCCATCGGCGAAAAAGCGCGACAGATGCAGGGAAAAACACACGCCAACCTGAAAACCATCAGGCCATTGCGCGATGGAGTGATTGCCGATTTTAATGCCGCCGAGCAAATGATCCGGGGAATGATTAAAATGATTAACCCCAAATCACGGTTTTTCTCACCCGCTTTACGAATGGTCGTCTGTATCCCATCCGGCTCAACAGAAGTTGAAATCCGTGCGGTACGCGACTCTGCGGAACATGCTGGGGGACGCGAAGTGTACATGATATACGAACCCATGGCCGCGGCCATTGGAATTGGACTGGACGTGGAAGCTCCCGAAGGTAGCATGATTGTTGACATTGGCGGTGGAACAACCGAAATTGCCGTAATTTCGCTGGGCGGTATCGTCACCAACAAATCCATCCGGATTGCAGGCGACGACCTGACAGCCGACATTATGGAGTACATGCGCCACCAACACAACATCAAAATAGGAGAACGAACAGCTGAAGAAATTAAAATACATGTTGGCTCTGCCCTTTCGCAACTGGAAGATCCACCCAACGATTACATCATTCAGGGGCCTAACCAGATGACAGCTTTGCCCATCGAAGTGCCGGTATCGTATCAGGAGATTTCGCACTGTCTGGAAAAATCGATTTCAAAAATTGAAACGGCCATTCTGAGCGCGTTGGAGCAAACACCACCGGAGTTGTACTCCGACATCGTTACCAGGGGTATTTACCTGGCAGGCGGCGGCGCCTTGTTGCGCGGACTGGACAAGCGGCTAACCGAGAAGATCAATATTCCGTTCCACATTGCTGAAGATCCCTTGAGAGCAGTTGCACGAGGTACTGGCATCGCGCTTAAAAATGTTGATAAATTCTCCTTCCTGATCAGGTAACACTGAGTAGGAAGGAGTAAAATCCTTCTACTTCATGAGAAGTTTGCTCCAGTTTCTTGCTCGATTTCATGTCTTTTTCTTGTTCTTGGCACTCGAAATAATTTCTCTGATTTTGATTGTCAACTACAATAATTTTCAGCGAGTTCGATTTCTCAATTCAAGCAACCGGCTTTCCGCTTCAGTTTACGAACTGTCCAGCAACCTGACGAGCTATTTTCAGCTACGCCGAATTAATGAGGAGCTGGCCGCAGAAAATGCGGAATTGCAAACCAAGCTTCAAAAGCTACAGGTGGTCGATATTTTCAGCCAGGCTGATACCTCGGTCATCCGGGATACCACCTACCAGTTTATTCCGGCTCGCATCATCAACAACTCGGTCAATAAACAATACAACTACGTCACCCTGAATAAGGGACGGCTGGATGGCATTGAACCCGACATGGGCATTATTGGTCCCAACGGCGTAGTTGGCGTGGTAACCAATGTATCGGCCCATTACAGCTCGGGCCCCAGCATACTGAACAGGCGATGGCGGGTTTCAGCTAAAATAAAAAAGAACAACTATTTTGGCTCATTATTTTGGGGTGGAAGCGATCCACAGTATGCCCAACTAAACGAAATTCCGTTTCATGTTGAGCTGGCCGCTGGCGATACCATCATCACAAGTGGCTACTCGTCCATTTTTCCGGGAGGCATCTTAATTGGGGTCATCGAAGATTTTAACCACGACAGCGGAGCTAATTTCTACCAAGTTAATGTTCGCCTGTCAACCAATTTTAAGACAATTTCGCATGTTGAGCTGGTGAAGAATAATTTTTTGGAAGAACAAATCAAATTAGAAGAACTAAATACCGATGATTAGAGACCTGCTGAAATATTTGATCATGCTCGTAGTGCTGGTGCTATTGCAGGCCCTGATCCTGAACAATATTCAGTTCAGCGGGTACGTCAATCCGTATTTGTACATTCTTTTTATCTTGTTGCTGCCCTTTGAAACACCTCGATACCTGCTACTTTTCATGGGATTCTTCCTGGGCCTCTTTATTGATATTTTCAGTAACACACCGGGTATTCATGCCTCAGCCACCACCTTTCTGGCATTTCTCCGGCCGTTCACCATCGACCTGATATCCTCACGCGATAATATTGAAGTAAGTTCATCGCCCCGATTAAACCAGATGGGATTTGGCTGGTTCATCCGGTATACCCTGATTTTAGTACTTGCGCATCATCTCTTCTTATTTTTTATCGAAGTTTTTACCTTTGAGGGGTTTATTTACACATTATCCAGAAGCTTGTTAAGCGCTTTCTTTACCATTGTATTGATCATCGTCAGTCAGTTTCTGATTTTTAAGGAGTGAGTTAGTGGACAATTTTTCAAAACGAAAATATTTACTGGGAGCGATTTTCATCATCGTTGCTTTGATCTTTACCGTGCGCTTGTTCCGCTTGCAGGTGCAGGACAACGACTACAAGCAGTCGGCCACGAGAAACGTACTCCGCAGGGTCATTACCTACCCTGCTCGGGGACTGATATACGACCGCCATGGAGAACTGCTTGTTTACAACAAAGCATCGTACGACCTGCTGGTGACTCCACGCGAGTTAACGGCTTTCGATACCGCCAGCTTTTGTCAGATCCTCGAGATTGAAAAAGAAGAGCTCATTGCCAACCTTCAAAAAGCCAAGAAATATTCCACCTACAAACCCTCAGTGGTTATCAAACAGCTTTCACCCGAGAATTACGCGGTGTTACAGGAAAAGATTTTTCGCTTTCCCGGCTTTTTTGTTCAATCCCGAACGCTGCGCGAATACCCTCAGAAAAACGCGGGGCATGTACTCGGGTATGTTGGCGAGGTTGACCGTAGCAAAATCGAGAATGATCCCTATTATTCGCAGGGCGACTACATTGGAATTACCGGGCTGGAAAATTCATACGAAGAAGCCTTGCGGGGACAAAAGGGAGTGAGCTTTCAACTGGTTGATGTACACAACCGCGTTAAAGGTAGCTACCGCGAAGGCCGAAGCGACACCGTAGCGGTTCTCGGTAAAAACCTCACCTCAACCCTGGATGCCGAACTTCAGGCCTACACCGAATACCTGATGCAAAACAAGAAAGGCAGCGTGGTGGCCATCGAACCTGCCACAGGTGAAGTGCTGGCATTTTTGAGCGCACCGACCTACGACCCCACGCTCCTGGTTGGTCGGGCGCGGGGCACCAACTATCAGAAACTGGCCGAAGATACGCTTAAGCCGATTTTCAACCGGGCGATCCGGGCCGCTTATCCTCCCGGCTCAACGTTCAAACTCATCAATGGCTTAATTGCCCTTCAGGAAAACACAATCAATGAGCAAACCCGGTTTAGCTGCAGTGGAACCGTTTCACGCCCCATTCGATGCACCCACAGCCACTATTCGCCCATTGCCCTGCGCGATGCCATCAGAGAATCGTGCAACCCATTTTTCTGGAATGCCTACAGTTCCATCATCCGCAAATACCCCCGGCCGGATCAAGGCTATAATGTTTGGAGAAACCACCTGCTAAGCTTTGGACTTGGGCAACGGCTGGGAACCGAGTTTACCAATGAATTGGCTGGCAATATTCCGGAAGATTCCTACTACAACTATTACTATGGAGAAAACCGATGGAACGCCTTAACCATTCGTTCCATGGCAATCGGGCAAGGCGAGTTGCTGATCACCCCTTTTCAATTGGCCAACCTGGCAGCCACCATTGCCAATCGCGGACATTACTATACGCCACACCTGGTCAGGTCAATCTGGAGTACCCGGGAAGAAGTAGAAAAACTGGAGTTTGAACGTCATGAATCGACGATTGATCCCAGCCATTTTGATGTTGTGATTGATGGCATGCAAGCAGTAGTCGAAGAAAGCAATGTCCGGTATTATTCAAAGCTGGATAGCATCATCATCTGCGGAAAAACCGGAACGGTACAAAATCCGCACGGTTCAGACCACTCCGTTTTTATTGCCTTCGCTCCGAAAGATAATCCGCAAATCGCTATTTCGGTTTATGTGGAAAACGGTGTTTGGGGTTCGCGCTATGCCGCTCCCATCGCCAGCCTGATTATTGAAAAATACCTGAATGGGGAGATTGCTCCGCGAAGAATTGCAGTGGAAGAACGCATGCGGGATGCCAATTTGTTAAATCCAAATCAACCAAAATAAGCAGCGTGGCACGAAGAAATAACATATGGGCGAATTTGGACTGGATCAGCATAATTCTTTACTTGGTATTGATTTTTATGGGCTGGGTCAACATTTATGCGGCGGTGTACAATGAAGAGCACAGCAGCATTCTGGATATGACCCAACGCTATGGCAAACAGCTCATCTGGATTGTCGCCGCACTGGTAATTGGCAGCACCCTCATTTTGGTCGACAGTAAGTTCTATGTCTTTTCGGCCTACGGATTTTATGCCATTACCATCCTGTTGCTGATTGCCGTCCTCCTTTTCGGGACCCAGGTCAAAGGATCCACCTCGTGGTTTCAGGTTGGCGGCATCGCCATTCAGCCAGCCGAGTTTGTTAAGTTTACCACAGCCCTGGCCCTGGCTAAATATTTAAGTTCGTACAACTTCAAAATGCACCGGTTTAAATCGCTGGTGATTATTGGAGCCATCCTGGCGCTCCCCGTAATGCTTATTTTCATGCAGAACGACACCGGATCAGCCTTGGTAATTGGTGTCTTCATCCTGGTCTTGTTCCGCGAAGGTTTATCAGGCTTTGTGCTTTTCCTGGTTTTTATTGTAGCACTAATTTTCATTCTGACACTGGTTTTATCTCCCCTGCATACCATATTTACCTTGACTGCGGGAGCGCTCCTGTTCCACTATATCATGCAGCAAAGATTATCTGAAACGATCAAAGCACTCGCGATTTACGCCACCTTTTCAGCGCTTTTCCTCTTTGGCGGACATATTTTCGAGCTTGAACTATCGGATGTAAAGCTTGTGCTGGCGGCAACTATTTTGTCTTGCGCCATCTTTGCCATCTATTCACTTCGAAAAGGAGTTCATAACCTGCTGATCGTTATTGGACTTTATCTTGGGCTTGTGTTTCTAACTTTTTCGGTCGACTATGTCGTCAACAATGTGCTGCAACCACACCAGCAAAGCCGGATCAACGAACTGTTGGGCATCGAATCCGATCCGCTGGGCGTGGGCTACAATGTCAACCAATCCAAAATTGCCATTGGCTCCGGAGGCTTCTCCGGCAAAGGATTTTTGAATGGCACCCAAACCAAGTTCGACTTTGTGCCCGAACAAAGCACCGACTTCATTTTCTGTACCGTGGGTGAGGAATGGGGATTTATAGGGACCACAACCGTGATTGGCTTGTTCCTGTTTTTATTGCTCCGGCTCCTATACCTGGCCGAGCGCCAGCGATCGACCTTTAGCCGGGTGTATGGCTATAGCGTAGCGTGCATCATTTTCTTTCACCTGTCCATCAACATCGGGATGACAATTGGATTGGCGCCCGTCATCGGCATTCCCTTGCCCTTCTTCAGCTATGGCGGATCATCGCTGTGGTCGTTCACCATTTTGCTCTTTATTTTCCTGCGTTTGGATGCCAGCAGGGCCGAGAAGTTGAGCCACTAAACCGACCTTTAATCATAAAACGTCTTTTCCAAATTCCCCTTTTTTTACTATCTTCGCTTCGCTACAAAAAAGGGACTAAAAAGTATGTAATATATCATGTTTTAGGTGGTTGCAGCGGCAGCCCCAGTTTTCGCGTGATATTGGTTATTACTCCTGGTGGTATTAATCTTTTTTAAAAACTAAAAATCATGAATTATCGCTCTTACACGCTCGGTAACTTCCGGCAAATTCCTCAGATCGCGGTTTTAAGTGAAGAGGAGCAGTTCGTCATTGAAGTTATCGGAACCGTTTTACCTTTCAAAGTAAGTAACTACATCGTTGATGAGTTAATCGACTGGAACAACTTTGCAAAGGATCCGTTTTTTATCCTCAACTTCCCACAAAAGGGAATGCTTTCCGAAGAACATTTTCAGAAAATCGCCAAGCTGCTGAAAAGCAATGCAGACAAGGCCACATTGAAAAAGGCTGTGGATAAAATCCGCATGCAACTGAATCCAAATCCAGCCGGGCAAGAAGCCAACGTACCTGAATTGAATGGAGTCCGGCTCAACGGCATTCAACACAAGTACCGCGAAACCATGCTGTTTTTCCCCAGCCAGGGACAAACCTGCCATGCCTACTGCACCTTCTGTTTTCGCTGGCCGCAGTTTGCCATGAACAGCTTTAAGTTTGCCATGAAGGAGGCAGACTTGATGATTCAGTACTTGAAAGCCCATCCCGAAATTACCGATGTGCTGATTACCGGAGGAGATCCGGCCGTGATGAAAACCAAATTTTTTGAGCATTACATCAATGCCATTCTGGATGCCGGCCTGAAACACGTCCGCACCATCCGGATTGGAACAAAAGCCTTGAGTTACTGGCCCTACCGCTTTACCACCGATGACGATGCCGAGGATTTGATGAAGCTTTTCCGGAAAGTGGCTGATCACGGGATTTCCGTTTCATTGATGGCACATTTCAACCACCCGCGCGCCATGGAAACCGAAGCCGTTAAAGCAGCCATTCGAAACCTGCAAGCTGCCGGCGTGCAGATTCGTTCGCAATCGCCACTGCTAAAAAATATTAACAACGACCCGGCCATTTGGTCAACCATGTGGCGCGAACAGGTCAACCTGGGAATCATTCCGTATTACATGTTTATCGCGCGCGATACTGGTGCACAAGACTACTTTGCCGTTACGCTGGATCAGGCCTGGCGAATTTATCAAAAAGCCATTCAAAAGGTAAGCGGCGTATGTCGCACCGTGCGTGGGCCATCCATGTCATGCGCTCCCGGGAAAGTTCAAGTATTGGGCATCCAGAAAATTCATGGAGAGCAGGTTTTTGTGCTCAACTTCCTGCAAGGACGAAACCCCGACTGGGTTGGGCGTCCGTTCTTTGCCAAGTACAATCCGAAGGCCATTTGGCTCAACGACCTGGAACCCGCCTTTGGCCAGGAAGAATTTTTCTTCGAGAATGCCAACCCCAAATTGCAAATCGTCTAATTTTGGCTTGGTGAGGGTTACATACACTTGGGGTGAAGCCCTCACTGACTATATAGGCCATAACACAAGGCTACCTTTGATCTACTCAGCGGGTGACCCCGAGTCTCCCGCTGAGTAGCAGCTCGGGGCAAACTTTTTCTTTTTCAAAGCAAGAACACGGGAGGTACTCCCAAACACCAGCAGAAACGGGGTAAATAGCCGGGGTATAAACACCAACTCACCCGTGACAATAACGTGAAAAACACAAAAACCTGCGACATATCAGTGAACGCTGGCTGTTTCCAAGCTGCTCTATTTTGTGAAAATCAATAAAAACTTCAATAAGTGCATAGCCAAACCCCCGGGTGTAGTTCAACCTGAAATAATCGCTGGGCGTTGCACACCGCTCATATACCCTAATAAATTACAAGTTTTTAAGCCACTTTTTCATTGGTGCCTTGCATTTTTTTCAATTCATAATTTGTGCTTCTTCCACCACTTGCTTCCTTTTGTAAAATATCCTTCTTTATTAAATTCTGAATATCTCGAAAAGCATTATCCTGTGAGCAATTGTTAATTTTTGCCCATTTCGATGTCGTCAACTTTCCATCAAATCCATCAAGCAATCTGTTTATTATTTTTTGCTGTCTATTATTGATAATTGTGGTAGAATGGTTTTTCCAAAAATCTGCTTTATGAAGTATTTTCGATAAAATTTCTTCGGTGGAGTCAATAGCATTTATTAAGCCTTGCAAAAACCACAAAATCCATTCTGTAATATCTGAATTTCCTTTTTGTGTTTTTTCTAGTTTTTCATAATACTGTTTCCTTTCAATTCTAATTTGTGCAGACATACTATAAAAACGTCTAATGCTTTTATCAGAGCGAGCCAGTATCATATCTGTAATTGCCCTTGTAATTCGTCCGTTTCCATCATCGAATGGATGAATTGTCACAATCCATAAATGAGCTATAGCTGCCTTAAGAACCAAATCTATTTCATGCTCGTTTTCAAACCAGTCCAGGAATCTGTTCATTTCTGGTTCTATTCGGTCTGAACTTGGAGCTTGATAGGGAACTTCTTCTTTTTCCATTACTCCCGATACAACTTGCATAGGTCCAGTCGTATCTTTTCTCCAGTCTGCTACTGTGATTTTATAAAGATTACTCCATCCTGATGGAAAAAGTGCTGCATGCCAACCAAGCAACCTGTCTCTAGTCAAAGGAATATCATATCTTTGAGTAGCGTCAAGCATCATTTCAACTATCCCGTCAACGTGACGCTCCGATTCCACAGCTCCTGCAATGTCAATTCCTGGTCGCCTTGCAATTGAAGAACGTACTTGTTCCATCTCCAAAAATTCGCCTTCGATTTCCGATGATTTAATAACATCTAACGTAAGAATGTCCAATACGGCTTCATTTTGCAAATCAGAACCAAGCGATTCCATTTTACCGAACAGTCTTCCTTGTTGATTTCTAGCTTCACCTAGTTTTATCATCACTTTTTTATTGTACCAAGTGAAGTCTGTCCAGTTCTCGTTTTCGTGGATATAAGTTTTCATTCTCAGCAAATTATGCGACAAATATCCTCCCTATTCTCTTCAAAAAAGTTTCTCCGCGAAATATGCTGAGATTATAGTAATTAATCGCCGCAATGGCGGTTTTATGGTTAGCGCTAACATCCGGCTGTATGCCGTCGGCCGGGACATTTCTTCCAATGACGAAATTTTCAGGCCAAACGTTGGTGACTGGGGAGAATGAGACCCATCATATGCTATGGAGGCCCGGCTGCCGTGTCACAGCATGTTGAGCTTAGTTTCAACTCATAAATTAACTTCTTTTAAGTTGTTTCTCCATGTCAACTTATATCAAAATACAGGAGCAAACCTCTCTTTATATTTGTATTTTA
>NZ_CAXBDD010000039.1:0-32113 GCF_963974515.1 uncultured Sunxiuqinia sp. | reverse complement strand
CAGTATTTAATTCGTCCTACGACCTATGCTATGAGCAAGTATAGCGACAGTGACCGAAGAGGCCGGTATACAAACTTTCTGAACCAGGATGGAGACACTGTGGTTGGGAAATACCATAGCAACTATCGTTGGAGACAGCCCTATCAGAGTGATGCCAGTATTCCAATATACCGGGCACACGATTTGCATTTCTGGCTGGCCGAGGCCGAAAACCATTTGGGTAACTGGGATCCGGCAGGTGCACTGCTGAACGGAGGTGTGCATGGAAGGTTCCCTGCTGGTTTAATAGACACTACCATTACTCAGACCGGAAATGACATCAAGCAGTGGGATTTACGCTACCAGACTTTTATGGAAAACTCCAGCTATTATAACATTGGTATTACTGGCATTGTCAATGGCGACTTTCACGAATTGCCTGACCCTACCGCCGAGGATTATGATATGACCGAAGAAGAGCGCATTAAAGCTTACGATTTGGCTCTTTTGGATGGTATGTTGTTGGAATATCCCGCGGAGGGGCGTGTGATGGGAATGTTGTATCGCATGGCTAAACGCTACAACGACATGTCGATTATTGCCGACCGTGTCGTGCCGAAATATCCTCAATCAATGCAGGAATCCATTCGAGCTAAAATTATGGATGGTGGTTTTTTTATCGACTACGATCTGCAATAAAACGAGGTTGACTGAAATGGATTAAGATTGGTTTGGCAGCCCGGAATTACTCCAGGCTGCCAAATCCGTTTCATTTAGGTTCCGGATATTCGGGCCATGAAAACATCGAACGATGATATAAAATGCGCTACCTTGTTTGTTAATAGGATCGCGCTTTTTTACAGCCATTCTAAAAATTCAATTAGAATCATGTCTACATTCAAAATTTTGCTTTTGTTTTTATTGACAAGTCTTTCTGTTTCTGCTCAAACTCCGGCTTTTCCCGGAGCTGAGGGTTTTGGCAAGTATGCCAAAGGCGGACGGGAAGGTGAAGTTTACATTGTCACCAACCTGGATGATTCCGGGCCGGGTTCATTTCGTGACGCGGTTAGCCAACCCAACCGAACAGTGGTATTTGAGGTTGGCGGAGTGATCCATTTACAGGATCGTCTTATTTTTTCGGAAAACCTGACCATTGCTGGACAAACCGCCCCGGGCGAGGGTATTACGCTCAGTGGAAATGGCGTATCGTTCACCAATGCCAACCATATGATTTGTCGTTTTATCCGTATTCGTACAGGTAAGGCGGCCGGAAAAGGTGTCGATGCTGCCACCATCTACCAGGGGCACGACATGATCTTTGATCACCTGTCGGTTTCGTGGGGAACGGACGAAAATTTTTCGGTCAGCTCCATGAAGGTGGTGGATGGGCCAGTGCGGGTAACCATTCAAAATTCGATCATTGCACAAGGCCTGCAGCCCCACTCCTGTGGTGGGCTGGTACAAACGGAGGGCGGCACCACCATGCTCCGTAACCTATACATCGACAACCATACCCGTAACATCAAGATGAAGGGCCGTAACCAGTTTGTGAACAACGTGGTGTACAACTGGGGAGGCGATGGCTACATTCTGGGTGGTGGATCGCAGTATAAATCGAACGCAATTATAACCGATAATTATTTTATTACCGGGCCTGACACCAAAGGCAAGCCTTTTACACGGGGCAATGAGAACTTTTCCATTTATGCGAAGAACAATCACTTTGATCATGACCAGAATGGAGAGCTGGATGGAACTGTGCTGTCGAAAGAAGCTTATGGAATTGTGACTTGGTTGGAAGAACCTGTTCCCAATTTCCCGGAGTTGGAGGCCGCGCCGGCTGAGCTTGCATTGAAGCAAGTGTTGGCAAGTGCCGGAGCCAGCTTCCCCAAACGCGATGCGGTGGATCGATTGCTGATGAAAGAGCTGGGGTCGTACGGTAAAAAAGGGAAAATTATAGCCGACGAGAGTGAGCTGCCTGTCAGCATTACCAAGAAGCAATGGTCGCGAAATTCCGCACTTGATGCCGATCGCGATGGCATGCCCGACAAATGGGAACGGAAGATGGGACTTGATCCATCCGATTCAACCGATGGCGGGGACTACAAACTGGATGAGGAATACACGAACCTCGAAGTTTATCTGAATGGGTTATTAATTAAATAGACACAAGATGAAGAAGTTAATTGGTACTATTGTTATGATAGGTTGTTTGTGGAGCCTGTCCGGACAGACACCCGAAGTGCTAAAAAGCGACGGAATCAGCGCCGAAACACAAGAACAATATGAAGCCGCAGCCCAGGCTTTTGAAGCTGCGGCAAAAGCTTTTCAGGCACAAAATATCGTTGACACGGTCTGTATTTATCATGCTGGCGCCAACTATGCCCGGATTGATCAGCACGAAAAGGCCATCCCGTTCCTGCAGGAATGTATTGAGTTAAAATACAATGAGGGCAAGGCTTCCCGCTTGCTTTCAGATGCATTCTTCAGTTTGAAAGATGTGGAAAAGGCCGAAACCGTTTTGTTGAAAGGAAAATCAAGTGTCCCCGAGGAAGAATTTGAGTTCGACAAAAAGCTGGCCTATTTGTATTTCAATTCAGGACAGTATGAGAAATCGGCCGAAGTTTTGGAGACGGTCATCACGCAGGCTCCGCAGAATAAAAATTATCTGTATCTGTATGGGTTCTCGTTGGAACGAATCAAGAAATACAAGGAGGCGATGGCGGTTTTTGAAGAGATGCAGCAACTATTTCCTGGTGATAAGCGGGCAAGAAAAATGAGGGGAATCGTCTTGTTTGAGTTAACCGATGAACGGAATACGCGCGAGGTTGAAAATTATGAGTCGAACAAAAATGCCAAGTTGGAGGATTACATTACCACCAAGAAAAGGCTCGAGAATATTAATGCGGGGTATGAAAAAGCGCGCTTACTGTTGGAAGAATCTTTGAAAGATTACCCGAATGACAAACAGATTATCCACACGTTGTATAAAACCTACAAAAAGCAGTTTAAGGAAGAAGAGGCTGCAAAAATGAAAAGCCGCTTGTAGCTGGATTTCAAGATGGCTTTTAGCATTCGGGTTTAGCTGATGACTGAAAGCTTTCTTGTCTGCGATCATGAAAATGATAGATCAAACGAGATCGACATCGTCGCTTTGTTTGGTGATTTGAACGCTTGAAAATGTCAAGCAATTCGCACGGGAGGAAATTCACTGTCTGTTGTGAATATTTTTGCGCAATACGTTGTCTCTGATAAAAACAGTTTGTCCCGGTAATTACGTACAAAATTACAGGTGGAAATAAGCTTTCGTCGCCATCTTTGTGAAACAAACTTAAAAGCCGTAAAAGTTCTGAGGAATAATTCGGCTAACCGATGAAATTTAAACTAACCGAAAACTGAGCAAGCAAGCCCGGTTTTCACTAATCGAACACCATGAAACGAATCTTGCTTTACTTCACATCAGTGCTGATCTTGGCTATTTCGAGCCGGGCGCAAGACCTACCGGTTGTTGAAACCGGTTCGAAAACGCCAATGCCAGAGGCTTGGATCGATAAAGATACCGGACATAAACTCATTCACCTTACCGCGCGTGAGGGCGATAATCGTAGCTTTTATTTTCACAATAATCCGTTTCTTCCGGCCACTGGCGCCGAGAACGAAAAGATGATTTTTTACGGCCTAGTGGACGGTGAACGGCAACTTTTTTCGGTTGATTTGAAAACCCGTGAAACCGTGCAGCTCACCAATAAGAAAGGGGTGTCGGGCGAAATAGTCGGGAAAAACACACGCCGTGTTTTTTATCAGTGCGGCGACAGCGTTTTTTCAACCGGAGTAGACGACCGCAAAACCCGGCTGATTTATGTTTTTCCTGATAGTATCCGGGCGAATATCACCACCCTCAACGCGGATGAAACCCTGCTGGCAGGTGCCGTTAGCTCTCCCAAAGAACAGGATCTTTTCCGGCAGAACCCAAAAAAAAGCGACTACTTCACGGTAATTTATGAAGCACGCCTTAGACGTTCGCTCTTTACCATCGCCGTGGCAAGTGGGGAATTCAAAAGCATTTATTCTGAAAACGCTTGGCTCAACCACATCCAGTTTTCACCAACAGAGCCCGAGTTGCTGATGTTTTGTCACGAAGGTCCTTGGCATAAAGTAGATCGAATTTGGACCATCAACATCAATGGTGGTGAACCACAGCTGATGCACAAACGAACCATGGACATGGAAATTGCCGGACACGAGTTTTTTAGTCCTGATGGAAACCGTATATGGTTCGACCTGCAGTTGCCACGGGGCGAGACATTCTTTTTGAGTGGAGTAGATGTGAAAAAAGGCGAAGAAAAACGCTATTCCCTTACGCGCGATGAATGGTCCATTCACTTCACCCTTTCGCCCGATCAAACCCTGTTTGCAGGGGATGGTGGCGACCCGGGGCAGGTGGCCAAAGCCAGCGATGGCATGTGGATTTACCTGTTTCATCCCGAAAACGATCGTTTTCGGTCACAACGCTTGGTTAATATGAAGCATCACGATTACCAGCTCGAACCGAATGTTCATTTTTCGCCTGACATGAAATGGATCATCTTTCGAGCCAATTTTGAAGGTCATTCGGATATTTATGCTGTTGAGCTGAGACGCTCAGTTCAATAATTTGTGGGTATCTTAGAAGAAATGAAAAAACAAACGTTTATGACAACACGAATAGGTAAAACAAAAACATTTCTTTGGAGCTATGGGGTCGCCATTTGTTTGCTGGTTGCGCTGGTGGGCTGCAGCACCGGAAAAAGTGGTACGGAGGTGGAATGGCCTGAAATCACAAACGAAACCAAACCCTGGACACGCTGGTGGTGGCATGATAGCGCGGTTAATCCAACCGACTTGACATCCAACATGGAAGAACTGGAAGAAGCGGGCTTTGGCGGCTTGGAGATCACACCGATTTACGGAGTGAAAGGCTACGAAGATCAGGCTCTGCTTTTTCAATCCGCCGAATGGATGGATGCGTTGGAACATACATTGAATGAAGGGAAGCGCCTGGATTTGGGCATCGACTTGGCAAACGCATCCGGCTGGCCTTTTGGCGGTCCATGGATTTCAGCCGATGACGCGTGCAGGAATGTGCAGTTCAAACAATACAGCCTGAAAACCGGGCAGCGGCTGAATGAAAAAGTGACCTACATGCAGGAACCATTAATTCGAGCTGTTGGGCGCCGCGTGGATATTTCCGAGGTGAAATTCCCGATCAGCAGCAATACCAATTTAAACGAGCTGGCACTCGATCAGATACGGTTCGAGAAGCCGCTTCCACTGCAAACGCTGATGGCTTACAGCGACGCGGGTGAAGTTCTTGAGCTCACTTCCCTGGTTGGTTCCAACGGCCAACTCGACTGGCAGGCGCCCGAAGGCAACTGGAAATTGTATGCTGTTTTTCAAGGGTGGCATGGCAAAATGGTGGAGCGTGCCGGACAGGGTGGCGAAGGCAATGTGATTGACCATTTCTCAGAGGAAGCGACGCGTCAATTCCTGAAAGACTATGATGACAAAGCTGAGGGCCGTGATTTATCAAGCTTGCGCGCCTTTTTTAACGATTCCTACGAAGTGGACGACGCCAGTGGTGAAGCGAACTGGACGCCCCGATTTTTCGAAGAATTTGAAGCCCGTCGTGGTTACGATCTGAAGGACTATTTGCCAGCTTTGTTTGGCAAGGATTCCGAAGAGAAGAACAGCCGGGTGCTTTGCGATTATCGCGAGACAATCTCGGATTTACTGCTGGACGAATTTACCAAAGTCTGGGCGGGTTGGGCTGAGTTGCACAATGCGGTCATCCGTAACCAAGCGCATGGTTCGCCTGCCAATATTCTGGATTTATACGACGCCAGCCACATCCCCGAAACCGAAGGGCTCAACCCCATGCGGATCAAAATGGCAACTTCGGCCGGCCATGTTTCGGGCAAACCGCTCATAGCCTGCGAGGCTTCGACCTGGCTAGATGAGCATTTCCTGGCCAACTTGGGCGATGCCAAACAAAATTTCGACCGCTACCTGGCACATGGCGTCAATCATATTGTGTATCACGGAACGCCATATTCACCCCAAGGAGAAGAATGGCCGGGCTGGTTGTTTTATGCGGCCGTGCATTTCGCACCGACCAATTCCTGGTGGCCCGATATGAAAGCGCTGAACGACTATGTCACCAATTGCCAGTCGTTTATGCAGAAGTCCATCCCGAACAACGACATTTTGCTTTATTTCCCCATTTACGACACTTGGTCGCAGAAAGGGCGCAGCATGCTCGCGCACTTTGGAAAACCGCAGGAACCGCTAACCCAGGAGCTCAGTGAACTATTCCTTAGCAAGGGTTACCCGTTCGACTACATTTCGGATAAGCAAATCCAGAAACTAACGGCTCAAAACAAACTGATTAAAGCGCCGGGCGCTACTTATAAAACCATTGTTGTGCCGAAGTGCGAACACATGCCTTTGGCAACCATGGAGAAATTGCTTACGCTGGCTGAAGCCGGTGCGACGATCGTGTTTCAGGAACAGCTGCCGGTTGACGTTCCTGGGATGGGCGACTTAAAAAATCGTCAGCAAGCTTATGAGGGGCTGGTAAAATCCATGGAGTTTAATCCAGTGATGGATTTGTCGGTTTTTAGCACCGGAGATGGCAATTTTCTGCTGAGCGATGACATGGAGGCGATGCTGGAGATGGTGGATGTTTATCCTGAAGAACTCGCACAGCTTGGCTTGTGGTACAATCGGGTGAAACGCGTGGAAGGAACCTGCTATTTTATTACCAACTGGAGCGACAAGCCCGTCGACCAGTGGGTAACTTTACAGACTTCGGGAGAACATGCGGCTTGGTTTAACCCCATGAACCGGGCAAAAGGTAAAGCTAGTATTCAGAAAGGCGATGAAAATCAATCGCAGGTTTATTTGCAGCTAGCGCCAGGCGAAACCCTCATCCTGCAATGGTACCCCTACAAGGTTCAGCTGGAAGGTTATCCGATGGTGACTGCTGCTTCTGAAAAAATTGAATTGAATGGCGAGTGGACGGTAGCCTTTGAAAAGGGCGGACCAAGCTTGCCGGGTTCATACCAAACCACTACTTTGACTTCGTGGACCGAACAGTCAGATGAATTGAAGAAATTCTCGGGAACCGCCAGCTACCAAATTTCATTTGACAAACCACAAGCAGAAGCTTCCGCTTACTTGCTCGATTTGGGTGAAGTGCATGAGTCAGCCTCGGTTTATCTGAATGGAGAGAAACTGGGAACATTGGTTGGGCCAACGTATCAGATAAAATTCGAAACTAGCCTGTTGAAAGAAACCAACGAGTTGGAAGTGAAGGTGTCGAATCTGATGGCAAACCGCATCATAGACATGGATAAAAGCGGTGTCAATTACAAGAAATTTTACAACATCAACTTTGCCGCAAACAAGCGTGAGAACATTGGTCCGGATGGGGTGTTTACCGCTGCCCATTGGGAGCCGCTCCCCTCAGGATTGCTTGGCCCGGTAAGTTTAACACCCCTGAAACTCAAAAAACGGTAAGCATGAAGCAACAAACTTTTCTTTTATCGATCTTATCTGTTATTGTGCTGGCAAGTTGTCAAACAAAAAATGAGCCTGAAAAAATTGACCGGCATAGCGTGGTGACGCGCAATAATGTGTTAGTTGAAGGCTTCGACTCGCTGGCTTCACTTTCAGTCGGAAATGGTGAGTTCGCCTTTACTACTGACCTGACCGGGCTGCAAACCTTTTACACCGACTACGAAAATGGCGTACCGCTGGGCACGCAATCCAACTGGGGCTGGCATACCAACCCGAATACCGAAGGTTACGATCGCTCCGAAACGCTCAAGTATTTTGAAGTGGAAGGCCGGCAAGTACCATACCGTCATCAGCTTAAAGACGATCCTAGAGTGGAAGCGGCCTGTAACTACTTCCGCGAAAACCCACACCGCTTACATTTGGGGATGATTGGTTTGGTGCTGACCAATTCCGAAGGTGAAACTGCCCGATTGGAAGATATTAAACAGGCGAAACATCATTTGGACATGTGGACGGGAAAAATCAGCAGCGAATTTGAATTCGACGGAAAGCCTGTGAGGGTGGAAGTTTTTTGCCACCAGGAACAAGATCAGATTTCAGCTAGAATTGAATCGCCCTTGATCGCTGAAGGAAAACTGGCTGTGCAATGGAAATTCCCGTTTGGAGTGGCCGAAAACACGCATGAAGGCTACGACTTTGATTCACCCGAAAAACACCAGTCGGTGTTAAGCGAACCGTCAGCCAATCAAGTGCTCATCAATCGCACGCTGGACGACGACCAATACGAAGTGGCCATAGCGTGGAAAGGTTCCGGTTCTGTTGCGAAAATTGACGAACATCAGTTTGTACTTCACCCCGGAGAGCAAGAAGTATTTGAATTCAATTGCTTGTTTGCACCGGAAGTTGGAGGAACAGCTTTGGCTGATTTCGAATCAACCAAGGCAACCAACCAAAAGGCTTGGCTAAATTATTGGAAAAACGGCGGCATCATTGATTTTTCGGAATGCACGGACCCTCGGGCACGAGAATTAGAACGGCGCACCATCCTTTCGCAATACCTGACCAAGATACAAAGTACCGGTTCGTTGCCTCCCGCCGAAACGGGATTGACCTACAACAGTTGGTACGGCAAATATCACCTGGAAATGCACTGGTGGCACATCGCCCATTTTCCACAATGGAACCGGGAGCATCTCATCGAAAAACAACTGGACTATTACAACGATTTATACGCACAGGCTTTGCAAACCGCACAAGACCAAGGATACGAAGGTGTCCGCTGGCAAAAAATGCTGGGGCCCGATGGCGAGAACAGCCCTTCATCGGTCGGTTCCTACCTGATTTGGCAGCAACCTCATATCATCTGGCTTGCCGAGCAAATGTATCAGGCTGAACCAACGGAAGAAACGTTGAACGAATACAAAGACCTGGTCTTCGCCACAGCCGATTTTATGGGCGACTTTCCGGTTTGGAACGAGGAAAAGCAGCAGTACGATCTGGCTCCGCCACTCATTCCGGCGCAGGAGCATTGGTCGCGCGAAACCACTACCAACCCACCATTTGAGCTGGCCTATTGGTACTGGGGACTGACAACCGCCCGGAAGTGGCAAGATCGTTTGCAACTGGAGCCGAATGATCAATGGGAGGATGTCCGGCTTAAACTGGCTGCTCCCGACCAGGCTGATGGGGTTTATCTCGGAATTGAAGGTGCGACCGAATCGTACACCAACATGGAATTGATGGAAGATCATCCAGTGGTTTTGGGTGCTTATGGCATCTTGCCGGCCTGGGACAAGCTGGATCCCGAGGTGATGCGCACAACCATGTATCGCATTGCCGAGCGTTGGGATTGGCCTTCGACCTGGGGATGGGATTACCCCATGGCCGCCATGTCGGCAGTCAGGCTGGGAGAGCCGGAACTGGCTTTGGAGTTTCTGCTGAAAGATGTTCAGAAAAACACCTACCTGCGCAACGGGCACAATTACCAGAGCGAACGCCTGCGGATATATTTACCGGGCAACGGTGGCCTGCTGACTACCATAGGCATGATGTGTGCCGGTTATGAAGGTTGCGAAACGGAAAACCCGGGATTCCCCAAAGATGGGAAGTGGAAGGTGAAATGGGAAAATATCAACCCGGTGTTTTAATTAGAGCTAAACAATTAGGCGCGTTTACCAATGCTTGTTGATAAAGAACCGGTTTCATGCGCCGCATCACGATGACAATTTGAAATCCGTGAAAAGAAAAGACAATAGATTATGAGCTACCCAAAACAACTACTGACAATCGCATTAATTTTGCTGGCTGGATTTATGTCCTGGGCTTCTCCCCAACAAAAGGAAATCCAATACCTTTCCGGAACGGATAACGAGAACACGGTTACCTGGGATTTTTATTGCACTTCGGGGCGAAACAGCGGCTTCTGGAGTACCATCGAAGTTCCTTCGCACTGGGAGCAGCAGGGTTTTGGCGAATACGACTATGGACGCGACTACCGGACCTATGGCAAAAAGTTTAAGTTTTCGGATGAAACGGGAATTTACAAACACCGGTTTGCCGTTCCGCAGGATTGGAAGGAAAGAACCATTTTTATTGTTTTTGAAGGGTCAATGACCGACACGGAAGTGAAGGTCAACGGCGAGTTGGCCGGTCCGGTTCACCAAGGATCGTTTTACCGGTTTCGGTATGATATTTCCGATAAACTGAAAGCCGGGCAGGAGAACGAACTGGAAGTGACGGTTCATAAAATGTCATCCAATCACTCCGTGAATCGTGCCGAGCGTTTTGCCGACTACTGGATATTTGGCGGAATATACCGCCCGGTTTATCTCGAAGCTGTGCCCGAAGAATTCATCGACCGTGTAGCCATTGATGCCAAAGCTGACGGCAGTTTTTCAATGGACGTGTTTCCGGTGAACCTGGAAAAGAAACAAACGATTCTGGCTGAAATCTTCGATGCGGCAGGAAGCCGCGTGCAGAGCTGCGAAACCAAAATCGGTGCAGGTGATTCGCTGGTCACCATGACTTGTCAAGTGGCTCAGGCCAAGCAATGGACACCCGAAACTCCCCACCTGTATTTGGTGAAAGTAAGCCTGAAAAACGGAAACAAAACCAGTTTCGAGCTCAGCGAGAAATTTGGTTTCCGAACCATTGAAATCCGAGAAAACGATGGTATTTATGTCAACGGCACCAAAGTGAAAATGAAAGGCGTTAACCGCCATGTATTTTGGCCCGAAACCGGGCGCAGCGTTAATGCAACCATCGATTTGAATGATGTTCGGCTGATCAAGGAAATGAACATGAACGCCGTGCGTTGCGCGCATTATCCTCCCGATGAGGCTTTTCTGAATTACTGCGATTCGCTCGGCTTGTTTGTGATGAACGAGCTGGCCGGCTGGCAAAATGCTTACGACACGGAATCGGGGAGCAAACTGGTTCGCGAACTGGTGATCCGCGATGTGAACCACCCGTCGGTTATCTTCTGGAGCAACGGAAACGAAGGCGGAACCAACAAGGAGCTGGATGACCATTACGCCATTTATGATCCATCGAATCGGCCGGTCATTCATGCGCACCATCGTCCGGGTAACGATTTTAATGGGGTTGATTGCAACCACTACGAAACCTATTACAGTTCAAAAAAGATATTGGAAGGCGACTTGATTTACATGCCCACCGAGTTTTTACATGCTCAGGATGATGGCGGCGGCGCTGCTGCCCTTGCTGACTATTGGGAATTGTTCTGGCATTCGGAACGGGCAGCCGGCGGTTTTTCGTGGGTGCTGGCCGACGAAGGTTTAGTGCGCACCGACCTGGATGGCACGATCGACGTGAACCGCGTGAATGCGCCTGACGGACTGGTTGGCCCACACCGTGAAAAAGTAGGCAGCTTTTATGCCATGCGTGAAATTTACAGTCCGGTAAAAATTGCACTGGACAAACTGCCAGCCGGATTTGATGGCCGTGTTCCGGTAGAAAACCGGCACCATTTTACCAACCTGAAAGACATTCGTTTTCATTGGCAGTTGGTGAATTTCAGCTTGCCTGAAGAGCGGGGTGTCTATCAAAAGGTGATGCTGGAAGGGCAAGCTGAAAGCCCGGATGTTCCCCCGGTTCAAAAAGGAGAATTAAAACTGGAATTGCCGGAAGATTACCAACAATATGATGCCCTGTTGTTACGTGCTTTTGCTCCTTCGGGCGACGAGATTTATTGCTGGAGCTGGAAAACCGATGGCAACACCAATGCTGTGGTGCAGCTGGTTGAAAAGGAACTGAGAGAAGCTGAAAAGGAACGGTTGAAAAAGCTGAAGGCCCAGGGGATTGAGGAGGATAACATCCTGCCCATAGAGCAGCAGGCCGGCGACGACAAGCTGAGTTCGAAAGTGGAAGTGACTGAAAAAGACAGCTTGCTGACCATGAAAGCCTCTGGCATTGCGGTGACTTTTAATACGAACTGCGGGCTTTTGGTGTCGGTTCAAAACGATTTTGGCCTGCCCATTCCGTTTAATAACGGGCCGGTGCTGGTGAGCGGCGATACGGAATTGATTAGTGTTTCACATGAGGAAACGGTCCATGCCCATGTTGTAAAAATGACCTATTTGGGTGATTTGAAAGAAGTGAACTGGACGATGTACAACAGTGGCTGGCTGCAAATGGACTACGAATACCAGGTGGATGGTGGGCAGTACTTTACGGGTCTTAGTTTCGACTTTCCCGAGTCGGACGTGATTGGCGCCAAGTGGCTGGGCCGCGGGCCCACGCACGTGTGGAAAAACCGGCTACAGGGAGCTACGCTGGATGTCTATCAACGAATGTATAATAATACTTTGCCAGGAGATAATTCCTGGAAGTACCCACAGTTTAAAGGGTATTATGCCGATGTATCCTGGATGGAATTCAACACCGTGCATGGTAAGTTTACCATGGTTGCGCAGGAAGACGACCTGTTTGTCCGCCTGTTCGATTTCCATGGTATCTCCGGGCCCAAAAACTACCCGGCCTTGCCAACCGGGAACATTTCCTTTCTGGATGGCATTCCCCCGGTCGGAACAAAACTGGCGATGGGCATCAGCAACGACACGAAAAGCCTTGGCCCGGCTGGCGAGCTAAACGTGATGGAAAAACCCGTAAAACGAACCTTGTATTTTTATTTCGGACTACGAAACTAGCAGATAATGCGAAAACTTTTTGTAACCATACTGTTTACTGCAATCGTTTGGGGCGTTGGCGCGCAATCGATCGATCCTGCCCGTTGGTGGCAGGGGAAAGAGCGCGAACTCAGGTATAAGCCCGATGGCGAAGAGTTTGTCATTCATAACGGCGACAAACGCTTCACCCGGGCCATTTATGGAACCAACACCGGCTTCCGTTTCGAAACGAGTGATTTCCCCGAATTTGGGCTGTACATGCCCTATTTGGGCGGAAGTATGTACATGGCTATTTCCACACCTACGGAAAATCGCTGGGTAAAAGATCTGGAGTCAATCGAATCCCGCTTCAAATCGGGACAGCGTACCTATATCCTGAAAGACAAGAACTTATTGGGAGATGGCACGCTGTCTGTTGATGCCGTTGCCTTGTCCGACGGCGATGGTTTGGTGGCGCGTTATACCGCTGATAAACTGCCTGAAGGAACCAAAATACTATGGATTTACGGTGGGGCCAACAACAAACGGTATAGCCGCGAAGGCGACTTGGGGGCCGACCCGGAGGATAGTTTCTTCATTAAACCGGCCAATTGCCAGGGAAATGTTTTCGAAATAGCCAGCCATCAGGCAACCGTTTGGTATGGACATCGGTCCAAACCGGTTTCCGATGATGAAGCCTATGAAAATCCCGAAAGCAGGAAGAAATCGCCTGGCACTGCATCGGAGGTGTACGCCGATTCGAAAAGCGTTACCGCCACATTTCCCGTCGGTACGAACATTCGCGAAGCCGATGGCAACCAGATTGATGATCTGGAACAGTTGCTTCGGTCGGAGAAATCTTCCCGTCCGGTAATTATTGCCGAATACGAAATTGATGCGGAGCCGTTTTACTTCGAATTGCACAACCCGAAGAGCCGTGCGTCTTTTGCCTACAACGAACTGCCTGAGGTATTTAACAAGGGCGTGGCTTATCGTGAAAAGATTGCATCGACGCTGAAATTGCATACGCCCGATCCGTACCTGAATACCTTGGGTGGAATTTTCTCCGGGGCTGAGGATGCGGTTTGGGAAGATCCCGGCTATTTGCATGGAGCCATTGGCTGGCGAATGCCGCTCACCGGCTGGCGCGCTGCCTACCTGGCTGACCTGCTTGGCCTGCACGACCGGGCACGAACGCATTTCGACGGCTACATCAACTCGCAGGTAACCGATGTGCCGGTTAGCTTGCCGCACCTACAGGATGAAGAGCTGAATCAGGCGCGTGCCGCGAAAAAGTGGGGCACGCCGATGTACAGCAATGGCTACATCTGCCGGAGCCCCAACCGGACGGATATCATGCACCATTACGATATGAACCTGGTTTTTTTCGACGAACTGTTGTGGCACCTGAACTGGACCGGCGACATGGATTATGCCCGCGAAATCTTTCCGGCCTTGAAGCGGCACCTCTCCTGGGAAAAGAATACCTTTGACCCCGACAACGATGGCCTTTACGATGGCTATTGCAGTATTTGGGCTTCGGATGCCCTTCAGTACAATGGCGGAAAGGCAACTCATTCTTCAGCTTATAACTACCGGGCCAACAAAATGGCAGCAGAAATTGCAAAAATATTGGGTGAAGACCCTTCGACCTATGAGAATGAAGCGGAGCTGATAATCAGGGCCATGAACTGCGAGCTTTGGATCCCGGAGAAAGGCTGGTGGGCCGAATTCAAAGATAATATGGGCCACGGGATGCGGCACGACAATGCGGCAGTGTGGACCATTTATCATGCGATTGACTCCGATGTTCACGATCCGTTCAAAGCTTACCAAGCCACCCGCTATATCGACACGGAACTGACGCACATTCCGGTTTTGGCCAAGGGGCTGGAAGACACGAGCAATCAGGTGGTGGCCACCACCAACTGGCAGCCCTATATGTGGTCAATCAACAATGTGGCTTTTGCCGAGATCGTCCATACTTCGCTGGCCTACTGGCAGGCGGGCCGCCCGGACGAAGCGTTCAGACTTTACAAAGGGGCGCTGCTCGATGCCATGTACCTGGGTTCCGGGCCGGGCAACATTACCCAGATTTCGTTTTATGATGCCGCCCGCGGAGAAACCTACCGTGACTTCGCAGATCCGGTGTCTATGGGCGTTCGGGCGCTGGTGCAAGGGATGTACGGAATTGTTCCCGACCTGATGAACAACCGGCTGACCATCCGCCCCGGATTTCCTGCGGAGTGGGATTTTGCGGAGATCGAAACCCGGAATATGGTGTATTCCTTTAAACGCGAAGGAAGTACCGACAACTATACGATTAAGCCAGACCTTCCGAAAAAAAATATTCATCTATCGCTGGAAGTGAAGGCCCCGTTGAACCAGGTGCAATCCATTCGGGTGAACGGCCGCGAAACCGGATTTGAGTTGCTTGATGAATCCGTGCCGGTTCCGCGAATCAGGATTGATGCGGGAGTGGCGCCAGCTTACGAAATTGAAATCGAATGGGCAGGAGAGGAGCTGAATACCAAAAAAGTAACGGCTAAAATTGCGCGGGGCGAAAAGCTTCACCTGGAACTACCCTTCAAAGCTGAAAAAATATACGATCCGCAATCAGTACTCCAAAGTGCACAAGTTGGTAAGGGCGTTTTGAGCGGAACTGTGTCTTCCGCTGAAGGCAACAAAACTTTGTTTGTTCAGGTTTCGTCGGGCAAAATGAATTTCTGGCTTCCGGTGGAACTGGAGGTCGTTAAGCCTGTTGAAATTCTTAACCAGTCGGATTCAGAATCGCTTGCTTTTGATTTGGTGAATCATACCGATAAGCCGGTTGCCGGTGAGCTTTGGGTGAATGGCAACAACACCGGGATTGTGAAGATTCCCGCCCAAGGAAAAACGACACACCAGTTTTCTTCGCCGGTAACAACCCTGGGGACGAATAAAATTGAAGTGAAGGTTGGAAAAACGACGCATGATCTCTATGCCATCAACTGGAACATCGCCAATCCGGTTGCACAGGAGTATCGTACTGTTGTGATGGCGGATAGCTTTAACGAAACGGTGCGCGACATCTTCGCCTATGGAAAGTACCTTTCGCCGCGCTGGGAATACACCACGCTGCAGGTGCCTACGCAGGGGATGGGGCAGTGGTGCCACCCTAACGACCTGTCCATCATTGACGACAGCGGAATCCGCTCGCTAGCTGCGGCCAACGGCGGCACTTTTACCCTGCCGCAGGGTATTCCGTTTGCAACACCGGGAAGCGAGGATGCCAAGAACATTGTATTCACCACTTTGTGGGATAATTACCCGGCTTCGGTTACCCTTCCGCTCAGCGGCAAGGCATCAAAGGCGTATTTCCTGGTGGCTGCATCCACCTATCACATGCAGGCGTATGTGTTGAACGGACAAATTCGTGTCAGCTATGCCGACGGAACAGAGGAAGTGCTGGACCTGGTTTTGCCCGACAACCTGATCCCGCTCGATCAGGATTTGTTTATCGACGGCTGGGCGTTTTACACCCCGCAGCCTCGTCCGTGGCGAGTGCGTCTGAAAACCGGCGATGTGAGCAAATACCACGCCGGCGAGTTGGGCGGACGAATGTCGAATGACCCGATTTATGTGGACGGCGGAATGGCAACCTTGCTGGATCTTCCGCTCGATCCGGAAAAAGAATTGGTGTCGTTGACCTTGGAAACAATTGCCAACGAAGTGATTATTGGTTTGATGGGGGTAACCCTGAAACAATAAAATGAAAGTAATTGATTATGCAAACAAGACGTGATTTCATACAGCAAAGTTTGCTTACCGGAGGGGCGTTGCTGGTTTCGGGCGCCACTGGTATGGCAGTTTCCATTCCCGGTAAAAACTACCGGGAAAAGGATATTTCTGCTTTTTCGAAGCGGCTGAAACCAATGGGGCGCATTCTGGCGCTCGAAGGTTATTACGTTTGGGGTTGCAGCCCGATTGTTGCGCCTGATGGAAAGTTTCACGTGTTTTTTTCGCGTTGGAACGCTGAGAAGGGCATGGGCGGCTGGATTAACAGCTCGGAGATTGCGCATGCCGTTGCTAATGAGGCGGCCGGCCCTTACCGCGAAATTGAAACCATTCTGGCCCCGCGTGGCGAAGGTTTTTGGGATGGCACCACCTGCCATAATCCGCATATTCAGCTGGTTGACAGCACGTATTGCTTGTTTTATATCGGCAATTCGAACCGAAAAACAAATACCAAGCGGATTGGCCTGGCAACAGCCAAATCGCTCAACGGCCCTTGGATACGGCCCGACAAACCACTGCTGGAGGCGGGCGCAGAGGGGGCCTGGGATGATCATTGCACCTCGAACCCATCGTTTCTGAAACATTCAAACGGGCAGTATTGGCTGTACTACAAAGGCTGGAATAACGAAGAATATGTCAATCCCGTTGATCCGGCTATTCGCGGAAACCGCAAATACGGGCTGGCCATGGCCGAAAAACTGGAAGGGCCGTATGTCCGCTATGCTGAAAATCCGATTATCGACTATTCGGCTTTGGGCAACAACCGCCAGTTGGAAGACGGCAATGTGTTCCGGGAGAACGGGAAATATTACATGCTGGCGCGCGATATGGGGCGTTTTGACCATGAGGTGGGCATCATCCTTGAGTCGGATGATGGCATTCGCTGGTCGGAACCAAAAATCAGTTATTTCGGTGTGTCACGTTACCTTGACCAGCCCGAAGCACCCAAGCATTTAAGGAAATACGGGCGGTTTGAGCGCCCACAGGTACTCATTCAGAACGGAAAACCCACGCACTTGTTTGTCACCACGCAAGGGGGAAAATATATGACATCCACTCCGTTTGTTTTTGAAATTGAAGCGGATGTACGCAAATAGAAGATATCGATGGCGCGGTATAAAATGTCATTGACCGAGTCATTCTGGACTTGTTTCAGGATCTCGAGCTATTGATAAACAGACCCCGGAATAGATTCGGAGTGACTCGAGCGGGAGATTTGTGACTTTTTAGACAGCACCATCAATAAAAAGGGAAACTAAAAACTTTTATTAAGATGAAATTGATCAGCTTTTTCCTATTGAGTTGCCTGTTGGCTTTCGGACCACAAAAGGCGACTGGCAAACCCACCGTTTATACGATTGGAGATTCAACCGTGAAAAACGGGCAGGGCGATGGTTCCGGCGGATTGTGGGGCTGGGGCGACCCATTGGTGCAGTTTTTTGATACCAGTCGGATTCAGGTGGAAAACCACGCTCTGGGCGGAACAAGCAGCCGTACCTTCCGGACCAAAGGACTTTGGCAGCCTGTTTTAGAAAGGCTTCAACCAGGCGATTATCTGCTGATTCAGTTTGGCCACAACGATGCCGGCGCGATCAACGACGACTTCCGGGCGCGCGGCACGATCAAGGGCGTTGGTGATGAAGCTGAGGAAATCGACAACCTGCTCACCGGCGAGCGCGAGGTGGTGCACAGCTATGGCTGGTACCTCCGGCAATACATCAACGAGGCAAAGGCGAAAGGAGCCATTCCGGTGGTCATGTCGCCCATTCCGCGCAATAATTGGAAGGATGGGCGCGTCCCGCGAAACGACGAAAGTTATGGTTTATGGGCCGAAGAGGTGGCCATTGGCGAAAGAGTTGAATTCATCAAGCTGAATGACAAAATGGCCTCGGCGATGGAAAAGTTGGGAGAAGCACAAGTAACGGGCAACCTATTTTTTCCGCACGATCACACGCATACGTCGGCTAAAGGAGCTGTTTTGGCGGCCTCGCTGATTGTGGAGGGACTGCGGGAATCTGAGAACTGCCCGCTGAAAGACTACCTGCTGGAGCATCCAATCATTAACTTCCCGGCTAAAAAGAAAGTCTTGCTAATTGGCGATTCGACGGTGGCCGGTGGTAATGGAGAAATTGTTGGCTGGGGACGCGAGCTGCCGGACTTTTTCGATACCAGCCGTGTTGAGATCATCAACAAGGCGCGCGGCGGACGCAGCAGCCGTACGTTTTTGTACGAAGGTTTGTGGAAGGAACTTGTTCCGCAACTGGGCAAGGGCGATTTTGTGCTGATCCAGTTTGGGCACAATGATGGTGGAAATATTGACAAGGCCAAATACCGCGGATCGCTGCCAGGAACTGGCGATGAAATGCAGGAAGTGACGCGTGAGGACGGTTCCAAAGAAACGGTTCACACCTACGGCTGGTACATGAAAAAGTACATCTCTGATGTGCAAGCCAAAGGAGCTATTCCAATTGTCGTTTCCATGATTCCGCGTAACAGGTGGAAGGAAGGGAAAGTGGAGCGAGCTTCGGACAGTTACGGCAAATGGGCAAACGAAGTGGCCGAAGAAACCGGTGCTTTCTTTATTGATTTGAATGAAGCCGTGGCTGCCGAATACGAAACGATGGGGGCGGAGGCTGTCAGCACGTTCTTTCCGGGTGACCATACGCACACCAACGGCGCTGGAGCTCAGCTGAATGCCATGATCCTGTCTCAACAGATCGCGCGAATAAAGGAATGTCCACTGCGGGGAGCGGTCAGTCATAGAATTCAGTCTCAGTGATCCAGAATCAGGAATTCATCCAGCATTTAGTAACTAATATCCATAAACTAATGACCAATTTAAAATTATTTTTGATCCTGTTCATGCTCTCCGGTTTTACGGTTTCGGCTCAGCGCCAGATGGAGCATCTATCGCGTGGGCTGGTGGCTGTGCAAGCAGGCAAAGACAGTGTTTTTGTGAGCTGGCGCCTGCTGCATTCTGATGTCGAAGCGGTGCGCTTTAATGTTTATCGTCAATCAGAAAATGGTGAAGAAGTTCTGTTGAATGAGAAACCTTTAGCTGATGCGACCTCGCTGATGGATGTTGCCAGTTTGCCTGATGGGATCTACACCTACCTGGTAAAACCTGTTGGAAGTGGAAATGAATCCGAAGCCGATGGCTCATATCAACTGGTGAAAACCGAGAATGTGCAGCCCTGGCTCACCATTCCCCTGAAAACACCCGAACGATATTCACCCGGCGATATTGCTCCGGGTGATCTGGATGGCGATGGTAATTATGAGCTGGTGGTCCACATGACGGGCCGTGGGCGCGACAACAGCCACGAGGGGATGACTTCCGAACCGGTTTTTCATGCTTACAAGCAGGACGGTACCCTACTGTGGAGTATTAACCTGGGCAAAAACATTCGTGAGGGCGCCCATTATACGCAGCTTTTGGTGTATGATTTTGATGGCGATGGCCGCGCCGAAGTGGTTATGAAAACAGCAGACGGCACTGTTGATGGCACCGGGAAAGTGATTGGCGATGCGTCGGCCGACCACCGAAATGAGGGCGGACACATCCTGCGCGGGCCGGAGTTTCTCACCGTATTTGATGGGCTGACCGGAGCAGCACTGGCTACCGTTCCGTATCAGGCGAGCCGACATCCGGAGAGGGAAAACCCGACTCCCGAAGAAATGAAAGCCACATGGGGCGACAACTATGGAAACCGCTCTGAACGTTACCTGGCGTGCGTGGCTTACCTCGATGGTGAGCATCCGTCGATCGTCATGTGCCGGGGCTACTACACACGGGCGACTTTGGCTGCCTACGACTGGCGCGACGGGAAACTGACCCAACGCTGGCTATTCGACAGTGACGACGGCACTCCCGGCAGTCGTGCTTACCGTGGACAGGGTAACCACAGCGTGAGTGTAGGCGATGTAGATGGCGATGGCTTTGATGAAATCATTTACGGTGCTGCAGCTATCAATCATGATGGCACAGGACTTTATTCAACGGGGCTGGGGCATGCCGATGCTTTGCACCTGTCCGATCTCAATCCTGCCCGACCGGGGCTGGAGGTGTTCAACATACAGGAGCGTTTTGGCGATGCCGGCATGAACTTCCGGGATGCACATACAGGTGAAATCCTTTGGAAAGTTCCTTCCGTGAAGGCTGCTGATTCCGGGGGCGACAAGGGCGAAGGTCCTGGCCGTGGTGTTTCTTTCAACATTGATCCCCGCCACCCGGGAAACGAGTGCTGGGTTTTTGGCGCCGGCATCAGCGGCCTGTGGAATGCTCAAGGCGAAAAGATATCAGAGACTACCCCACGCAGTTGCAACTTTGCCGTGTGGTGGGATGGTGACTTGCTTCGCGAGTTGCTCGACCGAAACCGGATCATGAAGTGGGACTGGCAGAATGAGACCCTCACCAACCTGCTGGTAGCCGAAGGTTGCCAGAGTAATAACGGATCGAAATCAACGCCGGCCTTGAGCGCTGACCTGTTTGGTGACTGGCGCGAGGAAGTGGTTTTGCGTACCGAGGATAACCAATCGTTACGGATTTATACCACCACCATTCCTACACGACACCGCTTTGTCACCCTGATGCACGACCCCATTTACAGGTTGAGTATTGCATGGCAAAATGTGGCCTACAACCAGCCGCCTCATCCTGGATTTTATATTGGTGATGACATGGAACAGCCCGAAAAGCCTCGGTTGAACTTGATTGAGTTTCAGCCGTAATTAAAGGACAAGGCTGTTTCGAAATGACTAATTCTTTAGGATAAGCTAATCGGATTAAGAAGATCAAAATAAGCAGTTAAACGCAACGCTAAAACAAATACTTATGAACTGTCAATTCTGGAAACAAATCACATTGACCAGCTTGGTGTTACTCGGCTTGAACCTTGCCGGGGCCATGGCTCAAAAAGTGACCGACTCAACAACTCCGTTGCACCTCTTGCAGCCCGAATATGATACGCCCTATGGGAAGCCCGAAGTGGAGGCAATTGAAGAAGTGCTGCAACGGGTACATGATTACCTGGAATCCACAACACCGATGAAACTGATTGATCAAGGATCAGGAACAGAACTGGATGACTTCAGTAAAATCAACAAAAATACGATTTTCAAACCTGGTGATTATCGGCTGATCAGTTACGAGTGGGGAGTCACGTATGCCGGGATGCTTCTGGCTGCCGAACAAACGGGTGACAAGCGCTATGCTGACTACACCTATAATCGCTTGCAGTTTTTGGAAGGTATCCGCCCCTATTTTCTGGAATTGGAGAAAGAACATGCAGGAGTGCGACATGCCATGTACTCGGTCATTCACCCCCATGCGTTGGATGATGCCGGAGCTATGTGTGCGGCCATGATTAAAGCCAAACGTGCGGGGCTGGATGCTGACCTTGATCCGATGATTTCGAATTTTATCGATTACATCAGTAATAGAGAGTTCAGGTTTGACGATGGCACACTGGCTCGCAACCGGCCGCAACCCAACTCGCTTTGGTTGGACGACCTGTTTATGAGTGTACCGGCGCTGGCGCAAATGGGGAAGTATTCCGGAGAAACGAAGTACTACGACGATGCGGTGAAACAAGTGCTGCAATTCTCGAAGCGCATGTTCAATTATGAAAAAGGCCTGTACATGCATGGCTGGATCATGGGTATGGACGAGCATCCCGAGTTTTACTGGGGGCGGGCTAATGGCTGGGCCGTAATGACGATGGTGGAGCTGTTGGAAGTTTTGCCGGCAGATTACCCCGGGCGCGACCAGGTGCATGATTTGTTGCAGCGCCACCTCCGCGGATTGGCCAACCACCAGTCGGGGCAGGGGTTTTGGCACCAACTACTCGACCGTAACGATTCGTACCTGGAAACGTCGGCAACCGCCATTTATACGTATGCCATGGCCCGCGCCATCAACCGCGGCTATGTGGATGCCAAAGTTTATGGGCCTGTGGCTTGTCTCGCCTGGAACGCTGTAGCTACCAAGGTGAACGAAAAGGGCCAGGTCGAAGGTACTTGTGTTGGAACAGGCATGGGTTTCGATCCGGCATTTTACTATTACCGTCCTGTGAATGTTTATGCAGCCCACAGTTACGGTCCGGTTTTACTGGCGGGGGCTGAAATGATTGAGTTGGTTAAAACGCATGACATGCGCATCAACGATAGCTCGTTGCAGTTTTACGACGATCAGCAGGATAACACCACGGGCTGGAAGTTTGATTTTGGTTCGGGGAACGTAAAAGAAGGTTTCACCCGGGTGGACGAAGAGTCGGTGTACAGTCCAGGAAAAGGCTTTGGCCTCATCAGTGAAAGGCCTGTGCATTCAGTTAAGAGCAATGGAGAAGACAAGCTGAACGGTGATTTCATTACTAGTGAGCGTCCGTTCTACTTTGCGGTTGACGTGCCCGAAGGACGCTATAGAGTTACGCTGACCTTAGGCGATTTCAAAGGGGAATCTGCCACAACGGTCAAGGCCGAATCACGCCGGTTGATGCTCGAAAATATTCAAACCCAAAAAGGCGAAGTGGTGACCAAAACGGTGGTGGTTGATGTGCGCACCCCCCGGATCAATGCCACGGAAGAAATCCGCCGAAAGTCACGCGAAATGGCTTACCTGAATTGGGATGACAAACTCACCCTGGAATTTAGCGGTCCGAAGCCCTGCGTTTCCTCCATTAAAATTGAACCGGCAAACGAATTGCCGGTGATTTTTCTGGCCGGAAACTCAACGGTCGTTGATCAGGAACAAGAGCCTTGGGCTTCGTGGGGGCAGATGTTTCCGCGCTTTTTAAAGCCTGAGATCGTGGTCGCCAACTATGCCGAATCAGGAGAAACTCTGAAAGCTTTCCAACGAGAGAGACGCCTGGAAAAAATACTCAGTGTCATGAAACCGGGTGATTATTTGTTCATGGAGTTCGCTCACAACGATCAAAAGCCGGGCGGGAACCATGTGGAGCCGTTCACTACGTATCAGGATGAGTTGAGACATTTTATCAGCGAATCCCGAAAGCGTGGCGCACATCCGGTTTTGGTAACTTCGACCAACCGCCGAAGATTTGATGAGCACGGAGAAATTGTGAATACGCTGGAAGAATATCCCGAAGCCATGCGGCAGTTAGCAAAATCTGCAAATCTACCGCTAATCGATCTGAATGCCATGAGCAAGAAACTTTTTGAGGCGCTGGGTGTGGAAGATTCGAAGAAGGCTTTCGTACATTTCCCGGCGAATACCTACCCCGGACAAGATCAGCCCCTCGCTGACAATACACATTTTAGTACCTATGGAGCCTATGAACTGGCGAAATGCGTGGTGCAAGGTATCCTTGAAAACAGAATGGACTTGGCAGACTACGTGGTGAATGACTTTGATGGTTTTGATCCATCAACACCTGATGACTGGAAAAGCTTTTTTTGGACCGAAAGCCCATCCGCAGAAGTCTTAAAGCCAGACGGAAACTAATGCTATCCGGCGTATCGTTTGAATGAAGCGAGATGTAATAAATGATAAATTCTTTAAAGTAAATAATGATATGAACAAGTTTTTGAGTATTATGTTGTTGTCGTTTGCGGTGTTGTCTGCATGTGCCAATAAACTTCCTTCCAAAGAAGAAATCATGGACAAAATGGTCCTGACGAATGCCTATTTGATGAAAAAGTGGCCCGATCCGGGAGTGAATGTGATCACGAATCGGGAGCGCCCAAGTAACCTGTGGACTCGTGCGGTGTATTACGAGGGCTTGATGGCTTTGTACGCGCTGAATCCAGATCAGCAATACTACGATTATGCAGTTGCATGGGGCGAAGCGCACAACTGGGGGCTGCGTAATGGCGTGGAAACCCGCCATGCCGACAATCACTGTGCTGGCCAAACCTACCTCGATTTGTACGAAATGGATGCACAAACCGAACGAATCAGAGATATCAAGGCATCGATCGATTTGATGATGGAAACCGAAAAAATTGATGATTGGGACTGGATTGACGCGCTGCAAATGGCCATGCCGGTTTTTGCCAAGCTGAGTGTGATTACGGGCGATCACAGCTATTCGGAACGGATGTACGAAATGTACATGGACACAAAAGTCACCCAGGGATTGTGGAATCCGGAAGACCAGCTTTGGTGGCGCGATATGGACTTTTTGCCACCGTATAAGGAACCAAATGGCGAAGATTGCTACTGGTCGCGTGGAAATGGGTGGGTTGTTGCCGCACTGGTACGCGTGCTGGAAATTTTGCCTGAAGATGACCCACATCGCGATGAATATCAAAACACCTTGCTGCAAATGATTGAAGCGCTGGTGCCGCTGCAACGGGAAGATGGTTTCTGGGGAGTTAGTCTGCACGACCCCACCCATTTTGAAGGTCCTGAGACTTCAGGAACTGCCCTGTTTGTTTACGGAATGGCTTGGGGAGTCAATCAAGGTTTATTGAAAGGGAAAAAATACCAGCCAATCATTGCCAAAGCCTGGAATGCCATGGCAACCGAAGCTGTTCATCCCAACGGGTTTTTGGGCTACTTGCAGGGAACCGGGAAAGAGCCTAAAGATGGCCAGCCGGTAACCTATACCAGTAAGCCCGATTTTGAAGATTATGGTTTGGGATGTTTCCTGCTTGCCGGAAGCGAAGTGTATAAACTGGCAAAATAAAGCCAGGCAAAATGATCATTGACGAAACTCCGGGGTATTTTTGTTCCCGGAGTTTCCTGTCTTCCATTAATGCTTGGTCGTTTTTTCGTAAGTGTATTCGCTGCAGAGGGAAGGTTTAAAAAAAATGAAATCGATCATGATGAAGCGGGACGAAAAGTACCTATTTTCTCAATTGAAATCCGGAAGTGAAAAGGCTTTCGAATATTTCTTCAAAACGTATTTTGAACAGCTTTATCAATACGCCTTTCAGATTACCAAGGAACAATTTCAGTCTGAAGAAATTGTAGAAGACACCTTTGTCATGCTTTGGGAAAAGCGCAAGCAGATTGACCTTCTTGACACGCCAAAGTCCTACCTGTTTCGAATGGTTTACAACCAATGCCTAAATTATTTCAAACACAAGAAGGTAAGCGATAAATACAAAGCGTTCTTCGTGCATCACCAGCCAGTATCCGATTTTCCAGGTTCTTTTACGGGCTATCCGTTGGAAACACTTATCAATCGGGAATTTCAGGAAATCCTGGAACGATCCATCCAGAAGTTGCCAGACCAGTGCCGCCGGGTTTTTACGATGAGCCGCCTGGAAGGAAGAAAAAACAAAGAAATCGCCATGCTTTTAGGGATTTCGATAAATACAGTTAAGACTCAGTTGTTGAGAGGATTGAAGTCTGTTCGGTCCGACTTGAGAAACCTGATCGTTTTACTTTTTCTGAAAAAGTAACTTTTCTTGTCACCCCTTTTCCTTTTCAGGTTGTCGTATTAAAAGAATGCAAGAAATACCTGATTACCGACCCATGGATGATTTGATATTAAAATGTTTGCAAGATGAGGCTTCCTCTGAGGAACAACAGGAAGTTTGGACTTGGTTACAAGACGATAAAAATCTTGTGCGGTACCAGCGCTTGCGTGACTCGTGGCTTGCTAGTGGGATGATCCGAAACGATTCTTCATTTGATCTGGAGCAGCACTATCAAAAAGTACAGGCACGTATTCAAGCAAAAATTCAAGACAAACCCATCATGCGGCTGTGGAGTTCGGTATGGAAAGTTGCTGCCCTTTTTATTTTTGCTTTTCTGCTCGGTTTTTCCATTACGCAGCTGATCTCGAATAGGAGCATCAGAAGTTTGGCTGAAAATCATTACAATATTGAAGCGCCGATGGGAGCCAAAATTACGATGGATCTGGCCGATGGAACGAAAGTTTGGCTAAATGCAGGCAGTCGCCTCACTTACTCCAATGCTTTTAATGTTGATAACCGTACGGTTCATTTGGAGGGTGAAGGCTATTTTGAAGTGGCTAAAAACAAACGAATTCCTTTTGTGGTGGAGGCCGATGGTGTTGAAGTGAAAGCGGTTGGAACGGCCTTTAATGTAAAGGCCTATCCGGATGAGGCGCTGGTAGAAGCGACCTTGGTGGAAGGAATTGTTGATGTGTCCGAAGGTCGGCAAACCATCCGGCTCGAACCAAATCAAAAAGTGTCTTTTGTTCGCAGTTCAGCCCGCTTGGCTACCCAGAGCAATGCTCAGGAAGAAGAAGAGTTGGTTATGGTCGATCCGCGAAACATTCAAACAGTGGATATTATTCACACAAAAAATATCAACCCCAATTTATACACGTCATGGCGGGGCCAACGCTGGATTTTTGAGCGCGAAAAACTGACGGATTTTACAAAAATACTGGAACGCCGTTACGATGTGAAAGTATATGTGATGGACAGCGAGCTGAACGACTATAAGATTTCGGGATCCATCCATCAACAATCCCTGGATCAGCTGTTGAATGCTGTTCGGCTGACGGTTCCGATCAACTATAAGATCATCAACAACGAAGTGATATTAACTTTGGACGAACGATTGGAAAAAGAATATAAAACGCTTATGAATAAGTCTACAAACTAAATAAAAAAGAGATGAGAGAATAAATTCTCCCATCTCAGGCATGTTTTAATTAAACCCTTTGGGAGTTTCTTGGCAGTTGGTCCCAAAGTAGTTGTTTAACTATTAACGAAGTAAAACTATGAAAAAAAAACAAAAGAACTCTTCTCTATGGATGAAGAGAAGGTTAAAAACACTGTTGCTGACTATGAAACTTACAAGTTTGTTTCTTTTACTGGCGGTTATTCATGTTAGTGCGAGTACTTACTCCCAAAACACGAAGTTTAGTCTTAAACTTTCAGAGAAGACCGTGAAGGATGTTTTATTGGAAATTGAGGATCAGAGTAAATTTCACTTTTTGTACAACGATGAATTTACTGATTTGAGCCGGAAAGTCTCCATTGATGTAAACGATGCCAAAGTGAATGATATTTTGGATGAGTTGTTTGCCGGGGCCGACATCACCTATAAACTGATGGATAACAATCTGATTGTTATTACCCCCTCTAATGCCGACATGGTTCAGCCTTCACGCATTACCGGCCGGGTTGTTGACGAATCGGGCATGCCCTTGCCGGGTGTTACGGTGGTTGAAAAAGGAACAACCAATGGTACGGTAACCAACTTAGACGGGAATTATACCATCAATGTATCAGAAGGTGCAGTGTTGCAGTTTTCGTTTGTTGGGATGGTCCAGGTGGAAGTTCCGGTAACAAACCAGGGCGAAATTAATGTTACACTGGAAGAAGAAACCATGGGAATTGATGAGGTTGTTGTGGTAGGTTATGGTACCCAAAAGAAGGCTGACATTATCAACTCGGTAGCAACCATGGATGCTGAAAGGCTGAATGAACGCCCGGTGAACAAGGTGGACCAGGCGCTGATCGGTCAAATGTCGGGGGTGCGGGTAAAGCAAACCAGCGGATTGCCCGGGCAGGGATTTAGCATCCAGGTTCGTGGTACCGGATCCATTACAGCCAATAACGAACCGCTTTATGTGGTTGATGGTTTCCCGATGGAAGTTTCGCCACAATCTTCCAGCGGTAACTTTTCAGGGGGTAACCCGTTGACGAATTTGAATCCCAATGACATTGAATCGATTCAAGTGTTGAAAGATGCTGCAGCGGCTTCCATCTATGGATCGCGCGGATCGAATGGTGTGGTTATTATCACCACCAAAACAGGGAAAAGCGGAAAACCGCAAATCTCGTTTAACTCATATTTCGGATGGAATGAGACGGTGAAAAAGCTGGATGTTCTTTCGTCCGAAGAATTTGCCGAACGCCAGATTGAGCACATGAATTATTTCTGGGTTCGTGACCATGCGGCTGATCTGGGTGCAACCTCAGCACACACGAATGATCAAAGAAGGGCACTGTTGGGTCTGGATGCAGGGGAATACAACACCAAATACATGTGGGACGACCGCTGGCTACAGGATGGACATCCGGGGCTGGACTATGTGGATTGGCAGGATCTTTTTTTCCGGAAAGGACTGGTTCAAAGTTACCAGCTTTCCGCAAACGGAGGAAATGAGACGGTTAATTACTATGTGTCGGGCGATTACCTCGATCAGGATGGAATTGCGATTGGTGTAAATTACAAACGCTACAGTGCCCGGGCCAATGTTGAGGTCAGCCCGAACGATAATCTACGTTTTGGTCTGAATATCGCACCTTCATACAGTGAAGAACTCGACCCGAACGTGGAAGGTAAAGATGCTATCACCCACATTGTTGTCGGAATGAATCCCATTGTCGAATCTTCAACCGGAGCCGAGGGAACCAACGTTGGCGAAAATACCAGTTATGCTTGGGGAACTTCGCGCGTGAGCCCGATTGCTGAAGCAAAAAACGTGGATCGCATGAGCCAGACGTTCCGGAACATTACTACCACTTTTGTGGAATACCAGTTGATTGATGGATTGAAATTGAAAACCAATATCAACTTTGACGTCCATAACAATGAAGCCAAGAGGTTTACACCGGCTTTTGTTACCCGTAACCGCACCGCAAGTGCCAGTCGTTCGGGTTACAACCGGACCAATTTTGTTAATGAAAATACGCTGAATTACAACAAATCAATCGGCGATCATACCGTTGATTTGCTGGCGGGTTACTCTTATAGTGCATTCAAACTGGAAACTTACAGCATCAGTGGCACCGGTTTTGCTTCCGACGCCATTCCTACTCTGAATGCTGCTTCCAGCACCAGTGGAACTTCTTTTGAAAGCAAGAATACGTTGATCTCTTATTTCGGAAGGGCACAGTACAACTACAAAAGCAAGTACCTGGCGCAGGTCAGTATTCGTCGCGATGGTTCGTCTAAGTTTGGCGCCAATACCAAGTGGGGTGTTTTTCCTTCGGCTTCCATTGGGTGGCGTGTTTCCGAAGAAAGTTTTATGGATGATGTCACTTTCTTCGACAACCTGAAACTTCGTGCCAGTTGGGGGCTCGCCGGTAACAATGGAGTTGGCGACTACGACCAGATAGCAAGGCTAACCTTTGCCAACTACAGCAATGGTGGAAATCTGGTTAATGGCATGGTGCCATCGAACTTTGCCAACCCCGATTTGAGTTGGGAGACCTCGGAAACTTTCGATGTGGGGGTTGACTTCAGTATTCTTTCAAACCGGGTAAATTCCTCATTAGATTATTACACGAAACGCAATACCGACCTGTTGTTGAATATTCCGGTACCTACGGCCAGTGGGTTTGGAACCGCTTTGACCAATATTGGTGAAGTACTGAACAAGGGGTGGGAGTTTGAAGTAACGACCCGCAACATGGTGGGGAACTTTAAATGGCAAACGATGCTCAATTTGAGCCACAATACCAATGAAGTTAAAAAGTTGGGGCCAAACAATACGCCGATCTTTGGCGGTGGATTTGATATCACGCACAATATTCTTGAAGTCGGACGACCGATGTACACCCTTTATGTGGTTCAGCAAGATGGTTTACTCACAACCGCTGACATTGATAATGGCTATCCTGTTTATGGCAACCAGCAGGCTGGTGATCCAAAATACGTAGACCAACATACTGTTGACACCAATGGCGATGGTATTCCCGATCAGGCTGATGGTGTGATTGATGCCGATGACCGGACCTATTCGGGGCAACCCAACCCAGATTACGTTTGGGGAATCACCAATAACTTCTCCTACAAAGGGTTTGACCTTTCGGTATTGGTGCAAGGTCAATGGGGTGGCACACTTTACTCTACCTTCGGCCGGGCCATGTACCGAACGGGTATGGGAGCCGTTGAAAACACGCTTGGAATTACCCGCGACAGGGTGAGATGGGAAGAAGGTAAAGTGTATACCGAAGCCGATTTAGCTGGAAAAACGAGAAAATCACCCTCCGTATTTGGGCGGATCAAAAACACCGACTGGCTGTATCCAAACGATTACTGGCGGATTCGGAACATTACGTTAGGCTATGATTTGGGCCGTCACATTCGCTCGCACGTGATTAGTGGTGCACGAATTTATGTTACTGCTGAAAACTGGTTTGGAGCCGACAAATATGATGGAGGTTTTAACCCCGAGGCGGTCAATAACAGTGGCGACGACTATGGGGCTTTCCCGCTATCGAAATCCATGGTGTTTGGCGTAAACTTGAAATTTTAACAGCTAGAATTAAAATCGTTATGAAAAGAATATATTTAATAATTATCAGTTTGGTACTCGTTTTCACTGCTTGTGAAGATGACCTTGACCTGGCTCCGATTTCAGAGCCTAGTGCCGCTAATTTTTACAACAATACCGAAGATTTTGAATTGGCAATCAATGGCGTTTACAATGCTTTGGGGGATTACCCGGCCAACCATTTGTACTTGTCCGAAGTTCGAAGCGACAATATTTACTCGCCCGGAACCGGCGTAAGAGAATGGAATCCGGTGAATAACTTTGAAAGGACCTTGCAGACCAACCCGTTGATGGCAACCGCCTGGAATTCATCCTATCGCGGAATTTTTCTGGCGAACATGGTTTTGGATCAAATCAACGAAGAAAAGGTAGAAGACAGTGCCACCCGTTCGCGATTGACCGGTGAGGCTAAGTTCCTTCGTGCTTTGTTTTATCTCGATCTGGTTCGCTTCTTTGGAAAAGTTCCGATCTACGACCACGCCTATTCGCCTACCGAAGCGCTTGAAATTCCTCGGTCGCCGGTGGCCGATGTTTATAGCCTGATTACCCAGGATTTGCAGGATGCAATTAGTAATCTGCCCGCTTCGTATAGTAGTCCAGGGAAAGCAACTTCGCATGCTGCCCGTGCTCTCTTGGCCCGTACTTATTTAACCATGTCGGGTCCCGACTATGGGATTGAAGGCCCAGGATTGGGAGAAGATCATTACAGTGAAGCACTCACGCTGCTCAATGAAGTAATTTCGAGCGCACAATATGGATGGGTGACCGATTATGCGTCTATTTTCAGCTACAACAATGAAAACAATCCCGACATTGTGTTTGATATTCAGTTTATCAACGACGGAGCAACTGGGGACCGCGGTATTGGAACCATTCTTCCAACCTTGATGTACCTCGAAAGCTACGCCCGAATAACGCTGCCCTTTGCAGGAGGGGTTCCCAACGATGGTACCGGCGGACTTGATCCTTCGGATAACCTCGTTAACTCGTTCGATGAAGCCGATGTGCGGGATGATGCATCCATTTTGATGTCGTTTATTGATCAAAATGGAAACCCTGTAAATCACCCGCAGTACGTTAAGTTTTTGAGTTTGAATCATATTCCCGCCGACCGGTTTAACTGGGGAGTTAACTTTCCGGTGATCCGCTACACCGATGTGCTGATGATGAAAGCCGAAGCCTTGTTGCAAACCGGTGGTAGCCAGACAGACATTGACAATATCGTGAACGATGTGCGCGAACGTGCCGGACTCACTACGGTATCCAACGTTGATCTGGATATGTTGCTGGAAGAGCGACGCAAAGAGTTTATGGCCGAAGGTTTAAGGTGGCACGACTTGGTTCGCACCGGAAAAGCCATTGACGTGATGAATGCCTTTGCTACCAGTGACGACGATGCTGATAAAATTAGCACAGTGGTGGCTAACGACTTGATTTATGCCATTCACCAAGATCAGTTGGAAGTGAAAAGAGGCTTGTACGAGCAAAATCCAGGCTATT
>NZ_CAXBDD010000038.1:0-32424 GCF_963974515.1 uncultured Sunxiuqinia sp. | reverse complement strand
ATCTGTTTTCTCCTGTTAAACTTTTCTGTCCAGGCACAAGAGAAATACATCATGACTTCAGACAGTGTGCAACTGTACGTAACGGTGAAAGGAACAGGACCGTCATGTTTATATATCCACGGGGGGCCCGGTTCCGGAAGCAACTGGTTGGAGAAATTTATGGGCGACTCACTCGAACAGCATTTTCAAATGATTTATTTGGATCAAAGAGGCGTCGGCCGATCTTCGAGTCCAAAGGATAACAATTACTCTCTGGAGCGCATGGTCAAAGATTTCGAAGAGGTTAGAAATTCGCTGGGCATTAAGCAATGGCTAACGTTGGGACATTCATTTGGAGGAATTCTTCAGATGGACTATGTCAAAAATAATCCCAGTGTCATTTCAGGGATGATCTTCATCAACTGCTCCTTAGATTTGAATGATAGCTTTGGGAACAGTTGGTTGCCCAAAGCGGCGGAATTGATAGGCAATGCTGTTCCCGAGATCTGCAGTGACACAACCGTATCCATTTACCAACGGATGCTGGCCGTCATGCCCGTGCTTGGGGAAAAGGGTGAGATGTGGAAAATATTCTTTACCAACGAAGAAGACAGCTGGAAAATGAACGACACCTATCGTGAATTTGAAAGCTGGAATACCGACCAAAGTGAGCAAATATTAGCGCTTGATGAATACTGGGTCGACTATCGATCATCCACTGAAAAAGTGTCAAAACCGGTATTGTTCTATTATGGCAAAACCGACTGGGCCATTGGACCAGAGCATTATCTTGGTATCAAATTCCCGGAAATGATTTTATGGGGTAGCGAGCTTGGTCACATGCCCTTCCTGGAAAACAAAGCTGATCTGGCAAAAGCGATATCCAGTTTCATGGCGAAATATTCATTTTAAACGATTAAACCACTAATATGGTCGCCGAAAAATCAGCATTTGAAGAATATCAGTTTGCGAAATCAAGAATTGCAACAATCGATACTTGCGACTTAGGCAGAAAAAAAAATCATGTTGTTGCTCTGCTTGAAATTGATGTCACTTCAAGCAGAGAGAAACTAAAAAAATATAAAAAAGATATTGCCAAAATATCTTACAATGCCTGGCTGATAAAGGTGATTAGCGCAACCGTACAAGAGAATAAATCATTAGCTGCATTCCGCAATGGAAAACGGAAAACCATCGTTTTCAATGATATCAATGTCTCGTTTTTGGTTGAAAAGGAATTGAATGGCGAAAAAATCCCGCTTCCAGTCTTAATAGAAAAAGCAAGCACACTTGAAATTGAAACCATCACCAAGCAACTGAACGACTCAAAACACGCAGTTTCGTCAAAAAATCAACTCGTCATTCAGAAACGAGCGACTCGAGCAGAGCAATTGTACTACTATTTTCCGGCGTGGATTCGCAAAACGATCTGGAAATATCTGTTCAAGCATCCAAGGTTGTTGTTTTCAAAAATGGGAAATGTAGCCATTACTTCGCTGGGCATGTACGGCCAGATAAATGGATGGTTCATCCCGATATCCATACACCCGATTTGCTTTGGAATAGGTTCAATCGTGAAAAAACCGGTTGTATTGAACGACAAAATTGAAATTAGAGAAATGATGAATATGACCGTTCTTATTGACCATGACGTAATCGATGGGGCAAAAATGGCTCGATTCATCAATACCTTAATAAAAAACATGGAGAAGGGGACTTTTCTATAAAATACAAGGAACAACGAAACAGATTTATTAGAATTTTAAACTAAAAATGGAAAAACACCTTGCCTGGATTTTCATTTCAATAATATGCTTCATTCCCGCATCGCTAGCAGCTCAGGAAATGGAAGTAAAAGCTGACTCCAGCAAAATTAAAAAAAGCACCTTGTACAAGGCAGTGGCTTTTACAGGGATCAATTACGCAGCTTCCATCTACATTCTCAATAACACCTGGTATAAAGACAAAGAAAAAGTGCCGTTTCATTTCTATAATGATAATCAGGGGTATTTGCAGGTTGACAAATTTGGCCACATGTTTGGATCTTATGTATACAGCTACATCGGTTACCACGGTTTACGAAAGCTGGGAGCCACAAGAAATGAAGCACTTCTTTTTGGATCAACTTTGGGATTTGTTCTCCAGCTTCCAATTGAAATAATGGATGGCACACACGAAGGTTATGGCTTCTCGTGGGGTGATGTTGCAGCAAATACAATGGGTTCAGCGCTTGTATTCGGACAAGAATTGATATTCAAAGAACAATTGGTAAAATATAAATTCAGCTATTGGGAATCTCCTTACTCAAGGAATTCAAATGGGTACTATGGTGATACAGCGATGGATCGGTTATTTAATGATTACAACGGTCATACCTATTGGTTTTCAATGCCAATAAACAAGCTTGCTTTTCGGCGGCGTCTACCTTCGTGGTTGAATATTGCAGTTGGATATGGAGCAAATGGCATGTACGGAGAATTCAAAAATGTATCCAGTTATCATGGTGTTGCAATACCTGAGACAGAGCGTTACCGACAATACTTCCTTTCACTTGATATCGACTGGCCTGGAATAAAAACAAACTCAAAATTCCTAACGTTCCTATTTAAAGGAATGACATTTATTAAATTACCTTTTCCTGCTTTGGAATATAACGCTAAAGGTCAATTCAAAGCACACTGGATCTATTATTAGCCCGCAATTTTAATACCCGATGTGTTAGCCCAAAAAATTATTGTCGAACTAAGCAGAAGCCATTCGAAATATTAATTTTTTAATCACGAAAAGATTAAACCCTTCCGCCATAAATTGGTTATTTTTGTGGGTTTAAAATCAGAAAACTTAGTAAGAGAACATGACACCTAAATTGGAAGTAGCCCCGGAAATCAGAGGATTAATTTTCGACTTGGATGGCACCATTGCCGACACCATGCCCATTCATTACATCGCCTGGAGAAACGCGGCCGCCCGTTATGGCATCGACTTCAGTGTTGAGCTATTTGGGCAGCTCGCCGGCATTCCACTATACAAAACCGTGGAAAAGCTCAACGAATTATTCAATAAAAACATCGATCCCCAGGAAATGGGCGATGCGAAAGAAGCCGAATACGAGGCGAGCATGCACCTGGCACAGCCGGTTGAACCGGTGATGGACGTGATTCGCCAGTACCACGGCAAACTTCCCATGGCGGTCGGAACCGGCGGCTGTCGCGACTTATCGCTGAAAGCCATGAAAATTGTTGGCGTAGATCAATACATCGACCAACTGGTGTCGGCCGACGATGTCAGCCAGCACAAGCCCCACCCAGAAACTTTTTTGAAATGTGCCGAATTGATTGGCGTAAAGGCGAAAGACTGCCTGGTGTTTGAAGATGGTATTCTGGGTATGCAGGCAGCCGAGGCAGCCGGCATGCAAGCCGTCAATGTAACCGATTATTATGAAGTAACCATCGGGCAAGAATAAAAACACACCTATGAAATCAAACATCATTCTTCTGGTAATCACCCTGATGCTGTTTAGTTCGTTCAGGCCAAACTTACTCAACAAGAAAGCCACCATTGCTTTTTATAATGTTGAAAACCTGTTCGACACCATTGATGATCCGGGTATTACTGATGAGGAATTTCTACCAGTCAGCGAGAAGCAGTGGAACACGCAGCGGTACAACAAAAAGCTGGAAGATATTGCCCGGGTGCTGGGAGGGATCAATTCCGAAGAGCTGCCTGAAGTGATTGGTTTGTGTGAAGTTGAAAATCGTGGTGTGCTCGAAGATTTAATTGCCACCGAACCACTCACTTCGGGCAACTATCAAATCGTGCACGTCGATAGCCCCGACAAACGCGGCATTGATGTTGCTCTACTTTTTCGCAAACGGGAATTCAAGCTCTTGTCCCATGAGGCCCTTTTGGTTGATCCAGGCTTTGAAACCCGCGACATCCTGCATGTGACGGGAAAACTGGGCAAAGATCAATTCCACCTGTTTGTCAACCACTGGCCTTCTCGCTGGGGTGGTGTCGAAAAATCGGAGTCCAACCGCCTGGTTGCCGCTCAAACATTAAAGAAGAAAGTGGATGAAATTCTGGCCGAAAACAATGAAGCCAAGATCGTCATCATGGGTGATATGAACGACGAGCCGGACAACAAAAGCCTGGCGGAAATCGTTCAAGCCATGGCGCCAAACCAGAAAGCTAAACTGTACAACCTGATGATTCCGCTGGATGAGCAAAACCGCGGAAGCTACAACTACCGTGGCCACTGGAATATGATCGACAACATCCTTGTTTCAGAAACAGTTTTACGAGGCAAGGGCTTTGTGACCACGGATCAACTGGGGCAGGTCTATCATGAAGCATGGATGGAATACCGAAACAAGGACGGCCAGATGTCGCCCAACCGCACTTATGGTGGCCTCAACTATTATGGCGGCGTATCCGACCATTTCCCGGTTTATTTGAATCTGGAGTGGAGATAGAAGATACTAGAGGTTAGATATTAGATTCTGGATAACTGAAGACTGAGGCTGAATGCCGGATACTCGCTGTTTGATGCTGGATAACTGAATACTGGATTTATTTTCCCCAGTAAAGCCGCCAAGGCCTAACTTAAAATGGACAGCAAGCATAGTTCCACCCAACTTCGGCCGTTTTGGAATTTGTAGCTTGAACCCGTAACTCGAAACTAAATGGCATGAAACTAAAAGTAATTTCACCATATCAACCCACCGGCGACCAGCCGGAAGCTATTCGGCAACTCTCCGAAGGCATCCGAAAGGGCGAACTTAACCAAACGCTTCTCGGAGTCACCGGTTCCGGGAAAACATTCACCATGGCCAAAGTCATTGAAGAGGTGCAGCGCCCCACCTTGATTTTGAGTCACAACAAAACGCTGGCCGCTCAACTCTACAGCGAAATGAAGCAATTTTTCCCGGAGAACGCAGTGGAATACTTTGTTTCGTATTACGATTATTATCAGCCCGAAGCCTATTTGCCAACAACCGATACCTACATCGAAAAGGATTTATCCATCAACAAAGACATTGAGAAATTACGACTGAGCACCACCTCTGCCCTACTCTCTGGCCGCCGCGATGTGGTGGTCGTGTCGTCGGTTTCATGCCTGTATGGCATCGGGAATCCCGAAGATTTTCATGCCAACATCACCAGCGTCAGCGTTGGCGAAACCCTCAACCGAAACCAGTTTCTGCACCGGCTGGTTGATGCCTTGTATTCGCGCAACGAAGTGGACTTTCAGCGCGGCAACTTCCGGGTGAAAGGCGATACCATCGACATTTTTCTGGCTTACGACGACAAGGCTGTCCGCGTAGTTTTTTGGGGTGATGAAATTGAAGAGATCTACAGTTTCGATCCGATTGAAGGAAGCACCATCGTTGAAATGGAAACGGCCATCATTTACCCGGCCAATATTTTCGTTACTACCAAGGAACGGATGAAATCGGCCATTCATCAAATTCAGGATGACTTGGTGAAGCACGTTGAATTTTTCAAGGAGATTGGAAAACCGCTCGAAGCGAAGCGCATTTTGGAGCGGGTGGAATACGACATGGAAATGATGCGGGAACTGGGATACTGCCCGGGTATTGAAAACTATTCGCGCTACTTCGACGGACGGGCCGCCGGAACACGGCCTTTCTGTCTGCTCGACTATTTTCCCGATGATTTTTTGACCATTCTGGATGAGAGCCATGTGACCATTCCGCAGATCCGGGCCATGTACGGCGGCGACCATTCGCGTAAAATCAACTTGGTGGAGTATGGCTTCCGACTGCCCGCTGCCATCGACAACCGCCCGCTGAAGTTTGAGGAATTTGAAGATGTCGTTCATCAGACACTTTATGTGAGCGCCACGCCAGCCGACTATGAGCTGGAGAAATCCGAAGGCATCATTGTGGAGCAGATTATCCGCCCGACCGGCCTGCTCGACCCGGTGATTGAAGTGCGCCCATCGGCCAACCAAATAGACGATCTGATGCATGAAATCAATCTCCGGATTGAAAAGAACGAACGTATTTTGGTGACCACGCTTACCAAGCGGATGGCCGAGGAACTGAGCAAATACCTGGTCAATATGGGCATTAAAACCCGCTACATTCATTCGGATATTGATACAATGGAGCGTATTGAAATATTGGAGGAACTTCGGAATGGTGGCTTTGATGTGTTGGTGGGGATTAATCTGCTTCGCGAGGGACTGGATCTGCCGGAAGTTTCGCTGGTGGCTATTATTGATGCCGACAAGGAAGGCTTCCTGCGCTCGGAGCGCTCGTTAACCCAAACCGCAGGACGTGCAGCACGTAACCTCAACGGGCGGGTGATCATGTATGCCGACAAGGTTACCAATTCGATGCAAAAAACCATTGACTCGACCAATTACCGCCGCGAAAAGCAACTGAGGTACAACGAAGAAAACAACATCACGCCAACAGCCATCGTGAAACCAACCCGCGAAATCATTGGCTACGAATACCGAGGCGTCAAGCCAGCCGGTTATTCCGGGGGCGCTGATCATGCGGATGTGGCTGCCGATCCGGTAGTGCAATTCATGAGTGTAGACGCTCTGGAAAAAGCCATTGACAAAACAAAAAAAGAAATGCAGACTGCCGCCAAAGAGCTCGATTTTATTGAAGCGGCACGACTACGCGACGAAATGTATCGCCTCCAGGAAATGGTGCTAAAAAAGAAAGGCTAGCCCAAGCAAATCGGTTTGTCAATCAACCAAAAAAACAGCCGTATTGATCCTTTTTTATCACGTCAAAGAGTCCGGCCAAATCTTTCACTTCAGGAACCGGCTCATAACTTTCCCATTTACCACTGCCCCGCTTCCAAAAAAGGCGCCACACTCCCCGCGATTTAGTAAGCTTGGCCTTAGCAAAAGGGAGATGCATAATCTCATCTGGCTTATTCCATCGTGGACGAATTTCGAAAAGTTCCAGCGTGTTATCTTCAAAAGTGAATCCAACATCCACCTGCCCCCGTATTTCTTCTGGCGGTCGCATGGAATCTACAAATTTTTGAATTTGAACCGCCAGCAAATTGATTGTTCCGTGATTATCTGCCATTTGGTTTATTTACCTATTCTATCCGAATATTCCGTGCCTGATTTTCAGCGTTTCTACGATGACGACTTCATCAAGCGCATTTCCAAGTATTTGGATGTAAAACCAAGTTTTTCGTAAAGATAGCGAGCCGGATTATCGGGCTCCACATGCAGGGCAATGTTTCCTTCGGCCTGGTTGATGGCTTCCTGCATCAACTGCTTGCCAATACCTTTTCCCCGAAGTGCGTTGTGTGTGGCAATGTACACCAGTATATTTTCTGGGATATAATCTTTCATACCCGTTTGGTTCACCACAACCGCCCCCACAACTTCCGTGTTTTCGTAGGCAGCCAAAACAAAACCACCAAACGAGGGATATTCCTTTAAAGAATAATCGACTGCCTTTTCAATATCGTTTTTGGGATCACCAAAATGCTCCAGATGTTGGTACAAGAAATCGATGACCTGATTCTTTTCTTCCAGGCTTGGCTTGTCTTTTTCGGTGAAGGTTTTGATTTCAATCATTCGGTGCTCTTTTTTTTTGAATTCCAGTTAAATCAACGGCTATTGTCGCAAAAAGTTGATTTCGTTCTGACGAACAGACACCCGCTTAAAGCCCCATAAAAGTATAAAAAGTGGATGAATATCCACAAGATTGCCTCATCTCATTCAATTCCCGTTAGGTTGTTTTGAAACGATCAATGACAATAAAACGACTATAAAAGATAATAATTGACAGCCATGGTAGAAAAAATAGGCATGCCAGACGACAATCATAAAAAAAGGAAATTTATCGACGCGTAAAAAAGGACCTGCCGGAAAGGCAGGCCCTTGAGAAAGCTACAGACTTAAAGGCTGAAGAAATTATTAATTGTAGGCACTTTCTCCATGTTCATAAACATCAAGACCTTCTTCTTCAATTCGCTTGGAAACCCGAAGCACTTTGGCTTTCTTCAAGATATAGAATAAAATCAATCCACACCCAAAGGCCCAGGCAAAGAAGGCCAATACTCCGATGGCCTGAATACCGAGCAAGCCAGCTCCATGACCATAGAATAATCCTTCTGAAGTTGAAAATAATCCAACGGCCAAGGTCCCCAGCGCACCGCTAACACCGTGTACCGAAATGGCTCCAACAGGATCATCCACCTTCAATATTTTGTCAATAAACTCAACAGCGAATGGCAACACAAATCCTGCAATGGATCCAATCAAAACCGCGCCAACCGGGTCAACAGCATCACAACCCGCAGTAATGGCCACCAATCCAGCTAAAGCACCGTTCAGTGAAATAGACAGGGCCGGGCGTTTGTAACGAACCCAAGATACAAACATGGCAACAACGGCGCCGGCAGCAGCTGCCAGGTTGGTGGTTACCGCAATATGCCCCAGGGCTACAGCGTTGTCGGTTCCTGCAGCGGCCAACTGCGAGCCGGGGTTAAAACCAAACCAGCCGAACCACAGGATAAAAACACCCAAGGCTCCCAATGCCAGATTGTGACCCGGGATCGCTTTCGCTTTTCCGTCTTTACCATACTTGCCAATCCGCGGGCCAATAATCGCCGCTCCGGCTAATCCAAGCCAGGCACCTACCGAGTGAACAATAGACGAACCGGCAAAATCGTGGAACCCCAATTCGCTCAGCCAGCCACCACCCCAGGTCCAGTGTCCTGAAATCGGGTAAATGAAGACCGTAATAACGACACTAAAAATCAGATAAGCTTTAAACTCCGTCCGTTCAGCCATCGCACCCGACACGATTGTTGCCGCTGTAGCCGCAAAGACGGTCTGGAAGAACAGATCAGCGTAATCCGAATAATTGTCGCCAAATCCTTCACTCATGAAGAAGAAATCAGGCGTTCCAATTATTCCCCCAATCGACTCACCATACATTAACGTAAAGCCAATGATCCAGTACAAGAGCGAACCTATGGAAAAGTCCATCAAGTTCTTCATCAAAATGTTTGCAGTATTCTTCGAGCGGGTAAACCCAGCCTCTACCATTGCAAAACCTGGCTGCATGAACATCACCATAAATCCTGCAATCAATAACCACATGTTGTCTATGCCTATTTGTAGGCCTTGTAACGTTTCTTCCATGATAATTCTATTTTATGGTTATTAATCTTCTTTTCCTTTGATGAATAAGGACTCATCACCATACTCCCCTGTTCTTATGCGATACGACTCTTCAATATTTGAAATGAATACTTTACCGTCCCCTATTTCACCGGTTCTACCCGCTTTCATAATCGCCAAAACAGTCTTTTCCACATTCTTATCGCGAACAATAATGGAAAGAATCGTCCGTTCAATCGTACTGGTATCGTACACGACACCGCGGTATGCGCGTTCTTGTCTTGTTTGCCCGACACCGCGCACATCCCAGAAAGAGAAGAATTCAATGCCAGCTTCATGAAGGGCCTCAGTGACCTCTTCAAACTTGGTCTTTCTAATAATTGCTTCAATCTTTTTCATCTCGAAATCTTTTTTTTTTATAATGATATGCCTACAACAATATAAAATTGTTCCGTGTCTGGGTTTAAGATCGCTGCTCCGGAAACTGGGATTGAAAATGAATCGGTGATTTTGATTTCCTTGGAAGTTCCAATTCCAACATTACATACATTGAATTCGCCGTCCGAAGTGTGCCATCCATCTCCAGCCCCTAGAAATAGGTCGACGTTTCCAACCGCAACACCAGCTTCAAAATACACATCCCCGCCAGCAGATGCAGCCCCACCTGCCTCATTTAAAATGTAATTTCCGGCCAGACTAAGCGCGCCAGTTTCAAATCCCAAATTCACCTCAAAGGCATGTGCTCCGGTTTCCGTACTTGTATCAAAAAACTCGGTACCCGGATAATAATAATCGGTTAATCCAACGCTCAACCCAAAATCAAATCCGTAGGATAAGTATAGATCCATTTCCTGGAATCCATCGTAGCCTTGTGATCCCCATGCCCCGATAGAAAAACCACCCGACGTATAATCTACATATGGCTGTAAAGACGGCCCACTAAATGCAATTCCGCGAAAAACATAGGTGCTGTACAAATCAACACCCGTACTCCAGGAACTCTCTTCCTGGGCTTGAACATTTAAAGCAAACATACTTGCCAGTACCAAAACTAAAATTGAAAGTGTCTTTCTTTTCATGATTCTAAAAATTAAAGGGTTTAACTAAACTTTTTACCTATTCTTCTTTCTTTCGTGTTTTGCTTTAACGTGTGATCAAAAAAGAAATGCTCTTTTTTAAATGACCCCCCATTATTTTGTGATCTCCGGTTCAAAAGTATGTATATTTTCATTCGAGGATCTAAAAACAAAGGGGTCAATATTCAATTTAATAGTTAATTAACATTGAAACCCCTATGTATAAAGGGGTACGCAATCAGGATTTCGTATTTTTTATAGAAAAATGTCAAACTTTAAGGGGGTGTATCACGAAAAACATCATTTTCTGATAGAATGACGGCTTAAAAACAAGAAATATGTCATTTTGAGCTTTTATGAATCTTTTTGTGATATTTTGATTGTATTTATTGTTTTTATATATCTTTTAGTCATCCCGTATTGAATCATTCAATCTTATTGCTCAAGCGCCAGAATAAACTGAGTACATTTATTCGAAAAAACCTCCAATGGAAAGAATAAACCGAAATGGAGGACTTCGTTTGGAAGGAGGACTTCGTTCTGAATAGGACTATTCCGAAAAAAGTAATTAATTTGCATGCTCGATCTTTTAGTTGATCAAGTCTGAACAAAAAAACACGCTTTTAAACGGTATTTTAAAACTATAACCATTCTTGCATTATGAAACTCTGGGATAAAGGCACACCTGTAAACAAACTCATTGAAGACTTCACGGTTGGAAAAGATCGCGAACTGGATCTCTACCTGGCGAAATTTGATATTCTCGGCTCCATGGCTCACACCATCATGCTTGAATCGATCGGCCTGCTTGAGCAAGATGAACTGGAAAAGCTGATGTCCGAAATGAAAGCGGTTTACCAAAAGGCTGAAAAAGGAGAATTCGTTATCGAGGATGGAATTGAAGATGTGCACTCGCAGGTGGAATCATTGCTTACTGAAAAGCTTGGTGATGTAGGCAAGAAAATACACAGCGGACGATCGAGAAATGACCAGGTTTTGCTGGACTTGAAACTGTTTGCCCGCGAAGAGATCCGTCAACTGGTTGAAGCCTCCAACGAGCTGTTCGACACACTGATTAGTCAAGCCGAAAAATACAAAAGTCGACTGATGCCGGGCTACACCCACCTGCAGGTAGCCATGCCGTCTTCCTTTGGCCTATGGTTTAGCGCCTACGCCGAAAGCCTGGTTGATGACCTCACCCTGTTGCAGGCCGCCTTTAAGATTACCAACCAAAATCCGCTGGGGTCGGCTGCCGGCTATGGCTCATCATTTCCCCTCGACAGGCAATTAACCACCGACCTACTGGGTTTCGACTCCATGAACTACAATGTGGTTTATGCTCAAATGGGGCGTGGAAAGATGGAAAAGACCGTCGCTTTCGCCATGTCATCCATCGCCGCTACACTCTCGAAGCTGGCCTTTGACGTTTGTCTGTTTATGAGCCAAAACTTCGGATTTGTAGCTCTTCCCGACGAACTAACCACCGGCTCGAGCATCATGCCACACAAGAAAAACCCGGATGTATTTGAATTAATCCGATCACATTGCAACAAACTGCAGGCCCTGCCCAACCAAATTACCCTAATGACGAACAACCTGCCAAGCGGGTATTTCCGCGATCTGCAAATCGTCAAGGAAGTTTTCCTGCCAGCATTCGACGAACTCATGAGCTGCCTGAAAATTGCCAACTTTGCCTTGGGCGAGATGACTATCAAGGAAAATATTCTGGAAGACGACCGCTACCAATACCTGTTTAGTGTTGAAGATGTCAACCGGTTGGTTCAGCAAGGAGTTCCGTTCCGCGACGCCTATATCCAGGTTGGAAAACAGATTCAGCAGGGCGACTACAAACCAAGCAAGCAGGTGGCACACTCCCATGCGGGCAGTATCGGGAATCTTTGCCTTCGCGAAATTCAACAAAAAAGGAATCTGACTGTTGAATCATTTGACTTCAAAAAGATGGATTCAGCTATCAAAAAGCTATTAAAATAAGCTACAACTGTTAATAAAACGTTATTTCTAAAATAAGACTACAACAACTTGTTATTCGTCATCTTTTTTGTAACTGCTATGAATTTCACCTGATTATAAAATAATAATCAGAAAACAAAGTGATTTATTCATGTTTTCGAACATGCAAAAAAAGGCAGGCAATTGGATATTATTCAATTAATAGCTATTTTCGCTTTCACTTCATAAGTATTTTGTGGGTTTTGCTTAAAGATTTAAAGTAGTTGAAATTTGTTCAATCTACTCGTGTTGTGTCTTGTAGTGATATACAAGACTTGTGTGATAAATATTTAAATGAATAAAGAATGCAGTTAAGATTTCCAAAAACGCAGGGATTATATAACTCTGCCAATGAACATGACAATTGTGGGATCGGATTCGTGGCTCATATCAAAGGTCAGGCCTCTCATGACATCATATCCAGAGGACTTCGGGTACTAGAAAACCTTGACCACCGGGGAGCAACAAGTGCCGATAATGCAACAGGTGATGGTGCAGGTATATTAATGCAAATTCCTCACGAATACATCAAGTCTGTCCTGAAGATTAATGTTCCGGAACCAGGCCAATACGGCACCGGCCTAATATTTCTGCCAAAAAAAGAAAACGAAGCAGATATCTGCCTGGATATTCTGACAAAACATATCAAGGAAGAAGGACTGGAGCTCATCAGCTACCGCGATGTGCCCGTTGACACGTCAGCTCCTGGCGAAATTGCCAAGCTTACAGAACCGGTTATCAAACAGGTTTTCGTTAAAGCAAATCTGGAACCCGAAGCACTGGAACGTAAGTTATATCTTGTGCGGAAACTTACGGAAAGAGCTGTGGCCAATTCAAATCTGAAACACCGGGAAGGATTCTACCAGCCAAGTCTTTCAGCCAGAACAATTGTATACAAAGGAATGCTTACGCCTTTTCAGCTCAGTGAATACTTCAAAGATCTTCAACACGAAAAGTTTAAATCAGCGATCGCGCTGGTCCACTCGCGTTTTAGCACCAACACTTTCCCTACTTGGGATTTGGCGCAACCTTTCCGTATGCTTGCCCACAATGGCGAGATCAATACAGTAAAAGGAAACCGTAAATGGATGGAAGCTCGCGAAGCCTTGTTGAAATCTGAGATTTTTGGAGAAGACCTGAAGAAACTCCTGCCGGTGGTTGAAGACAACAAATCCGATTCTGCTTCATTCGACAATGTTCTGGAATTCCTGCACCTGACCGGACGTTCGCTGCATCACGCCTTGTGCATGATGATTCCCGAATCGTTTAACGAGAAAAACCCCATTCCGGAAACCCTAAAAGCTTTTTACGAATATCACTCAACCATTATGGAACCGTGGGACGGGCCGGCTTCCATGGTATTCTCCGATGGTCGTTACATTGGTGGCACACTCGACCGAAACGGTTTGCGCCCCTCGCGCTATGTCATCACTAAAAATGATCTGATTGTGATGGGGTCCGAGGTGGGCGTTCAGCAATTCCAACCGGAAGAAATTGTAGAAAAAGGGCGGCTTCGTCCAGGAAAAATTTTGCTGGTCGATACCAAACTGGGCATCATCATTCCCGACAAGGAAGTAAAAGACCAACTAAGCAAGCGCAATCCTTACGAAATGTGGTTAAGAGAAAACCGCATGCGCATGAAAGATATCAAAGTCAAAAAACGTGTTCCTTCTGAAATTGAAGAGTTTGAAACCCTTTCACAGGTTTTCAACTACTCAAAGGAGGACCTGTACGACCTGATTCAGCCGATGGCGATCGGTGCTGCCGAGCCCACCAGCTCGATGGGTAACGACACGCCTCTGGCTATTTTCTCCGAAAAGCCACAGCTTTTCTTCACCTATTTCAAGCAGATGTTTGCACAGGTAACCAACCCTGCAATCGACCCAATCCGGGAAGGACTGGTGATGGCTTTAACAAACTACATTGGCTCGCTGCACTCCAATATTTTGGCCGAAACTCCGGAGCATTGCAAGCTGATCAAATTTGACGGGCCACTGATCACCAATACCGACCTGGGAAAAATAAAAGACCTGAAGGATGAGATGTTCACCCATAAAACCATCCCAATGGTTTTCCCGATAAAAGGTGGATATAAAGCTTTCAAACAGGCATTTGACGACATGCTTGAAATGGCCGAAAAAGCGGTTGATGACAAAAAGAATTTCATCATACTGTCCGACCGCAAGGTCGATGCAGAGCATGCGCCAATTCCATCCTTACTGGCAGTCGCTGCGGTACATCATCACCTGATTTCGAAAAAGAAACGCATGCAGGTGGGTATAATCGTCGAAACAGCCGAAGCCCGCGAAGTCAACCACTTCGCCCTTTTGCTGGGTTACGGCGCGAGTATCATTAATCCCTACATGGCTTTTGCGGCCGTCGACCGATTGGTGAAAGAAGGTAAAGTTGAGCTGGAATACAAAGATGCCCGCAAAAACTACATCAAGGCCATTGATAAAGGCTTGCTAAAAATCCTTTCCAAAATGGGTATTTCAACACTCCGCTCCTACCATGGAGCTCAGATGTTCGAAGCGATGGGTGTCAGCCGCGAACTGGTGGACAAGTACTTCACTGGAACAGCTTCGCGCCTGAGCGGAATTGGATTGGAAGAAATTGCCGAAGAATACTCCCGTTTCCATAGGGCTGCCTATAAACAACGTAGCACAGCAGAGAAATTCCGCTTTGAAAGCTCAGGGGTTTATGCCTGGCGGAAATACGGCGAGCACCACGCCTGGAACCCGGAAGCCATCGGCCTGCTGCAATGGGCAACCCGAACAAACGACTACAGCAAATACAAAGAATACAGCACCCTGGTTGATCAGGACAACAAAAAACCCGGGTTCATTCGCGGATGCTTCAAGTTCAAGCAGAATCCGATCCCATTGGATCAGGTTGAGCCTGCCGAAAACATCATGAAACGGTTTGTAACCGGAGCCATGTCCTACGGATCAATCAGCAAGGAAGCCCACGAAGCCTTGGCCGTAGCGATGAATACCGTAGGCGGACGAAGCAACACCGGTGAAGGCGGCGAAAGCTCCGACCGTTTTGGAACCAACAAACAGAGCTCCATCAAGCAAATAGCCTCCGGACGTTTTGGCGTAACCAACAACTACCTGACCAATGCTCACGAACTGCAAATTAAAGTTTGCCAGGGCGCCAAGCCGGGCGAAGGCGGACAGTTACCCGGGTTTAAAGTCAATAAAATTATTGCTAAACTCCGGAACTCAACACCCGGAATTACGCTGATTTCGCCTCCTCCTCATCACGATATATATTCGATTGAGGATTTGGCTCAGTTGATTTACGACTTGAAAGTAACCAACCCCAGAGCCAAAGTATCGGTAAAACTGGTTGCTGAAAATGGCGTGGGAACAGTGGCCGCGGGTGTCGCCAAAGCCTTCTCTGACTTGATTATCATTTCGGGAGGCGAAGGTGGAACAGGAGCCAGCCCGGCCAGTTCTATCAAACATGCCGGCCTACCTGCAGAGATGGGTATTGCCGAAGCGCAGCAAACATTGGTTATGAATAACCTGCGCGGACGTGTAAAATTACAGGTTGACGGACAGCTAAAAACCGGTAAAGATGTGGTTTCCATGGGATGTTTGGGTGGTGAAGAATTTGGATTCTCAACCTCAGCACTCATCACCATGGGATGTATCATGATGCGCAAATGCCACTTGAACACCTGCCCGGCCGGTATCGCCACGCAAGACAAGGAGTTAAGAAAACGCTTCATCGGAAAATCTGAATTTGTTATCAATTTCTTCCGTTTTGTAGCCGAAGAGGTCCGCGAATACATGGCCGAGATGGGAGTTTCTAAATTCGAAGATCTTGTTGGACGTGCCGATCTGCTTGAAGTTGACGAAACAGCCACCAACTGGAAAATGAAAAACATCGACTTCTCCCAGGTATTGCACATGCCGGAAGAAGCAAAAAAATACGACATCCACAATACGCATCCAAACTTGAAATCAATTGAAGATCATCTGGATCACAAATTGATACTGGATTCGAACAAAGCGATTAAAGGAAAAGAGAAAGTCTGGATTTCGCACCCCGTCATGAACACTGACCGGACGATCGGCGCCATGCTTTCAGGCGAAATTTCGAAACGCTATGGTGAAGAAGGATTACCGGAAGACACCATCAACTGCACATTCCATGGAACAGCCGGGCAGAGTTTTGGTGCTTTCCTGGTGAAAGGAATTAACTTCCGACTGGAAGGCGATGCCAATGACTACACCGGAAAAGGTCTTTCCGGCGGTAAGATCGTCGTGGTTCCTCCAGCAGGATCAAATTTCAAGCCCGAAGAAAATATCATCATCGGCAATACGACCTTTTATGGCGCGACCAATGGAGAAGGCTACATTCGCGGCGTTGCCGGCGAACGGTTCTGCGTGCGGAACTCCGGAGCAAAAACCGTTGTTGAAGGTACCGGCGACCACTGTTGCGAATACATGACCGGTGGACGGGTTGTTGTGCTGGGAAAAACAGGACGTAACTTCGCTGCGGGAATGAGCGGTGGAATTGCCTATGTGCTCGATGTTGACGGTGATTTTGACTACTACTGCAACAAAGGTCTGGTTGAGCTTTCGCCAGTTGAAGACCGCACGGACATTGATGAGCTGCAGGAAATGATCAACAAACACCTCTTATACACACAAAGTTCTTTAGCGGCAAAAATTCTGACCAACTGGGAAGAATACCTGCCAAGATTTGTGAAAGTAATTCCGTTCGAGTACAAAAAGGTGCTTGAGGAACTGAAACTGAAGGAACTGGAACGTAAATTACAATTGACGGAAGATGATCCATCACGTCACGAATAGCGATTAAGGAACGAATTGAAAAACAAGAAAAGAATATACGACTATGGGAGATCCTAGAGGTTTTATGAAAGTACTCCGCAAGGAAGGCGGGTACAGACCTTTAAACGAAAGAATATATGATTACGGGGAAGTAGAGCAGACCCTGAACGAAGAAGACAGAAGGTTACAGGCAGCACGTTGTATGGATTGTGGCGTTCCGTTTTGTCACTGGGGATGCCCCGTTGGGAGTAAAATTCCGGAATGGCAAGACGCCATTTACAACAAAAACTACGCTGAAGCCTACGATATTCTGCATTCAAGCAACAGCTTTCCGGAAATGACCGGCCGCGTTTGTCCCGCGCCGTGCGAAAAGGCATGCGTGCTGGCCATCCACAACGAATCGGTTACCATTCGTGAAAATGAATCGTCGACCGTTGAAAAAGCCTTTGACTTGGGATTGGTAAAAGCCAACCCTCCTCAATTCCGGACAGGGAAAAAAGTGGCGATCATTGGATCAGGACCTGCCGGACTATCGGCTGCCGACCTGCTGAACCATGCCGGACACGAGGTGACTGTTTTCGAAAAAAACGATGCCATCGGGGGTTTACTCCGCTACGGGATTCCTGATTTCAAACTAAACAAAGGGATCATCGACCGACGCCTGTCGATTTTCGAAGAGGAAGGCATGATTTTCAAAACAAAGACCTGTGTAGGAAAAGATATCTCGAAAGAAGAATTGCTAAATGAATACGATGCCGTTTTGCTGGCTATGGGCGCCGAACAACCTCGCGACCTGGTCACCGAAGGACGCGACCTGGAAGGTGTTCATTTTGCGATGGATTTCCTGACCCAGCAAAACAAAGTAGTTGCCGGAAAAAGAGTCAACCGGAGCACGCGTATTTCCGCTGAAGGCAAACATGTTCTGGTGATTGGTGGTGGCGATACCGGCTCCGACTGCGTAGGCACTTCTATCCGTCAAAAAGCAGCCAGCGTCACACAAATAGAGATCATGCCCAAACCATCGGAAACACGTTCCGACAACAATCCCTGGCCTTATTGGCCAACCACCTTGCGGACTTCCAGCTCACACATGGAAGGATGCGACCGGAAATGGGCACTTTCAACCCGCCGCCTGATTGGCGAAAACGGACAGGTAAAAGAAGCCGAAGTGGTGGAAGTGACCTGGGACAAAGATAAAGACGGACGTTGGATGATGTCGGAAGTTCCCGGAACAGAGCAAATTCTAAAAGCAGAATTGGTTTTATTGTCCATGGGCTTCACTCAACCGGTACACAATGGCTTACTCGAAGAACTGGGCGTTGAATACGATGCGCGCGGCAATGTAAAAGTCAACAAGAAGAAGCAAAGCTCAATTGCCAAGGTATTTGCAGCCGGCGACGTTGAACGTGGCGCCAGCCTGGTGGTTCACGCCATTCAGTGTGGTAAGGATGCGGCAGCCGCCATCGATGAATTTTTAAGCTAGCGAACGCTTACAGTAGAATATCACAACTCGTAATACCATTAAAAGGCTTCGCAATTTTCGCGGGGCTTTTTTTTTGATGGTTGACACTGATCAGATGCCTTCGAGTCATCCACAGAGTAGAGCAAACAGGCTCCCGGCATCACGCCCGGCTCATTTGTCCCCGGTTATAGGAAAAGTAAATGCCAACCACGCTGATGAGTGCAAAACTGATGAATCCCCACTTCATCACCTCAATAAACAGATCGTCTGGAACAAGCTCAATGGCCTGTCCGCCAAGCATGCCGGCAAAGAAAAGGGTGGCAATGGTCATGCTGACAATTTGCCCCAGCACCCGCATGGTGGCCGCCGAGCCCGATGCCAGCCCATACTGGGTTTTAGCCACCGAACTCATAATAGTATTCATATTGGGCGAAGAGAAAAAAGCAAAACCGAGCCCCACCCAAACCAGCAGGACCACAATCAGCCATAGCGGAGTGTCAGCGTCAAGAAATGCGAAAGCGCCTAGCCCAATCGAACACATCGTCATGCCCAAGCTGGCCAGGTAGCGCGGTTGAATTCGGTCGGAAAGCCGCCCTGCAACAGGCGAAAAGATGGCCATCATAATGGGTTGCGCCACCAATATGGCTCCGGCATCGCGGGGCGCCAATCCCTGAATCTTTTGCAAGTACAAGCTCAACAAAAAGACGATTGCAAAGGTGGCGCTGTAGTTAATCAGGGCTGCCAGGTTCGAATAGGCAAACAAGCGGTTTTTGGTAAATAATTTGGTGTCAATCACCGGCCGGTCCGACCGGCTTTCCAGCATCCAGAAAACAATCAGCGCCAGCGCGCCGCATCCCATCATCATCCAGCCCGAGCCGTTGTCAATTTGCGAAGAACCATAAACGAGTGCCACCAAGCCAAGCATGTAAACCCCCGCGCCTTTCAGATCGATCTTTTGACTGGCATCAGCCCGCGCTTCGTCCTTCCCCAGAAAAAGAAAAGCAATCAAAGTAGTCAGCACGCCTAAAAAAGTGGACACAAAAAAGATGGTGCGCCATCCCAGGTATTGCGTTAAAATTCCGCCGGCAAAAGGGCCAAAAGCCAGCCCCAGATAAACGGCCGAAACCGAAAGCCCCAACACCCGTCCCCTGTATTGCGGTAAAAAAGCTGACACCAGAATTGCCGGTCCGGTGGTGCTGGTAAAGGCTGCACCCACTCCCTGGATGAAGCGAAAAAGAATCAGCCAGAAGCCTGAACCCGCCAAGCCACAGGCGAGTGACGACAAAGTAAAAATTAGTACGCCCAGCTTAAACAGCCGCCGAATGCCTTTTAAATCGCCCAATCGGCCGAGAGGCAATAAGAACATGGCGGTGGCCAACAAAAAGGAAGTAACCACCCAGCTCAGGCTAACGGCATCGAGCCCAAAACTCTTTTCGATAGCCGGCAAAGCAATGTTCACCGATGAAATCAGAAACGTCCCCATAAAAGAGGTGACAGCCACAATGCCAATGATTGAGATTTGCCTTTTGGTCCACAGCATAATTTTCAGCAAAAGTATTGGTCAAGTCACGCAAAAGTAAGATTAATTCATCACAGGAAAAAGGAAGACCTCCATTGGGGTTTGTTTCCCCTGATAAGGGTAGGTTGGGTAGATACCAAGACAAGGGAGTCTGCAAAGCAAGAGAATGGCAGCTACAAGGCGAGGGCATGGTGTCTGCAAGCCAAGGGAATGGTCGAAGCAAGCGGGAGGAACGCCCCTCCCTTTGCAAAGAACTCCAACAACAGTTAGGCATTACCGAATTCTCGGGCTTTCAAGATTAGCCCGTCAAGCAAGGCGACATAGATTTTAAAGCCCTCTTCAATTTCCGAAGACCGGATGTATTCATCAGCCGTATGCGAACGCGCACTGTCGCCCGGCCCGATTTTGATGGATGGAAACGGCATCACGGCCTGATCGGAAGTCGTTGGCGAGCCATAGTAAGTCAGCCCCAAGTCTACTCCCCGCCGAACAATGGGATGAGCGAGTTCAATCCCTGAAGAATTCAGACGAAAAGAACGGGCTCTTACCTCCGACTCAATCAAGCCAGCTACAATTTCAAAAGCCTGTTGGTTGGAATAATGTTCGTTGGTGCGTACATCGACCACAAAAGTGCATTGATCGGGCACCACATTGTGTTGCGAGCCGGCATTGATTTGGGTAACCGAAAGCTTCACCTCACCCAGCACTTTCGATGTTTTTTCGAAGCGATAATCCCTCAACTTCTGGATATCATCCAGCGCCTTATACAGGGCATTTTCACCTTCATTGCGGGCAGCATGGCCTGCTTTTCCATGAGCAGTGCAGTCGAGCACCATCAGTCCCTTTTCGGCAATCGCCATTTGCATTTGCGTAGGCTCGCCAACAATTGCCAGGTCCACAAACCCTAAATCAGCAATCAGGCTGGCCATGCCATCCGGTCCCGAAATTTCCTCCTCAGCCGAAGCCGCATAAATCAAATTGAATGGCAAGTCATTCTTCTGGTTAAAATGAACAAATACGGCGAGCAGCGTCACCAACGAAGCCCCGGCATCATTGCTTCCCAGTCCGTACAAACAATCTCCGTCCATTTCAGCGCCAAACGGATCTTTGGTCCAGTTTTTAGCCGGACGAACCGTGTCAATATGCGAGTTCAGCAAAATTACGGGATGGCCTTCTTGCCAGTTCGTATTCTTCGCCCAAGTGTTATTTTTCTTGGTCTGAAAGGCAATTCCTTTCTCCGTCAACACTTGACGAATCAAGTTAGCAGCAGGCTCTTCTTCCTTGCTAAACGCTTGAACCCGGATCAGTCTCTTTAATAGTTGAATGTATTCCTTCATCTCAGTCGGTGGTTTTTCCTGAATAAACAGGGTTTTAAAAATACGGTTTTTCTTTCATGTGAAACATTCGATGACAAAATAGTGCTCACCGATAGAAATAAAAAAAGCTGCAACCATTTTCTGTCAGAAAAATGTTGCAGCTTTCTTGGCATAGACAAACACGTTAATTACGCTTCTCAAACTCCATCAGCGCTTCATCCAAAAACCGAACAAAGTTATCCGGGTTTAAATCGTAAGCTTTCGGATCAACAAGCAATTCGCCTTCCGTATCGGTCAGCACGTAATAGGGTTGCGCATTGACACCAAACTTTGTAATCTGAAAGTCGGCATATTTTTTTCCTAACGTCTTTTTCACTTTCCCGTCGTAGCTTGAAGTCACCCATTCACCTTCAGGCAATTTCGATTTGTCATCCACATACAACGCGATGATCACAAACTCATTCTGAAGCCGTGCCAACACCCTCGGATCAGACCAAACGGCTGCTTCCATCTCGCGACAGTTCACGCAGCCATGCCCCGTAAAATCGATAAAAACCGGTTTGTTCAATGCCTTGGCGCAAGCCATCCCTTGTTCATAGTCGAAATAGCCATCCAGCCCATGAGGCAAATGCAAAAACTCACCAAACTTCGGTTCTTCACATTGCTCGCTTCCTTCATAAAAACCAATATTCCCGCCTGTGGCACTAACCAATCGTACTTCGTCGCGAATAATCTTGTGCAAGTCAAAATCGTGGGTGCTTTGCGGTGGGACATAGCCTGCAATCGCTTTTAGTGGCGCACCAAACATGCCCGGAATCAGATAAACCACAAAGGAAAAAGATGCAATGGCCATCATTAACCGCGGAACGGAGATGAATTTCAAATCGCTGTCGTGCGAAAACTTCAGCTTTCCCAGCAAGTACAAGCCCAGCAAAGTAAAAATAACGATCCAAAGTGCCAGATAAACTTCGCGGTCGAGAATTCCCCAATGATAGGTCTGGTCGGCAATACTCAGGAACTTTAAGCCAAGCGCCAGTTCCAAAAACCCCAGCACGACTTTCACCGAATTCAACCAACCGCCCGACTTGGGAAGGTTGCTTAACCAACCCGGGAACAGCGCAAATAAAGTAAAGGGCAGAGCAAAAGCCAGAGCAAATGCAAACATGCCGACAATTGGCTTCAATACAGCTCCTCCGGCCGATTCAACTAGAATAGCGCCCACAATTGGCCCGGTACATGAAAACGAAACCAGCACCAGGGTCAGCGCCATAAAGAAAGAGCCTAAAAATCCGCCTTTATCCACTTGCTTGTCCGACTTGTTGACCAGCCAACTGGGCATCACAATCTCGAACATGCCGAAAAAAGAAAAGGCAAAAAGCACGAAAATGATAAAAAACAAAATATTGGGAAGCCAGTGTGTACTCAGCCAGTTGGCGGCATCGGGTCCAAAAACCACAGCTACCAGTGTTCCGACAACCGTATAAATGGCGATAATTGAAAACCCATAAAACGCCGCATACAGACGTGATTTCAGCTTCGACTCACCGCTATGCATGAAAAATGAAACGGTCATCGGAATCATCGGAAAAACACAAGGCGTAAGAATGGCAGCCAAACCAGCTAAAAAAGCGAAGAAGAAAAACAACCAAAGCGTTTCCGTCGAGCCCTCCTTGCCCTTATCAGTCAGCAACCGGGGCGTTGTTGTTTCCTTATCTCCGGGGGCTTCAACTTGTCCGGTACCCCCTTCATCAGCACCATTAAAGGAAAAGCTAAAATCGGCTTCGGTGGGTGGCAAACATACTTCATCGTCGCAACACATAAACTCTACATAACCAGCAATAACAAGGGGATCATCAGTCTTTAAACGAATAGTCTGGATAAACTCCACCTGATCGCTGTAATACCGCAAATCCATTTGAAAGGTTTGATCAAACTCTTCCACCGGCTCGGGTTTCTTTTGCAAATCGCCAACGAACTCGAACTGAGCAGTATCTTCGTAGTTGATTGAAGTGGGGACAGGACCACCTTCAGGGAGATAAGTATCATACAAATGCCAGGTTTCTTCAATGGTAGCTTTAAAGATGAGTTGAACCTCTTTACCATCTTGTTTCGAATCGAAGCTCCATTTCACCGGCTCCAAAACCTGCGAAAATACAGGAAATACAAACAAAAGCAGAACGACTGTCAGAAAACGCTTTTTTAGTTTCATACGAATATCTTCTATTTTTTTGATGAATATAACAAAGATAGTCAGGAAATGCTTGTTCTGGAAATGACATTCAACCATGTGCGAGGCAAGGCTGAGGCATTTCTTAGATCAAATATTTAATTATCAACATATTTGGATGTTCCATAAGAAACCTGAACGATTGTTAATGAGTTTAAAAGTAAAAATCCCAGACTGTTCGCCCGGGATTTTTAGGTATTAAAGAATAATTTCGTCTAAATTATCGTCGTAAAAATGATACTCCAGAAAGCTGTAGGCATTCACGCCTTCAACGGTGATTCTCCTGAAATACTTAAAGGCCCACTTTCTTTTAATGGAATGAATTCCTTTGGTTAAAAAAGCGGCCACATAGGGATGAACCTTCAAGGTCAAACTCTTCTTGTTTAAATCTTTAAAAATGTAGTTGACTTTGCTGCTCAGTTCATCTGTAAAGAGAATGGATGGATTTACTTTTCCGGTGCCCTTGCATGACGGACAGACTTCAGCTGTTTCTACATGCTCTTCTGGCCTTACCCGTTGGCGGGTGATTTGCATCAAACAAAACTTACTTAATGGCAGTATGTTGTGTTTGGTGCGATCATCTCCCATCGCCTCTTTCATACGTTCAAAAACCTTTTGTCGGTTTCCTGCTTCATGCATGTCGATAAAATCGATCACGATGATGCCTCCCATATCTCTCAACCTCAATTGTCTTGCTACTTCCTCGGCTGCTGCCAGGTTGACTTCCAGTGCATTGGTTTCCTGATCAACTCCTGCTTTTGACCGATTGCCGCTGTTAACGTCAATCACATGAAAAGCTTCGGTATGCTCAATAATCAGGTAAGCGCCGTTTTTAAATGAAACGGTTTGTCCAAATGACGCTTTTACTTGCTTGTCTACTCCGAAATATTCGAAAATTGGTTGTCCTCCTTTGTAAGTTTTTACAATTTTTCGTTTTTCCGGAGCAATCGTCGCAATGTAATCGGCTACATCATCAGCTACAGCAGCATCGTTCACGATGATGCTGTTAAACGTTGGGGTATAAATATCCCGTAATAAAGCTGTTGTCCGGTCGATCTCTCCAACTACTAAAGCCGGGGCAGTGGCTATTTTCAGTTTTTGGAAAGTGGTTTCAAATTTAGCAACCAGTCTTTTCAGTTCCTGGTCTAGTTCTGCTACCCGTTTACCTTCGGCAACGGTTCGGACAATCACACCATATTTCTTCGGTCGAATACTTTGTATTAATTTCTTCAGCCTGTTTTTTTCTTCGGTTGAGCTAATCTTTTGCGACACACTAACTTTGTCGCTGAAAGGCATCAACACTAAATTTCGTCCAGCTATTGAAAGCTCAGAAGTTAGCCTGGGGCCCTTGGTGGAAATGGGTTCCTTGGCTATTTGTACCAGAATGTTCTGGCCTGCTTTAAGTACCTCTGTTACTTTGCCCTCCTTGTTAATATCGGGCAAAGAATGAATTTTAGATAATGAAGAAATACGGTTCTTTTTGGAACTGGCAATTTTCATGAACTTATTCAAAGTTGAAAACTGAGGTCCCATGTCGAGATAATGCAAAAATGCATCTTTTTCATAACCAACGTCGATGAATGCAGCGTTTAAGCTCGGCATAATTTTCTTCACCTTGGCTAAATAAATATCGCCTACGGCAAATTTTGCTCCGCTTTTTTCCCTGGTAAGTTCAACTAAGCGTTTATTTTCTAATAAGGCAATAACGACTTCAGAGGGAGAGACATCAATAATTAGATCGCTACTCACAACGTTATTTTAATTTTAATTTATAATGTAACTTTTTACATTAGTTAAAAACGGATTAAACCTAAAGCACTTTTGCGCTTTAGGTTTAATCATTCTTTTTTTTCTAAGCTACTGCTAGAAAAAGCGTAAGACTATTTCTTTTTCTTGTGTCTGTTCTTACGTAGTCTTTTTTTACGCTTGTGCGTAGCCATCTTATGTCTTTTTCTTTTTTTTCCGCTTGGCATAACTTTATTTTTTTACTTCATCTTTAACTTGAGCAACAAACGTTTTGGCTGGTTTAAAAGCCGGGATAAAATGCTCAGGAATAATAATTGTTGTATTCTTCGAAATATTACGTGCTGTTTTCTCAGCTCTCTTTTTCACGATAAAGCTACCAAATCCCCGAAGATAAACATTTCTTCCTTCAGTTAATGAGTCTTTTACTGTTTCCATAAAAGCCTCTACCGCTTTTTGTACTGTTACTTTTTCGATTCCCGTGTTCTTGCTAATTTCATTAACAATATCTGCTTTAGTCATCTCTTAAAATATTTAGTTTTCAATAAATTATAAAATTCGTGCTAATCGGTGTGCAAAAATAAAAATTATTTAAAAACTATATACATCTGAAATGAATTATTTTTGCAATTCATAAAGATTTTAAAGCAGTTATGATTAAAAACAGCTCTTTCGCCCTTATTGTTCTGAATTGGTACGAGAAACACAAGCGCGAACTCCCCTGGCGCGAAACCCTTGATCCCTATTCCATTTGGCTGTCGGAAATCATCCTGCAACAAACCCGTATTGATCAGGGGATGGCCTATTATTTGAAGTTCATTGACTCCTATCCCACCGTCCATGATTTTGCGGCTGCTTCGGAAGATGAAATCTTGAAAATGTGGCAGGGACTGGGGTACTACTCCCGTGCCCGTAACATGCACAGCACGGCAAACAGCATCGTCCGAGAACACCAAGGCAAGTTTCCGGCAGATTACGCAAGCTTGCTCCGGCTAAAAGGCGTGGGTGAATATACTGCATCAGCCATTGCGTCCATTGCATTCAATTTGCCACATGCAACCGTTGATGGCAATGTTTTCCGCCTCTTGTCTCGCGTTTTTGGAATCAGCACTCCCATCGACACGGGAATAGGGAAAAAAGAATTTACAAAACTGGCCAATGAATTGATTGATGAACGTCAACCGGGGCAGTTCAACCAAGCCCTCATGGAGTTAGGTGCCATTCAATGCACACCCAAAAAACCAGACTGCGAAAATTGCCCTCTTAATAATGTCTGTGTTGCGTGGAAGAATGACCTGACAGAATCGTTACCCGTTAAAAAAGGTAAAACCACAATCAGGAAACGTTATTTCAGTTACCTGGTTATTGAACACGGGCAATACACCTACCTCAACAAACGGACTGAGAATGACATCTGGAAAAACCTATATGAATTCCCCGTTGCTGAAACCACCGAAAAAAGCGACCTTTTCAGCACGCTTAACGAACACCAACCATTTTTTCCTCCGGAAACCGAAATTCAGATCAAAAAAGAAACTTACTGGCAAAAGCAGGTATTAAGTCACCAACACATTTTCTACCGTTTTATTTACCTGAAATTAGCTGGCAAAATAAATATCCCATCCAACTTGATTAGGGTGAATAAAAAAGATATTTTTAACTTTGCCGTTCCCAAACCAATTGAAAAGGAGCTGGAACAAAATAACTGGCTTTGATTCGTTCGTATGAGAAATGAAGGGTTTAAGGCCCAAAATCGTGTAGTTCATGATTTTTTAAAATATTTGGCTCTCAGAGGAGGAAATTTTGTAAATTCATTATTGTTTAATTTTAAAACCTTAGCTATGTCAGTAAACAAAGTAATTTTAGTCGGAAATGTAGGCAAAGACCCTGAAGTCAGGTATCTTGACAAAGATGTTGCTGTCGCCAATTTTTCGCTGGCCACCTCTGAGAGCTACACCGCAAAAAACGGCGAAAAAGTAACTACAACCGAATGGCACAACATTGTTATTTGGAGAGGCTTGGCAAAAGTTGTCGAGCAATATGTAAAAAAAGGTGACCGTTTGTACATTGAAGGTCGTATTCGCACGCGTTCGTGGGAAGACAAAGAAGGTAACAAGCGTTATACAACAGAAATTTACGGCGACAATATGGAAATGCTTGGGGGCCCACGCAATCAGGGTGGAAATAATGACAACCAACACGCCAGCCCGCAGAACGAAAAGGAAAATCGAGCCAGCGAACCGGACTTTGAACAAAACGAAGAAGACGATTTGCCATTTTAAAAATTTAAACTGATTTAATTGGAAACAGACCCTTTACCGATACTCACAGCAATTAACTGGGATATTGAATTTTATCCCCTCACAACCGCTGTAATTCTTAGCCTTGCTTTTATATTGGTCTTATTATTTTCTTCGGCATTGATATCAGGCTCCGAAGTCGCCTATTTTTCACTGAGCCCGCAAGACCATGAAAAACTCAAGTCCGTCAAAAGCAGACAGAATCAAGCGATCCAAAAAAATCTTGAAAGCCCTGAAAAATTATTGGCCACCATATTGGTGGCCAATAATTTTGTCAATGTGGGGATTGTCATTCTCTCGGCCTATACTGTTGGGAAGCTATTCAATTTCACCTCCTCACCTACCCTCGGCTTTATCTTCCAGGTCGTTATCATTACGTTTATCTTGCTTCTTTTTGGAGAAATCATCCCTAAAGTATATGCAACGAGGCACCCACTGGGCTTTGCTCGTTTCATGGCCATTCCACTGATCGTGCTCGAGCGAATTTTCCGGCCAGTCAATTCAGTCCTTATCTACTCAACATCTTTCGTCAAGAGACGTTTTCAAAAACAAACGCAAAATATTTCAGTCAATGAGTTATCGCAGGCACTGGAACTCACCCTGGAGCATGAACACAACGAAGACAAGGAAATTCTGGAGGGAATTGTCAAATTTGGAAATAAAAATGTCGTTGAAATAATGCGTTCGCGTGTGGATGTTGAAGCGCTCGACCTCAAAGACTCCTACAACAAAGTCATTAACCTGATCAATGAATCGGGCTATTCGCGTATTCCGGTTTATTCGGGCTCCTTTGACAACATCAAAGGAATCCTTTATATCAAGGATTTGCTTCCACACATTCACAAAAAAGAAAACTTCAAATGGCAAACCATTATCCGCCCGCCATTTTATGTGCCCGAGACCAAAAAGATTGACGACCTGCTCGAAGAGTTTCAGAAAAACAAAGTTCACATGGCAATTGTGGTCGATGAGTACGGCGGAAGCTCCGGAATTGTCACCCTGGAAGATGTACTGGAAGAGATTGTAGGAGAAATTGTTGACGAATTTGATGAGGAAGAAAACTATTTTGCCAAAATTTCAGAAAACAAATACCTGTTTGACGGCAAGATCCTGCTGCATGACTTTTATAAAATTACCGGCACCAACGACCATGTTTTTGATGATTACAAAGGAGACGCTGATACACTGGCCGGATTAATCCTTGAACTGAGAGGCGAAATTCCGGTCGTTCACGAGAAATTAACTTGCGAAAATTTTGACTTCTCAATTGAGTCTGTTGACAACCGACGCATAAAAAAAATCAAAGTTGAGATTAACTAACGAATGATTCTCTATGCAAAATCAACTGCTTTTGATAAGTATAATTCTCGCGGTGTTGGCCAGCTGCCAAAAAGAATACACACCAAAACCCCGTGGTTACTTCCGGATTGACTTTCCTGAAAAATCGTACCATCAATTAGATCAGGATCTCCCGTATTCGTTCGAAATCGCTGACTATTCGCAAGCCCGTCCCTCGTCAGCCGCAATTGCTGATTCCGGATGGATGACGATCAGCACACCAGCCAACAAAACGGACTTGCACCTCAGCTATGCCCAACTAAATGACGATCTGAATAAACGCATGGAAGAATCGCGGCGTTTGGCGTATGACCATTCCATCAAAGCCGATGCCATTGAGGAGCGGGTGTTCGTTAATCCCGACAGAAACGTTTATGGCACCATTTATTATATTGAGGGGAATGCCGCTTCGCCGATTCAGTTTTACCTGACCGACAGCACCAGACATTTTTTGCGCGGTGCACTCTACATTCGCGAAATACCGAATATTGACTCGATCCGGCCAGTCATCGATTTCCTTCGGCCCGATATTATTCATTTGATTGAAACAACAAGCTGGAATTGACCGATGCCATTAGCAAAAGAAGTTCATATTGAAGAGGGTTTGCTGTTACTTTGGGAACTGGATGAAGACCTGGAGTGGCTGAAGATGCAGTTTCCCCTGCTGGAAACAGACCAAACATTTCAAACGCTGAAAAATAAGAAAAGACAACAGGAATGGCTGACAGTAAAGATGATGCTGAGACACATTGGCTGCAACGACCTCAAAGTTTATTATAACGAAAACGGCCAACCACAAATCAAACATGTCAACTATCAGCATATTAGCATCAGCCACTCCCACCAACTGGCAGGCATCTTTCTTCACCCGTATCGACGGGTTGGGCTGGATATTGAAAGCTTAAACCGGAATTTTTTAGGAATTGAAAGAAAATACCTCTCGCCAGCAGAAATTGAACTGGCACAACAGAATGAAAAATGGCACTGTCTTTTTTGGTGCGCCAAGGAAGCGGTTTTCAAGATAGCCGGAATCCCGGGCATCCACTTCGTCGATCAGATATCGGTTTCGCCGAAGCAAAACAGTCAATTAGCAGCAGAATTAAAAACAGTAAATTGTCATCAATCCTTTCAGCTCAACTATTTTGAGCACAACGGGCATTTCGTTGTTTATTTGGCGGGCAGGTAACCAAGATAATAAAAAAACAAACGCTTTTAGAACTTCATCGCTAGCTAGTTGTTTATCCCCAAAATTACCGTTATGAAACAAGCAGAATCACATATATTAGTCATTTTTGGAGCCTCAGGCGACTTAACCAAGCGCAAACTAATTCCTGCCCTTCTCGAATTGGAGAAACAAAACCTGCTACCTGAAGCTTTTGCGGTGCTTGGCGTAAGCCGCACCAACCTTTCCGACAAAGAATTCCGTCAGCGCATGACCGAATTCCTGGGGAAGAATGAAGACGAAAACCTTCTTGAAAAATTTCTTAACCGGCTTTACTACCAATCGATTTCAACCGCCGAGTCCTATGAGTACCCAATATTGAAGGATCGTTTGCTGACCATTGCCAAAGAAAACCTGATACCGGAGAATTTCATTTTTTACCTGTCCACCCCACCACAGCTGTATGAAATTATTCCGAATAATCTGGCTAGCGTCAAACTAAACAAATCGGACGATGGTTTCAGACGATTAATCGTAGAAAAACCATTCGGAACAGATTTGAATTCCTCCAGAGAACTCAACAAGAACCTGCTCAACTATTTTGCTGAAAATCAAATCTATCGCATTGACCATTATTTAGGTAAGGAATCGGTTCAAAACCTTTTGGTAACGCGTTTCTCCAATGGAATTTTCGAGCCCATCTGGAACCACAATTTCATCCACCACATTGAAATAACCTCTGCCGAAAGCCTTGGAGTGGAAGGCCGTGGAGGTTATTACGATCATTCGGGCGCCATGCGTGACATGGTGCAAAACCACTTACTTCAGTTGGTTGGTCTGGTAGCTATGGAGCCACCGGTGGTTGTTGAAGCCGATGCCATCAGAAATGAAGTACTAAAAGTATTTCAATCACTCCGCCCAATCAGGGAAGAGGAAGTCGAAAAGTACGTGATCCGAGGGCAATACATCGAATCGCATATTAAAAACGACTTGGTAAAAGGGTACCGACAAGAAGGAGGTGTTGATCCCGAAAGCCGGACAGAAACTTTTATGGCGATGAAGTTTTTTATTGACAACTGGCGTTGGGCGGGTGTCCCGTTTTATATCCGAACCGGCAAAAAGCTCCCTACCCGGGTGACCGAAGTCGTGATTCATTTCAAAAAAACGCCACATCATTTGTTTGGCAACCAGTACAACACCGAACAAACCGCTAATCAACTGGTTATACGCATACAGCCAGATGAAGGAATCTTGCTCAAATTTGGCATGAAAGTTCCTGGAGCCGGCTTCCGGGTTCAATCCGTTAACATGGATTTTCACTACGAAGATCTGGCTGACTCTCAACGTTTGCCCACAGCTTACGAGCGCTTGCTGCTCGACTGCATGCAGGGTGATGCCACACTCTATTCGCGTGGCGATGCTGTGGAGAAGGCCTGGGAATACGTACAGCCCATCATGAATGCGTGGCAAAACGATCCGGATATTCCGATTTATGGCTACCCTGCCGGCACCTGGGGACCAGATGTTACCGACCAATTGATTGAAGACGGACAATGGCGTTATCCCTGTAAGAATCTGTCAAATGACGGTACTTACTGTGAATTGTAATTTGACGAATTATTTGAAGCAACTACTAAAACACAAGAATCATGGCGGAAAACAAGGAAGTAAAAATTTTCTCCAACTCCCAAGAACTAGCCGAAGCTTTTGCGTCTGAGCTCTTTCACATGGTAAAAGGCAGCCGACAGCGTTTCGACATTGCCCTTTCCGGCGGGAGTACCCCCAAGTTACTGTTTGATGAACTAGCCAGGTCCTATGCAACAAAAATGCCTTGGGATCGGATTCACTTTTGGTGGGGCGACGAGCGATGCGTACCTCCAAGCGATGAAGAAAGCAACTACGGAATGACACAAAAGCACTTGCTTTCGAAAATCAAAATGAGTGAAAGTCAGGTGCACCGAATAAAAGGAGAGCTGCCTCCTGACGATGCAGCCAAAGATTACATTCGTGAGATCCAGTCGCACCTGAACGAACGGGCTGACTGGCCTGTTTTCGACCTGATCATTTTGGGCATGGGAGACGATGGACACACGGCTTCAATCTTCCCTCACGAAATGCAACTCCTTCAATCATCCAAAATATGTGACGTGGCTACGCACCCTGAAAGCGGCCAAAAACGAGTAAGCCTGACCGGAAATGTGATCAACAATGCAAACCGGGTTTATTTCCTTATTTCAGGAAAATCGAAAGCCAAACCGATTTCCGAAATCATGAATAATAAAAAAATGGCCAGCAGACTTCCAACTTCTTATATTGAACCAAAACAAGGAAAGATTATCTTCTTTTTGGATGAA
>NZ_CAXBDD010000037.1:0-32668 GCF_963974515.1 uncultured Sunxiuqinia sp. | reverse complement strand
ATTTGTTGCGATCGAATATGGCACCTTCTCTGAATTGATTCGAAATTATAAATAGCTGATTGTTTTGGCGGTCATCTGGTGGTAATTAACTTTCTGCAAGCCTTCCGGTTCATTGTAGCCGATGTCCGTCACATCCAAAACGATGTCGATCACGAACTGATCGGTTTTTGATCGCGCATATCCCTCTCTTTTCCCCACTTTACGAGGCTTGATAAGCTTTTTCTACAAATTGTAGAACAAGCTCTACTATCTATTTCGACACATGGGGGCAGGAGTTTTTGTAATGCATTGTAGTTCAGCAATTGTTTTGTTTTCGAAGCCTTGTAGCGCTTTTGGAATGGTTTTTTCCATGATAAGATTAATGGACTGGAACAAAGGCTATGAAATGAGGATGCCAAAGTCTTCACATGTGGAAGACCCATGATAAGCGAGTTTCATTTAGAGCCTTTAACAAACAATTAAAAGTATAAAGACATGAGAAATTTGAGAAAGCGAATTGAAAACATGAATGCTTATATGAACGCAGGGTCATATTCGGCGCAAGACAAAAAGACCATCCGGGGGCAAGAACGTTCGATGTCTTCCGGCAGGATTACCAAAACACTCGATGAGACAAAAAGTACGAGAACGTCTGAAAAAATAAAGACGTCAATTTAAATTTTAATAAATACTCAAATTACAAATCACTAAAAACAAGAAAGTCATGAGTAAAGCAACAAGAAACGCCATTTTTGGCTTCGTTGCCGGTGCAGCAGCCGGTGCTTTGGCCGGAGTTTTATTGGCCCCGGAAAAAGGAGAAAAAACAAGAAGAAAAATTCAGAAAAAGGTTCAACGTGTTTCTGAAGATCTGTCCGAAACAATCGGGGAAAAAGTGGATAGCCTGAAAGATCAAGTCAATGAAATGATTGACCATGTGAAAGAGAGCACCAATGATGCAGAAGAGAAGATTAAGAAGGAAGTGAAATCGCAGGCCAATACGGGCGGCAAGTAAACAAATCATCTAATTCCCTGAATTTATGAGCAGAAACCTATCAGATAGCATCGGCGAACTTAGTGATGCGTCCAGGAAGTATATCCAGACGCGAATCGACTTGGTTAAGCTTACCATCTTGGGGAAGGCAACCCAGGTTACAACATACCTCATCAGTAGCTTTTTACTGACAATGGCCGGCGCACTCATCTTATTTTTCGGACTTGCCGCCTTTGTTGTTTGGTATGGCCAGGTTTATCATGATTATCTGACAGGTTTATTGCTTGTCACTGGATTGTTGGTTTTTATGACAGTGCTATTCGCTTTGTTTAAAGAGCAACTAATCTCCTCTTTCGTTTTGCGAAAATACGCTTCCATGTTGTTCGAAGAAGATGAGGAGGAGGAAGAGCTATGAAGAACATCAGAAACATGCGCGAATTAAAACTCAGGAAGCAAAACCTGAGGTATAAGTCGCGCCATTTAGAGGACAAACTCAACGATCATGTGCAAGAAGCGATGCATGATTTTTCGGGCTACATCAGAAAATTAGCCTTCGAAACAGGATTAAAGATTGCGCTAAGCCTGTTTTTTCGAAAACGCAAACAACAGGTTAAGAATGAAAAAGAAACAGTGCCAGCGGATTGATTGAAGTTATAATATCGGTTTCAGGACCAGTAGCAGAAAAAAGAACCTGCTGCAAAGCGAATTGGAAAAGAACCAGTTATGAAAACAAATTTATTGCTGTTAGATACCATGAAGAATATGAGAAATCTGATTTGTTCAGCTTTTTCATTAAGTAATCAGTTAAAACGAAAATTAAAGATCGTTTACGTTCTGGACATATACTGGGTTGGTGCTGGTGGTGAGTTTGTTGGCTCAACGGTTCCCGGAGTCGGAGCAAGTTACCGGGTTGTAGAAAAGGGAATTCGCAAGGATTTTGAACAGGCCGAATCGGAAATGAGAAGAATTACGGCCGAGTATTTTGAAAAGCATCCACAAAACGTTCACTATGAGATAGAAGTTGCTGAGACAAACCGCTTGGAAATGATTTCGAAAACGGTCGATCAGGAGAAAGATGTCTTGCTTTTGATGAGTAATTATAACACTTACTCGGGTTTGAGTACAGGAACGATAAGCTATCCGAATATTATTGACAAAGTGCCGTGTCCGGTGTTGGTTGTCCCCGACAACTTGGAGACTTTTAGCCTGAATAATTACCTCTATGCTACGGCTCTCCATTCGGAAGATTTAAAAGCAATCAAACACTTATCGGAAACAACCGCTGGAGCAGACGGCAAGAACCTGACGATTTTCCACAACATGGAAACCCTCGACTTTGAGTCGAAATTGAAATGGATTGGATTCAAATCACTAATTAAGGAAAGTGTAAGCGGTTTCCATCTCAAATTTGAACACTCCCACGAGAAAAATGTCCGCGAAGGCTTGAAGAAATACCTCACCAATGAACGATTGGATGTGATTGTCATTTTGAAAGAAAAAAGAGGTTTTTTCGAGGACTTGTTTTCCTCTTCAGAGACCCACTATGTGGTTAGTCATTTTGATAAGCCGGTGTTGGTTTATCACGAAGAAAACCTGAAATAAAAAAAATATAGAAATTGAGATAAAAAAATAAAAACGATAGAATTATCATGGAAACAAAAGAAAAAACATTTGTAAGACTCGGATTTAATCAGAAAGACACCTCTGAATTAATTGGGCAGATCAACTTGTTGATCTCCAGTTATCATGTGCACTATCAGAAACTTCGAAACTTTCATTGGAATGTAACCGGAAAAGATTTCTTCGATCTGCATGAGAAATTCGAAGAACTCTACGATTTCTCCAAAGTGAATATTGACGACTTGGCTGAACGCGTACGCGTGTTTGGTGCCAGGCCAACAGCAACGTTGCGCGAATACCTTGCCGCCTCCAAAATTGCGGAGCCGGAGGGAATCCCAAGCCCTGATGATATGGTTGATCAGATTTTGACCGACTTCGAAATCTTGTTGTCTCAAATGATTAATGTGCTTGAAACCGCGAATGATCTGGGCGATGTGTCAACCATTGATCTGGTTAATTCCATGGTGAAACAAACCGAAAAATACTACTGGATGTTTACGTCCTGGCTGGAAGCAAAGTAGTCAGTCTTAGTATAACATAATATGTAGGCCACTGAATCATTCAGCGGCCTTTTTTTATACTTATTGTTAGCGTTGCTCCGCTTGAGTTTGCCGCCAAATCTTATTTAGAGAGAAAGTATATAAGTAGCCGGAGGACGATTTTCTGGAAAAAATTGCGGTTTATTGCTATTTTTACAGACTGCATGAACCTGGCAAAAGTTTTCAACTGTGGGTTGTTAATTATCGACAAAATGGTGAAACTTCAAGGGTGTTTTGTTTTCTTTATATTTGTGACAAATTACAATAAGTATGACTCCTAATTACGATGAAGGTTCGATTCGAACGCTTGATTGGCAGGAACATATCCGGAAGCGTCCTGGAATGTATATCGGAAAGCTCGGGGATGGAACTGCCTCTGATGATGGAATTTATGTGCTTCTGAAAGAAGTCATGGACAACTCGGTTGACGAGTTCATGATGGGCTTTGGAAAGAAGATTGAGGTGAAGGTTTCAAATGAACTGGTCAGTGTACGCGACTTTGGGCGGGGAATTCCGTTGGGCAAGCTGCTCGATGTGGCCTCAAAAATGAATACCGGTGCCAAGTATGATTCCGAGGTTTTCAAGAAATCAGTGGGATTGAACGGTGTAGGGATCAAGGCCGTGAATGCCTTGTCTGACAGCTTCGTCATTAAGGCTTTTCGGGAAGGACAGGTGAAGGAGATCGCCTTTTCAAAAGGCCATGTGATAGAAGAGAAAGACCTGGGAAAAACCGACGAGCCCAACGGCACGATGGTGGCTTTTGTGCCTGATATTGATATTTTCCGGAGCTTTCGTTTCCACAACGACTATGTGGAGAACATGATGAAGAATTACTCTTTCCTGAATGCCGGACTGACCATTTTGTGTAACGGCGAGAAATTCCAATCAAAAAACGGGTTGAAAGATTTGCTGGAGGAGAACCTGGATGCCGAACCTCTTTACCCGGTCATTCATCTGAAAGGCGACGACATTGAAGTAGCGATTACCCATGGAAACCAATATGGAGAGGACTACTATTCGTTTGTAAACGGACAGCATACCACCCAGGGAGGAACACACCTGGTGGCTTTCCGCGAAGCCATCGTCAAAACCGTACGTGACTTCTACAAAAAGGACTTTGACCCTTCCGACATCCGGGCATCAATTATTGCTGCCATCAGTATAAAAGTAGAGGAGCCAGTTTTCGAATCGCAGACCAAAACCAAACTGGGTTCGCGCGATATCGGCCCCGATGGTCCAAGTGTACGACATCATGTTGTTACGTTCGTTCAAAAAGAACTGGACAACTATCTGCACAAAAACCAAGATGTTGCTGAGGTATTGTTACGCCGCATTCAGGAGTCGGAGCGCGAACGCCGGGCGATTTCCGGAATTAAGAAACTGGCAAAACAAAGGGCTAAGAAATCAAGCCTCCACAATAAAAAGCTGCGCGACTGCCGCGTTCATTACAACAGTAACCACGAGCGTAAAAGCGAATCGTCTATCTTTATTACAGAGGGCGATTCGGCCAGCGGCTCAATCACCAAATCACGGGATGTAAATACGCAGGCCGTGTTTAGCTTGCGAGGAAAGCCGCTGAATACCTACGGAATGACCAAAAAAGTGGTGTATGAGAATGAAGAATTCAACTTACTTCAAGCGGCTCTCAACATCGAGGAGAGCATGGAAGATTTGCGCTATAACAAGGTGATCATAGCAACAGATGCTGACGTGGACGGGATGCATATCCGGCTGCTGCTAATTACTTTCTTCCTGCAATTCTTTCCTGAACTGGTAAAAAAAGGGCACCTGTTTATTTTCCAAACCCCGCTGTTTCGTGTGCGAAACAAGCAGAAGACCTTTTATTGCTATTCCGAAGAAGAGCGGTTGACTGCGGTGAAAGCGGTTGGTGCAAAGCCGGAAATTACCCGGTTTAAAGGGCTCGGTGAGATTTCGCCCGATGAATTTAAAAACTTCATTGGCCCCGATATCCGGCTCGAACCGGTTCAGATGAAAAAGCACGAATCGGTTTCGCAGATGCTCGAATTTTACATGGGAAAAAACACACCCGACCGGCAGGAGTTTATCATCGATAACCTCTACGTGGAGAAAGACGAAATCTAAAAATTTAAAAGAGACGATTATTGTAACGGAAGTTTTACTTATAACAGAATTGTTGTGGCAGAAGAGGAAAAAAACAAAGATAATCAACCAGTAGAACCAATCGACGGCATCACCTATTTATCGGGAATGTACCAGGACTGGTTTCTTGATTATGCATCGTATGTGATTCTGGAGCGGGCTGTGCCCTATGTCAATGATGGATTGAAGCCCGTTCAGCGCCGGATTTTGCATGCCATGCGCGAGATGGACGACGGGCGTTACAACAAAGTGGCCAACATCATTGGGCAAACTATGCAGTATCATCCGCATGGCGATGCTTCGATTGGCGATGCGCTGGTGCAGCTTGGACAAAAAGACTTGTTGGTCGACAGCCAGGGAAACTGGGGAAATATTCTGACGGGCGACGGAGCAGCGGCTCCGCGTTACATAGAAGCTCGCTTGTCAAAGTTCGCCCTGGACGTGGTTTTCAACCCCAAAACAACCAACTGGAAGTTGTCGTACGACGGACGCAAACGAGAACCCGTCACTTTGCCGGTCAAATTTCCCTTGCTGCTGACACAAGGGGTTGAGGGAATCGCGGTGGGTTTGGCATCCAAAATTCTTCCGCACAACTTTAATGAATTGATTGATGCCTCCATCGCCTACCTGAAAGGGGAAGAATTCGAAATCTATCCGGATTTCCCAACCGGCGGATCGGCTGACTTTTCAAGGTACAACGACGGTTTGCGGGGCGGAGCCGTTAAGGTACGGGCCAAAATCGAAAAGGTAGACAACAAAACACTGGCTGTTACCGAATTGCCTTTTGGAAAGACGACCTCCACCTTGATTGAATCCATCATTAAAGCAAACGATAAAAACAAAATCAAGGTCAAACGGATCGATGACAACACCTCCGACCGGGTAGAGATCCTGGTCCATCTTGGAGCAGGCGTTTCATCCGACAAAACCATTGATGCCCTGTATGCTTTTACCGATTGTGAGATTTCCATTTCGCCCAATGCATGTATTATTTTGGACGATAAGCCACTGTTTATAGGGGTTAGCGAGATTCTGAAGCGGAATACTGACCAAACCCGGATGCTGTTGAAACTTGAGCTTGAAATCCGCAAAAGTGAGCTGGAAGAGTCCTGGCATTTTGCTTCGCTTGAAAAGATTTTTATTGAAGAGCGGATCTACAAAGACAAGGCATTTGAACAATCGGCCAATATGGACGAGGCCGTGGCCTATGTTGATAAACGTTTGGATCCCTGGAAACCTAAGCTGAAGCGTGAAATTACCCGTGACGACATCCTGAAGCTAATGGAAATCCGCATGGCCCGGATTCTGAAATTCAACACCGACAAAGCCAACAACTACATCCAGTCCATCGAAGATGAGATTGAGGATATCATTCGGAAGATTAACAATATTGTCTCGTTTACGATTGAATACTATCTGAGGATAAAAGAGAAGTACGGGAAAGGCAAAGATCGTAAAACGGAGATTCGAAGTTTCGAAAACATTGAAGCCAGCAAAGTGGTGGTTGCCAATGAAAAACTTTATTTCGATGCGGAAGAAGGCTTTATAGGAACCAGTTTGCGTAAGGCTGAGTACGTTTGTGATTGCTCCGACATGGATGACATCGTCGTCTTCAGAAAGGATGGAACGTATTTCATTACGAAGGTTTCAGAGAAAGCTTTTGTCGGCAAAAATATTCAGCACATTGCCGTTTTTAAGAAAAACGACAAACGAACCATTTACAATGTGGTTTATCGTGACGGGCGGCAGGGAGCGTTCTTCATGAAACGCTTTGCGGTTACCGGAATGACGCGGGACAAGGAATACGACCTGACTAAAGGAACAGCCGGCTCTCGGATTTGGTATTTCAGCGCCAACCCGAACGGCGAGGCCGAGGTGCTGAAAGTGACTTTGAAACACAAGGCACGGCTGAAAAAACTGCAATTTGAAATTGACTTCAGTGAGTTAGCCATCAAAGGCCGCGGAGCGATGGGGAATATCCTCACCAAAAATGATGTGCATAAAATCAGCTTGAAGGAAAAAGGCGTTTCAACACTTGGTGGTCGGAAAATCTGGTTCGATTCGGACGTGTTACGCATCAATTCCGATGCACGCGGCAAGTTTTTGGGTGAATTCCAGGGCGAAGATAAAATCCTGGTGCTGTACAAAAATGGAGAATATCAGCTATACAATTTTGACCTGTCCAACCACTTCGACCCGGATATTATTGCCATCGAAAAGTTTGATACTGGCAAAGTGCTGTCGGCGGTGTATTACGATGCCGAGCAGGAGTTTTACTACGTGAAACGGTTTGAAATCGATGAAGTAATGGGGCGTAGGATCAGCTTTATCGGCGATCATCCCGATAATAAACTGATCAGTCTGACTTGGGTGCGCTATCCCCGGCTGGAGATTGAGTTTGGCGGAAAAAACTCCGCCCGCGAAAATGAGATTATTGAAGTGGCTGAGTTCATTGGCGTTAAATCGCACAAAGCCCGTGGAAAACGATTGACCAATTACGAAGTTCAAAACATTAAGGAGATTGAGCCTGTTGTGAAGGATGAAGATGATAAGCCAGCGGATGAAGCAGCGGAAGAGGAGCCAACGGATGATGTTCCCTTTGAAGTGAAACGTTCGAAGGGAGAGGATGACGAGGATAAAAATCAAATGTCGCTGTTCTGATGAAGATTTTTTTGATTGGATACATGGGATGTGGAAAATCCAGGATGGGAAGAACGCTTTCTTCCATGTTGGACGTTCCTTTTATAGACCTGGATAAATATATCGAAGAGAAATATTTTAAAACGATCCCTCAGATTTTTACTGAAGAAGGCGAAGCTGAATTCCGTAAAAAGGAGCAAGCGGCACTTAAGGAAGTAGCTGAATTCGACCCGGTGATTGTAGCAACAGGTGGTGGGGCCCCCTGTTTTTTCGACAATATGGAGCTGATGAATCAAGCTGGTTTGTGTATTTTTCTGGATGTCGACAGCCGCCAATTGGCTGACCGGTTAATTCAGTCCAAAAATGAAAGGCCACTGATTAAAGGAAAGTCGCCCGAGGAGTTGATTCATTTCATTGATGAAATGATGCTTACCCGGCGACCATTTTACGAAAAGGCAAGCTGTATTCTGAAAGGTAAGGAAATTTTGCCGGAACAAGTCATTGCTGAAATTGAGAAAGAAAAGTGAAAAAGTTAGAGATTTGTGCCTTGGCATCGGGAAGCAATGGAAATTGCTACTATATTGGAAATGAAACGGAAGCATTGCTGGTTGACGCCGGTTTGTCGGCACGCCAGTTGCAACTGCGACTGGCTGAAAAACAAATCAACCCATCCAAGATTAAGGCGGTTTTAATTACCCACGAACACAGCGATCATTGTCGCGGAGCGCGGGTATTGGGCAAACGTTTTGGAATTCCCGTTTACCTCAGTAAAAAGACCTTTTTAGCCATGCGCAAGGCTGTTCAACCCGAAACGCCCCGTTGGTTCGAGCCGAATATGGAATTTCAGTTGGGTGAGTTTGCCGTGTTCCCGTTTAACAAGCAGCACGACGCAGCCGATGCCTGTTCGTTCCGGATTTCGTATGCCGGCAAACACATTGGGGTGATGACCGATATTGGAGAAGCCTGTCAGCGCGTGAAAGATGAGTTTGCCCGTTGTCATGCCGTGTTTCTCGAAAGTAACTACGATGAAACCATGCTGATGAATGGCTCTTATCCCTATTATTTGAAACAGCGGGTATCCTCGGCCGTTGGGCACTTGTCAAACGAGCAGGCCTGCCTGCTTTTGAAAGAACATGCAGGCGAACAGTTGCACACCATTTTTTTAAGCCATTTATCGGGCGAAAACAATACCCCGGAAAAGGCCTTCGCCGCTTTTCAGGCGTTTACTACCGCCTATAAGATTGAGCTCACCTCAAGGTATGGCGCCACCGAAGTGTTTGCCATATAGCGTTGTCAATCAATTACAGAAAGCCGGAAGCACAAATCTTCAGGGTCTGTAAGTTTATAGGAACACCCGGCTCCTTGACTTATAGGCACTTTGTCGGATTCGAATTTTTTACAAACACGCTTGTTCTGTGCGCATCCCGCTGGGAACGCCTGAAAGCGGTCTTTGAGAATAATCCTTTGATTTCAGTTGTCTTTCCGGTCTATTAAAACACAGGGAAAGCCCGCCGGGCGGTGAAAAACAGTAGCGGGAATGCTTGAAAGAGCGGGCCGAATAAAAGAAAACAGTATTAAAGGCTCTCCCGGGCAAAAAAAATTGCGTTTCGATGGCTCGGAAATATATAGTGACTGGGCGGCTGACTATAGATACTGCCCTGCAGACCATACTAACCGCTCGGGAGAGTGTTTCAAGCAGGCGACTGGGTATTTCAACTGGAATTTCTTGTTCCCGGGCAGAACAAATTTGTCTTATTCCATAAAATGTCTGCCTTTCTGGAGCAATGCAACGCTTTTGTATTGGCATGATAGCACAAAAAAAGCCTGACAGAAGCCAGGCTTTTAATAATACAAGTAGTTGTAAATATCGTTAATTGAAGGAGCCGACTTAGAAAAGTACCCGCTCCAATTTCAGAATTAATCTACTTTAGTTACGTTCGTTGCAATTGGACCTTTGTTTCCTTGTCCAATTTCAAATTCTACCGTCTCGTCTGTTTCCAGACCAGCATAGGCATCAGCTAAACCAGAACGGTGCACAAAGATATCTTTGTTGTCCTCGGTCAGGATAAATCCAAAACCTTTGGTTGCATCATACCATTTTACAGTACCCTTCATAATCAAGCTCCTGAATTAGTAGTTTGATCTGAAATTGTTGTCTCTACGGCCATAACCGCCGCCACCGCCACGGTTGTTGCCGCCACGGAAGCCACCGCCGCCGCCACCACGGTTGTTGTCTCTCTTTTTCTCGATAGACTCATTAACAACCATAGAACGACCTTCGACTTCAGCGCCATTCAGTTCTTCAATAGCTTTTTTCGCTTCATCAGCATCAGCCATTTCAACGAATCCAAAACCTTTACTTCTTCCAGTAAATTTGTCAGTGATCAACTTAACAGAAGTTAATTCACCATACTCCTCAAAGATTTCTTTGATATCATCTTCAGTGATAGAGTAATTGAGGTTTCCTACAAAAATGTTCATAATCAGTATTAAAATAAAAATGTGAATGGCAAATGTATATTTATTTTTGCGGCAAAAAAAATTAATTCAAAAATAAATGCGTTATGCCTCCTTTTTCTTATTCCTGATAATCAATAAAAAGCGTGATCAGGCTTCTTAGGCTTGATGATCTCAGCTTTCTAACAGATTATCGCTAATTGCCTGCAATGTTTTTTGTTTGAATGAAGTTGGAACCAATATTGAAATGTTGTAGCGGCTTCCTCCGTATGAGATCATCCGGATCGGAATACCTTCGAGTGCGTCAAATACTTTGCCCGCAAATCCACGTTCTTCTCCAATGATATCGCCAACAATACAGATGATGGTATGTTCTTCATCAACCTGCACTTCGCCATACTCCTTTAATTCCTTGACAATATCCTTCAGTTTGCTGGTATTGTCGATTGTTAACGATACGGCCACCTCCGATGTTGAAATCATGTCTATCGGTGTTTTGAAGAACTCAAAGATTTCGAAAACACTTTTCAAAAAGCCATAGGCCATTAACATGCGGTCCGATCGAATTTTGATTGCCGTAATTCCGTCTTTGGCAGCAACGGCTTTAATTCCGCTTCCGCTGGTTTCTGCAGTAATCAGCGTGCCGCTGTCGGTTGGGTTCAACGTGTTTTTCAGGCGGACGGGTATGTTGTGTAGCTTAGCCGGAAGCACGGTTTGTGGATGCAAAATTTTAGCGCCAAAGTACGCCAGCTCGGCGGTTTCGTTAAAAGACAGGCGTTCGATCTTTTTGGTGTTGCTCACATAGCGAGGGTCATTGTTGTGAAAACCATCAATGTCGGTCCAGATTTGAATTTCTTCTGCATTAATTGCGGCGCCAATCAGCGAAGCGGTGTAATCCGAACCACCGCGTTGCAGGTTGTCGATTTCATCCTTGTCATTCCGACAGATAAATCCTTGGGTGATGTAGTAATCTGCTTCACCCATTTCCTCCAGCACTTTTTCAATGTTTTTGGTAATGGCGTGCAGGTCGGCTGATTTGTCAGCGTCAATACGCATGAAATCGAGTGCTGGCAGCAGTTTGGTTTTGTAGCCGTTTTCAAGCATTAGCTGGGTGAAGAGTGCTGTAGAAATTAACTCCCCCTGCGCAAGGATAACCTGTTCTTTGATTAGGCTGAATGTGCCCGAAGCCTGTTTACGGATGGTGTCAAAACTCTTCTTAATAATTTTTTGGCCTTCTTGCTTGCGTGGTTCCGCTTTAAAAAGTTCAGAAACCACTTCTTTGTATTTGGCTTCCAGCTTGCCGATCTGAGAGCGCGCGACGTCTTTATTCTTTTTGTGTAAATAATCTGCTATTTCGACCAAAGCATTGGTTGTGCCCGACATGGCAGACAACACAACCAGTTTCTTTTCTCCATCGGTAATCAGCTGCATCACAGCATTCATGTTTTCAACGCTTCCAACTGATGTACCACCAAATTTTAAAACCTTCATAGTGTGATTTTTATTCTTTAAAAGTTCTGTTTTAGGGGCACAAAGATTAAAATTTTTTACTGATTTAGAAAGCATTAAAAGAAATCGGCGGATATTTATGCAGTGATCGTGAATAAATATTGATGCGTTGGTTGGCGTGTCGTGATGGTGGTGGGTTTTTGATTGATTATTCCATTGAAAATTAGTTTTTTTGGGTGAGATTTCTTAGATGTAAACCCTGAATGTTAGTCATTTTGCAGGAGGATTCTGATTTTTTTTAGCTGTTGTAGAATAGTTAAGATTTTATAAAAATCTGATTAACTTTGTGGTCAAGGGTTTTTGGTGGATATCCAGTCTCTTCTCAAGAGATTTATGTGCAGCTAGGGGTGGATGCACGGATATCCACCTTTCTTCTTTTATGGCAGGCCGTTTTGAAGCTAGAAATTTCCAAAAATGGCGTGCTTCTCCGAATTAAAGTAGATGGTGGAATAGATGTGAAAGCCTTCGCGGTTGGTCGAAAGTTTGCGCTCCATGTAAAGTACCGGATCGCCTTTTTTGATTCTCAGGAGTTTCCCGATTTTGTCATCCGCCTTAATGGCTTTCAGCTTTTGTTCACCTCCTTTAATTTCAACCTGGTAGCCGTTGCGCAAAATTTCAAACAGCGATTTGTCTTCAAACGTCCGGCTGGTAAATCGCGGAAGGTTGATGTTGGGAATGTGGTTGATGTCGTAAAAAACCGGGTATTCGTTCACAAAGCGGAGCCGTTCCATATAGATGCACCCAAAATCTTCTTCGGCTTCTGAAAGATCAAAGTTGAAGGGCTTTGGCCAGGCTTTTATTTTCGGTTTTTGGAGAATCTGCGTTTGCAGGTATTGCTTTCCAATAGCCGATGATGTTCCCGAGATTGACAAAATGCCGATATCCTGCGGTGGTTTTTGTACAATGCTGCCTTTTCCCTGTTTTTTATAGATGAATCCGTCCTGTACCAAAGCTTCCAAAGCATGCCGAACCGTTGGGCGGGTCATGTTATGAACGGTGCACAGTTCATTCTCTGAGGGTAGTAAGCTCCCTTCTTCGTACACCCCGGATAGAATGTGCCGACGAAGCGTTTCGTATAGTTTTTTATACTGTGGTAATCTGTTTCCTTCGGTCATAAGATCGCTAAATGATGCTCAAAAGTAAGAAAAAATATTAATTTCCTATTAGTAACTTGTAAATACAAGTTGGATGATGTAAGTTTACAGCCTGAAATTTAATAGTGCCCTTCATTGCTGCGTTTGGGCGGCCTCATGAATGGTTGATATAAAATAAATGTATTAACAAGTGAAATAAAAGGATATGGCTATTCCGGTAATTATGCCTCGCCAGGGGCAATCTGTTGAGACTTGCATCATAGGAGAATGGTACAAGCAAGTCGGTGATCAGGTGAAAGCAGGAGATCTCTTGTTTTCCTACGAAACGGATAAGGCTTCGTTTGAAGAAGAAGCCAGGGAAGATGGCGAATTGTTGGTCGTTTTTTATGACGAAGGGGATGAAGTCCCTGTGTTAACCAACGTTGCTGTTTTGGGTACAAGTGGTGAAAATGTGGATGAGTTCCGTCCCGGAGGTGAGGCGGCAGCAGTTTCTGAAGAAACCGCTCCGGTTGTGGAATCTGCTCCGGTTGAAGACAAAGAATCGACTGTTGTTGTCGAAAAGCACGAAGGCAAAACCAAAATTTCTCCCCGGGCCAAAGTTATGGCAGAAAAGCTGGGCGTTTCTTATGAGAAGGTTCAGGGGTCGGGACCCCACGGGCGCATCATTGCACAAGACATTGAAGTGGCAGCCGAGTCCTCACCAAAAATGACGCCGTTGGCTCAGGAAAAAGCACAAGCAGAAGGTTTGGCCGCTGGTGAAAAAGTTACCGGAATCGGAGGGCGCGTGGCTGCCGAAAACCTGGTGACTTACAATCCGGTGTATGGTGACGACTTCGAAGTAAAAAAGCTCACCAACATGCGCAAGTTGATCGCTAAAGCCATGCACCAGTCGTTACAGAACTCGGCTCAGCTTACCCACCACATGAGTGCCGATGCGAGGCAGATCATGGCACTGCGCAAGTCATTCAAAAAGAAATTGGAAGCAGGTGAAGTTTCCCAAAACATTACCATCAATGATTTGGTTTGCTTCGCCGTAATCAAAGCGCTGAAGAAATATCCGCAGGTCAACACCCATTTTATCGGCGACAGCATGCGCTGGTTCAAAAAAGTACACCTGGGCTTGGCGGTTGACACTGAACGCGGCCTGATGGTTCCGGCGGTTAAAAATGCCGATGATCTTTCTATTGAAGGGCTTTCTTCTCAGTTGTCGACCGTAGCAGGGCAATGCCGAAAAGGAAATATTGATCCGGAGTTGCTGAAGCCCGAAGCGGCCAGCTTTACCGTTTCCAACCTCGGAAATTATGGTGTGGAGATGTTTACTCCGGTTATTAATTTGCCACAAACGGCTATTTTGGGTGTGTGTACGATTGTTCCCCGTCCGAAAGATTTGGGCGATGGCGTATATGGATTTGTTCCGATGATGGGCCTGTCGTTGACCTACGATCACCAGGCGTTGGATGGAGGAGAAGCCACTCTGTTCCTGAAAGAAATTAAAGAGCAAATTGAAACCCTGAGCATATAAAAGACGGAGATTGTTGATGCTTGATCTCGTGATCAAACATCTGCAATCTAATATCTAACATCTAGCATACAGACAATGAGTAACAAATTCGATATAGCTATTCTTGGCGGTGGTCCCGCCGGATACGTTGCAGCCGAGCGCGCCGGAGCAAAAGGAATGCGCGTAGTAATTTTTGACAAAAGAGCATTGGGAGGGGTGTGCCTCAATGAAGGCTGCATCCCGACCAAGACGCTCTTGAATTCGGCCAAAGTGTTGGAGAATGCCCAGGAAGCTGCCAAATATGGAATCAACATTGAATCGACTATTTCGGTTGATTTTGCTAAGATTATGAAGCGCAAAGATAAAGTGGTGCGCAAACTCGTTTCGGGCGTTGGCGCCAAAATGAAGCACATCAATGCCGAAGTGGTGATGGCTGAGGCCGTTATTAAAGAGAAGCGTGGCGACGTGATTACGCTGACTGCCGATGGTAAAGACTATCAGGCCAGTCGTCTGCTGATTTGTAGCGGTTCGGAGGCAGCCGTTCCTCCCATTTTGGGATTGGACAAAAAGATCGTGACCACGAACCGTGAAATCCTTCAGTTAAAAGAACTGCCCGAAAGTCTGGTAATTATTGGTGGTGGCGTGATTGGGACCGAGTTTGCCGATTTTTTCAATGCCGTGGGAACAAAAGTGACGGTGATTGAAATGTTGCCTGAAATACTGACCGGCGTTGATGAAGATATTGCCGCGTTTGTACGCAAGGAATTTACCAAACGCGGCATCGACTACCATTTGAATGCGAAGGTAACGGAGCTGAAAGGGAAGGAAGTCATCTTTGAAAAAGACGGGCAGGTGCAATCAATTTCCGGCGAAGAAGTGCTGCTTTCGGTTGGCCGCAAAGCCAATGTCGAGGGCATCGGACTGGAAAATATTGGTGTAGAATTCACTCCGCGCGGAATAAAAATTGACCAGCATTGCCGGACCAATATTCCCAATGTGTATGCCGCCGGCGATGTTACGGGGTTCTCCCTGTTGGCGCATACAGCCAGCCGCGAAGGCGAAGTGGCTGTAAACCACATGCTGGGCCGGAAAGATGTGATGCGATACAATGCCATACCAGGTGTGGTTTACACGCATCCTGAAATTGCTGGCGTTGGGTTAACCGAAGCAGCGGCCAAGGAAAAAGGAATTGAAGTGGAAGTACGCCAGTTACCGATGGCTTATGCCGGCCGTTTCATAGCCGAAAACGAAGGCAAAGACGGCTTTTGTAAGGTGATTGTTGGAAAGAAGTACAAGGAAATACTAGGCGTTCACATGGTTGGCGGAGCTTGCTCCGAAATGATATGGGGTGCCTGCGCCCTCATCGAAGCCCAACTGCGCGTGCAGGATGTGGAAGAAATTGTCTTTCCGCACCCAACGGTCAGCGAAATCATTAAAGAAACCATATTCGCGTTTTAGACAAACACGAAGGCGCAAAGATACCTGAAATAAAAATTTTTTGTGATTTCGTGACTTTGTGTTGAAAGAGAAAAAATTATAAAATACATACAGAAATGCCAAAAGTACAATTTATTGATCCAATGGAAGTCAGGAAAGCTGGTGAAGTGACCTTCAAGCCAGTTCCTGTTAATCAATACAACAAAAGTATTGAGGAGGAGAAAGCCAATTTCTCCAAAGACGATTTTCTTCGTATTTATCACGACATGGTGGTGATTCGTGAGTTTGAAACCATGTTGAATGAAATCAAAATCAAAAGCGAATACAATGGTGTTGCCTACAACCATCCGGGGCCGGCTCACTTGTCTATCGGGCAGGAAGCGGCCGCCGTGGGAATGGCCTACACTTTAGGTGTTGAGGATTTCATCTTCGGTTCGCACCGTTCGCATGGCGAGATTTTAGCCAAAGGCTTGTCGGCCATTCACAAACTGACAGATGCGCAACTGACCGAGGTGATGGAAAACCATTTCGATGGCAAAACCTTTGCTCCGGTAAAAGCCAATTTCAATGGAACCACGAAGGAACTGGCCATTCGCTTTTTGATCTATGGAACGCTGGCCGAGATTTTTGCCCGCGAAACCGGTTTTAACCGCGGGCTGGGCGGATCAATGCACGCGTTCTTCACGCCGTTTGGAGTATATCCGAACAATGCCATTGTTGGTGGTTCGGGAGACATTGCTGTGGGTGCAGCGCTCTTCAAAAAGGTAAATCGCAAAGACGGCATCGTGGTGGCCAACATCGGCGATGCTTCAATGGCTTGCGGCCCGGTTTGGGAAGGTTTGACCTTTGCCACGATGGACCAGTTCAACCAATTGTGGGAAGGTGATATGAAAGGCGGACTGCCGCTGATCATCAACATCATGAACAACCAATATGGTATGGGTGGACAAACCTGTGGAGAAACGGCCGGTTACAAAGTGGCTGCCCGAATTGGTGCCGGATTGAATGCCGACCAAATGCATGCCGAGCGTGTGGATGGCTACAACCCATTGGCGGTGATTGACGCTTACATGCGCAAACGCGAAATTCTGAAACAAAAGCGGGGTCCCGTATTGCTGGATGTATTAACCTACCGTTTTAGCGGACACTCACCATCCGATGCCTCTTCCTATCGTTCAAAAGAAGAAATTGAAGCCTGGCAGGCCGTGGATTCCATCATCTGGTTCGGAAAGGAACTGATGGATGCGGGAATTGCTACGCAAGAGGAATTGACAAGTATTCATTCCAATAATACAGAGTTAATCACCTGGGGGCTGAAGTTGGCGATCGACGATCAGGTGTCGCCACTCATGGATATGGAAAAATATCCTGAGTTAATTGGCGAGATGATGTTTTCCAACGCTCCGGTGGACAGTATGGAAGCTGGTCGCGAGCCCGAAGTGAATCATCCGATGGAAGAAAATCCGAGGGTGAAACAACTGAAAACCAAAGAGCGTTTTGCCTTCGACAAAGACGGTAAACCGTTTTCAAAAATTAAACAATACGGTTTGCGTGATGGCCTGTTCGAGGCGATCGTTGACCGGTTCTATAAAGATCCAACCCTGATTGCCTATGGTGAAGAAAACCGCGACTGGGGTGGCGCTTTTGCCGTTTACCGCGGATTGACCGAAGCGTTGCCATATCATCGTCTGTTCAATTCTCCCATTTCGGAAGCATCGATTGTGGGAACAGCGATTGGTTATGCCATGTGCGGTGGACGCGTGATTCCTGAGATCATGTATTGCGACTTCTTGGGACGCTCGGGTGATGAGGTGTTCAACCAGTTGCCGAAATGGCAGGCAATGAGTGGAAACGTGATCAAGATGCCGGTAGTGTTGCGTGTTTCCGTGGGGTCGAAATACGGCGCCCAGCACTCGCAGGACTGGACTGCTTTGCCCGCGCACATTCCGGGCTTGAAAGTGGTCTTTCCAGCTACCCCCTACGATGCTAAAGGTTTGATGAATGCAGCCTTGCAGGGAACTGACCCTGTAATCTTCTTCGAAAGCCAGCGCATTTACGACATTGGCGAGCAGTTTCACGAAGGTGGCGTACCCGAAGCTTACTACGAGATTCCATTTGGCGAACCTGACGTAAAACGCGAAGGAACCGACGTGACCATCCTGAGTATTGGGGCAACACTCTACCGTGTGCTGGAAGCAGCCGATCAGTTGCAGGAAAAATATGGTATGAGTGCCGAGGTGATCGATGCCCGTTCGCTGGTGCCATTCAACTACGAACCTGTTATTGAGTCGTTGAAGAAGACCGGTCGGATTGTGATTGCCGGCGATGCCACGGCCCGTGGTTCGTTTATGAAAGAAATGGCTTCGACCATAACTGAACTGGCTTTTGACGAGTTGGATGCTCCACCGGTGGTGGTGGGTTCGCGCAACTGGATTACGCCGGCTTACGAGCTGGAAGATGCGTTCTTCCCGCAAGCAGACTGGATCATCGATGCCATTCACGAAAAGATTGTTCCGCTGAAAGGGCATGTGGTGAAAAGCAATTTCTCCGAAGCAGAGCAGATCCGAAGGAATAAGTTGGGAGTTTAAGTTTTTCTTTTTTCCATCATACTATAAAAGCTCCATGCTCCCGACGGCATGGGGCTTTTTATTTGTATTCAGATCCGGGGACTGTAAAGTACCTGATTAGTGGTCCGTATGCAGTTGGAGAAGGTTTATGCCTTGACGTGGAAAAACCATTTGGTAGTTTCGTGTAACGTTGATAAAATGCCCAAAATAGATGAATATTATTCGTTTTTTTCTATTCCAATGAATATGAACCAATTCATGTCCATGCCAGAAAAGGGGAGTTTGAAAGTAAGGCTGAATTCTAAATTGAGGATGGCGAAATTGTAGAAATTAGAATTACTTTGGTTAAAGGACAGAAGCCTTTAACTGGGAGGCAGTTGAATAATTTTAAAGATTTTTGAACGCCGATGCGAACAAAATCGTTGAGAAATGGCTAGACTATTTCGTATATCATAAGGATGTTGAGTTTGAAAAGATAAATAGTCTGTTGAGATGAAGATTGTAGAAGATTATCAGATACCCTATCAGGCCGAAACGATAAGAGTAGAGTCGGCGAAGTATATTGGCGATTTTGCTGTAAGAATAAAATTTTCTGATGGGAAAGAAAGACTCGTTGATTTCAAGTCATTTTTAATAAATTCTCATCATCCATTTATCAAGAAATATCAAAAAGAGTCACTTTTTAAAGATTTTCAGATTTTGGATGGTAATCTAAATTGGAATAATTATGACCTGATTTTTCCTGTTTGGGATTTATATCAAGGGCAAATTTGAACTTGATTGTTCTAATTGTCTTACTGAAAGTTATCCCTTTGTGTTTATGGATTGGAAGGATCAGATAGAAGTCAATGAAGAAGTTTTGGTGGGAAAGCCAGTGATTAAGGGTACGCGTCTTTCGGTTGAGCATGTCATCAATTTATTTGCATCCGGATGGACCGAACAGCAAATTCTTGATAATTATCCGAGATTGACAAATGATTTGCAGGCCATTTTTATATACATTCAGGAAGGTTTGAAGGATGGATTAATGTTTAACAAACCACTGAGGTCTGCATGATAAAATTGCTAGCAAATGAAAATTTCCCTTTAGCGGGTGTCGAAATTATAAGGTCAGCAGGATTTGATATCAAAGCCATTGGTGTTGATTTCTCTGGAATATTTGACTATGAAGTTATTGATCTGGCAATCAAAGAGCGTCGCCTAATTTTGACTTTTGATCGGGATTATGGAGAATTAATTTTTAAAAAAGGATATTGCCCGGAAGCAGGGGTGGTTTATTTGAGGTGGAATAATTATAGACCAGATGAGCAAGGGAAATATCTACTGGAATTATTTGATGTTAAAAAAATAAGATTTGAAGGAATGCTAACGGTCATAAGTGAGCGCTCCGTCCGCCAACCAAAATTTGTCTAATCTAAGAATGTCCTTCATTTATTTTCCCTTTCTTGCCTTATTGCAATTCCCCGCGATTTTCCTATTTTCAAGTTCGAAATAAAATCAACGAATATGAACGAACTGGCAGTAGGAACAAGAGTTATGCACCCGGTGTACGGCGAAGGCATTATTGCCCGCTCGCACCTGACAATTTATGAGATCTTTTTTGAGCGGGGTGGAAAGTCCGAAATGAGTAAGTACAATCCCGACCTGGAAGTGGTGGAAGCCCCGGAAACAGAGCCGCGCACGGGATTGTCACTGGAAGAAATCGAGGAAGTCATCACTTTTGTGATGGACAAATACCAGGGCATTACACATGTGGTTAAAATAGCTGATAAGTGGAAAGGGGGCCTTCTGGAAATGAAACCAGCCAACCCGGAATTACAGGCGAAAGAGGTGCCGATGGAAGCGTTTTTCCGCAAAATTGTGATGCTGCGCGATCGCCTGCGCGTGTTGGAACAAAACATCAACAGCCATCCCAAACTCGACGATGAAGATCGCATTCACCTGCAACAATACATCACGCGGGCTTATGGCAGCCTGACGACTTTCAATGTGTTGTTTGCCGAAAAAAAAGACTATTTCAAAGGACAGGGAAAGTAGCAGAAGAAGTTCTGCTCAGTTGATCGTGACCTTTTTCTTGCTCCACGGTCCAGCGGATCTTTTCTCTGGGCTTGCCTCTTCGGGCAATGGTTTACTGGCTTTTTATATGATTGCGACAGTTTGCTTTTATTGCAATCGCAATTTTGGTCAAAACAATTTTCAATAAAAGGATGTTAAGGTCCTCAAAAAGGCTTTTGTCTGTTCAATCATTTTAATCAGCCAGGTTGCGTATGAAGAAAAGGCTTGTTGCATCGTTTATCTTAGTTTTCTGGGCCGGATTTGTCAGCGCCATCAGTTTTCTGGAGGCATGGCTCAAGTTTAAAGGGCCCGGAATTACCCTGCCCCTGGGTCTGGGGATTGGGAAACTGGTGTTTACGGCCATGAACCGGATCGAATGGGTTTTGCTGGGTTTATTCATTTTTTGGGTCATTTTTAGTTTCAGGCGGTTGCAGATTATCCGAAGGGCTTCTGCCATTTTATTTTTCACCCTACTGGGTATACTGAGCTTGCAGACCTTCTGGTTTTTGCCGGAGTTGAACCAACGGGCCGACCTGATCATTGCGGGGCGGGAGCCCGCTGAATCGCTGGCTCATCTTTTCTATGGGTTGGCCGAAGTCATCAAGGTGGTGTCACTGGTCGTGTTGGGTTTTACAATGCAACGAAACTATCAACAATAAAAATACAGAGATATGAAAACGATTGGAATACTCGGCGGACTGGGCCCGGAGGCCACAGTCGATTATTATAAAGAAATCATAAAAAGCGTGAATAAACGGAACAACGACGGCAGTCTGAGTTATCCGGAAATCGTGATCTACAGCGTCAATATGGATCGGTTTATCGCGCTGCTGGAGAATGAGAAGTACGAAGTGGCGTCGAACTACCTGGCCACTTGCATCAACAAAATGGCTCATGCTGAGGTGGATTTTGCAGCTATGAGCGCCAATACACCGCACCTGCTGTTTGATGAAATTCAGCGCAAGGTGTCCATTCCGTTGATCAGCATAGTCGATTCGTGTGCGCAAAAAACCCGGGCTTTAGGCTTGAAACGTCCCGGCCTGATTGGAACGAAATTTACGATGGAAGGTGGCTTTTACCCCGACGCATTTCGGAAATTTGGTCTCGACATCGTGATTCCGCAACCCGATGAGCGGGAAATGATCAACGAAAAGCTCTTCAAGGAACTGGAGCTGGGCATTTTCAAGGAGGAAACCAAGCAATTGATGCTTGACATCGTTCAAAAAATGATCGATCGTGATGGCATTGATTCGCTGATTTTGGGATGCACCGAGTTTCCGATCATGTTTACGGAGGAAAGCTATTTGGGCATTCCGTTTTTAAATACCACACAAATTCATGTGGCGCAAATTGTTGCAACCTGCTATCGGATTGACTGAAGGATTGGGATGCAGAATTTTTAGCCGGGCAAGGGCTGATTATTTTAGAAAGAATCGGAACTTTGAGTATAAAAAAGCTATCATGACAACATTATCTGAATTCATAAGTGGTTTGCCGAAAGCCGAATTGCACCTGCACATTGAAGGAACCCTGGAGCCTGAGTTGCTTTTTAAATTGGCCAGACGCAATCAAATTCAACTGAAATACCAGTCGGTTGAGGAACTGAAGAAAGCCTACAATTTTTCCAACCTGCAGGAATTCCTGGATTTGTATTACGAAGGAGCCAATGTATTGCTTGAGGAGCGGGATTTTTACGAACTCACCTGGGCATATTTACTGAAATGCAAAGAGCAAAACGTGGTGCACACCGAAATTTTCTTTGACCCGCAGACGCATACGTCACGGGACGTTCTGTTTGCCACGGTCATCAACGGCATCAACCGGGCGTTGCAAGATGCCCGTGATAAACTGGGCATCAGCAGCAAACTGATCATGTGCTTTCTGCGCCATCTGGATGAAGCGGCGGCTTTTCAAACGCTGGAAGAAGCCTTGGATTATAAAGATCTGATAGTGGGGGTGGGGCTCGATTCGTCGGAAAAAGGCAATCCGCCGGTTAAGTTTGAGCGCGTGTTTGCCAAAGCCCGTAAAGAAGGTTTCCTCACGGTTGCCCATGCGGGCGAGGAAGGCCCGGCATCGTTTGTAAAGGATGCCATTGACTTGTTGAAGACTATCCGCATTGATCACGGCATTTCCTCCATCCAGGATGAATTTCTAGTTGCTGAACTCGCCCAGAAGCAGATTCCGCTGACGGTCTGCCCGTTGTCCAATCTCGAACTTCGGGCCGTCGACAAGCTGGAAAACCATCCACTGAAAAAACTGATGGATCATGGGGTGTTAGTCACTATCAACTCGGATGATCCTGCCTATTTTGGAGGCTATGTCAACGAGAACTACCTGGCTTCGGCAGAAGCTTTGAACTTGAGCAAGGCCGATTTGTGTCAGTTGGCTAAAAACTCGGTCGTTGCCAGCTTGCTTTCCGAACTAGAAAAGGAGCATCATATCAATACTATAGAGCTGTATTGCACCGAAAATGCCTGACAACACGTCAACAAAAGCGATGAAAAAAAGTTGAAAGTACTAAAGTCGATGACTCCGGCTTTCATTCAAAAAAAAATAAGAACAGTTTAAAAAGAATAGTATGAGTGAACTCATTAATAATTCCCGGTACCGGAAAGAACGGTTAAAAGAACTCATCCTGAAACTTCATGATGGAGAGTCGGCTGCCAAAGTACGGGCCGAGTTAGTGGCAACTTTGAAACACATTCCGTACGGCGAAGTGGTTGAGGTGGAGCAGGAGCTGATTCAGGAAGGATTGCCCGAGCAGGAAGTGCTGAAATTGTGCGATATTCACGGCGAAGTGTTGGACGGGCACATTGATACCAGTGCCGCGCAGACAATTCCTGAAGGCCATCCGGTAGATGTTTTTCTTCAGGAAAATAAAGAGTTGGTGAGTGTGTGCGAAAAAGCCGGCGATTTGCTGAGTCGGATTTCCGAGGTGGGTGAATCCGATTTTCGCGAATATGTGCTGATGTTACAGGGCTGTTTCAACGAATTGATGGACGTGGACAAGCATTACCAGCGCAAGGAATACCTGGTTTTTCCTTTCCTCGAAAAGAACGAGATTACCGGGCCGCCCAAGGTGATGTGGGGTAAACACGATGAGATTCGCGACCAGCTGAAAGGCTGCATTGAAATCCTTCGGACGCCCGGGCTCAAGAAACATGACTTGCAGGATTCGCTGGAGCTGTTGTTTATTCCGGCGCTGAAAGGCGTAAAGGATATGACCTCTAAAGAAGAGGAAATCCTGTTCCCGATGTGTATGGATTTGCTGACAACCGAAGAATGGTGGAACATTCACCGGCAAACCATTGAAATCGGTTTTGCCCTGTACGATCCGCAGGTGGAATGGAAGCCCGAAGGTCTGGACACTACAGCGATGGATCAGCAGGCCGCAACAAGCGCAGCCGGCAATGGAACCATTCAGCTGCCGTCGGGTAGTTTTACGGCCCCGGAAATCATGGCGATTCTGAATACCGTCTCGGCCGACATGACTTTTGTAGACAAAAACGATAAGGTGAAATATTTCACCCAGGGTAAACACCGGATTTTCACCCGCAGCCGTTCCATCATCAACCGCGATGTCCGCCTGTGTCACCCGCCGGGAAGCGTTCACATTATCGAGAAAATTCTGGAAGATTTCAAATCCGGCAAGGCCTCGCATGCACCGTTCTGGATTCAAATGAAAGGCAAGTTTATTCATATTGAATATTTCGCGCTTCGTGATGAAAATGGCGAATATTTGGGAACACTTGAAGTGTCTCAGGATTTGACTGAGCTACGCAAGCTCGAGGGCGAACAGCGGATTTTGTCGTACACCGATCAAAACGAAGGATAATTATGGAAAAGCTTGTGATTACACCCAAAACCAAGATTTACGATTTGTTGCAGTCCTACCCGCAACTGGAAGATGTGTTGATCGGGATGGCTCCACAGTTTAAAAAGCTGAAGAATCCAGTCTTGCGCCGCACCATCACCAAGATTACTACTTTGAACCAGGCCGCTACCATTGGCGGGTTGAATGTGGAAGAGTTGGTCAACACGCTGCGCAAGGAAATTGGACAGGAAAACATTAGAGAACTTTCCGTAACCGAAACGCAATACCAAACCGATCGCCCGGATTGGTATAGTGAGAAGAGGGTGGTCAACTCCATTGATATTCGCGACATGCTACACGCCGGAGAACAGCCGGTGCATGAAGTGCTTTCAGCGATCAAAAAGCTGGGCGACGGCGAGCTGCTCGAAGTCATTGCGCCCTTCATCCCGGCTCCACTAATTGATAAATCCTTAAGCCTGAATTGCCGTCACTGGCTCAAAAAGGAGTCGGATGAGAAGTTTGTGATTTATTTTGGGAAGTAAAGTTGTTTTAGTCATCCGATGAATCCATATTTAACTGATTAATAGGATTGAAATATCGCCGCATTTTACGAAATTATTCATCGGATGACTTTTCGGGCCGGACTCAATCTTGAATCAGAGAATCGGGGGTTTTTTGACAAGCCGGGGAATCCTGAGCGCAATTCGATAACTTTGGATAAAGAATCTTAAATGAAGTCCATTCAACTTAACATACCGGATTCGCTCGATTTGAATGATGGGGAAGCAAAAATGCCTCTTTCGTCCCGCCTTTACGAATAGGGCAAGCTTACTTTAGGACAAGCCGCGGAATCGGTGGGGCTGTCAAAAGGACCGTATATGGAATTGTTGGCCGATTATGATCGGCCGGTAATCGATCACCCATCCACCGACTTGGATAATGATACTCAAAATGCGAAAGAATATAGTATCTGATACAAGCTGCTTGATATTACTTGAAAAGATCGGTCGAATTTCTCTTCTTGAATTTTTTTGTTCGGTAAAATTACCGTTACAGGTGTTATTGCGGATGAGCTTGGAAGACCTTTGCCTGATTTTATTGAGATAGAGGATGCTGAAGATAGAAGGACCAACAGATATTCGAAATCATTTTGGATGCTGGTGAAGCAAAACAATTGAGAATAAAGCTAACCGGGACATTGGGAATCTTGATTGTCGCAAAAGAAAAGGGACTGATAGAATCGGCCACGGAAATCATTGAACAAATAAGACGAACGGATTTCAGGATCATTGAGACTTTGATTCAGAAAGCGAAAAGGAAAAGCATTGAATAGCTCCTTCTCCAGGTATTTAACGAATCAGATTCCTCCTGTATTCTCTGATAACTGCCGATAACTTACTCATTCATCCCTTCAATCCTTCCTCCATACAGGACACCAAAGGATACTTTTTTTGCTACGATTCGCTTCTTTTGTCGTATCCTAAAAATAAAAGCAAAAGACGATGAGCGAATCCATTTTTGACAGATATCCCGAAAAGCGAAAGTTGCTGGCCGAACCCGTTAGTGGAAGCGAAGAATTGCTTCAGGTAAATGGGCATTTTCATACACCATATTCATTCAGTGCGTTCTCCGAAATCCGGCAGGTTTTTGAAATGGCGCTGGCCGAAAAGGTAAAAGTGCTTGGCATCAACGACTTTTATACTACCGATGGCTACGAAGAATTTAACAGGCTGGCCAAAGAATACCAGATTTTTCCTTTGTTCAACATTGAATTTATGGCTTTGCAAAAAGATTTGCAGGCTGCCGGAGTGCGGGTTAACGATCCCAACAATCCGGGGCGGACTTATTTCAGCGGAAAAGGCTTGAAATATCCCGTCATGTTGAATGCGGAGATGATGGGTAAACTGTTGCAGGTTCAGAATGAAAGCAACCGGCAAACGGGCGAGATGATTGAAAAATTGAACCGCTGGCTAAAAGATATTTACGAAGATTTTAGTTTTTCGTTTGATATCATGAAAGCGAAATACGCCAAGAACCTGCTCCGCGAACGGCACATTTCCAAAGCGTTGCGCGAAACAGTTGCTGAAAAATACCCTTCGGAGGAAAATCAAATCGCGGTTTGGGAAAAGATCTTCAGCGGGAAGGCCCCCAAGTCGGAAGTGGCCGACTTTGCCGGCCTGGAGAATGAGATTCGCGGCAACCTGCTGAAATCCGGAGGGAAAGCCTTCGTTCCGGAAGATGATAAAGCGTTTTTAAGCCTTGAACAAGTCATAGAGTTGATCATTCATGCTGGCGGAATTCCGTGTTATCCGGTTCTATTGGATAATCCAAAAGGCGAATTCACCGATTTTGAAGGCGACTATCAGCAATTGTATGAAAGCCTGATCGCTAAAAAGGTGTATTCACTCGAACTGATTCCGGGACGAAATAACCCGGGAATCATGGAAGAATTCGTCAATTATTTCAATGAAAAAGGCTTTTTGATCACCTTCGGAACCGAGCACAACACTCCGCAGTTGGATCCGATAACAGTGTTTGGCGGCGACGGGAAAGAGCTGAGCGATCCGATGAAAAAAATCGGATACGAAGGTGCTTGTGTTATTGCGGCTCACCAGTATCTGCTGGCAAAAGAAAAGGAAGGTTTTTTGGATGCATCCGGAAAAGCCAAACTTGAACGGCGCGATGAGTTCGTCCAACTCGGAAATGCTGTCATTAAAAACTTTGTTGAATAAATTGAGTCTTAGCGAACAGGATAGGGCTTGACGAAGCGCAGTCGCCTTGAAGTTTGGAATTTGAAATTTAAAAAGATGGAACAAGGATTAAGAGACCTCATTGAAGTATCGCAGTTTTACGGCAAGCAAAAAGATTATGTGCTGGCCGGTGGTGGAAATACTTCGTATAAAAACGATCAATACCTTTGGGTGAAAGCCAGCGGTTTTAGTTTGGCCACAATTGGCGAATCCGGTTTTGCGAAGCTGGATCGTTCACAGTTGGATGAAATTACAAGCAAAACCTATTCGGAAGATCCGCTGAAACGCGAAGAGGAAATCGTAAAAGATCTGATGAAGAGCCGAGTAGAACCCGAAAAGGGACAGCGGCCCTCGGTGGAAACATCGTTTCACAACCTGATTGATTTTTCGCTGGTGGTACACACGCATTCAACCAAGGTAAACGGCTTGATGTGCAGCGAGCAGGCTGCGGAAAAAACGGCGGAGCTGTTTGGGGACGAGGTGATTTACATCGCTTATGAAGATCCGGGCTACATCCTGTTTAAAGTGGTTGAAAAGGCGGTTTTCAATTACCGGCGGAAAAAAGGTATAGAACCTGCTATCATCTTTCTGCAGAACCACGGCGTATTTGTTGGCGGAAACTCGGTAGAGGAAATTCATTCAAGGTATAAAATGATTGACGAAAAGCTGGATGCCGTTTATGGTGCAGAACCTTCTAATGAACCCTTGCCAGTCAATCCAATCGCAGATCAGATACTTCCGGCTGTCCGGATGATGGTGTCCAAAGAATCTGTGAAAACTGTTCGTCTGGCCAGTACAACCCTTTTGGACCAATACTTGCAAAAGGAAAACCTACCAGCTATTTCAATTCCATTTACCCCCGATGGCATTGTGTACGCCAATTCGGCTTTTGTTTATGCTGAATTTAACGGCGGTGCGGAAGCTTTTCTGAAAGACATTCAGCAAAAGATTAACCAATACGAACAAGAAAAAGGCAAACTGCCCAAAGTTATTTTTGCGAGCGGTTTGGGTGTTTTGGTCATTGCCGACCATGCCGAGGGCGCTGAAATACTTGTGGATGTAGTGACCGATCATTGCCGGATTGCGCAATTTGCCAAATCGTTTGGCGGACAGCACCCGATGACTCCCGGACAGATCGCCTTTATCGAAAGCTGGGAGGTGGAGCAGTACCGTTCCAAAATTTCGCTGGGTGGAACAGCCGGACGTGCGGATCGCAAAGTGATAATCGTAACGGGTGGGGCCCAGGGTTTTGGCGCTGGAATCGTGGAGCATTTGATGGACCATGGCGCCAATGTGGTCATTGCCGATTTGAACGCCGAAAAAGGGCAGGAGTTTGCCGACACCCTAAACGCGGTGAAGCGTAAAAACAGAGCCCTATTTGTTCAGGCGGATGTGTCGAAGGCTGAATCGGTGGAAAACCTGGTTCGTGAAACAGTGATTAATTTTGGGGGCTTGGATACCTTTATCAGCAATGCCGGGATTTTACGTGCCGGGGGCTTGGATGAGATGACACCTGAAACATTCGACTTGATGACCAAGGTGAACTATTCGGCCTACTTTATTTGTTCCAAGTATGCATCGGCTGTGATGAAGTTGCAGAACAAATTTAGGCCGGATCATTTTGCAGATATCATTCAAATCAATTCCAAGTCGGGTTTGAAAGGAAGCAACAAGAACTTTGCTTACGCGGGCGGAAAGTTCGGCGGTATTGGGCTGACCCAGTCATTCGCTTTGGAGCTGATGCCCTATAAAATCAAGGTCAATTCAATTTGCCCGGGTAACTTTTTTGACGGGCCGCTGTGGGCCGATCCGGAGAATGGCTTATTTGTTCAGTACTTGCGCGCCGGAAAAGTGCCCGGCGCCAAAACACTGGAAGAGGTAAAACATTTTTACGAAGCGCAGGTTCCGGCCGGCCGCGGATGCACACCGCTTGACGTGATGCGCGCCATCTTTTATGTCATGGAACAGGAATACGAAACAGGACAGGCTGTTCCTGTTACCGGCGGACAAAATATGTTGAAATAGGAGCACAACCTTTTCAGGTTTATATAAAGGAAAGAGAAAAAATATGAAAACAAAAGCAGTTCGTTTATACGGAAAAAAAGACTTGAGACTGGAAGAATTTGAACTTCCGGCAATCAAAGAAGATGAGATATTGGCAAAAGTAGTGTCTGACAGCATTTGCATGTCGTCATATAAAGCCGCAACGCAAGGAACCGATCACAAACGGGTTCCGGATGATGTGGCCGAAAAACCCATTTTAATCGGGCATGAGTTTGCCGGTGAGTTGGTTGAGGTGGGCGCCAAATGGCAACACAAATTCAAAGCCGGGCAGAAGTTTTCCATTCAGCCGGCTATTTATTACAACGACGGGCCGGTTGGGGTGCTGAGCGCTCCCGGCTATTCGTACCAGTACATTGGTGGCGATGCCACTTATGTGATTATTCCGAAAGATGTGCTGGTGCAGGATTGCTTGTTGGCATACGAAGGCCCGGGCTACTACCCCGCGTCGCTGGCCGAGCCACTGAGCTGTGTGATTGGTGCTATGCATGCCAATTACCACACCACGCCTGGTTCGTATAAGCACGACATGGAAATTGTGGAAGGTGGTAAAATGGCGATCCTTGCCGGCGTTGGCCCTATGGGACTGGCAGCCATCAACTATGTGATTATGCGCGAAGACCGCAAACCTTCGCTTATGGTGGTCACCGACATTGATCAGGCGCGTCTGGACCGGGCAGCCTCGATTTATTCACCCGAATGGGCCAAGTCGAAAGGCATTGAACTGATCTATTTGAATACTGGTGGCGGAGACCCGGTAGCGAAACTGCGCGAACTGACCGGCGGAGAAGGCTACAACGATGTGTTTGTTTTTGCTCCGGTTCCAGCCGTTATTGAACAAGGTGACGCTATTTTGGGGCATGACGGATGTTTGAATTTCTTTGCCGGTCCAGCCAATCCGGAATTCAGCGCAAAACTGAATTTTTACAATGTCCACTATGCGTATACCCACATTGTAGGTACTTCGGGCGGTAATAACGACGATATGGTCGAGTCGCTCGAAATGTTTGGGAAAGGGCTGGATCCTGCCGGGCTGGTGACGCACATTGGCGGGCTGAATGCTGTGATTGATACGACACTCAATTTGCCAAACGTTCCGGGGGGAAAGAAACTGATTTACACGCATAAAAACTTTCCTCTGACAGCCATCAGCGAATTTGAAGAGAAAGGGAAAACGGATCCATTCTACGCCAAGCTGGATGAAATTTGTAAACACCACAACGGGCTTTGGTCGGTTGAGGCAGAAGAGTATCTTTTGGCAAATGCTGAAGAAGTTTAAACGTACAGAGAAAGATGCCAGACAAAAGACAAAAAGATATTAGATTATAGACATCAGATTCAGTGTCGCATGATTTTCGTCGTCTGTCTTCCTATCTTTTATCTGGCATCTTCTTATCTAAAATAACAGAGCACTATGATTTACATGGCAGATACAGCCGATCTTTCGGCTTTAAAAGAGTTGTATGATTTTTTCCCTTTGGAAGGGATAACCACTAATCCAACAATCCTGAAGCAATCGGGTATGAAACTGTCTGAAGCTGTAGAGGAAGTTTCCCGGATTGTCGGCGACGGAATGATCCATGTGCAGTTGATTAGTACTACGGCAAAAGAAATGGTGAAAGAAGCGAAAAAGTACAAGTCGTACTTCGATCTGGGCGATAATTTCTACGCCAAAATTCCGGTAATTGCTGAAGGTTACAAGGCCATGCGACTGCTCAAGGAAAGCGGAATGAATGTTACTGCAACGGCTATCTTCACCCAGCAGCAAGCGTTGGTTGCCGCAAAGGCAGGTGCCGATTTCGTGGCACCTTACGTAAGCCGTCTGGATAATATTTCATCGCATGGAATCGAGGTAGTGCGCGATATCGCACGAAATATGAACGAATATAAACTGGACACAAAAGTGCTGGCTGCCAGTTTTAAAACAGTTGACCAAATCTACCGCGTAAGCATGAATGGCTCTCATTCGGCTACCATCAGTCCTGAACTGTTGCTGCAATTGATTCAACACCCCATGACAGATATTAGTGTCACCCAGTTCTTAAAGGACGGTGAAGGGTTGTATGATGTGTCATTTTAAGGTAGTTCCAGTCGACAGAATGTGTTTTCCAAAAGAAAAAAACGGAACAAATTACAAAACAAGAAGGGATCGCACGGTCCCTTTTTTGTTTTGCTCCAATTATATAGAATTAATATAAATAGCATCTTTTCTCTTCACATTTCATCTAAACACATTGGTTGTGATTCTTAAAAACCATTGATTATCATTATTTTCTATGGCAAGGCAACTGTTTCGACCAAAAGACTTTTTTGGTCTGATGTCCAGTATCTAGCTGATGTACAGCATGAACCCATTGCTGGGAGGGAAAAAAATTTACTTTTGTTGCCTGCAACTAATCTTTAAATTGTGATGAAGAGAACAACTTTACTAACCGTTGTATGCTTTTTGTTCATACAATCGGTATTTGCAGGAGGCTTGTTAACCAACGCGAATCAGAGTGCTCAATACATTCGCATGCTTTCCCGCAATGCTTCGACTGACCTGGATGCAGTCTATTTCAATCCAGCTGGTGTAATGGAAATGGCTAATGGTTTTCATTTCGGATTTCATAGCCAAACCTTGTTTCAAACCCGAACCATTACCACCACGGCGCCACTAAACAACCAGGAGTTTGTTGGTAAGCTCGAAATTCCGGTTTTTCCCACAGCCTTTGCGGTTTACAAAAAGGAAAACTGGGCTTTTTCATTTGGCTTGGGTCCTAACGCCGGCGGAGGTTCTGTCATTTTTGATGAAGGCATCCCTTCATTTGAGGGGAAAATTGCCACCCAGGTAAATGGTCAACTGGTGCCAGCTTTGGCAGGACTGGCTGCTTTTGGATACGAAGTACAACCAGGTTATCAAGCGGCTATCGAATTCGAAGGACGTTCGGTCTTTTGGGGAATTCAGCTGGGAGCCACGACCAAACTTAGTGAGGCCGTATCAGTTTATGGAGGGGTTCGCATTTTACCATCGATAAACACTTACACCGGGGGCATATCAAATATCCAGTTGAAAGTAAACGGTTCAATGACCAATGCCGAGCAATTCTTGCTTGGAGCCTCTTCTTCAGTAGGTGTTGCTGCTACAAACGCTTCAGATGCCGCAGCAGGGATGCAACCACTAATCGATAACGGGGCTGGCAGCTCTACGCTGGACCAGGTGGAACAAGCAGGTTATATCACTGCCGGTCAGCGTACAGAAATTGAGCAGGGATTAATGGGTTTGGGTGTCACACAAACACAGATTGATGCTATGCAGATTACGCAGGTTCAGGGAACTTTTACGGCTGGAGCAACCTATCTGGACGCAACGTCCAATGAGTTGGAAGAGAAATCGGCTTTGCTGAAAGATCAGGAAGTGGATACCAAGCAAACCGGAACCGGTTTTACGCCAATTTTAGGGGTGAATATTTCGCCGTCCGATAAATTGAATATTGGTTTGAAGTATGAATTCCAGACCGCACTGAAACTTACCAACGACACCAAGGTGGACG
>NZ_CAXBDD010000036.1:0-33353 GCF_963974515.1 uncultured Sunxiuqinia sp. | reverse complement strand
TTTCCACTTTCACCGGGTAGGTTTTCAGTTGATACCCTTCATCAGTCAGGCATTTGCCGTCTTGGAGCGAAAACGTCTTTTTATGAAATGGGCAGGCTACTTTCGGTTGTCCTTGGCTGTCGCCGGTAAGTCCGCGCGAGATAGCCATCTCGCCTTTGTGCGGGCACTGGTTTTGGGTGGCGAACCAACGCTCTTCGTCGGTAAAATTGAAAACGGCAATTTGTTCGCCTTCAATCAAAACGGCTGCTCCCCCGTTCTTGGGGAATGCTCCAACAGGGGCTGCCTCTACCCATTTTTTTACTTCGGGCTGCTCTTTGATTTCCATTACTTCCATGATTTAGACTGTTTTGGCTGGGATCTTTTGATTCCGCATGCTTACAAATTTGATGGTATCATCTGTTTTATCTGAATTCACAAAGTGGCGGAATTTCTTTCTCATCTCCGGGTTGCGGACAACCGTGGTCCATTCACATTGGTAATGCGAAATTAGCTCGGCCATTTCTGTCTCGAGTTTTTCACCAATACCAAGTGAGTCTTTTACAATTACATCTTTCAGATAGCCCAGGCCGCCTTCAAGACTGGCCAGCCATTTGGAAGTCCGGGTGAGTGGTTCAGCCGTTTTGATGTAAAACATGAGAAAGCGGTCAAGGTATTTAACAACGGTTTCCTTGTCGATGTCGGATGCCAACAGATCGGCATGGCGCGGATTGGCGCCGCCATTTCCGCATACAAACAGGTTCCAGCCTTTTTCGGTGGCTATAATGCCGAAGTCTTTTCCGCGTGCTTCGGCACATTCGCGCACGCAGCCTGATACGCCTCCTTTTAGCTTGTGCGGCGAGCGGAGGCCTTTGTATCGGTTTTCCACCTCTATGGCAAACGACACAGAATCGTGCATTCCGAAGCGGCACCAAGTTGACCCCACGCAACTTTTTACGGTTCGCAGGGCTTTTCCATAGGCATGACCGCTTTCAAAACCGGCATCAATCAGTTCTTCCCAAATATCGGGCAGCTGATCAACACGGGCGCCAAACAAATCGATGCGCTGTCCTCCGGTGATTTTGGTGTAGAGGTCGTACTTTTTAGCCACGCTGCCAATCACAATCAGTTTTTCGGGTGTAATCTCTCCTCCCGGGATACGCGGAACAACGGAATACACACCCCGCTGCTGGATGTTGGCCAGAAAGCGATCGTTGGTGTCCTGAATCGTGTCGTGTTTAACAATGACATCATTCCAGATGCTTGCCAGCAAGGAGGCCACCACCGGCTTACAGGTTTCGCAACCCGAACCACTTCCGTATGCTCTTAGTAATCCACCAAAGCTTTTTATCTCGTTGACCTTGATCAGGTCGTAAAGTTCCTGGCGGGTGTAGCTGAAGTGTTCGCAAATGGTTTTACGGACTTCACGCCCCTGCGCTTTCATATAACAGGTAAGCAGGTCATCCAGCATCGGAACACAACCTCCGCAGCCAGTGCCAGCTTTCGTACATTTCTTAATCAGCGGAACAGCTTCGGCGCCTTCGTTTTCAATCGCGGTCAGAATGTCGCCTTTACTGATGTTTTCGCACGAGCAAACATTGGCAGTGTCGGGCAGGTCACCCACGCTGATGCCAGCCGCGCCTTCACCGCCGCGGGCACCCAAAATAAAGTCTTCGGGGTTGGCCGGCAGAGCCATTTTGTTGTTGACGACTTGTTTCAGCAGATTGTATTCTTCCGCTTCACCGACAAGAATACCACCAAGCAGGTATTTGCCATCTTCGGATAAATTAAGACGTTTATAAATTCCACGGGCCTTATTTTCATACACAATGGTTTTAATTTTGTCGCTTTCAATCAAAGCATCTCCAAAGCTGGCTACATCGGTACCAATCAGTTTTAATTTTGAAGAAAGGTCGAAACCCAGAAATTCGGAGGTTCCACCCTGAAGATTCTTTATCAGTGTTTCGGCCATCTCGTAGCATGGAGCAACCAAGCCCCAAACCATGTTGTGAACCACAACACATTCGCCGATGGCAAAAATTGAAGGATCTGCAGTTTCCATTTTGCTGTTGACCACAATTCCGCCACGGGGATGAACTTCCAGCCCGGAATGCTGCGCCAGCTCGTCGCGTGGCCTGATACCTGCCGAAATCACGAGCAAGTCGGCGTCGAGCTCTGAGCCATCGGTAAACTTCAGTCCCTGAATGGAACCATTCCCCATAATCTTTTCGGTACTTTTATTGAGCAAGACTTCCAGCTTAAAGCCTTCCAGCTTGGATTTCAGAATGCTGGCTCCCTGCAAATCCAGTTGCCGCGGCATCAGGCGCGAGGCAAACTCCACAATACTGGTGGGCAGACCATCGTCGAGTAAGGCCTTGGCAGCCTCAAGTCCAAGCAATCCACCTCCTATGACAGCAGCCTTTTTCGACTGCGGAATGTACTGTTTGATGTTATCAATGTCATCGAATGTTCGATATACAAACACGCCTTGTTTCTCAATCCCCTTAATGGGTGGAACGAAAGCGGACGAGCCCGTTGCCAACACCAGAATGTCATAAGAATAGGATTTATCTTTCTCTGAGGTTACCGTTTTGGCATCCCGGTCAATTGCGATGACCTTTTCGTTGGTTAACAGTTCAATTTGGTTTTCCTGATACCAGGCAGCAGGAGCCAGAAATAGCTCCGCCGGAATGGTTCCTGTATAATAGGAAGTCAGGTGAACACGATCATAAGCCGGATGTCTTTCTTCACCGAAAACAACCAGCTCATAGACTTCGCTAAGTGGAGATCCGGCAAATTTCTCACAGAATTTATAGCCGGTCATCCCGTTTCCAATTAATACAATTTTCTTTTTCATCTTGGTGATTTTAAAAATTTTATACTCGGGCTGATAATAAAGAACCCCCGCAAGATTTGTTTTCAGATCCCTGATTCTTTCAATACAGTCGGCTTCGTCTATGCTTGATCCGTTTTTCCTTGTGTTCTCCAATCGCGGCTTAGAGTTCAACTTTTATTGATTCACGGCGTTTAAGCAATTATAAAATGACCCTCATGAACAGTATCTCTTTTCAAAAAGCAACAGCCTCGCTGAAAGCAGCCCATTTGCAAGATCCCAACAACGAATTGGAAGGATCTAAACTGGTACCGGCTGAGTGGCTTTATACCCAACGGCTTTTGGATTGTCTGCGACAGGTTTATCCCGACGCGTCGGAAGCCTTGACTATTGCCGCTTATTGCCAGCATTTGTACCGCTGGGAAATTAAGCGGACAGAATACCCAGAAGGGCGGATTGGTTACTACCAGTGGCGCAACTACCTGGGCGACTACCAAGCCGGGAAAGCCGCTGCCATTCTGCAAGCCAGTGGCTACTCCGACGATTTTGTTTCGGAGGTCGTGGACATCCTGAAAAAGCTGAACATTCCTCGATTGGATGACGCTCAAAAGCTGGAGGATGTGGTTTGTCTGGTTTTCCTTGAACATTACATGCAAGATTTTATGCAGGGAAAACCCGCTGCACAACTGGTGCAGATTGTGCAAAAAACCTGGAATAAAATGTCGGATCATGGTCATCATGTTGCATTACAATTAAACTTGCCGGAGTCAACCCATCGGATTGTGATCCGGGCTTTGGGTTAAATCGAAAAAAGATTGAACCGGTTTTCCAATAGTGAAAAAACCAATAGTCTTCCCGAGAGCACTTCACCGTACCCGATAATAATTTTGATCACTTCATTGGCCTGCAGGCTGCCTGCAATGCCAGGTAAAACGCCCACCAAGCCGATATCTTCTGATTGATAGATCCCGTCCTTTGGAACATTTGGATAAAGATCGCTAAACGAGGGGCCGTCATTAAAATTGAACACGGTCACCTGTCCTTCGTAGTTCATGACCGAGGCAAAAGCCAGCGGTTTATTTAGTTGTTGTGTTTCGCGACCCAACAGTTGGCGTGTCGCGAAATTATCGGAGCAGTCTACCACCACATCGTAGGGTGCGAGTAGTTCGCCGGCATTGTCAGCATTCAACCGGGTGTTAAACAGGTGAATTTCAATTTCAGGATATAGATCCTGTAGCCGCTGTTTGGCTATTTCAATCTTTTTTTGTCCCACCTGCGAGCTGGTGTACAGCACTTGTCGCTGCAAGTTCGAAAGGCTGACCACATCATCATCCACGATGCCAATGCAGCCCACGCCCGCGGCAGCCAAATAAATGAGCAGCGGACTGCCCAATCCTCCGGCACCAATGACCAATACCTTGGCATTTTTCAGTTTTTGCTGGCCGCTTTCGCCAATTTCGGCAAGCGACAGGTGGCGCGAAAACCGGCTGTGTTCTTCTGTAGTCAACTGTTTCATTCCGCGTGTTGGTGTTCGTGATGATTATGATGTGACGGAGAACTGCAGTCACAGTTCTGGCCCCATTCACTGGTGCCGTCCGTATAGAATTCGTGTTTCCAAATGGGCACTTCGTTTTTCACCCGGTCAATGATGTAGCGATTGGCTTCGTAAGCCGCCGCCCGGTGTCCCGAACCGGTAATAACCACAACCGCGCAACCCGAAATATCAACCACACCGACGCGATGTACGCAAACAGCCTGATTCAGCTTCCACTTTGCTGTGGCATCGGCCAGAATTTCGCTAATCATTTTCTCAGCCATCGGTTCGTAAGCTTCGTATTCCAGGTGGGTCACGACCTTCCCTTTGTTGTTGTCGCGTACCTCTCCGCTGAATAAGACCACAGCCCCACTGTTCGGATCTCGAAACCCGTCGAACAGCAAGGCATAATTGATTGGTGTATGTAGGATATGCTTCATTTCTTCTGTCATTAATGGTCATTCTTTGTATACTGAAAACTGTGACTACTCAGTGCGACTGTCAACCGTTTCTTACCCCCCGCTTGAGGGAGGAATTAGGTAGACCGGTTCACCAGTCGTTTTCAGTTCGGTGTGCGGTACAAACTTTTCGTTGACCGCGATACGACAATGGTCCAGAATTTCTGTTGCTTCCGGATTCATTTTCTTTAGCTCGTGAATCAGCGATTGGTACGAAGCTGGCAATTGCAGCTGTATGTTAACCTGCGGATCAAAAAACTTTCGCAGGCCGGCAAAACAGGTGATTTGAATTGATGTTTCCATTGTTATCCTCCGATATTTCTCATCGACAATTGGCTGCCATGAAACCTGGCGGGTTGTTTCATTAGCAGTAATTGGCGGAGTTTTTGGGTTAATAATTCCTGATCGTGTACATACGGCGCCAGCTTATCGCCATTGGCATTGCTGAGGCAACCGTAGAAATAACCGCGACTGTCCATTCGCAGCCGGTTGCAGTCGTGGCAAAAGGGCGTAGATTCATTGGCTATGATTCCAAAAATCCGGTTTTCACCAGCGGTCCAGTAGCGCGCCGTTTCCGATTTCTTACGAGGCAATCGGGATATTCCATAATCCTGGCTGATGGTATCCAGGATCTCTTTTTCAGAATAGAACAGCTCGTTTTCTCCCTGATACAAGTGCCCCATCTTCATGAGTTCGAGGTAGCGAATTTTTACGCCCATTTTTGAGGCATAATCGAGCAGCGGAACGATTTGCGATTCGTTTTTTCCGCGCATGATTACAGCATTCAGCTTAACTTGCATTCCCGCGTCAACAGCGGCCTGAATCCCTTCAAACACCCTTTGAGGATGGTTGTGCCGGGCAATTTTCCTGAATAAATCCAGGTCGATCGCATCGATTGAGATATTGATGGATTGAATTCCGGACTTTTTCAGCTGACGGGCCATTTGCTTCAGGTAGTAGCCGTTTGTTGTCAGGCGAATATCTTCAATACCAATTGTTTTTATTTTCTCGATAAGCGGGATCAGGTTCATATATAAAAGCGGTTCACCTCCGGTTAGCCGGATGCTTTTCAGACCAGTGAGTTGGTGAACACTTTGGATGAGCGAAACAAACTCATCGGGATCCAGTTGTTCTTCTTTGGATACAGGCACAACCCCCTGGTAAACCTGTTCTGTGTTGTCGCTCACACAGTACACGCACGAAAAATTGCAGGTATTCAGCAAGCTGATCCGCAACTTCTCAAAACGTCTTCCAATATGGTCCTCAATTTTATGCATCATTCAAAAATTTATTTAAACAGCCAATTCCCTGATTTCAATCCCGGTAAAAGCTGGTTTTGGTGTCTCGCAAACCTGGCAGCAATAGCTCTCCGGCAGCATGTCAAAAGGAGTTTCGGCCTTAATTCCGGCCAGTACGTCGCCATATCGTTCGTCGTAAGTTGTTAGGCAATCAGGGCATTGGTATACTGTTCGACTTCTGAGTTTGGGTTCATCCAACCGGTGCAATTGCCCGGGCACGGTCTGTGCAAAAAGGCGGGCATAGTAGCGTTTCGACAGCTCGTTGAGTGTTTGCGGCAAGTTATTCTTGTCCAGGTTCGTTGCGTATTCCAGGTAATGGTTGTTGTTTGGGTTGAAATCGTAGGCATGTTCAACGCTGTAAGTTCGTGTAAAATCGAATCTGCCAAGGAATGGTAACCGGCTTTTAGAGCGGATTACTACGGAGGTAAAGCGCTCGCCGGGCTTATTCTGGATGGCGAACGACAAGCCAAAAGTCCGGATGTCGAATTTGTCGAATTCGGAAACCAGGAATCGTTTTAACTTCAGGGCCTGCTGATCGAGTAAAGGCAAGTGCCAGTTCAATTCAAAAGATGAATGGCGCATGTTGATGCCGTAACGTCCAATTAGCTCATCCCAATGGATTTTATCTTTGGTCTCGATGTCCTTGATCAGAATGGTTTTCCAGGGTGTGAAACTGATTTTTCCGACATTCGTTTTTTGACACAGGTTACAGATTTCTTTTAAAAACTGAATGGGATAGTGGTTGTTTCTCCAATAAAATCCGGCCCAGTACTGGTCCTTTCCATCAAGTTTGTTCAGGCCTTCGTAATAGGGGAAAAAACCTGTTGGCAGACTAATTGTTTTTGTCGACTTCAGCGTGTTTTTTTGCAGGGATGAATGGTCCAGTTTTTCTTTCAGCTGTTCCGTATTCTTGATGTTTTGGCCGACAATCAGCTGTTCCAGTGTTTGGGCAAATTCAGCAATGTCGTCTGTAAAAATCAGCCCAGGCCAGGCTTTGGGATCTTGCTCGGTTTGCAGGTTTAGGTACAGGTGCCAGTAGTTGGGCATTTCCGAAGCAATAAAATTGAGGTGCCCGTAAAATAGCGGCACCATATTTTGCCGCGGGTCAACGATGTTCACGCGCAAAAGGTGATCCCATGTGAATTGGTCGAGCACTTTCAGGTAAATACCGGAATAAACCCAGCTGGTTGAAGGCAGTATGTCGACACAGACGAAAGAAGACACCACGTTTTGAATGCCAGAACTACGCTTCTGGATTGAAAGGCCGCCTGTCTCAAACGCCTCCGGCTTCGTTGAGGCCGGCAGATAAAACAGGATATCCTGCCGCGATCCCAGAAATATCTGGCTATTTCCGGCTATTTCCGCGATCTGCAGAATGTCGAAAAAATGCGCCGGGGTCAGAACTCCGCCTTTGTTTAAGATTCGATATAGACTTTTCGATTCACTCATTCTTCTACCTCAGTTAATTGCTGTCAGTTCAAGTTCTTCTTTCAGTATTTTATGAATTTCGGGCCGGCAGCTGCCACAGCCCAACCCTGCGCTCGTTTGTTCACACACGGCCTCCAATCCTTGTGTGCCCGAACGAATAGCCTTTTGAATGTTACCGGCACCCACATTGTTACACGAACAAAGCAGCTTACCAATTACGGGTTCGACCGGCTTGCCGGAACGCAGCAGATGCATTCGTAATACACCCAATTCGGTTTTTTGTACAATTAATTTTCGGAATTCGGTAAACTCAGCCTTGTCACCCATTAAGATGGCTCCTACCAGCACATCGTCTTTGACAAGGCATTTTTTGTAATAGCGGGTGGCTTTATCTGTGAACACAATTTCTTCGTAAGCCGTTGCACCATCTGGAATCGAGGTGAGTCCGATAGAACAAAGATCGATGCCCGGAAATTTCAGAATATTCATTTCTTCGGTTCCGTGGTATTGACTTATGGGGTTACCAAGTAGATGACCCGCCAGCACCGAAGCTTGCTCTTCGGCGGCAGCCGTAATCCCATGCAGTCTCCCGTTCAGCTCGGCTATTTCGCCAATCGCATAAATGCCTTTGCAGCTGGTTTGTAAGTGTTCGTTAATCAGAATGCCACGGCGTGTTTTAAGCACATCTTTGGCATACTCAATATTGGGTTGGGTACCGACGGCGAAAACGACTGCATCGAAATCCAGCCGTTTTCCGCTCTTAAAAGTTACTTGGTGTGTTTTCCCTGGGCCTGGCGCAAGTTGGCTCACTTCGTCGTTAAACAAAATCTTTATGCCTTTTTCAAGGAGAATTTCTTTTAACAAACTACTGGCTTCGTTGTCCAATTGGCGATCCATCAACCTCGGGTTGCGGTTGACCAGTGTTACCTGCGCGTTCAATTCCAAAAGGGAAGCAGCCATCTCAAGTCCCAGTAAACCGCCGCCAACCACCAGAACGTGATTGCCTGATAGAACACTTTTTTTGAAGCGGTCGGCATCACCCCGATCGCGGATGGTGTAGGTGGCGGGGTATTGCATCCACTCTTTTTTAGGCACATTCGGACGGGCGCCAGTTGCAAGAATCAATTTCCCGTAAGCGATGTTTTTTCCATCGGAACACCCAATTATTCTTTTGTCTGGATCAATTGCCTCCAAACTGACTCCGGCTTCTATTTGAATGTCGAGCGCCTCAATTTCTTCATCGCTTGTTTTTTGCAGAGCTTCCCAGCTCAGGGTTCCGGCTATGTAATCGGGCAGTAAGACCCGGTTATAAAACGGATGTATTTCCTTCGAAATTACCACGATTTCATCCGTTGTATTTTTTTTGCGGTAACTGCGGATAAACTCGATGGCGGCGGCGCCGGCACCGACTATCACCAATCGCTCGGCGGATTTTTCGTATTTTGAAACGGCGACTGTCGCATATTTAAAATCCGGCTCCTTTGATTTTGGGTCAATCAGATCAGTTGTCAGGTTATTGGCGCGCATATTGTTTCCCGACAGGACTTTTCCCCAGTGCATGGGCAGAAAAACCACCCCCTGCCGTATTTCGTCGGTTACTTTGGCCGGAACCTGTACCTGCCCGTTTTGTCCCTTTACAAGAACGATGTCATCGTTTTCGATGTCGAACAAGCGCGCATCCAGAGGATGAATTTCGAGGGAAGAATAATCGATGTGTTGTTTCAATTTTTGAACCTTACCGGTGCGGGTCATGGTGTGCCATTGGTCCCGAATACGACCGGTTGTCAAAATAAACGGAAACTCATCTGTTGGCTGTTGCGATTCGTTGGCTGGCTCAACAGCAAATAAATTGGCTTTTTGATTTGGCGTGTAAAATTTATTGTCTGTAAACAGCCTTTCGGTTCCCTGCCCGTTTTTGAATGGCCATTGCACCGTTCCGGTTTCCCGTAGGTATTCGTAAGTTAGTTCTTCAATGGATAAACTGGTTCCTGCGGTTAACATTTTATATTCGTCAAAAACATCTTTTGCACTTTTAAAGTTGAAGCCTGAATAGCCCATTTTTCTGGCGACCCGGCATATAATCTCATAGTCGGAGAGCGCTTCGCCGGGAGCATCCACCACTTTGTTCAGGTAATTAATCCGACGTTCAGAGTTGGTCATGGTGCCGTCTTTTTCAAGCCAGCCGGCCGCCGGAAAAACAACATCGGCGAAAGGAAGGGTGTCCGATTTTTTTGAGATGTCCTGCACCACAACAAACCGCGCTTTTTGCAGTGCTTTCTCCACTTTGTTCGAGTTGGGCAAGCTTACCATTGGGTTCGTGCAAATAATCCATATGGCTTTTAGTTTGCCACTTTCAAGCGCATCGATCATTTCGGTGGCGCTGTATCCGGCTTTGGCGGGGACCTGGTCCACTCCCCAAAAGTCAGCTACTTCCCGCCGGTGCTGCTCATTGTCCAGGTTTCGGTGCGCGGGCAACAGGTTGCACATGCCACCCACTTCGCGACCACCCATGGCATTGGGTTGTCCGGTTAGTGAAAAAGGCCCGGAACCAGCTTTGCCAATTTGCCCGGTAATCAACGACAGGTTGATCAGCGATAAGTTTTTGTTCACCCCAATCACACTTTGGTTCAATCCCATGGCCCACATGGAAATGTAGCCTTTCGACTCGCCAATATAGCGGGCTGCCAACCGAATGTCGGCAACAGAAACACCGCAAATTTCAGCTGATTGCTCTACTGAGAGCTGCAGCACCTGCTTTTGGTAGTCTTCAAAACCATTCACGTGCTTGTCAATAAACGGCCAATTGATCAATCCATCTTCAATCAGGCAGTGGCCAATCGCATTGTTCAGGTATACATCGGTGCCTGGCTTTAACTGGAGATGCAGATCGGCCAATTCACAACTCTGCGTCCGGCGTGGATCGGCTACGATGATTTTCACATCAGGTTTTTCAGCTTTACGGGCTTCAATTCGTCGAAACAGGATGGGGTGACACCAAGCCGGATTGGCTCCGGTGATGTAAAAACAGTCGGCCACATCAATATCTTTGTAGGAAGCTGGTACCGAATCTTCTCCCAGCTGCATTTTATAACCGACAACGGCTGAGCTCATACACAGCCGGGAGTTCGTGTCGATGTTGTTGGTTCCCCAAAAGCCTTTGGCCAACTTGGATGCTACATAGTATTCTTCCGTAAGGCATTGGCCGGAAACGTAAAAGCCAACAGAATCGGGACCAAATTTTTTAATCAATGATTGAAAGACTTTTGCAACCCGCCCGACAGCCTCGGGCCATTCTACCTTTTTCAACAGATGCCCTTTGCCCACACGCATTTGTGGGAACAATAGGCGGTCGGTCTTATTGTTGACTACATAGTGCAGGTTCAGGCCTTTCGAACACAGTTTCCCCCGGTTTACCGGATGTTCGCTGTCACCCTTAACCGTTACCTTTCCATCAGGCGTCCGGGACACCACGATACCACAGCCAACGCCGCAATAAGAACACGTAGATTTATATTCTCCAAGCTTCATTTTTCTAATATCTATAGATGCTGTTTTGCGAATAACTATAAGCGTAAGCCTGTTGAATCTTGACTTTTTCAGTTCTTGAAATGAGTTGCCCCATCTCAGCTTTAGCTTGCAGCTCGGCTTCTTCAGAAAAACGAATCAGGAAGGCAAAAAGCGAAATGAGGATTACCACTATTCCGATGACAAAAAGCGCCTGCGGATAGGAAACGTTTTCCATCTTAAACAGGAATCCTGCAGCTACCGCTCCAGTATTTCCGCCGGCACCTACAATTCCTGAGACGGTTCCAATGGCCTTCCGGTTAATAAAAGGCACAACCGAAAAAGTCGCTCCTTCTGACATTTGAACGAAAAGGCTAAAAATGATCATGGATCCGAGGGCCAATGGTAAAGCTGTCATTCTACTGAAAAACATGATGGCGACTCCTTCCAGCAGCAAGGTGAAGAACAGGAAATAGACGCGTCCCCTCAGTCCCCATCTCATGCCGGATTTGTCACCCAGTAGCCCACCCAGTGAGCGGGCAAACAAATTCATCAAACCAAATAATCCGGCAATCAATCCGGCTGTCTGTACATCAAGCTGGAAATAGTCCATATAGTACAGCGAAGCAATGTTATTGATGGTTAGTTCAACTCCAAAACAGGCTCCATAAATAAGAAAGAGGCCCCATACGCGATAATCTTTTAGCGCTTTTTTGAAGTTGCCTTTTTCGGTTTCCTTTTTAATCGCAAACTCAGGATCATTTTTTTTCAGATCCTTGATATTGCCTTCGGGCGTGTCGGTTGTATACCTGTAATAAATAAACCCCATGCCTATCATTAAAACTCCCGGAACAATCATGGCGTAACGCCAGGCTTGGCTGTCGATAAAGCCCAGGCTGACAAATCCGGCAAAGATCAAGGGCATGACCATTTGTGTCACGCCGCCGCCCAGGTTTCCCCAGCCGGCAGTTGTCGCATTGGCGGTTCCAACTACATTGGACGCAAACATAAGTGAGGTGTGAAACTGGGTGATGACAAACGAAGCCCCGATAACACCAATCATTAAGCGGAAAATTAGTATGGAGGTATAGTCATTGCTTACGCCGATCAACATCACAGGAACTGCGCCCAAAATTAGCAACCAGGTGTAGGTGATCCGCGGGCCTATTTTGTCAGCCAGCCAGCCAATAAACAGCCGCGCAAAGACGGTAATCAGGACTGAGGAAATGATGATATTGCCAATTTGTGATTTGGTTAAAAGCAATTCGTCACGGATAATTCCCATCAGTGGCGCCACACCGAACCAACCGAAAAAGCACAGAAAGAACGAGAACCAAGTGATGTGAAAGGTTCTCATTTGGACCGTCTTCAAACTGAAAAGATTGATTTTTGTCGCTTTTACAGATTTTTCTTTTTCCATACTGCTCGCATTTAAGATTGTCATATTCCTTTTTTACAAAGAAATGAATTATAGAGTGTCATATTTCCATTAAACACGTTAATAAAACATTACTTTGTCGTATTTACAGGATTTTATATGTCAAAACAACATATATTTCATGCTTTTAAAGCAAAACGACAATGAATACTGACGAGTGAATAGGCAAATTTCAAAGGCTTAATCAGCACTAAGTCAAGATCATGGACAAACAATGGCGGTACCATCATTCTGTAGGCGGTCCAATTTTGAGATAAAAAAAGAATAAAAGGATCTTAAATGTGAATTTAATGTTAATACATGACGGCCAATGATTGGCGTTTATGTCAAAAAACAAAAAACGGCTGTGTCTTTGATTAACTCACTCAATTTGTTTTTCGACGTATTTTAACGCTGCAATGCTCCCTGAGAAATCCCCGAGCCAACCTGCGACTTATGCGCACCAATATCATATTCGAATACCTTCAGAATTGTATGTTCCTCTGAAATGCCAGCTAGGCAATTTCTGATATCAGCGATGTAAAAAGCCTTCTGAGAGGCCTCCAACTGGTTGTATGTCCAAGGTATTGGAATAGGTTTTCAAGCCTGTTGTTGATCACTTTATCTCCTGCTGATCTTCCATGCTGCCCTTGCCGTGCTCCATTCTATAGATTGGGCTCAACAAAAATATCAGTTGATATTTCACCCCGCTTGCCTTGCAAGGTGACCGGACAAACAATTCAAAAAAAACAAATCTTAAGTACATGACCATCAACAACAAAGCTTATCTTTACGACCAAACAGCTCATATATTCTTAAGTAATCAAACTGATAGTAATGGCTCGAGAAAATAATTTTTTGTCGTATTTCCCAGAAATGAAAAATCCTCGCATTGAGAGTGCTAATAACGATGAAATTGGTCAATTTGGGATAAAGCAATGGGTGAATCAAACCATATTGCCAAGAGCAAACAGAACAGAGAGTCAAGGATCTTTGCTGATTCTCGAAACTACCTTATACAGAAAGTAAGACCATTGTGGGCAGACTCTTCGATTCCCGATATCGACGTTAAAAATGATTTGTTCGCTTTGGATTCGACAACGATTTCACTTAGCCTAAAGCTATTCAATTGAGCTCCGGGCAAATACTCCAGAGGAGCAATAGAGATTCATACGCTGCTGGATTTAGAGATCAGAAAGCTACAATGGGTGACTGGATGAATGCTTACAATACTATGGTGCGGCTATATTTGACGTCAGCAGGCGTTCTTGCTCCAACCCTTTTCGATGTTTATGAAACAGGTCAATTAAGCTCGCTACTTCGGGGTACAAGGAAGGATCAATATTTCTTAATAGATGAATCTGCCGATCATATAGGCTCGCCAGGCCATATTGATCAATTAGTTGCTCGATATTCGAAGGATGAAAATAGTTGCAGCGCCCATCAGGCAACAAACTCCTGTATTCCCGGATATAAATGCTCAACCCGGCTGGATCAAAATCTCCAAAATGCAAGTAATTATTTGATATGGTCTGAAGCCATCGGTTGGGGCTATGGCTCAAATAACGCATGATGATTACTAACTCTTTTTGAGGAAAAAGGTGGACCAGCTTTTCAATTTTCAAAAAACACTCTGGATTCTCGACACCAACAATTAAGGCCGTGTCTGAAATTTGCAACTTCTCAGGCTTATATACAAATAACTCACCCCCCAGGGGCAACGGCTGTATTATCTCCCCTGAGATCATAACTCTCGAATTCAACGATTTTATAAAAAAGCCTTGTAAACCTGTATCGCGAAACGTCTTAGTAGATTTGGAGGCGCTGAGAGAACTTTCTCCATCAGAAGCAGGGTTTTCAAATTCGTATATATAATTTTCCAACGAAAGAATGTCGTTCTGCACCTTAAGGTAATTCTGCAAAACTAAGGCGTTGGGACAATAGAATCCGGATCGCCGGTAGCCCAAGGCTTGTTTTTGAATGATGCCGTCTTCACAGAACTGTTTCAGCAAACTTTTTGATTTTATTTCGCTCGAATTCAACTGTTCTCCATTTTGCAGGCGTAGTAAACAACGGGCAAATGACAGCGGCAGGGGTTTAGAGCTCATGACTAATCAGTTTGGTGATTCCGGTTTTGTTCGACTTCGGATTTTTCCTGAACATATAGATGTGCCGGTAATCCTGTTCGTTGTGCGAATTTGGCGACCCATTAATTAATCGGATATTTCGTTCGCCGGCAAAGGTGATTAACCCTGTAACATTACTGTCATGCAGAATACCCACTTCATCGATCAGACAGTGCAAGATGGTGTCGGTTTTTTGTTTGGCACCATTGCTTTTGAAAATATGCAGTAGGTTGATGTAAATCATCGACTTAACCAGAACGTCCGTTCCGTTTGAGCCAACATTGGCCAGACGGCTGACCCAGTTGGTATCATTTTCGTTTTCTCGGATCCGGAATTCCAGGTCAAAGGCATCCTCCAGCTTCAGCACCTTTGTTTTTGCCTGACCAATCTGCGACAGCAGGCTTTCCAACAACTTCACCGCTTCGTCATTATTGCTGCCGGAACTCCCCTGATTGAATAGATTAATATCGCCGTAATTGAGGTTATTCACGGATTGAAACTTCCTTATTTTTCGCAAAAGCTGGATGATTTTATTGGAGCTTTCCTGCAACCGCATTTCAATGCTTTTGACAACGCCAACAAAGTTTGATTTCTTAAAATCGATATTGATTCGCTGAATAACCTTCGAGACATCTTCTTCTTTTTGAAGCAGTTCATTCGTTTCGTTCACAATATTAGCGAGTACCATCGCATATTTTCGAGTCACTTCAGTTTTAAAATCAATGATCTTTTGTTCGCGCACAAACTCTTTCAGGTTCGCTGCAAAAGCTCGATATTGCAGGCTGCCGGATAAACTGGTTTCAAAGCCCAAACAATTGTTTGGATTGAAATAGCCCGAAAATTCGGTAATTTTTCCTGAGAAGGATTTATCATCTTTTTCATATTCCAATGCCAGGCTCTGTAATTTGCGGATGTTTTCCTCGCAGTTCCATTGCGCAGCTCCGTCTTGATGTTCGATGAAATTCTGAAGTTCGTCAAACAACGCACTTTTTTTGAAAAAAGCAAAGGCATTTAACTCATATTGAATCTCCTGAATTATTCTTGATGTTTGTTCTATTTGTTCCTGCAATGATTTCAATTCAGCTTTCTCTTTTCTTACCCGATTGCCATGAAGCTGTTGCAGGTGTTCCAGCTCATTTTCAAGAACTTTCCGGTTTTGACGGAACTCATCAAGTTGATCGATGTATTCCTCACAATCTTTGTGATACCGGATAACCAGCGGGTAATTCCCTTCAATCTGCTTCAATTTTCTTCTGATGCGTTCAGCGTCAGTTTCCAGTCGGCGGATTTCAGCGGTATCCACGCCCTTTTCCTTTAGGACGGCATGGCGCTGTTCTTCCAGTTTTTCGACCTGAATGTCGAATCTTGCAGTGATTGATTTTTTGCCGGATATAACTTTATCGCCCAATTCTTTCAAGTCGCCATTGATCTTGTTCTCTTGAGCTCGCTTTCTGGCCTCCAGTTCACGGATATCTTTTTTTTTCTGTTCCTCTAATTTTTCAATAAAATCTATCATTTTCTGTCGTTCCGCTTTTAACTGATGCTTTTCTTCTTCCTTTTTGTCCAATTCCTGACGCCTCTGCAGCTCGGCCCTTTCTTTAAGCCCATTCAGTGCAATCTGGCATTTTTCGAGCTCAATAGCCGTCTTCTCTATCTGATAACCACAGTTCATGACCTCCGCGTTCAACTCAGCTATTTTTTTGTTGTATTTCTTCTGATGCTTGTCTTTTTGATCCTGAATTTTCTCATGGTGTAGTTCCAGAAGTTTGTTTTGTCCTTTCAATTTGGCGGTAACCTTTTCCAGTTTGAGCTCCAATTCCGACTTGGAAATTTGTATGGAATGAAGTTTTTCCAGATTCAGCTTCACGCCAAAGAAGCTCTCACCCCTAGAAACAGATGGCTGCAAGCCACCATGGAATAACGCTTCTCTGGAAACAACTTTCCCGATTGACTGGTTCCAGTCCGGTTTATTTTGCTCCAGAAATTCCAAAAACGAACCGGATAAAGCTTGCAGTTCTGATCGCAACTGCTCTATTTCTCCTTGCAGCATTTTCTTCGTTTGGGATAAAGAGTCCTGTTCCTGACTGTTCCTGAGGTTCAGTAATTCCAGTTCGCGTTCGCCCTCTTTCAGCGCGCTTTCTTTTTTAATTTCCGCCACCGATCTCTGTGCAAGCAGGTTTTGTCTTTTTTGCAAAAATTCCCGCTGTTTCTCTCCCTGTATTTCCAGTTCGTCTTTTAAAAACTGGCTCTTTTGTACGGCCTCAATTTGGTGGTCAATATCCCGAAGTTTCGTATCAACAAGAGCTTTCTCCTGTTTTTGTTGGTCCACCTTCTGGTTGTGATCTGCCGTAACCTGTTCCTTTTTCTGATAGAATGAAGCGGTTAAATTTGCTAAATCTTGTTGCAGCTTTTCTTTGTCTTTCGAAACGGAGCGTTCAAAATCCAGCAGGTGTTGATGACATTGCGTTTCCAGGCGCTGCTTGTCGGTTTGATAACGACTTTCGACATCTTTCAGACTGGACGTCAATAAGTTTATTTGCGCCTCAATTTGGGCCTGACCAGCTTCACATTCCGGTTTCTTTTCATTTTCTTCCAAAATTTGCTGAATGTTTTTGGCTGCGTAATCTTTAGCCAACTGGTTCGCCTTCTTAATATTACTTCTCACAACAGACAATTTGTCCTCTATGCGCCGCCGATTCACAGAAAATTCTGCACCAATGCGGTCTATCTTTTCTTGTTGATTTGAAGATTCCCGCGTCAGGTTATCCAGGCTCTCCTGCAACTCACGTTCCTTTTCTTTGGCCAAATTATGCGAAGCGCCGGTCTGCCAAGCCAGTTCCTTTTTCTCTTCTTCCATATCAAGAAGCTTGTTGTACCGGGATACGATGTTCTCTGCCTTTTTCTCGTGAATCAGGTATTCTGAAACATCTCGATAATCATTCCGGGCTGTTTCAATATGGTGCCGATTGGCATCCAGGTTTAATTCGAAGGGGTCGTCACTCAGCGAATTGATGATGGTTGTTTTAATGAAGCCCCCATCAAGCGACGAGTTGAGGAAGATATTGGAAATCGTTCTGGGGATGTTCTGATAAGCAGGATTTTGCAGTACGTGGAAGCGGTTCATGGCTTTATTCGCACCATAAATAATGTCGCGGTATTCTGTAAAATTGTAAATGGGCCGATGAACCTTGTATCCCCGCTGGTTTGATTTTTCAATCACCTCACTTTCGGACAAAGCTCGCTGCTGGTCGATGAACATTTCGCGGTGATAAGCCCCATCGATAAACCGGAAACACAAACGATTTTGTTTTTTGTACAGCCAAATGCAAAAGCACCGGTTTCCCTGGCTGACTTCATAAACCATATAAGAATCGGCATAAGGGAAATAATAATCGCTGAACGAGGTTTTTTCTTTCGAAATGCCCAGCTTTCGGGCATCGGCATTATAGAAAAAAAGAATTGCCCGGAGCAAGGTGCTTTTGCCTGTTCCCTGTGTTCCAATGAAGTGGATATTGCCATCCAGTTGAAGTTCGTAAAAATCGACGGCTGCACTATTAATCAGTATTATTCGTTTTAAGTGATTCATTTTAATTTAATTCGTTGGATTGATGTTCCCCCTCCTGAATATTCACAGCCATGACCATTTTTTCCATGTAGTCCCACGAATCCAGGATTTTCCATGTTTGTTCCATTTCGTTTTCCAAATCAACAAAGCCTTCTTTTTGCATTTCTTTGATCAGGTCGTTAAGCATCTCCTGGTAATTTTTTCCGGGAGTCGAACGTTTCTGTAAATCCGCCAACTGCTCTTTCAATGAGAGGTTGATGTCAATCTGCTTCAGGATATCAAAAAGCTTGAAACGGGCACCCCTGCACAAATCTTTCCGATAGGTCGTGAAAAATGCCAGGATATCCAGCCAGCGAAGTGCCTTTTCTATTTTATTCTCCACATTTTGATTGCTTTCATTTGGGCGGGAGAAATAATAATAATTGTTCCCATCTTCGAGTTGATAGCCGATTTCCCTGAACTTCGACTCAAGATCCTCAAAATTCTCTTCGACGTATTCATACAAGTGACGGCGCTGCGAATCAATGGCATTTGAACAAATAAATTGTCCTTTGCTAAGGATGTCGAATATTTCTGCTGTTCGATAACTGAAATCTATCATGGAATGGGCTGTTAAAGGTTTTGACTACTTTGAGTAACGGCTTGTTTTGAAGCTAATACAGGATAAATGAGTGCGTACTCCAAGTTTTCAAACTTGTCGGTTTCGTCAGTAAAAACAAATTCTGCTTCAAAAAGTGAGGCCAGGCGGCAGTACAATCGAATGCGTTGGCTGGTCGAAATTTCCCTGGGAAATTGATGGTTCATAACAAAAGAAAAAAGATCTTGGTTTTTGCCCATAAAAATCCGCTTCAAAGCATGTAGGTTGATCGTATCTTCAATTTTTTCCTGGCTACGAAATGCTTCATCAGAAATCTCTCCGGCAATGTTTTGCTCTAAAAGTTTCTGATTCTTTAGTTTGTTCCGCACCTTAAGGATCAACTTCTGCTTTTCTTCCTCATTTAACAAATCCTGGATCGAAAGCCGGGTACGGAACCCTTCCGATTTCTTCAAAGGAAGGTCCCGGTTGGTTTCCACCATTCGATAAAAGTTGGTCTGTTCTTTCAGGTAGTGTTTATCTCGAAGCATTTTCAACCGTAATACTTTCTCGACAACCTGAACCCGCTTTTCGATGAGGTTGAGATATTCAATAATCTGTTGCTGTATCTCTATAAGGTTATGGATACTGTCATTCAGCGTACGTCTCAGCCGGTGAATGATCAGCTGGAGTTCAGCATCGGCAGCGGTTTTAAAAAACAGATCATCCTGCACTACCCGCTCCACCGCTTTAATCACCCCTTCCAGTGCATCACGTTGGTTCCTGACATCTGTTAATTTCTCTTTTTTGATTTCGAAATTTGTTTCCGTCTTGTAGGTTTCATCCGTATTACTGCGAAGCGTCTTTACATTTTGCAGCGTAATCTGATTAATTCCTCTTAAATGTTTTTTGATTTTTACCAGATATTGATCCCGCTTATTGGCTTGATTCTCTTTTAAATAATAAGACTGATTTTTCTTAATTTGATTCAGGTTCTCCTGGATATACAGGACATGGACGGTCTCATCCACTTCGAGAAATTCTTCGAAAAATTCCTGCAATTGCGAATCAAGGCTGATCTGGCCCTGGTTGCGGAAGAGAAGATCAAAAGCAGCCAAGCGTTCCAACTTCTCGGTATCGTGATCCACCAAAGGCAAGACCATTTCCTCCTGTATGGAGAACATGCGCTTATCAAACAAAGCCGAGAACAAGTTTCGGTACTTGTAAAGTTCTGCAACCAGGGTTTCTATTTTATCAAATTTGGCCATTTGACAGGGTTAGTCCACTAATAGTGAATACGTTGTTTATAAACGTTGTAATTTATTCTGATCTTCGAATTTAACCAGAAAAGTCAATTCTCCAACCATTCTTGGAATTAAATACGGTCATTGAACTCATTAAATTCTAAATATTACTCCTTCCAACTGGCGTGAATCAAACTTCCTGTTTCGTCCTGATTCTCTATCCGAAGGTGAACATCTATTTCCTGCTGCATCTCTTCGACGTGAGAAATGACTCCAACAATGCGGTTTTCTTTTCGCAGTGACTTCAAGGTATCAAATACGATGGACAAAGACTCTTTATCCAGGGAGCCAAAACCTTCGTCGAGGAAGAAAAAGTTCTGGTTCGATTCCGTAATCTTCTGAATATTATCAGCCAAAGCTAAAGCAAGCGACAGCGCTGCCTGAAACGTTTGTCCACCCGAAAGGGTTTTCACACTGCGAACCTTGCCACCATTCATAAAGTCGCGCACCTGGAAGTTGTTTTCCGGGGTAATCTCCAGGCTTAGTTTCTGCCGCGTCAGTTGAAAAAAACGGTCGTTAGCCGCGTTGCACAAGTTTTGCAGGTAGACCGACGAGATGTAATTGACGAAACCGCTTCCCTTAAACAAGGATTTCATGGTGCGAATATTCTCAGCCCGGAGGTTCAGCGCTTCCAACTCGTTTCGAAGTGCCGCCTGATTCTCCAAATCTTTCTGAAGCTTTTTCAGAAGCTCAGTCAACTTCCCAAACTCCTGGTGTTTTTGTTGAGAAAGCTCATTGAGCGCAGCCATTTCAGCGGTCAGTTTTTGATGCAATTCCAGATCATATTTCCGGTCACCAACTTCATTCTGCAACTGTTCTTGTTGCCTTTTTACCAGTGCTAGCTGCTCCTTAAAACGGGCCAGCTTTTGCTTCTCTCTCTCTAAATCAATTTGTTGTACAAGAATGTGCCTGACTTCATCAAGGGTTTGAAATTTAGATTTTTCCAACTGAACATTGATCCCGGTGACTAACTTCCGGTTCGCTTCCTTTTCCTGCTCCAGTTCTTTCCGATTGGCAATCAAGCCACCTGCCAAAGTATCTCTCTGTTTTCGCAAATCCGTCAACAAATTGGTCTGCTCGTTAAACTGCTTTTCCAGCTGAATATGCTTTTGCAACAGGTTCTGTTGCTCCCTCCCAATTTCTTCGATCGGTATTTGTCCGTATTGCCCGGGCTCGATCAACTTCAACTGCTCTTGCAGGGTCTTCAATTCTGTCTGGCTCACCGTTAAGGCTGTGTTGATCTTCTCCATCTCCAGCTGAAAACGCTCCTTATCCCTGGTCAGCTTTTCCTGTTGCCTGGCCAGTACTTCCAACTCCTCTTCTTTCTTTTTTATTAACGTTTGAATCTCTCCTGCTTCCCGAAAAGCCTTTTCCAGATCAGCCGCATCCTGATATTTCTCCCACTTAAAGAGAACCGCATGAGCTTTAATTTTCTTCTGAAGATCCTCTTTCCTGTCCCCCCACTCTTTCAGGTTTCGCCCGACAAATTTGAACTGGCCATCCAGTTCGCTCAGCCGGGTGATGTGCTCATTGATCCCATCAATTTCCTTTTCCGTCTGCTGCCGGGTCTGCTGCAACTTTTGCTGTGCTTCATGCGAATTCTCAGCGCTATACACCTGTGGGTGATGGACTGAACCACAAAGCGGGCAAGGATCTCCATCTTGCAGTCCCTCGGCAAATGACTGGAGCTGTGACTTTAATCTCAGTTCATCAGCCTCTTTTTCCATTGACTTAATCTGGCTTTTCACTGTCTCAATCTTTTCACGGAGAAATTTCACAGCGGCCAGCTGATCGGACGCTTCCGGCAAATCAGCAAACAAAGCATCCTGCAAAAGTTTTTGAATCGCTTGTTTGATGGTGCTACCCTCTTCCTGATATTTTCGAACTTGCTTATCCGTCTCCTGCAATTGTGCCTTTAGGCTTTGCTCGTCTACGTGCCAGGCCTTTGCTTGAGCCAAGACAGCCATGTCTGGCAGATCGGCCTTCTTGGATTTAATCCAAGCCTCAAGCTTGCCCTTGTCTTCTTTCAGCTTTTCCAGTTCTTCGCCAGTTTGACTCCAAACAGCATTTCCTTTTATTAGCCGTTCCTGATCCCTTGCTATCTTTTTCGCAAGCTCCCTGATTTTTAACAGCCGTCCCAACTCATCTGCTTTTTGCTTCAATTCTTCCCGCTTTTCATAAGCAGGTTTTATTTTTGCCAACCTCTTTTCAAGGGCTTTAATTTCGGCTTCCTCTTTCGTTAGTTTTTCCGAATCCTGCTGAACCTGGACTTCTTTCTGAGCAATCTTTTTCGTGCTTAATTGCAGAGACTCCAGCAGATGTTTGAACTGCACAACACACAATTCATAGTCGGCAATGGTTTTCTCCAATTTCTTGTAGTCCGACTCCTTTTCCTGAAGTTGTTTCAAGGCAATTTCGTTATCCGCGAGCTTCTTGTTTAGCTCCTGCAATCGCTTCCATTCCCCTTCCTCTTTTTGCAGTTTGACCAATTGAAGTGCCTGTTCCTCCATTTCCTTTTTCAATTGATCCAGCTGCTCCCGGTACTTTTTCACCTGCTCCGGATCAACCTCACCCAGTTGCTGCAATTGCCCTTCCAGGTTCTGTTTTCGGGCATTATTCTTCGCTTCAAGCGCCGTAACCTTGTAATAAAGTTCAAACTTTTCCAGGCTGAAAAGTTCCTTCATCATCTGGGTGCGATCCTTGTTGCCCAGTTGCAGAAATTCCTGGAACTGACCTTGCGGAATAATGATCGTGCGTTTAAAATTGTCGTAACTCAGGCCAATCGCTTTTTCAAGACCATCCGGTTCAATCGGGATCCATTTATTGTCTTCTCGTTGATACGCTGACCGATCCAGCTTCTTGACATCGTCAAATCGCTTGCTGTTCCGTCTTCCCTGAACCACCGCCCGATAAGCCGTTTGGTGCTTCCCCGTCTCAAAAATAAACTCAATCAGCAGCTCGTCCGATTTCAGGTTCATCATGTTGTAGTTCCGGTTATCTCCCGAAAGGTTGAGCCGATCGGTCTTCCCGTAAATAGCAAAGGTTATGGCTTCCAAAATAGAGGACTTTCCACTGCCCACGGCTCCGAAAATACCAAAGAGGTTTGCCGCAGTCAGTTTTGTAAAATCGATGGTTTGCTTTTCCTGGTAAGAATATAAACCTTGTATGGTCAGTTGTATGGGTATCATTGTTCGTCTTCGGCCAAAATTTCGGTAAATAAATTCATCAGCTCTTTGTTGGGTTCCTGTCCTTTTTCGTGCTTGAAATAGTCACAGAACAGCTCTTCCATGCTTCGGGTCAGGTCAATCTTCTTTTGATTGGTACCGACCAAGTCCTCGGCATGGATTACTTCCGGGATGATCGCAACAATCCCGGAGTGAGCGGCACTCAACTGTCTTCGCTCCAGCGCCGTCAAAAACGTGTCGGTTACCAGCGTGAGCTCAACCAAACAATCCTGATTTTCAACCAGCCACTGCAAGGCATCCTCCAAGCCTTCGGCCCGTTTACGCCATAATTTCTTTCCCCGGGTCAGTTCTACTTCTCGAACAGCTGCTGTTCCCGCCGGCTCCACATCTGCCAGTAAAACGTATTTTTTCTGATTCGCCTCGCTGAAACTATACGACAACGGACTTCCGCTGTAATAAACCGGACACGGATTTGAGTCCACCCGGTGCATCCGGTGCAAGTGTCCCAATGCCGTATATTGAACCTGTCCCGGAATATTCTCCGTAAAAATGGCTTGTGCCCCTCCAACATGCAAAATCGGCTTTTCATCAACCGGCTCTTCGGGCAGCTCCTCCCCTTTTCTAACCACAAAAAGATGTGAAACCAACACATTGACGCCGTTCTCATCACAGAACTGATCAGCCAGTTGATGCCATTTTTGCTGAAGGACAGTGCGCAGTTCTTCTTCACTATTCTCCAGTCCCAGGCAGGTTTTCAGGCGGTACTCATTAGCATAAGGAGTCAGCAAAAGCCGCAGGGGAATTTCACTTTCCGGAAGCCGGAGCTCCAAAAATCCTTCACTGCTCTGCAAGACTTTGAGTCCGGATTCCAGCTCAAAAGGAGCCACGTTGGAATTTGGATAGCCAGCAAAAATAATCCCGCATTCCCGGGCCAGTGGATCGGGCGACTCAATCCGGTCGGGTGAGTCGTGGTTGCCCGCAATAGCAATCACCGGACGCCGTCCATTGTTGGACAGCCGTTTGAGCGATTTATAGAATAAATCAACCGCTTCGGTGGGCGGATTAAAGGTATCGAACAAGTCGCCAGCCACCAGCACAGCATCCACTTGTTCTCGTTCGGCCAGCTCACAAATTTCCAGCAACACGGACTGTTGTTCTTCCATGCGTGAAAAATCATCGAGCCGTTTCCCGAGGTGCCAGTCGGAGGTATGGAGGAGTTTCATAAGTCAAACTTTAGTCTTTTCTTCAATTGAGATCACAAAATACGTATTTGTAATACATCTCGCATCAATAAAAGCCGAAACTTCTGCCAGTCGCAACGAATTAATTGTTCAGCCGATCTGATCAAATCAAAAAATCAGAAACATGGCCTTATGGAACATTCTTGTTGAAAGTTTCTTTCATTTTCAATCCTTATGGGTTACGACAAAAAGAAAAGTGTCATCGAAATCCATACGCTATTCAAGGCCAATGAAAACAGGCCTTATTTAAGTCGATATAACGAAGCTACAAGGCTCGATTATACGTTTTTGCAGCAAGCCATGCGCCCGCACCACTTAATTGACAATTAAGACACCACCATTTTCAGGAATTTCAAGGTCAATTTCTTGCTTTTTACCCATCTTAACAGAAGCAACCTGCCCATTCAACTGGGGATCATCGCTATAGAATCGGATTTGCGTTCCTGCTTCGATCATAGGTAGTTTGGCTTTCACCTGTAAGGTTTCCTTTTGTGCGTTAATCCCTGCGATGTACCATTTCTTTCCTTTTCGGCGGGCCATGACAACATATTTACCCGGGTAACCATCAATAAACCGAACTTCATCCCAGGTTGAAGGGACTTCTTTCATAAAATCAATGGCCCAGGTAGGGGCGTCTGTCAGGTTGTTCGGCGCCAAGGCAAAATGCTGAACTCCGCTTTGGAACAGCACCGCGGTTGACAGGGCAAACACGTCGGAGGTCATGCGTTTCGATCCCCGGTTAGGCGTATTGTTGCCATTATAGAATTTATTCAGTGCACTACCTCCAAAATCCATGCTGGCAACAACATTTCGAATAAATGGGTGAAGGCAGGCATTGAAGGCTTCGTTGTCACAACTTCCTTGCGAAAAATGAAGCATTTCGCTGGCCAAAACCGCTTCACTTGATGCATAATTGGGATACATGCGCTCCCAACCCCGAGGCAGTGTACAGCCGTGGAAAATAACCATGATACCAAAATCGTTGGCATCGTACAAAATATCTTCGTACAATTTCATGGTCATTTGCTTGTCGCCCCCAAAAAAGTCAACCTTAATTCCTTTCACGCCGATACGCTGCATCCAGGCCATCTCTTTACGGCGGGCGACAGGGTTATCCATGATACCACGCGGGCCCTGAGGGGCATCGTTCCAATAGCCGTTGGAGTTGTACCACAAATAGAGGGAGACGCCTTTACTTTTGCCATATGCAGCCAATTCTTCAATCTTATCGTAGCCAATTTGAGTGTCCCAAAGTGCGTCAACGAGTATGGTTTCATAGCCCATTTCAGAACTGAAATCAATGTACTGTTTTTGAACGTCGAAAACAGTGCCGCCATCCATTTTAATAATCCAGCTCCAAGAGCCTTTGGTATATTCGTATTGTTGCGATGCTTCGTATCGTGGTTCAACCACATCGAAGGGCACCGTAGTTTCAACAATGGGTTTCAAGGTTTCGCCAATGGTAATGGTTCGCCAGGGCGTTTCGCCTGGCAGAGGGATTCCGGGAGCAACCGTTCCGTTTCCATTATTTTCTCCCTCCTGAGGAAAACCAATGGTGTATAAGCCGGCTGGATGGCCAATCAGCCGGCTGGCACAATAGCGGCTGTCAACTCCGGTTTCAGAAATCAACACCCACCCACTGTCGTTTACCTTGAAAAGACAGGGGAATGTGTATCCGTTGCCCCAGCCGTTTTGCCCCATAGGAGCATCGACCGTATATGAGGTTTCGTAACTGGGCGATGTGCGGGCAAAGCCGCCCATGGGTCCGCTTTGGGGACAAAGAAAGGTGGTCGTTCCTTCGGGAAACACAAAGCCCGAAGCTTCTTCGTTCACCACACTGCTCTTCCTATCTCTTTGCGGATAAACGTGATACCGGAAAGCTACGTCGTTGTTACTCACCCTGAAAATGACATCGAAAGCTGGATTTTCATCTTTCAAAAATGAGACTACCTGCTCATTGGCCTGGTAGTGCACCTTGCTTTTTTTGATATTGGGCAAGGAGTATGTTTCATCAAGCGTTTTACTTCTCACATTTTCACTAAGCACCAACCCTTGGGTGAAATCCCCAACATTGGTTTTCATTCCAAGGGGCGATGGCTGCAGAAACAACTTGCCGTTGTAGGTGACGCTGTAGGTTGGAACTTCTGAATTTACCGAAACGATTACCTTCAATTTTCCGTCAGGACTCAAAATCGTTTTGTCATTGGCGGTTACTGTGCCAATGAAAAGTAAAATCAAAAATAGTAATTGACTAATTTTATACATGATCATTGAGATTTATCTGTTCTATTCTTTTAAAAACAACCTACTTAACTGCTATTGAATACGTCTTACCCGCCTCGGTTGACAAATCGTATACATGGGTTTGTTTAAGATTCAGCTCATTCAGTTGGGCAGCTTCTGAAACCAGCGGATTTTTAACTTCTGCCGTCGCGAAAAATGGATTATGATTGGTGCCCGTTGCTGCCGACAACCCACTATTTGCTGCCTGAACAGCCTCGTTGGGAATGCGGATACGGCAGTTACCTCCCAGAGTCGATAGAATTTCAATCTTCTGAACTTCACCATCTTCCCACTTGAAGCTCAACTCGAAACCACCCTGAGCCCTAAGCCCGGCAATTTCTCCGTCTTTCCATTCATCGGGCAGAGCGGGTAACAAATGTATGGCACCGTCGTGACTTTGCATCAGCATTTCGGCAATGCCGGCCGTGCAGCCAAAGTTCCCGTCAATTTGAAACGGCGGATGTGCATCGAAAAAATTGGGATAGGTTCCACCGTTTCTTCCGCCATTCACCGGGTCAACCAGCGTGAGTTGATCTTTGATCAGTTTCATGGCATGATTACCATCGAGCAAGCGGGCCCAGAAATTCACTTTCCAGCCCATTGACCAGCCTGTTGATACATCGCCACGGTGAATCAAGGTTGTACGCGCTGCATCAAACAATTCGGGTGTAGCATAAGGCGTGATTTGATTACTTGGGTAAAGTCCATAAAGGTGTGATACATGCCGGTGTTTATCGTTCGGATTGTCCAGGTCTTCCATCCACTCCTGCAACTGTCCGTGTTGGCCAATTTGCATGGGTGGGAGCCGGTCGAGGATTTGTTGGAAATCGGCCATCAACTCGCGGTCCTTATTCAATAGAGAGGCCGCTTTAATGGTTTTCGAAAATAAATCGAACAGGATTTGATTGTCCATGGTTGCTCCAGCAGTGATAGAAGGACGGCCGGCCGGCGCATTCTCGGGCGAGATGGATGGACTCACCACCAACCATTTGCGGGCTGGTTCTTCAACCAAAAAATCCTGATAAAACTCGCAAGCCGACTTCAGAATCGGGTAAACGGATTCGAGGTAGTTCAAATCGCCGCTGTACAAATATTTTTCCCACAAATGCTGCGAAAGCCAGGCGCCCCCCATGGGCCAGATGCCCCAAGCAGCACCATCGACCACGCCGCTGATGCGCCAGATGTCAGTGTTGTGATGGGTGACCCAGCCCTTGCTACCGTACATCTCGCGGGCTGTTTGCTGTCCGGTTTGGGAAAGCTCTTTCACCATCCGGATTAGTGGCTCGTGCAGCTCGGTGAGATTACATTTTTCGGCTGGCCAGTAATTCATTTCGGTGTTGATGTTGATGGTGTATTTGCTGTCCCACGCCGGGTGGGTGCTTTCGTTCCAAATTCCCTGCAAATTGGCCGGTTGTCCGCCGGGTTGTGAGCTGGAAATCAATAAATATCGCCCAAACTGGTAATACATCGAAACCAGCTCCGGATCGTGGGTTGTTGAGAAATTTTTAATGCGCACATCAGTAGGTTGTTGTGCTGCGGGTGAGGTGCCCAAGTCAAGGCTGGCACGGTTGAAGTACTCCTGATAAGTTTCAACATGATTATCACGCAACTTCTTATAGGTAACCTTTTCGGCGGCTGCTAAATAGTTCGAACATCTTTCGGTTTCGTCGGCCGTAAGCGTTTGGTAATCGACAAAGTTGGTCGCTATTGAAATCAGGATCAGCACTTCGTCAGCACCGCTCACTTTGATCTGTTCTGACTCCGCAGCTATTGTGCCGCCCTTGTTGATGATCCTGGCGCGGGCATTGAATTTCACCTGCCCGGTAATGCCTTCGTGCGTACCGGAGAGACCGGTCATTTCGAGCGTATTGGGATCCAGCACCGTCCCTGTTGTTTGAAGCGGACCATTTAACTCGGCAGCAAAATTCAGCTTGCCGCGCTTGTCGGCTGTTAAGCGAACCACAATCACCTGGTCAGGCTGCGAGGCAAACACTTCGCGTTTAAAGGTCACTCCCTCAACCTGGTAGGTGGTAGTGAACATGGCTTGTTCCAAATCGAGCTCGCGATAGTAATTGGTATAATCCTGATGCCCGTCGAAGTTGAGCTCCAGGTTTCCAACCACCTGGTACATCGAGCCATTGCGTTGGGTCATCATGTTTTCGTTGACCATTTTTTCGGCTTCCTGGTATTTACCTTCAAAAATGAGCTGGCGGATTTCAGGCAAAGCCTCCAGTGCTCTGGGATTGTCATTGCGCGATGGCCCGCCCGACCAGAAAGTTTCTTCATTCAGCTGGATTCTTTCGGTTACCGGATCACCATAAATCATGGCACCCAGCCGCCCATTTCCAACCGGAAGGGCTTCGTTCCAAACCGTTGCCGGCTTGTCGTACCACATTTTCAACTTGCCGCCCGGAGAACCGATACTCTGCCACGATATAAATGGCAATAACATCCATAGCAAAAAAACAGTATTCAACTTTTTCATAGGTTTAAATTGTATGTTATCTATGTTCCGCCAGTTGACGGATGGAACTCGCACTTTAATCATTTCCTTTCTTTTTGACTAAACATGCCCGTTTCATATATTGTTGTTTGTTAATTTTATCTGAACCCAGACCTCTGTGGGATTTCCTGTTTACCGATTGAACGAAAACACCCCAAAAACAGCTAGGGTGACGTTCTGTAATTTAAATCGTTCTCTTTTGGCACAATATACAAGCTGAAACTTCAACAGCCAATACTGGCTTTCACTTTTATTTAAACATCCACCAATCAAAATTAAACAATTGGTTCTCACCCCCTTTGAAGATAAAATATACATCATGCACCCCACTTGTCTTAGTGACTTTGGATGTTTGAGTTGTCCAGTTCTGCCAACCGCCAGTATTTTTTACCTCAAGCGTTCCCAACAGTTCACCATCGGGATTATTGAGCCTGAGTTCTATTTTCCCACCGTTTAAAGCCGATGCAACAGATGCTACAAACGCTTTAGCACCTTTCCCAAAATCGACACTGCGCACTTTGATGTAGTCGCCGTGATCAATATTGCTTACATAAATGCCTGTTTTGCTGTCGGACATGGTTTTCACACCTTCACACCAGGCAATGGTTTCGGCTTCCACTTTTTGAAAAGGACTTAAATTCGAAATGCTTTCTTTCACGCCATCTTTCGTAGGTTCGATCAGAGGAATGGTACCATCGGCATTGTAATTGAATTGCCCAACACTAACCGACCGTTTGAAACCTTCCCCTCCTGACAAATCCTGATCGTGATAAAAGAAGTAGGAGTTTCCTTTGTAATCAATGATCCCGGGATGATTGGTAAAAGCAAGGTGATCGGCCCTTTCCATAATAAAGCCCTGATAGGTCCAAGGACCTTCGGCTGACGGTGCTGTTGAATAAGCAATATATTCGGGAATTCCTGCGGCAGCGTACACCATGTAATAGAGCTTGTCGCGTTTGTAAATCCAGGGACCTTCGGTATATAAACTTCGTATTTTACCATCCCGTCCCTTCTGAGAACCAAATGCTTCGGGGTTCATCTCCGAGGCAACAATTCCATTTTTGCCGATGCTGCGGTCGTACGAGATCATGTCCTCGTTAAGTTTCACGTAATAAAGGGTAGGATTTCCCCAATACAGGTAAGCCTGTCCATCATCGTCAATCATAACCGTCGGGTCGATATCATGCCAAATATCTTCGCCATCGATTAAACGTTTACCCAGCGGATCGGTGAAAGGACCTGTAGGTGAATCGGCCACCAAAACAGCTACCCCATCGCCATGTATGGGGCAGTACAGGTAAAACTTCCCGTTTCTCTCAATGCATTGCGGAGCCCATGCCCCATTCGTTTTACCTGACCATACAAAATCGTTGAGCGAAGCCACTGCGCCGTGGTCGGTCCAGTTGACCATGTCGGTTGTCGAATAGCACCGCCAGTCGTACATGGTGAAGAAATTATCGACCGTTTCATCTTCATCATGTGTTGTATAAAGATACACCGTGCCATTGTAAACCATTGGTGCCGGATCGGCCGTGAAATAGGTTTGTACGATTGGGTTTTGTGCTAAACCAAACATTGGTAAGAACAAACCAAGTACCAATATGGTAACCATTCTATTTTTCATGAAAATATTTTTTACTGATTTTATATTCGTTGTTCGTTCCGATAAATCTAGGGCAAATTTTTCTTATCCACTTTCCAAACGGTTGATTTCGAAAGCTGAGGCGGATTTCCTGTGAATAATTTTCCGGCGTCCTCATCCCCCTTTAATTGCCATTTGAACCAGGCAGTAGCCACTTTGGCAAACTCACCACCGTGAGGTTGACGATAAGTTCCACCGTGCCCAACGTCCATATTCGCAACAAAGACCGGAACATGGTTGATTCGCTTATAGTCGTCCATCCCGTTGTTGTAGGCGATATCCGATTCCCCTCCCAGCAAATAAAGTGTCGGGGTATGCAGTTTTTCCAGATGATCTTTAGTTAAACCGGGCATACCCGGCATGCCGCCTCCATTTCCTATGATGCCACTGTTGCAAACCACTGCGGTGGTTACACGTGGGTCAGGCGCGACTTCCAGGGTTTGCAAGCCACCACAAGACATACCGCTTACGGCAATTTTTGTAATATCAATTTTTTTATACAGCGTACTCGACTTATCGTTGTTTTGGGCAATTGCCCAGTCAATGGCATCTAACAGTTGAGATGAGCTTGATCTACCGCTGCCACGCTCCCCCTCCTGTGGCATAGGTCCTATAGCAATGGTCAGAAACCCATGCGAAGCCACTTCCGACAAAAAATTGACGTGTTCCCAGGGAGAATTGGCACAAGCCCCATTGCCCCAAGCTATAATTTGTAACTTCTTTTTCTTCCCAAAAACGCTCAGGTCTTCAGGTCGAAATATGGTATGAGTCGATAAAGAGCTATCGGTGTACATAATCGCTTTATAAACACCAGTCCCGCCATCTTCAACAACTCTTTGGGCTGATATCTTGGAAGAGTCGGGTTCCTGCGCGGATAAGGAATTTTGAATAATTATTCCGGCTAATACCAGAACAACAGGGATAATAAAAATTCTCTTCATTGTGGTTTAGAATAAAAGTTGAGCAAACTGATGCAAACTGCGTCGCCAGGTATGAAACTCGTGGGCTGTACCTTCCGAGATGTATGATTTGGCATTCATTCCGGCATTTTGCAGTTCGGCCGCTGCATTCTTCACACCATCGGGACGTTCTTTACTTCCACAACTCAGGAAAACGAGCTTCAATTTGTTATGATCTTTGATCTCCTCCGACTTGTAAACGCCTCCGCTAAACAAGCCATAATATGAAAATACATCAGGCTTGTTCAGTGTGACCAGCCTTGTTTCAAATCCCCCCATCGAAAGACCTGCCATCGCTCGGTGTTCTTGATCGGCTAAGGTGCGGAAGTTGGCGTCGATATAAGGGATCAATTCGTCAACCAGGACGGTTTGGAATGGGTTGATATCAAAATCGCGTAACCCCCCGAACCTGATTTCGTTGGTCATACCGTATGTCATAACAATAATGAACGGCCTGGCTTGTCCTTCTGCAATCAGGTTATCCATGATTAGATTGGCACGTCCCTGATTGGGCCACGAAGTTTCATTCTCACAATAACCGTGTTGAAGGTACAATACAGGATAGCGTTCAGACAATTCTTTATCGTAACCGGGAGGTGTGTACACAAAAGCCCTTCGCGAAGAATTTGTACTCGTCGATGGGAAAAGGATCTCGTGAACATGACCATGCGGAACCTCTTTCAGTGCGAAAATATCCTGATCGTCGGAAGGTACCTCGACTCCGCTTCCATAACGACAAGCACCGAAAAAGAACATGCTACCCGGATCGGGTACCGAAGCACCGTCGATGTTCAGCTGGTAATAGTGAAACCCAACATCCTGCGGGGCCGATTCGCCACTCCATAGCCCGTCTTCGTCTTTCACCAAATCGTATTTCACCCCACCAATGTCGAGCTGGACATAGTTGGCATCGGGTGCCAAGATTTGCGTACGCACCCGGCCTTCAGAATTTACTTGGGGATACTCACTGCCTGGTTGGTTAACCGATGACGGTTTAAAATCCTCGATTACCTGTGCATGAGCATTTATCGAACAGATTACAATGGCATGCAACATTAAAAATAATGAGATTTGCTTTATCATTTTCATACGATACAATTGTTAGGTTATTATTTCTAAATTTATTTTGATTAATTATTAAAAACACACGATTGAATGTACCCTGTGATTGTTGGCATAACCATACCCAATAAAAAAAAAAGCCGATGTCTTGTCAGGCAGAAAAAACTTGATCTCATAATTACACTGCGATTAGTCCAGCGGTTTTAAACTTATTATTTTGATCTTACAAGATTCTTTCCGAACAAACCTATTTTCCCGGTTTTGTCGCGAAAAGAAGGCACTCTAGCCATTCTGAATCAAGCTTTCCAATCCTTGTTAAATTTGAAATTAGTTGAAAAACCAGCTATTTTATTAGGTCAATGATTGTAAAATTAAAGCATTATCGAAGTCAAAGATTCTAATTTTAGATATATGATTATAAACTTTAGATATTTGAGTGGGAAATACTGTTTCAGTTTTCC
>NZ_CAXBDD010000035.1:0-33615 GCF_963974515.1 uncultured Sunxiuqinia sp. | reverse complement strand
ATAATAGCCATTAAACATCGACAATTGCTGGGCCCCATGGGTGGGATCATCGGTGCCATCAATATCGATTACAACCTTTTTCCTGTTTCCAAGGGTGCTTACATAACGGTCAATCCAGGCATGGCACAAAGCAAAAACAGAATGTTTGTCAATACTATTTTCAAACCTGGACAGCGTAGGCTGGGAAGCCAACTCCCCATCGAGAATATCTTTTAACAGCGGATCATTCTTCAGGTACTGGACATCATTGGCATCTTCGTAGCCTTGCACCAGGGTGAAAACCCGCTGCTTCAAAAGCTTTTCAATGGAATGGACAATGCGAAAGGGATCACGACGATCGGGTATCACCTGGCTAAAATAGTGCAATATGCGGTGTTTCCTTTCAAGTTTTTCCAACAGTAGTACGGCCCCGTCAGAACTAATTTCATCTGCTGAAAAATCCATGTTTATTGCTGTCCTACCTCGGTAAAAAACGATATCTTTATGACTCATAAATGGGTGCTTTAAAAAAGTGTTGTTGTTTCGTTTAATCTACTTAAAGATAACACTTTGCACCCATTTTGTTGTTCTCAGGATGAATAATTCGGGCTAAGTGTTTTTCAGATAAAAGACAACATGGTCTTTTACATTCATCGGAAATGTGGGAAGTCAAGATTCGAATTTCGTTCCCTTTTTTATACCGGCAATTTGTATCTTCGCAAAAAAAAAGATGATTCCAAAACTAAAACACGCGGGTAAAAATTTTCTTTTGCTGGCCGGGCCTTGTGTTATTGAGGGAGAAGAAATGGCTTTCGACATTGCCGCAAAAATTGTGGAGATCTGCGATCACCTTGAAATTCCTTTTGTTTTTAAAGGTTCATACCGCAAAGCAAACCGCTCACGCATTGATTCCTTCACCGGCATTGGCGACGAAAAAGCGCTGAGCATATTGAAAGCCGTGGGCGAAAAATTCGACATTCCCACGGTTACCGACATTCATTCGGCCAGCGAGGCTGTATTGGCTGCCCAGTATGTTGATGTGCTGCAGATTCCGGCTTTCCTGTGCCGCCAAACCGATTTACTGATTGCCGCTGCCGAAACTGGCAAAGTGGTCAACATCAAGAAAGGCCAATTCCTGTCAGCAGAGTCGATGAAGTTTGCTGTGGATAAGGTTCGCGATTCGGGCAACAACAAGGTGATGCTTACCGAGCGCGGAACAACCTTTGGCTACCAGGACTTGGTGGTTGACTACCGCGGAATTCCGGTAATGAAGCAAAACAGTTGCCCGGTTATACTCGACATTACACACTCGCTTCAACAACCCAATCAAACCTCGGGGGTTACCGGAGGAAAACCCGAATTGATTGAAACCATTGCAAAAGCCGGCATAGCCGTTGGCATTGACGGGATTTTTATTGAAACCCACCCCAACCCAGCCATCGCCAAATCGGATGGCGCCAACATGTTAAAACTCGACTTGCTGGAACAATTGCTCACGAAGCTGGTTAAATTGAAACAAGTCGTCGATCATTTATAAACTTAAAATACTTCCTATGAAAAATCGCCGTAGCTTTCTCAGAAAATCACTCGCCGGAATCGGACTGCTCAGCTTTCCGTTGCTGTCGAAAAAAGCCAGTGCCAGCGAAATGAAAATCGCCTTGCATGATAGTTTCCTTCATCATGTTTATTTTTGGTTGAAAGAACCAGACAACCCAACGGCCTGCAAGCGTTTCGAAGAAGGGCTGGCCCTGCTGGTTACCATTCCCGAAATAAAGCTTTACCATACGGGGAAACCGGTAAAATCAGACCGTGAGGTCGTGGATGATTCCTTCACTTACTCCTATCTGGCCGTGTTCGACACTAAAGCCGATCAGGACATCTACCAAAGCCATCCCACTCACCTGAGGTTTATTGATGAGTATGGCGATTTGTGGGATAAAGTCGTGGTATACGACGCGCTCTAGTGGAAGAAAAGATAAGCCATCAGAATGGCTGCAATGATTCCGGTAAAATCGGCAATCAACCCGCAAGCTAAAGCATGGCGGGTTTTTTTGATGCCAACCGAGCCAAAATAAACAGCCAAAATATAAAAGGTGGTGTCGGTCGCGCCCTGCACCGTGCTGGCCACCCGTCCAACAAACGAGTCGGCCCCGTAAGTGTTCATGGCATCAACCATCATTCCGCGGGCTCCGCTCCCACTCAGTGGCTTCATCAGTGCCGTTGGCAAAGCGTTGATGAAATCGGTGTTCACACCCAATTGCGCAAGCCCCCAGCCAATTCCCGAGACCAGCCAATCCATGGCACCCGACGTACGAAACACGCCAATGGCAACTAAAATAGCAACCAGGTACGGAATAATTTTAACGGCTATTTTAAATCCATCTTTTGCCCCATCGATAAACGATTCGTAAACATTGATTCGTTTTCTGACAGCCAGCAAAATGAAGAATACAATCACCGAAAAAAGGATGATGTTGCTGGCTAAAGTCGAGATGGTGGTTATCTGATCCTGCGAAATAGTAGAAAAGTACCAAATTATTCCAATAATAAAAGCCGTTAATGCGCCCAAGTATGACAAGATGGTTTTATCGAGCAGGTTTATTCTTTGGTAGAATGAAACCGACAACAAGCCAGCCAAAGTCGAGAAATAGGTAGCCAGCATAATGGGAATGAAAATATCGCTGGGATTAACCGCCCCTAGCTGCGCCCGGTACACCATAATGCTGATCGGCAACAGCGTTAGCCCCGAAGTATTCAACACCAAAAACATGATCTGTGCGTTCGAAGCGATATCCTTATTGGGATTGGTCTGCTGCATTTCCTTCATGGCCTTCAGCCCCATAGGAGTCGCGGCATTGTCCAGGTTCAGCATGTTGGCGGCAATATTCATCATGATCGATGCGTGAGCCGGATGCTCCTCACCCAACTCAGGAAACAACTTTTTGAAGAAGGGCCCAATGATCCTGGAAAAAACATGGACGATACCTCCGTCTTCGCCAATTTTCATGATGCCCATCCACAAGGTCAGCACCCCCGTCAAACCCAGCGAGATTTCAAATCCCGTTTTCGCCATATCGAAGGTGGAGTTGACCATGGCCGGAAAAACCTCCATATCGCCTAAAAAAATCAACTTGGCCAATGCAACAACAAAGGCGATCAGAAAAAAAGCGATCCAAATGTAATTTAATGCCATAGTTCGTTCGATTCACTGCCCGACATGAGCGACTCGGTCAAAATTAAAAACCGAAACTACAAAAAAAGCCCGACAAATTAGGCATGCACTTCAAAGACATCATGAGCTTCGACTATTAAACCTGCTTGTGAAAATCCCTTTTGAAAACCTTAATTTTCTTCTCAAAGCTTAGCAGCCCTGTGACGACCAAGTACACCTTTACCTGGTCTACCTTATTCCATTCGGCAAAAGTCAAATTCCGAAGCACGACCACGTCTTTCTGAAACAGGCTGGCGACAATTCCGCAAACTCTCCCGACGAATTTTCACCGGACCAAGTACATACTTTCTGCAAGGTTTCCCCTAGGTTTGTGTTAGGTTTTGTGTTACCTCACTAGTAGAAACCTAGTTTAAACCTAACGGACCCCATGTAAAAACCCGGAGAATGGTTCGAACCAAAACCGAATCGGGCTAGCTCCCAAAGAGATAAAATAGAAAAAAGATGAACTGCTTACCAGTAGAAACCACTATCTTGTTGCTTGATAAAAGTAAAGCTTTGGCAAGAACACAAATCCCGAGAACAGGGATCGGAAACAAATCGATCAGAAGCCTTATACAAAATCGACATAAAGCACTATTTTACATAGATTTAAAAACCCACAAACCCAGTATCCACGACTAAACGAAAACAATGGGAAAATGAAAAAATATCTTATTCAGCAAGCAGTTTATTTGCCAATTTTGTATTTCGGCACCGTGATTATAGCAAGTTTATTTGCTTCTGATTATAGCCAAATAAGACAACATGTAAGTGAACTTGCTATCAACAAAAATCAATTAGCTGTGACCTCTTTCACTGTTGGAATCTTTATCACTGGAGCTTCAGCAATTTCGTTCGGAATTGGGTTACTATTAAAATTTAAACGGCAATTCTCTATTACTGCAAGTCTTATCATGGTTTTTGGAATCACATTTCTATTTGGAGCATTTTATAAGATCGGATCCCCTTGGCACGGACTTTATGGAATTGGACTCTCGATCATGATGCTTCCATTCGCTTTTCTTTACGAAATGGGAAAGGAAAACATCAATAAAATGACAAAAAATTTTTCAATCATAACCGCTCTGATAATTTTTCTTTACTTCTGGGCAATGGTAGCAAGATTAGACCCTATGGAACAAAGAGGATTAACACAACGAGTATTTGGAATTTTTGTCTTTGGTTTTATTTCCTATTCTGCCTACAAAATCAATAAATTAGCGAAATCATAGAATAACGGATACTACCATGAGACCATTTCTTTCAATCTGGATTTCTCCATTGGAGACCTATAAACACTTAGCCACGAGAGATGATTCAGAAAACCGCTTCATGATTAACCTCCTTTCGACTTTAATCACAATCGGCGTGGTAATTCCCCAACTCAACGAATTTTCAGAATTATTTGGAAGTCAAAAAATTGTGGGGCTAATAATTGGAATAATTGTATTCGGGTTAACTGGAATACTCCTGATCAGATTTTTATTAGCAATGACTTATTGGGCAGTAGGAAAAATCTTTAAGGGAGAAGCAAGCAAAAATCAAATTCAGCTGGTTGTCGCCTATGGTTTGATACCCTACTTAATCTACCTGGCTATTGGTTTGATTTTGATTGTTCCAGCTTTGATGACACAAAATCTGGATCTCATCTTCTATCGGCATCCGTTAACTCATTTTGTCGTTTGGCTTGTTACAGCCAGGAACTTAATTTATGGATTATCGTATTTCAACAAATTTTCATACTTGTACGCACTATTAACAATTCTCATTTCGAGCGGAATTTACGCATTGCTCAGACTAATCGTGATTAGCTGAGGAAATAATTCCCCTGCTCCTCTTACAACGCAAAACCATTGACTGATGGTTGGTGTTGCAAAATGATTCAACCTCTTTGCACAGAATGTGCTGCAAATCGGAAGAGACAAAGGTTGAGTTTAAAGTCTCTGAAATTTACTGGCAAGTACTATTTTTTAAAATTCGCCCAGGATACCATCGATTTTCGATTTTATTTCATCCAAATCATTTTCAAAGGAAGATCGGAAGTGCTCCCATTCCTCCTGCGAAACATTTTCAATTTCTCCTAACCTGTCGTTTACCTCGACCCGTTTTTCTTGAATTTCATCCAATGCCTCATTCTGTTCTTCGTTGAGTTGATAGCCCTCTTCTTCAATTTTCCGATTTAATTCCCGTATTTTATCGTTTATGTTAGCAAACTCTTCACTGACCATTTGGCTCAACTCATTCTGACTTTCAAGCATTTCAGCCCTGACTTCTTCGCTCAACTCCGATGAATCGTTTTTATTTTGCTTTTGCTGACCTGAGTTGCATCCGGAAAATGCAATCATGCATAGGCTTACGAGTAACGCGGTTGAAATTCTTTCGTTTTTTTTAGTATAACAGATATATTTTATTGCCAGTCTCTCGAATTTAACAAAATCAATTCATTAAAAAAAACTTGGGAAAGAATACGTACAAGTAGCTTATAATTATTCCTTAATAGCCTGAACAACAGCCCAAATCTACTCAACACTTGCACCATGGCAGGCAGTTCACCAAATCGGAACCAGAAATCCTGCTACAACCAATACTGGTATCATCGATGACTATCGGGTGGAAGAAATTGAAAATAAGCTGACACAACACTTCCGGTATCTGGACAAGTTGGTCGATGAATTGGTCAAAGGTCGCAAAATGGAGACGACTTTACATATTGCATAAGCCTACTGGCAAATAGTTGAATAAAATATTCAAGCGAATTATTTACTTTTGATTTAAATACGAAACCAGATGATCTTTCCAATTTCACTTATTATTGTTGGATTCGCCTGCCTGATTTTAGGCGCGAACTGGCTTGTTGACGGTGCCTCTGCATTGGCAAAGAAATATAAGGTGTCAGATTTAGCCATCGGCCTGACCATTGTTGCTTTTGGCACGTCGGCCCCGGAATTAGTGGTCAATGTGATTGGCTCAATGAACGGTTACTCCGATATCGTGCTTGGAAATATCGTTGGCAGCAACAATTTCAATTTATTCCTCATCCTTGGACTATCCGGATTAATTTATCCAGTCACCGTACAATCATCAACAGCATGGAAAGAAATTCCAATATCTCTGTTCGCTGCAATCATCATGCTGTTTTTTGCCAATGATTTTATTTTTTCGGATTCAAGCTATTTGGGTCGAATCGATGGTGTGGTGATGTTGGTGCTGTTCTTCCTGTTTTTGTACTATGTGTTTACACAAATGAAGAACGAACCCCAGACTGAAGTTTCGATTGTACACAAATCAACGCTAAAGATCTGGGGATTAATCATTTTCGGATTGTTTGGCTTAGTCGCGGGAGGGCAACTTGTTGTCATGAACAGTGTCAACATTGCCAGCAGTTTAGGTGTCAGCGAAAAGATTGTTGGATTAACGATCATTGCTGCAGGAACGTCATTACCGGAGCTGGTAACCTCGGTGGTTGCGGCCCTTAAAAAGAACAGCGACATAGCCATTGGAAACGTGATTGGTTCGAATGTATTCAATCTTCTGTTTATCCTATCCATAAGCAGCATGATTAGCCCCATTGACTACAATCCCAAGTTTAATTTAGACTTATCCATCTTGATTGGAGGAACAATTTTCTTACTTGCAGCCATGCTAACAGGACACAGGAAAAAACTTGATCGATGGGAAGCCGGAATTCTTTTTGGGTTTTATATGCTTTACACCGTTTTTTTGGTGATAAAGGAAATTTAAATATGCTTGGCAAAGACGGATTACCATTCTCGGTTGAGAGGAGGTGCGGTATTCCTTCACCTCCAGAAAAAACCAACTTGGCTGGCCAATAAAAAAGAGTTGCCATTTCTGACAACTCTCTTAATACTTAGGTTGAGTTGGTATTTTAATAACCGGTATTTTGAGTCAGTGAAGAACTTCCATCTACAGATGACAAGTCAATCTGGGTTTGAGGAATTGGCCAAATTTCGTTGGTGCCAGCTTTAAAGGTTTTTCCTACCAAATAAGACTGGCGTAAACCTTCTGTATTCAGATAATTTTGCATTACATCAGCCACAATACCCCAGCGTACCAGGTCGAAGAAACGATGTCCTTCCATCCCGAATTCGAGGCGTGTTTCCCACTGGATAGCTCTCAGTGCTTCTTCTTCATTAGCAAATCCGGTATACGGTTCAACTTTGTAATTGGCTGCCGGTGTACCGTCACTAAACTCAACAACAGTCGACCCTTTGGCCCTGTTACGCACTAAATTCACATAATCCTTAGCTGTTCCCAAGTCATTTTCGGCAACTGCACATTCGGCACGCCACAAATACACATGCGCCAAACGAATCATGCGGTAATTATTGGCATTTACACCTGTCGCCCATCCTGTCTCCGTTGATTTTGATCCTTTTTCAGAAGCCAGAAACAGAGTCTTCTTATACAGGAATGGTCCACCATTACTCGGGTCACGCACCCATGCCGGATCCATGTTGCCCCAGTCCAAAAATGGAACGCCGGCGCGCCCTATCGTATGGTCTAGACGCGGGTCAACGGCTCCGCCGTACTCCACACCGCCAACATCCTGTCCAACAATATTGTACGTACCAAACAACGGCAAGCCGGTTGTGGCATCAACCTTAAAAGCATTGGCCAGGTTACGAGTTGGCTGGAAGAACCCGCAACAGGTAGATTGACCACCGGAAGGGAAGTTCAGTGCATCACCCCAACCACCATTCAGCGAACCATCAGTTCCATCATTGACTGCATATTGCACCTCAAGAATCGACTCTTTGTTATTGTTGGTCGCGATCATGTAGTTATCCTGGTAGTTATCCATCAACTCATAGCCACCTTGTGTGATGATGCTTTCCAGTAAAGGCTTCGCCTGCCCATGTTTGTTCTGAAACATGTAAACCTTAGCTAAATACGCTGTTGCACCCCACTTGGTGATTCGGGCTTTTTCAGCTTCCCGATGTTTCAGGTTAGGTATGGCAGCAGTGAGATCTGCCTCAATTTCGCTAAAGAGCAGATGATCATTCGGCACCGTTTCAGGAGCTTCCGTGGTTTCATCAATATATGGAACTTTGCCAAATACACGGGTCAGTTCAAAATAAAAATGAGCCCTTAAAACTCTTGTTTGAGCCTCAAACCAAACCTTTTTATCGGCCGGTACCTGCTCATCGGTTACTTCTGAAAGCACTTTCAAAATTGCATTACAACGCGAAACGCCTTCGTACATGAATCGCCACTTTGAATCCAAATATTCATTCGAAGACGTAACATTAAACTGCTCAATGTCGTTAATGGTCTGCTGATCGGATGATTCTGATCCCTTATAGGCATCATCCGAAGCTACGGCACCCCACACCCAGTTTGATACTGAGCCGCCCCATTGATTGAAAGCCCATCCATTATCATAGTGTCCGTCTAAAATCGAGTAGGCTCCGGTTAGCATGGCATTCACTCCGTTTTCCGAATAGAATGTAGCTATTGAGTTCGACGCTTTTGGTTTCAGTTCCAAAAAATCATCAGAACATGATAACATGAAACCAACTACCATCACAAAACTGATTAAAAATATTTTTTTCATTCTGTATTGCTTTTAATTTGATTAATAAGTTATAGTCCCAGGTTTACACCAAACATGAATGTTTGCGATGTTGGATAAATACCTTGATCCAAACCGTTATGTCTGTCATTAGTCGAACGGATTTCAGGATCTAAACCGCTGTAACTTGTTATAGTGAATAAGTTGGTTGCCTGAACGTAAACACGTACGTTAGTCACATTCCATTTTGAAATCATGCTTTTGGGCAGGTTATAACCAATTTGTAGATCTTTCATTCGGAAGTAAGACCCGTCTTCAATAAAGCTGCTGTTAGGCAGTTGGCTGTTCGTATCGTTTGTTTCAGCAATAGGAAGAACGATTTTATCCCCGTTGGCATAACGCTCGGGTGTCCATGAATTATACAAGCGTTCGGGACTCCGGTTACCAACAAACTGGTAGTAGTCAGTCCACCTACTCACATAGTTAATCAGGTCGTTACCATAGGATCCCTGGAAAAACATGGTTAAATCGAAATCCTTGTATTGGATATCCATATTCAAACCATAGGTCAAATCAGGGTGTGGGCTACCAATCACAACCCGATCATCTGGGGTAATTTCATCATCATCATTCGTATTTTTATATTTAAACCGACCTGGAGCATTATAAGTTCCAAAAGCTGGGTGAGCATCTGCTTCGGCCCAAGAATTGAAAATTCCTTCCACTTCGTAGCCATAAAACGATGAAATGGCTTCGCCGGCTTTTGAGATGGTATAAATATTACCACGTTCAGTTTCACCCCAAAGCACTTCGTCTTCATTGTCATTCAACTTCAACACCTCATTTTTATAATGTGATGCATTGGCCCGCACAGTATACGACAAGTCTCGGGAAACTTCGCCGTGGTAGGTGAGCATCAGGTCAATTCCGCGGTTTTGCATTTCGCCAATGTTGACTGAAGGACGAGAAGCATTTCCATAAACGTGAGGGAGCTGCACCTGATAAAGCATGTCGGAAGTTACCCGGTCATACAAGTCAAGATTTACTTCAAAACGGTTGTCAAACATGGTCATGTCAATACCTAAGTTTAAGGTGGTGGTGGTTTCCCACTTGGCAGCTTCGTTTCCTAATTTATTCGGATAAAAACCTGAGGCCAAGCTGGTATCGTCACCTGTTATGGGGTAATAAGATTGTCCGAGCCCTGTAGTGTAAGTTCCCCAATAGTTATAATTGTCTACCCGATCGTTACCATTTTGTCCCCAACCAACACGTACTTTCATGTCGTCAAGCCAAGTAGCATTGTCCATGAAACTTTCTTCCGAGATTCTCCATCCCAACGAAGCGGCAGGGAAAGTACCCCAACGGTAGTCTTCATGAAAGCGGGACGATGCATCGCGGCGAACAACTGCTTCTAGCAGGTATTTGTGCTGAAAATCGTAGTTTATCCTGCCAAAGTAGGAGAAACTACGGTACTGGGTTGCCCAGCCCGAGTTGGCAATACTTGAAGTACCAACATTCAAATAGCGGTAATCAATATCCTCGCTAAAGAACGCGTTTCGATTGGCCGTAAACTCTTCATACAAATTATCAATTGACTCCGTTCCCGCAATCGCACTAATGGTATGGTCGCCATTAATCACAGTGTTGTAATTTAGGGTGTTTTGCCAGTTCCATTGAAGAGTGTAACCATGACCTTCACCTAATCCATTGGTTTGGATTGCTTCAAAGAATTCAGGATTTCGTTTGGTAAAAGTTTTCCAGCGGCCATTGTTCAAATCACCGCCCATTAAGGTTTTAAAGGAAAGCTCCTTCGTTAAATTCAATTGCAAATACCCGGAAGCCATAATTCGTGTATCCGTCCCCCAGTTGTCTTTATTACGGGTTGCATTGGCAACTGGGTTTGCGCCGTTACCCAAGTTGTCACCTTTTGTTCCGGCAAAGTTGCCCATAATGTCGTAAACAGGTACAATAGGTTGCATCCGGTAAGCCTGTGAAACAACGTTACCTTCATCGTTATTATCTCCTACGCCTCCTTTTCTTTTTGTATAGGCAACGCTTAAAGTCTGACCAACTTCCAACCAGTCTGTTAATCTGGCATCAGCGTTGGCACGCATGGCATATCGCTCGAAACCTGAGTGGATGACAATACCATCCTGGCTGAGATAGCCCATACTAAATGCATAATTGCTATTCTCCGAACCACCTGAAATAGCAATATTATATTCCTGAATCGGAGCAGGTTCCAGAATTTCATCATACCATACCGTCCCTTCCTTATTGGCAGGTGTAATCAGATAAAATCCTGAACCATTATCATCGCGGTAGTCATATAAGGAAGGATCGGTACCAGGATCGCCTTCCATTGCTGCGGTTGGTAAGATGTAGTCAGGAATGGTTACATTTCCGTTGGTATCAAAAATATAGTTTGAATGCCAGGGCGCCTTTGTTATTGTATTTTTTGACAGGTAAATATCATTCTGGGTTTCCAGCCAGACTAATTCTCCGTATTCGCGGGTATTCAGCAGATCCAGCTTGTTTGTAGCTCGCTGGACACCGTAACGTGCATCAAAAGTAACTTTGGCAGCTCCCTTTTTACCCCTATTGGTTGTGATAATGATTACACCGTTTGCAGCACGCGCCCCATAAATAGCAGATGAAGACGCATCTTTCAAAACAGTCATCGATTCAATATCATTGGGATTCATACGGCTTAACCCTCCTTCGGTAGGAATACCATCGACGATATACAATGGCGAGTTGTTGTTAATGGTTCCAAAACCACGCACACGAACGGTAGCATCACCACCAGGAGAGTTATCATTGACAATGGTAACGCCTGATACTCGGCCTTGTAAACGAGAAGCCGCATTAGCGGTAGGAATAGCTCACAATTCTTCGGCATTAACCGTAGAAATGGCACCTGTCACCGATCTTTTCTGTTGTGTACCATAACCAACCACAACAACCTCATCAACGCCAATGACATCGGCTTGCATAACAATATTGATCGTGTTTTGATTGCCTACTTCAATTTCCTGGCTTAACATCCCAATGTACGATACCACAATTGAAGCTCCCTCCGGAACATTTAACGAATATTTTCCATCCAAATCGGTAATTGTTCCAGCAGTTGTTCCTTTAACAACAATTGTTACTCCAGGAATTGGAGCTCCATCGATCCCGGTTATTATTCCGGAAACCGTGCCAGGCTGTTGGCCAGACTTCAGCGGTTTCAAAACAATCAGATTATTGTTTTTCACACTGTAGGTCACATCCATACCCGAGAACAGTTCATTTAAAATTTCAGCAATTTCCTTATTTCGAACATTAATATCGACTAGCTCATCCAGTGACAATACATCTTCTGAATAGAAAAAGCGATAGTTGCTCATTTGCTCAATGTTGTTCAGAGCAGTCCGAAGAGTCTGGTTTTTTACTTCGAGGTTCAACTTGGTGTTTTGCGAGAAAACCCCTGCATTCACTTGAAGCAGTGCCAGTAAAATCAGAATGGCGGTTAGTTTCATAAGTAAAAAAAGTTTTTTCAAATGATCCCATAGGGATTCACAGAACAGATTTTTTTTCATAGTTTTACAAATAATTAGTTAGACAATACATACTTACGTATGCTTTTGTTTAGTGATGTAACAGGATGCTGGTACCATCCTGTTACTCTTTTTTAAGACATAGTCTCTATTTAAAATTCGGGATTATACCATATAGTAACATTTTTATCATCAAACACATATTTAATTGGCGAAGTGATGCTTAACACATCCAATACCTCTTTTAAGTTTTCATCCTTCAACGTACCGCTGTATGCCAGTGCGAAAACAGCCTCGTCCTGTATCTTTATTTTTACATCGTATCTCTTTTCAAGCTTATGCGCCAAAGAGCCAAACTTCTCCTTGTAAATAACCCATTCCTTGTCTTTCCATGACGTATAGATATCGGTTCTGACATCCGAGGTCAATTCGACCTTGGCAACTTTCATTGAAGTTGATATTCGCTCTCCTGTCCCCTCGCTTGCAACATCCTCTGGCTTGGTTTCGCAGCCTACATCTGTTTTATGATCTCTGTAAACCGTCAGCTTTTGATTCGGTTTTAGGATCAAATCCGTTTTGTGTGGCATAACAGCCCGATTGACTGCAACTTCTCCTTCAACCAAAATCGCTTCAATAAATTCTTCATCATTGTATGCGCGAACATTAAACTGGGTTCCGGTTGCCTTCAGTTTCAGTCCCCAAGTCTCAACATAAAAGGGCCTGCTTTTATTTGTTATAACATCAAAGTAGGCTTCTCCATCCAGTTGAACAATCCGTTGTGTCTCATCAAAGTCAACAGGATACTTGATCGAACTTCCGGCATTGATCCATACACGTGACCCATCAGGGAGTGTCACCACAGATCGACTTCCGTATGGCACTTCGGTTGTAATAAAATCGTTGGCTAGCAGATTCTGTTGCCGGGAGTTGGTAAATTGGACGTAGAAGTAGCCCAAAACAAAAGCAAAAACAAAAACAGCCGCTATTTTGGCAAACTCGCGTCCTATTCGGAGCAGCTTTGAGCGCTTGTTAATCTTGGACTCAATCCTGCCCCAATTTTTATAGGAATTGTATTTTTCTGATTTGCTTGCTGTATAGGTCAGTTCCAAATAAGCTATCGACTGACTAAAATACTCTGTATTCTGTTCCGAGGCTTCGACCCATTCACATAGTTCTGTTTCTTGTTCCTTGCTGAGGGTCCCCTCAATGTAATCGAGAATAAGCAGGTCGATATCTGAATTCATCTTCATAATAGCGGACAAGTATTAACTTCCTTTGCTACTAAGACAATAAATCTCAAAAATGGCGTACAAGATTGAGTAAAAAAATTTGACCGGACTGCTTAACACCCTCGAAATCAACGCGTATTTTTTTTAGGGCACGAGCTATTTGAGTCTTCACTGTTCCAACAGATAAATCCAGCTTTTGGGCGATTTCTTTGTAGGACATCTGTTCGTAGCGATTCAAATAAAAAATATAGCGGCACTGCTGCGGTAACGAATCGATTGAATTTTTCAGGCGTAACTCTAAATCGTCCAGTCTCAAAAGCCGCTCAATTTGAGATGTGATCTCTTCTTCTTTGTAAAACGGATAAATCATAGCCGACTCGAATTCCACCTGCCTGCGACTTTTCTTGAGGTGGTTAAGAGCCATATTACGAACCGAAATATACAAGTATGACTTTAGAGACGTTTTAACCACAATCGACTTTCGTTTGTTCCAAAGCTCCAAAAAGCAGTCATTGACAAGGTCTTTTGCATCTTCCCGACTACCTGTTATTCCATTCGCGAATACACACAACGGCGCGTAATAAGTATGGAAAACATGCTCAAACGTCTTTTGATCATCGTGTTCCCTTATTTGATCAAAAAGAAAATGATCTAAATCTGGCATCGAACGTGAGTTTATCAGTTTAGGTTTCAACAGGTTGAAAAACAACCCCATTTTGAGTATCGGTCAATTTAGCACGACAATATATAAAGTTTTCATGAGAATAAGTATGATGACTAAACATGTTATATAAACAGAATCGAGTAGGAGGAAAACAAAGTAGCCTTCCTCCTACTTCCTTTTCCGACCTCTCATGTACTCCAATAAAAAACTAATTTTCAAGCCACGTTTCTGCGAAGCTGCTCTGATTATTTCTTTCTCCAGAATCCAAACAGATATAGTCTTTTTATACGGCGGTTATGATAGTCCTCCTTAAATGGGTAGGTGTCAGTAAGATTATTTTCAGCTATCCCAATGTAAGTTTGCCCGCCCACATAGCCTTCGTATTCTGTCCTACTCTCATTCGGGCTGGTTCCTTGAAACGGATTTTTCTGCTTTCGTTCCTTCATCGGGTGAGATTCTTTTATAATTCACTTTTTAAGGTTCTGCCAATTCTAAAACAGTCGTATTATGGTACGATGGCTTCGGCTGACTTCTCACAGTCCAGATTCATCGGAATTTTAACCCGTGTTTCATAGTCTGTTTTCAGCACACCTTTGATCCCGCACGTGCGGGACCGTAGTTTGATAAACAGGTTTGTGCTTTCAAAACCGGCTTTTAGACCAACTCCACCGATACATTTTTCAGGAAACGCTCCTCAAGCAGGCGAACAATCCTTTTCACCACAAACTTGCGTATTTCCAATTCCATGGGTTGGTCGGGGTCCTGATGCGCCCAGTTTATGCGCGTACCAACGATGATGTGGATGATGTCATGCTCCAGCAATAATTTTACCACTTCTTCGGGCGGACTACTGCCCAAACGGGTTTCGCCTGTGTAGGTTTCCAGAATTTCCTCCACCTTTCCCATCGTCAAAACGCCCTCCGTCACCATTTCAAAGCCCTGCATTTCCGCGGCTGGCGGAATGGCCGCTTCGGCATAACCATAGCGATGCTGGATATTCACTTCGAGATCGAGCTCGCGGGCTATGATCTCGGCTGTTGTTCCACCACAAATTATTTTCTTCCCCGGAAATTCCGTGACCCGCTTCACAAAGTCGGTATCCTTAATTTTATAGAAAGGTGGGCCGGTAATCAGCATGAACTCGCGCGGCTGCCGGAAATGAACAACCCCGCAACTGGTGTCATCCTTCATTTCGAAAGCATCGTTCATCGCCGCCTGATTCATAATTTTCCGGGCCAGCCGGGTGGCTGAAATCTCCATTTCACGAAAAATTTGGCTTTGCGCAAACTGCTTGACCTGCTCAAGTCCCCAGCCCATCGGGTAGCGTTTTCCACCCAGTCCGCTTTGTACCACTCCGTCGGTCATAAACAGAATCCGATCGCCTTTGACGGGTTTAAACTCGCGTATGCGAAGAATCTTGCCCACATTCTCTGCGCCACGAATATTCACTTCAATTTCGCGCGGAGCAAACAGCTCGCCGTTGCGAAAAATAAGCGTTGGCGGATTATCGTAATTCACGATCCGAACCATTCCACCTACTTCAATCTCAATAATGGTGAACGTTGCGTAGCTTTCTTTGCCGTCGCTGCTTCGGGGTAAGGCACGCATAAATACATTGGCTGCCACATCAGGCTGCGTGTGCAGCGAGGCGTAATTCAATGCCATAGAAGCCGTTAAGGTGGCCAGCACATTGGCTTTTACGCCATGCCCAATTCCATCGGACAAAACCAGGATCACCCGCCCTTCTTCCTTGATCCGGCGGGTATAAAAAACATCGCCGCATACCACCTCGCCATGGTGCATCTTTTGTTGAATATCGACATCGAAGTGGTAATCGGCCATCAGTTGTTGTCCTCCTCATATTTATACGACTGTATAATCGAGTTGAGCAGCTCCTCGGTTTGCGAGGCATTCTCACCCAAAAGAAATGCAATTTTCTGCACCGTCTCCAGGTTTTTCTTGTTTACGCGCTGGGTGCGGCTGATAATTTCTTCGCGTACCAATGATGGAGCTGACATATCGCGAATCAGCGCTCCGACCACACGGTTCTTATAAATCGTAATGACGGAGATATGCAGCAGCTTATTTTGAATTTTCAGGTCGCGCTCCAGCATGTTTTCGCCCGAAGCCATCAGCGAAGCGAACATTTTAAACACCACTTCCGGAATCAGTTCCTGCAAATCGGCTCCCTGCAAACCAGGAATGGTTTCGTACAATTCTTCCAATTCCTGCCCGAACAGCCTGGCGAAACCTTCGTTTGAGTCAATCACCTTAAATTCGCTGTCGACAATGACGATGCCGGCCCTGATTTTATGCACCATGGCCGAAGCAATCACAGATGCTTCCTTTGCCTTTTCCAATCGGCGTTCGGCTTTCTTCCGGTCCGTAATGTCGATTATGGAACCCACAATCCCAATAATCTCCGACTCATCATTGCGGATCACCGCCTTGTTGAAGATCACATCGTGAATAGAACCGTCGGACAAGCGGAACTTGGTTTCGTACGATTGGTCCCCGGGGCTTTCAAATAATTCCTGGTCGCGGCGGGCATACATCTCGGCAATATCCTGTGGTTGGACATCGAACACCGTTTTCCCGATGATTTCTTCCTTCTTCAAGCCGATAAAATTTTCATGTGCCTTGTTGGTTGCAATGTAAATGCCGTTGATATCGCGGTAAAAGATTGGAATGGGCAAGGCATCGATAATCTTCTGGTGAAGATTCGGATTTTCAATCATATCCGAGTGAAAGGGTTGGTCGTCGTAGATCATGGTGATTGGTTGCTAGTAATTAGTCATCGATCATTTCTGAAACTGTAAACTGGGACTTCTTCTATCTTCCCGCAAAATTACAAATTTCGCCCCTTATTTCAATTCAATCTAAATATTATCTCCCGGTGCATATTCCCATCGAAATTTTCTTTCAATTCAAGGTTTTCGTTGATATTTGCAAAAACCTTTTCAACATCATGCAAGTAAGTGAAATTTGCCAACTGTTATCAGCCAAAATAATTTGTGGGGCAGAACATGCCTCGACCAACATTGAGCGTGGCTATAGTTCTGATTTAATGAGTGATGTACTTACGCTCGACACCGATCACCTGCTGCTAATTACCGGTATGTGCAACTTGCAGACCATCCGGACTGCGGAAATGGCTGATATTCGCTTCATTGTGTTTGTTCGCCACAAAAAAGTGACCGATGAGATGATTGCGCTTGCCAGGGAAAACAACCTGTGCCTGCTCGAATCGCCATTCACCTTGTTTAAGGCGAGTGGAATTTTGTACCAGGCAGGCTTAAAACCGGTTTATTAACAAGCGATGAAACTGGAATTTAACATAAAAGGTGGTAATTTTTCGCGGGCGGGGCATGCTTCCAGCGAGGTAAAAAAAATGCTGAAACAGCTTGGGATTGACGCCCGTTGCATTAAAAGCATCGTAATTGCCCTGTACGAAGGCGAAGTGAATGTGGTGGCCCACGCCTACGAAGGACGGATTCTAGTACAAATGGAACCGCACAAAATTACGACAGAAATCATGGATAAAGGACCGGGAATTGCGGATATTGAGCTGGCCATGCAAGAAGGATATTCTACTGCAAGTAAGGCGGTGAGAGAAATGGGATTTGGAGCCGGAATGGGGCTGGCCAATATGAAAAAAAATACCGATGAGCTGACGATTGAATCAACCGTTGGCGAAGGAACAACAGTTAAAATGGTCAATTATTTTTAATGTCACCATCCAAAAGATATCACGCATTAACCATTGACGAGCAAAAATGCATCGGCTGTACGCACTGCATGAAAGTTTGTCCAACCGAAGCCATTCGGGTGGTTGGTGGTTTGGCCGAAATCCGCGAAGACCGATGCGTGGACTGTGGCCACTGCATGCGGGCGTGCCCTGTGAAAGCAATTTATGTGGAGCAGGATGACTTAAAAAAAATTCAAACGTTCAAATACCGGGTGGTTTTATTTCCGGCTGTGATGATCGGCCAATTTCCGGAGAAATACAGTGAAGACCAGATTTATGCTGCCCTGCTGAAAATTGGCTTCACCCATGTTTTTGAAGTGGAACAGCCCATTGGAATTCTAAAAAGTTCCATCAAGGAATATTGTCGAAAATCGCCCGGAAACCGTCCACACATCTCAACTTTTTGCCCGGCCATTGTCAGGCTCATCCAAATTCGGTACCCCTCGCTGACCGAAAACATGATCCGCCGCAAAGCACCGCACGATTTGGGGGCTCACTTTGCCATCAAAGAATTAAAAAAACAGGGAGCCAAAGAAGAGGAAATTGGACTTTTTTATGTGACGCCCTGCAATGCGAAAATCAGTTCGGTGAAAAGCCCGGTAGGCGAAAAAGAATCGATTGTGGATGGAATCATCAACATGAACGCCTTGTACAACCGGGTGATGAAAGCCATTGACACCAATGAAGTGCCCGACACCAGCAGCCAAAGGCAAAACTTGACGCGCGACGGAATTTTGTGGAGCCTGACCCGGGGCGAAGCCAAGCATTTTGGCGAACGCAGCATGGCTATTGATGGTATTCACAATGTCATCCGTTTTTTGGAGCGACTGGAAAACGAGGAAGTGCCTGACATTGACTTCCTGGAGCTAAGAGCCTGCGACCAAAGCTGTGCCGGAGGCATCATGATGACCGGGAACCGCTTTCTAACGGTGGAACGGCTCGAACGCCGTGCCCGACGTTATGCCCCGGCCTGGAAATTGCAAAATACGCCAGCCATTAAAGCATCAAAAGAACTGAAACAAAAATTGATATCCGACCAGATTGTCCCTAAACCAGCTTTCAGCCTGGATCCGGATCGCGAGCGGGCACTCGAAAAGATGAACCGCGCACAACGCATCATTTGCTTTTTGCCCGGAATAGATTGCGGTGCCTGCGGAGCTCCAAACTGCCAGGCTCTAGCTGAAGATATGGTGAGCGGAACCGCCAAGATGTCGGACTGCGTTTTCCTGCAACAAATGTGGGAAAAAGAAGGAAAAATTAGCACGTCGAAAGCCTTCCGGAACGTAGAAAAAAAATGGGGAGAACAACGATTTCAAGCTGACTGTAATAAAAGAGGAAAACGAAATGAAGGTTTCTGAATTAATTGAAAAACTGAATTTGCAAGTGATTTCGGGTCAGAAAGGTCTTGACCGAGAAATCAGCGGAGCGTATGTGTCCGACTTGCTGAGCGATGTGATGGGAAATGCCCGCGAAAACCAAGTCTGGATTACCCTGCAGGTCCATCAAAATGTGATGGCCATTGCTTCGCTGAAAGACCTGGCAGCCGTGATCCTTGTTAAAGGATTGCAGCCGCACAAAAGTACGATCCAACACAGCAACGAGGAGCAGATTCCCCTGTTGTCGACCTCCGATTCAACCTTTGAGTTGAGTGGAAAACTGTATGCATTGCTGAAGGATAGCCAATGAAAAAATTTCGTGCCGATCTCCATGTTCATACCGTGTTGTCGCCCTGCGCCGACCTGGATATGAGTCCCGACCGGATTGTCGGGCTGGCTTTGGAGCGCGGCATCGATATTCTGGCAGTAACCGACCACAATTCTACCGCACAATGTGCGATCGTGAGGAAACAAGCCGAAGGCACAGGTCTTTTGGTGGTGAATGGCTGCGAGGTAAACAGCCGAGAAGAAATACATGCTATCTGCCTGTTTGAAGATGATTATACCAGCCGTAAGTTTCAGCAATTTTTAGACCAGTATTTGCCTGAAATTCCAAACCGCCCCGAGTACCACGGCCACCAGGTGTTGGTAAACAACAAAAACCAAATCACCCGTCATCTGCCCAACTACCTGGGAAGCCCGCTCCAAATCGATATTGAAATGATAGAACAGTACACCCATCAACTGAATGGACTGTTTATTCCGGCACATATCGACCGGCCCATCAACAGCCTGTACAGCCAGCTGGGTTACCTGCCCACCAACCTGAGAGTAGACGGAATGCAGCTATCGAAATTCGCCAACGAACAGGAAATTCGAAGCCGCTACGACATTCATGCCGACGTCAGCCTGATTACGGCTTCAGACGCGCATTACGTCGAAGATATTGGTTCAGCTGCTACTTCATTTTACTTATATGAACCTACTTTTCAGGAAATTCGGTGGGCCCTGAATCAAAAAAACGGCCGCTTTGTAAAAATTGAATCATGAACGAACTATCCCTCCACATTCTCGACATCGCCCAAAATTCCATCCGCGCCAATGCGGGCTTGATCGAAATTACGATTACAGAAAAACCAGATAGCGACTTGCTTTCCATGGATATTAAGGACAACGGAAAAGGTATGAGCCCGCAACAAGTGGAGCAGGCAGCCAATCCTTTTTTTACTTCCCGAACCAAACGAAAAGTTGGTCTTGGATTACCGCTGCTAAAACACAATGCCGAGCTCACCAAAGGGAGTTTTCAAATTCATTCCGAAGAAAATAAGGGGACCCAACTCCAGGTGAACTTCGGCTTTCATCACATTGATCGGCCGGTTTTGGGCGACATGGCCGGAACCTTGCTGATTTTAGCGGCCAATGAAAAGCAAACCGAAATCCGCTATGTACACGAAACTCCGAAAGGACAATTTGAATTCGACACCCGCGAAGTGAAAAAAGAGCTGGACGGAGTGCCGCTTTCAACACCGGAAATACGAAAATTTCTGAATGAAATGATTCGTGAAAATTTAGAACAAATTCAAATAAGCGAATAATGACAAAAATTAGACTTTAATTGCTTGAATCATCGGACATTTGACAAGCATATGGCTTAGCTTTCAGAATTAAAACCAGATAACACCCATATAAAATGAATAAAATCAAATCACTGGCCGACCTCAAAAAACTCAAGGAGGAAGTGCAATCCAAAATTAAACTCCGGGAAAAAGGCGACAATCCCGACAACCTGATTCAAATTAAGGTTTCGATGGCCACTTGCGGAATCGCTTCGGGTGCCAAGGACACGATGAACTTTTTTATCGAAGAACTCGACCATCAAGGTATTGATGCGCTGATTACCCAAACCGGATGCATGGGCTTTTGCTATGCCGAACCTACCATTGAGCTGACCATACCAGGCAAGCAACCCGTCATTTATGGCTGGGTGGATAAGGCGAAAGCACAAGAGATTATCGACAAGCACATCAAGTTAAACGAGCTGGTGGATGGCATCATCCCGGTGAGTTACAAAACCATTGACGAATAAAAACCACACAACGAATGGCTGACTATAAAATGCACCTGCTGGTTTGCGGTGGCACCGGCTGCAAGGCCGCCCAAAGCGAACTGATTAAGAACAACTTTCAAAACCAATTGGAAGAACGCGGACTCGAAAATGACATCCAGGTCATACACACCGGATGCTTCGGGTTTTGCGAACAAGGGCCCATTGTGAAAATTCAACCCGACAATACCTTTTACGTTTCCGTAACCCCCGACGATACCAGCGAAATCATTGAAGAGCACCTGATAAAAGGGCGCATTGTGGAACGTTTGCTATACACCGATCCAAACACAAAGAGCCAAATATCGGAAAGCAAAAACATGGACTTCTACAAAAAGCAGGTCCGCATTGCTTTGCGAAATTGTGGATTCATCAATCCAGAGAATATTGAGGAATACATTGGCAACGAAGGTTATTCGGCCTTAGGCAAATGTCTGGACGAATTGTCGCCCGAAGAAACCATTAGAATAATCATGGACTCGGGTTTGCGCGGACGTGGCGGCGGTGGCTTCCCAACGGGATTGAAATGGGATATCACCCGGAAAGAGAAAAATGAACAGAAATACGTGGTCTGCAACGCCGATGAGGGCGACCCCGGCGCCTTCATGGATCGGTCTATTTTGGAAGGCGACCCGCACACAGTGATTGAAGCAATGGCCATTTGTGGCTATTGCATTGGGGCCGACAAAGGCTTGGTGTACATTCGGGCCGAGTATCCACTGGCCATTCAGCGGCTGAAAACGGCGCTCAACCAAGCCCGCGAATATGGCTTGCTGGGCAAAAATATTCTGGGCACCAGCTTCAATTTCGATATCGAAATACGCTATGGCGCGGGCGCTTTCGTTTGTGGCGAAGAAACGGCTCTTATTCATTCCATGGAAGGCAAACGCGGCGAACCTACTTTCAAACCACCATTCCCCTCGCAGGAAGGCTACCTGGGAAAGCCCACCAACGTGAACAATGTGGAAACCTTTGCCAACATTCCACCTATCATCAACAAAGGCGCGAAATGGTTTAGCAGCATTGGCACCGAAAAATCGAAGGGCACCAAGGTGTTTGCCCTGGCCGGAAAAATCAACAATGTGGGTTTGATTGAAGTGCCAATGGGTACCACGCTGCGTGAAGTGATTTACGACATTGGAGGCGGCATCAAAAACGGTCGGAAATTCAAGTCCGTTCAAACCGGTGGTCCATCGGGCGGTTGTCTGACGAACGATTTTCTGGATACTCCCATCGACTACGACAACCTGCTGGCTGCCGGCTCCATGATGGGGTCGGGCGGAATGATCGTGATGGACGAGGACGACTGCATGGTTTCCATTGCCAAATTCTACCTTGAATTTACGCTCGAAGAATCGTGCGGCAAATGCACCCCCTGCAGGATTGGCAACAAACGTCTGCATGAGATACTGGAGAAAATTACCAGCGGAAACGGCACACCCGAAGACTTGACAAAACTACGCATGCTAAGCCATGTAATTAAGGACACCTCGCTTTGCGGGCTGGGACAAACCTCGCCTAATCCGGTGCTTTCAACCCTCGACAATTTTATGGATGAATACGAAGCACACGTGAACGAAAGCAAATGTCCGGCGGGTCAGTGTAAAGCATTGATGCAATATGTCATCGATGATGAACGCTGTACCGGCTGTACGCTATGTTTCCGGATTTGTCCGGTTGGAGCCATTTCTGGCGAAAAACGCAGTCCACATTACATTGACCAAACACTTTGCATCAAGTGTGGGGCCTGCTTCGAAAAATGCAAGTTCAATGCAATCAAAATTGCCTAAGGTGATGAAAGTGCCTAACGTTTAAACAAACAATTATGGAAATGATTAATTTGACCATCGATAAAAAACCCCTGGTCGTCAAGAAAGGGACAACCATTTTAGAAGCCGCATCGAGCATTGGCGTTGATATCCCCACGCTTTGCCACATGCATCTGCACGATATGAACATCGAAAATAAGCCCGGAGGCTGCCGGGTGTGTGTGGTTGAAGTTACCGGGCGTAGAAACCTGGCTCCGGCTTGTTGCACCGAAGTAGCCGAAGGCATGGAAGTTCGTTCGCACTCCATCCGGGCGGTCAATGCCCGCCGAACGGTGGTGGAGTTGATCCTTTCGGACCACCCCGCCGACTGCCTGGTTTGCGCTAAATCGGGAAACTGCGATCTGCAGGACATGGCTCATCATCTGGGGATTCGCGAAATTCATTACCAGGGCGAACAATCCCACTACCGCGAGGATACAAGCCCTGCTATCATCCGCGAAATGGACAAATGCATCTTGTGCCGCCGCTGCGAAATGATGTGTAACGAGGTGCAAACGGTTGGCGTGCTTTCCATGATCAACCGTGGATTTCACGCGGTCGTCTCTCCCGCTTTCGAAATGAACCTGGACCACTCTTCCTGCACCTACTGCGGACAATGTGTGGCCGTTTGCCCCACCGGAGCTTTAACCGAAGTCGATCAAACCGGAGCGGTCATTCGGGCACTTTCCGACCCTTCAAAAACGGTCATTGTGCAAACAGCGCCCGCTGTTCGGGCAGCCTTAGGCGAAGAATTTGGCCTGCCTGCCGGAACACTGGTCACCGGCAAAATGGCTGCCTCCTTGCGCCGTCTGGGTTTCGACTATGTGTTTGACACCGATTTTGCAGCCGATTTGACCATCATGGAGGAAGGCTCCGAATTGCTTGGGCGCCTCAACAAATATTTGGCCGGCGACCAGGAAGTAAAACTGCCAATTCTGACTTCGTGCTGCCCGGCTTGGGTAAAGTTTTTTGAACACCATTTCCCAGGATTGAAAGATATTCCCTCCACTGCCCGCTCGCCACAGCAAATGTTTGGCGCCATTGCCAAGACTTATTTCGCCGAAAAAATGAAAGTGAAACGCGAAGATCTGGTGGTTGTTTCCATCATGCCCTGCGTGGCCAAAAAATACGAAAGCAGTCGCGATGAATTTGCCGTTGATGGCAACCCTGACGTAGACCACGCGTTAACAACCCGCGAGTTAGCGCAGATTATCAAGCTGGCAAATATCGATTTCAAGTCGCTGCCCAACGAAGAATTTGATCAACCTATGGGCGAATCCACCGGTGCCAGTGTTATTTTCGGAACGACTGGTGGAGTAATCGAAGCAGCAGTGCGAACCGCCTATGAACTGCAAACCGGAAAAAAGCTGGAAAGGCTCGACTTTGAAGAATTGCGCGGAATGGAAGGATTGCGCAAAGCCACCATTGACTTTGATGGATTGCCAATCAATATTGGCATTGCACATGGTTTGGGTAACGCACGCAAATTGCTCGAAGAAATTAAAGCTGGAACCAGCGAATTTCACGCCATAGAGATCATGTCATGTCCCGGCGGATGTATCGGAGGTGGTGGCCAACCATACCATCACGGGGACGTAGAGATTTTACGGAAGCGGCAAAAAGCGATCTATTCCGAAGATCAAAGCAAAACCATCCGAAAATCGCACGAAAATCCATACATCAAAAAACTGTACGAGGAATTCTTGGGGGAACCGCTGAGCGAAAAAGCACATCATTTGTTGCACACGGAGTATTTTGACAGAAGCTAAGAAAAAGTCGTACTGATCAGCCGCTGTATTCAGAGTCAAGCCTCCGGCTTCCAGCGATCAATGACGATTGAATGACCATTAAATGACTAAAGTATATTGAAATGCCAAAAATAAAACTTGCAGAAAAAACCATCAATCAGATTAAAGAAGTCTGTGCCCAGTTTGGAAACCAGGAAGGAGAACTGATTAATGTACTGCACCAGGTTCAAAGCAAATTGGGTTACTTGCCAGCCGAAGTCCAGGAAGTGATTGCCAAAGAGCTAAAAATGTCGGTAGCCAAAGTGTATGGCGTGGTGACTTTCTATTCATTTTTCACCATGCTACCCCAGGGGGAGCATCCCATTTCAATTTGCATGGGAACGGCTTGTTATGTGCGCGGTGCAGAACAGGTGCTGGCTGAATTCAAGAGACAACTGAACATCGAAGTGGGGCAAACATCGCCCGACGGGAAATTTTCACTTAGCAGCCTGCGTTGTGTTGGCGCTTGCGGACTGGCACCCGTGGTTACCGTGGGACAACGGGTTTATGGCCGGGTGTCACCACAACAAGTCAGTAAAATTATTGCGGAGTACCAGGAAGGTTGCCCGTCCGAAGCCAAATCAGCCTAAAAAAGGGCCACGAAAAGGTCTGAAATATTCTACCGATAGCTGACTGTTCAGCCTGCCATAATGGCATTTTCAAAACACAGCATTTGTTCAGGCATTTCAAACTACTAAAAGCTAAGTATCTGAATAAATGACAGCTATGACTTGAAAATTTGTCCTTCCGTAACCTCTGGCATTTGTTTTGATTTTTTCAAATCGAAAAATAAATGTCTAACTAAAAAGTATGGAGGATAAAATGATGGCACTATCAAGATTTTCAAACCAGTATCCGGATTTATTTGACCGCTTTTTTGACACGAATTTATTTGACTGGTCAAACCGGAATTATTCGACAACGAACACGACTTTGCCTGCTGTTAACATCAAGGAAGACAACGATGGTTTTGAAGTCGAAGTGGCTGTTCCGGGTTTCGACAAAAAAGATTTTAAGATTGACCTGAACAACAGCTTGCTAACGATCTCCTCAGAGAAAAAAATGGACGATGAAACTAAAGAAGGGCAACAGTTTACTCGTCGGGAGTTTAGCTACCAATCGTTTAGCCGCTCATTCACCTTGCCACAAACTGTTGAAAGTGATAAAATTGTGGCCAAGTACGAAAATGGAATTCTCAAGGTTAACATTCCAAAAAAAGAAGAGGTTAAGCCAAAACCACCCAAACAAATTGAGATCAAATAAGGATTAACCAGGACTTCAGGAACCACAGGGAATTCAAGCTTACCAACGAATAATATGTAACTCCCTGTACCAGGAACTCAAAGGGCAGGCCCTGTTTTTCGGCCTGCCCATTAAAAGCTGAATAGCTGCAATTGCCAACTTAATCGTCTGACGATCAAAAAAGAAAGATTATGAAACGCATTTGCTTGTCCACAATACTATCTGTGATTTTATTAAGCAGTTGTGCCGGCCACGGCGAAAAAAAAGAAGACCTGTCCACGGATTCAATTTCACCCAAAACCGATATTCTGGTGAATAAGGAATTTGATGAAGATGGCAACCTGATTCGGTACGATTCAACATACACGCAATTTTATTCGAACATTGAGGGTGACACCTTGTTAGCCGACAGCATCTTCTCTGAATTCAAAAATCGCTTCAACCAGCGATACCCGTTTTCCGGCGAATCGTATTTCGATAATTTCTTTTTTCAGGATTCCTTGCTGGAATATGATTTCTATACGAAAGACTTTTTTTCGGAACGGTTTCGCAACAACATGAAGCGCATGGATTCACTATTCTGGCAAATGGACTCAGTGAAAAATCGGTTTTTCATGGATCAATTTCCGCTAAACAATCAAAATCGTCTTTTGGAAGATCAATAATGCCGAAATGGAATACAAAGACTATTACAAAATATTGGGGGTTGATAAAAATGCTTCGCAGGCCGAAATTAAGAAAGCCTACCGAAAACTGGCCGTGAAATACCACCCGGACAAAAATCCCGGAAATAAAGAAACCGAAAGCCGGTTCAAGGAGATCAACGAAGCCCACGAGGTGCTGAGCAAACCCGAAAAACGAAAAAAATACGATGAACTGGGCGAAAACTGGAACAGGTTTGACCAGGGCGGAGCTTATTCAGGAAACAACCCGTTTGCAGGTTTCGGCCGGCAACAAGGGCAATCGTTCTATTCCGATGAAGACTTAAACGACGTATTCGGGGCCTTTGGCTCATCCGGCTTTTCTGATTTTTTTGAAGTATTCTTTGGAAGCAGAGCAAGTTCACGCGGTTCAGGGCGAAGAGCCGAAGACTTTGGGGTCAAAGGGCAAGACCTTCAGGCGGAACTTCAACTTAGCTTGGAAGAAGCCTACCACGGAAGCAGTAAAGTTCTCCAGCTTCAGCATGAGAAAATCCGTATGACGATAAGGCCTGGAGCCCGCGACGGGCAAGTGCTGCGAATTAAAGGTAAGGGTGGAAAAGGAAAGGGCACAAGCGATCCGGGTAACCTGATGGTTACCATACGCCTGTTACCGCATCGTTCGTTTGAACGAATTGGAAATGACCTAAAGGTACAACACCAGATCAGTTTGTTTGATGCCGTGCTTGGAGGCGAAACCAAGGTGAAAACGATGGACGGAAAAATTAAAATCAGAATCCCGGCCGGAACTAAAAATAACAAAACACTGAGAGTAAAAGGAAAAGGGATGCCGGTTTACGGCAAACCGAATCAATCAGGTGACTTGTTGGTTCAACTTCAGGTTGAGATTCCTGAAAAGCTGACTCCTGCACAAAAAGAACTATTTGAGAAACTCAGGCTAAGTTTTAACTGAAAAACAGCAAGTTTATGAAAAGCTTGATCAAATATCCTGAAATAGAAACGGATCTGATTCGCAGACTAATCGAAGGATTTCATGACCAGGAATTACACTATTCCTGTGCCGATCTGTATGACGCCGGGCTGTGCGATTCAAGTCAACTGGCGGAAGCAATCCGATACGCCAACCAAACCTTATTTCGTGCAGGTTTAAATCCACAGCACTACATCAAGCCCATTTTTGTGACCAACATCGAAAACGGCGAAACCTATCGTGATTGGAAAATGAGCCAAGCGGGATTTTTACTTGTATTTTTAAGTGCCCAGGAATCGAACAGACTTTTTAACCGATACAAAATTGAGCTTATCAACCGACTGCTGAAATAACCAGGCATTTCTCAAGATCAGCTTAAAAATCCTGTTCCCGATGCGATAGCAATACATTGGCCTTGTATTTCTCCTTTAAATGAGCAGCCAACTGTTCCGCAGCATACACCGATCGATGTTGTCCTCCGGTACATCCAAAATTCACGCTCAGGTGCGAAAAACCACGGGACAAGTACATTTTCACGGACTGATCAACCAAACCAAAGACATTTTTCAGAAAATCGCCCATGTCGGAATTGCTTTCCAAAAAGTCGATCACCGGCTGGTCCTTGCCTGTCAGTTGCTTGTATTCCTCATACCGTCCTGGATTGTGAATCGCCCGGCAATCGAAAACATAGCCTCCGCCATTTCCTGAGGGATCTTCAGGAATACCCTTCTTATAGGAGAAGCTGGTAATCCGAATGGTCAGTGCATCATCCTGCAAACCAATTCTTCGAAGGTAAATCGATTGACTGATCGCATCAAGCACATTAAACAACTCGGGCAACTCAACCGGTATATTATTGTTTTCCAATAAATATTTCAAGTTTTCCAAAGCAAAGGGAATGCTTTTCAGAAAGTGCTCCTTTTTCTCATAGAAGCCTCGAAAACCATAGGCTCCCATGGCTTGCATAATCCGAATTAAGACGTAGCCGGTAAAGTAAGCTTTAAACTCATCGCGATTGATGGCCTGGTATTTCTCCAGGGCGTCAAGATAAAACTCCAGCAACTCGTTTCGAACCGTTTGTGGAATGTCGGCCTTGGCATCGTAAAGGAGCGACGCCAAGTCGTACTGCAATGCACCTTTTCTTCCGCCCTGGTAATCGATGAAAGCCACTTTATTGTCGCGAAGCATGATGTTGCGCGACTGAAAATCACGAAACATGAAATAATCACTTTCTGCATCCAGCAAATAACTGCTGAAGTTCTGGAAATCATCTTCCAGCGCCTGCTCATCAAAAGGTATCTTGGCCAGTTTCAGAAAATAATATTTGAAGTAGTTCAAATCCCACATCATCGACTGCTTGTCGAATGCCGCCCGCGGGTAACAAAAATCGTAGTTGATTCCCTTTCCTGCCGTGATTTGCAGTCTCGGTAATTCCTGAAGTACCTTTTTGTAGACGTTCACAATCTTCTCCGAAAAACCCTCCAGCTCACGGGTGCGACTCAAATAATCAAACAAAGTCAGGTTTCCCAAATCTTCCTGCAAATAGCAGGTCTTCGCCTCATTCGCTGCATAAATCTCGGGAACCGCTACCCCTTGCTTAAAAAAATGATCTGAGAATTCGAGGAAAGCCTGATTTTCTCGCACATCCTGATTCCAGGCGCCAATCGCCTGATGATTCTTGCTCCGAATCCTGCAATACTCGCGATATGACCCTGAAGCTGGCAACACTTCAAAAACGGTCATTTCTTCTTGAAAATGACCTTCATAGAGTTGGATAATTTCTTCTTTCGTTTTTAAGTCCAAAGCGTTCTCCTTTTTACGTGAAGAACAAAGATAAGAGAATTTGGCAGCTCCTTCATAAAAAACGATTCACTTTGCAATCTCTCCCCGAGGTCATTATTCACTCCATGTAACACCCCAATTTTTATTGGGTGCGCGACCCATCTCCAAAGTCAACTCTCCTCCTGAAACCACTTGCCAATGGGGAATCTTCCAATGATTTAAGGGTACGTCGTTTAAGCTGGCCGATTGAATGTACCGGTTTTCGGAGGAATTGTTTTTTGTTGTGATGGTGAACGTTCTTCCTGAATAATAGCCAGGGTTCAAATGAATGGTGATCTGGTCAAAGATCGGACTTCCCAGTTCGTAAACAGGTTGCGGTGAACTTCCGCCTTTCATCGAGAACAAGCCCATTTTCATTAAAACCGACAGCGATCCCATCAGTCCCTGATCCTCATCGCCATTAAATCCTCGTTGCGAGCTTAGTCCTTCATAGACCGATTCCACCACTTCGCGTGACCAATACTGCGTTTGCCAGGGCTGGTCGAGGTAATTAAAAACAAACGCCGTTTGAATGGAAGGCTGGTTTCCATAGTTGATGGGGATGCGGCTATATTCCGGGTGCAGTTCGCGGTCGTGCGAAGTTCCAGCAGTAAATCCCATCGTTGCAGCTGTTTCAAAAGCTTGGGTCAGCTTTTGGGTTGCAGCCTCCTTACCGCCCATCAATTCTGCTAGCTCGGGTAAATCATGTGGCACAAACCAGGTGGACTGTGCCGCGTTTGATTCATTAAATCCGTGCTCATGCTCATACGGGTCAAAGTCAGCTTTCCAGTTCCCAGTCACATCTTTGGGCCGCATCCAGGCAGATTCCGGATCAAAGACATGCTGATAGTTTTGTGATCGTTTCATAAAATAGGTGTAGTCTTCTTCCTTCCCCAATTTTTGCGCCAGTTGTGCCAATGTCCAGTCCTGGTAGGCGTATTCCATTGTCAAGCTGGCTCCATCTTGGTGGTAGCCAAACTGGCCTTCCGGGATCGGATGCGGCACAAAACCTTTGTCGATGTAATAGCTCAATCCGCCACCGAGCGCAGTTTTATGCTCATAACCGGCTTTCTCCATGATTCCACCCGGCAGGTGATTCTTTTTTAATGCCTGATATATTTCTTCCAAATCATCTTTTACAATCCCTTTTTGGATGGCGCTCACCATAAATGGGGTTGCCGAAGCGCCGGTCATCACAAAAGTATAGTTTCCACCCGACGGCCCGCGCGGAACCAAGCCACCATCCTTGTAATATTGCATCATCGAAGCGGTGAATTCATCCATCATTTCGGGATAAGCGAGTCCCCAAAGCGTGTTGATGGTCCACTGCGCACCCCAAAAAGCATCGGAATTGTAGTGGTTAAATTTTGGTTTGCCATTCGCATCCAAAGGCAACTGACCGATACGGAAATTTGTCCCTGTGTTATCCGGGTAGGCGCCATTCACGTCACTGATGGTTCGGCGACCTTGAAGCGCGTGCCACAAATCCGTGTAAAAGCGCTTTTGTTGCTCCAGCGTTCCGCCCTCAACTTCAATCCGGCCCAACCATTTGTTCCACTCCTGACGCGAATCCGAAACCACCTGATCAAAATCCCAGCCTGGCAATTCTTCCTGCATATTCACTCCGGCATTCTGAATGGAAGTGTACGAAATCGCCACTTTCAACAGCAGTTCTTTGTCCTCCAACTCATCAAAATGAACCAGATAGTTTCCGGTGGCAGTATCTTGCTCGATGTGAGAAATCGGTGTATTAAATTCTGCATTAAAAAAAACAGAGCAATCTTTTGGGCGGCGGATGGTGGGCGAATTCACCGTGCTGCCTATCAGCACGGTTTCACTGGTTTGTGTTAATGTGCCATCTTTCATGAGGCTTGGGCCAAGCATTCCATTCAGATTGAAGAGAATAGCAGCCTGTCCGCCTTTGGGAAAAGCATAGCGATGAAAACCAACCCGTTTCGTAGATGTGAGTTCAGCTTTGATCTGGTATCGATCCAGCTCGAGTAGATGATAACCGGGAGTGATTTTTTCTGTTTCATGACTAAAATGAGAATAATAGTCTGAGAACAATTCTGACTCCCCCTCTTCATCGACAATAACCGGCATAACCGAAACCCCGGCCAACTGCCAGGCATGAATATGACTAAAACCTTTAATGGTATCGGTATTGTATCGGTAGCCGCTCCCCCACGCACCGCCGGTTTGCGTATCCGGACTAAGGTTCACCATTCCGAATGGACGGCAAGCAGATGAAAAGAAAAACCACCGTGAATTGGCCGTATCAACGGTCGGCACAACCAAATCCGCAATTGGAGTAATCGTTTCTGAAACGTTATTCTCACAAGAAATTAAAAATAAAAAAAGAATGGGGAACAGGTTGAATGCAGTTCGTTTTAAATTCATGAATTCGATCGTTTTTGAGAATTAAGGTTGATCAATTTATAAAAGAAAATCTATTTAAACGTGATGGTGTGAGAAAACGGCGTATAACCCGTTAGAAACAGATGCATTCCCTGACCTTTGATAGAGCCAAAATGGGTGCTGTACAACTCCCCATCAATCCGATCAATGTGCTCGTGTTCAGCCACTCCCGGTCCAACCCGGATGGTATCCTTTCCCGCCTGGTAGGTGGCATAACCATCGGCTAAAAGAAAATCATCGTCATGATCGGTTGAACGAACATTTGATAGCTGTCCACCAGACCGGAAACAAAGTTCCAGAGTAACCTTGACACCTTCGGCTGCGGAAACCTGGATTTTCATCTCGAATTCACCATTGTTCTCCTGAATTGTGATGTCCGTTTCCAGCGTCTGAACATCGCTGACCGGGCGGTTTTCAAAATCCATTTTACTCCAAAAACGCCGATCCAGCGATTTGCTCAAGCGATAATCGCCCTCCGGATTTCGTTTATCGGCCGGCAGGGGCTGATAATAATAAGCCTCTTTCCGTTCATGCAAATAATAGGTATTCGCCTCTTTTCTGAAACCTTCGCTTCTCACATAACCCGTATTGAAGAATGAAGTGGACAAGCGCGCATATTCGAGCACCGCTTCGCCCTTTCGGTAAGTGAAGAATGTTGGGTTGGAAGACCGCCCGGAAGCAACAGTTACAGGCAGATCGTTTCCTCCAAAGATTGTAGCGGTGATTTGGCCTCTTTTTATTCGTGCCACATGCGTCAGCGGAAAATATCTCGTATAGTTTCCTGGAAGCTTTTCCGGTGTCGGAAGTTTCTGCAAAAGCACAGGCATATCCAGAAAATGAATCAGCGAGCGCGACAAAACCTGCTGTTCAAAATCCTCAAAACCTTCAATTTTTCGAGTGACTGCAGCCAGCATCTCATTCGTTTCCACAACCGCCAGGTATCGGTAGCACAAATAAAACAGGCTCATCGAAAGTAAAAAGTTTTGATCCTGCCGCCTCGAATCTACGGTGATTAGTTCTCCGTTTTCTTCAAGAAAATAGTAGGTTGAAATCAGATTTTTCTCGACGATTTCAAGCAGCTCCGGGCGGTTCAGCAGGTGCGCAATCGTAATCAAAGAGAAGGCTTCTACCCGGGAATAGTTGCGACTCCGTTCCGGAAACTGGCCATCGGTATCAAGGTAAACGCCCTCATCAAGCCATTGGTCAATCCGCTCAAGGTATCGTTCATCCGGGTAAAGTGCGTACAAGCGGGCCAACGAAGCGGATACCACCCAACGATGGTTTGGCGTGTGCACGCCTCCTCGCACCAATGCTTCTCCGGCAATTAACAGAAATTCATCCAACTGCTTGCGGATTTTTTCCGTATCTTCTGATCCATTTTCCCTGAGCAAGGCAGCGGCCGGACAAAGGTATTCCAGCAAAAAAGCCGTATCGGGCGGTGACTGCCTGTTTCCTCCCGCATCAATTGTTCCATTCAAATGCTGCAACTCAAGCAAGGCAGAAACCAACTCCTCCATTTGGCTG
>NZ_CAXBDD010000034.1:0-36235 GCF_963974515.1 uncultured Sunxiuqinia sp. | reverse complement strand
TTCCCGATTTGCAGCTTTGCCTCAGCCCAAAAAAATGTTTACTTTTGCAGGTCTCTAAAAGACTGACATTCTCAAATTCAGCTTAAAGCAATACAATTATGAAGATTTCCTACAAGTGGTTAAAGGATTATATAAACACTGATTTGACCCCACAGCAGTTGGAGGGCATACTCACTCAAACCGGCCTTGAAATTGGTGGCATTGAAGAAGTTGAAAGCGTCAAAGGCGGACTTCGCGGCTTAGTGATTGGCGAAGTGGTGACCTGCGAAAAACATCCCAATTCGGATCACCTCAGCAAAACAACAGTTAATGTGGGCTCCGGCGAGCTTTTACCCATTGTTTGTGGTGCGCCTAATGTAGCGGCCGGACAAAAAGTGGTGGTTGCCACGGTAGGAACAACGCTTTACAGCGGCGAAGGTGAATTTGTCATTAAACGCGCAAAAATCCGCGGCGAAGAATCGCAGGGTATGATTTGCGCCGAAGATGAAATTGGCCTGGGAACCAGCCACGACGGCATCATGGTGTTGCCAGCCGATGCGCTTGTGGGAACACCGGCCAATCAATATTTCAACGTTGAATCGGATTATTCCATTGAGGTGGACTTAACTCCCAACCGGATTGACGGCGCATCGCACATTGGTGTAGCCCGCGACTTGGCGGCTTACCTCAAGCAAGAACAGGAAATTAGCTACACGAAGCCATCAGTTGATGCTTTTAAAGCCGATGACCACAGCCTGGAAATGCCGGTTGAAGTAAAAAATCCGGAAGCTTGCCCGCGATATGCCGGTGTAACGTTAACCGGAATTGAAATTAAGGAGTCGCCCGAGTGGCTGCAAAACCGGCTGAAAACCATTGGACTTCACCCTATCAACAATGTGGTGGATATTACCAATTACGTGTTGTTTGAAACCGGCCAGCCGCTGCACGCCTTCGATGCCGACGAAATTACCGGCAACAAAGTAGTGGTGCAAACCCTGCCTGCCGGAACCAAATTCACCACCCTCGACGAAGTGGAGCGTGAACTACACGAAGATGACCTGATGATTTGTAACACCGAAGCTGGCATGTGTATCGGTGGTGTTTTCGGCGGCATTCAATCGGGCGTAAAAGATACAACCACCAGCATTTTTCTTGAATCGGCCTGCTTCGATCCGGTTTACATCCGGAAAACGGCGCGGCGTCATGGCCTGAATACCGACGCTTCGTTCCGGTTTGAGCGGGGTACGGATCCCAACGGGGTGATTTATGCCCTTAAACGGGCAGCATTGTTGATTAAAGAAGTTGCCGGAGCAAATATCTCCTCAGAGATTGTGGATATTTATCCTGAACCCATCGAACATTTCAAAGTGGACGTCAGCTATGCCAACATCAAACGACTGATTGGAAAAGATTTGGGGGCCGAACGAATTAAGCTGATTTTGGAAGGGCTGGAAATAAAAATTGAGCAGGAAACCGAAACAGGTTTGTCACTTGCGGTTCCGCCTTTCCGCGTGGATGTCAGGCGCGAAGCCGACGTGATTGAAGAAATCTTGCGAATCTACGGATATAACAACGTGGAGATTCCAACCAAGGTCAATGCGTCGTTGCAGTACTCTGCCTTGCACGACCCGGTAAAAATCCGCAACCTAATGGCCGACATGCTTACGGCCCAAGGATTCAACGAAATTTGGTCCAACTCGCTCACCAAGGCATCGTATTACGAAAACGGCCAAACCTTAAACGACGATCACACCGTGAAACTGTTCAACCCCCTGAGTAATGATTTGGGTGTGATGCGTCAGACTTTGCTGTTTGGAGGATTGGAAGCCATTGCCTACAACGCCAACCGACAAAATGCCGACCTGCGACTGTATGAATTTGGCAACTGTTATTTTCACAACGGCACCGATTTAAAGGCCGATGTGATGAAAAACTTCCGCGAGGAAGAACATCTGGCTCTGTTCATCACGGGTGAAAAGGAAAAAGAAAGCTGGCTGGCACCTCAAGGGGCAAGCAGCTTCTTTCAACTAAAAAGCCATGTGGAAAATCTGCTTGCTAAAATGGGACTGAAAGCAGAAAATTTGACCACCGACAGTGTTAGTAACGAATTACTTTCTGAAGGGCTGATTTATTCGACCCGCAGCGGTAAAAAATTAGCTGAATTCGGAATCGTTCACCCCAAACTGAAGAAGCAGTTTGAAATTGACAATCCGGTTTATTACGCCGATTTATTGATGGATCAAATCATTTTGGAGCAGCGAAACAACAAGACCTTGTTTCGTGAACTGCCCAAATATCCGGCGGTGCGTCGCGATTTGGCACTGTTGCTGAACAAAGATGTGCAGTTTGCGCAGATTCGCGATTTGGCTTTCAAAGTTGAAAAGAAACTACTGCGATCGGTCGACTTATTCGACGTGTACGAAGGCCAGGGGATCCCCGAAGACAAAAAATCGTATGCAGTAAGCTTTAGCCTGCGTGACGACGAAAAAACCCTGAACGACAAGCAAATCGATAAGATCATGCAAAAGCTGATCTTCCAGTTTGACCGGGAGCTGGAAGCGAAACTGAGGTAGTGCGAGGAGAGCCGGAGCTTGCGCTTTGGGCAAGTGAATGGAAATTCGCGTGAGACATAAAAAGTGGTCAGTCGCAGTCCCAGCAATCCAGCATCAAAAATCTAGCATCAAGCTATGACCAACAACCAAAAAGGCATTGCATATGCCGTTGTTACGGCTTTCTTTTGGGGCTTTCTAGCTATTTTCCTGAAAATAGCGGTTCAGGAGGTCGCTCCGCAAACCATCGTGTGGTTTCGTTTTATCGTGGCATTTGCCTTGTTGGCCAGCTGGCAACTGATCAAGCACCCCAAAAGTTTGCGCATTCTGATTCGCCCACCACGCTTGCTGGTTTTGGCAGCCATTGGCTTATCGTGGAACTACCTTGGTTTTATGCTTGGCATTCACTATACCAGCCCAAGCAATGCCCAGTTGGTCATTCAAACCGGCCCGATTCTCCTGGTTCTAGCCAGCGTCATCTTCTTCAAAGAGAAAATCAGAAAAATGCAGTTACTGGGATTTTTCATCGCCGCCGTCGGATTTGTGTTCTTCTACAGCCAGCAGATAAAACTGATGATTGGCCAGGAAAGCCAATACAACATGGGTGTATTGCTCACTTTTAGCGGCGCACTGGCTTGGGCCACCTATGCTGTTATGCAAAAACGCCTGGTGCTTTCGCATGCCACAGGAACTTTAAACCTATTCCTGTTTGGGTTTCCGGCCATCATTTACCTACCTTTTGTTGATTTTGCCCCACTGCTCGAACTCAGCTGGATTTGGTGGGCCATTCTTATATTCCTTGGCGTGAACACGCTGGTAGCCTATAGCTGCCTGGCCCAAGCTTTACGTTACACGCAGGCCAATAAAGTCAGTATTATCGTTATTCTCAACCCCATGATAACCTTCGCGGTGATGGGCATCGTCACCAAAATGAATGTCAGCTGGATTGAAGCGGAACGTTTTTCCCTGCTCTCCTTTCTGGGGGCAATCATCATTTTAGCCGGAGCCGTTTTGGTCGTCGGACGCAAAAAAAGCAAGCCAACAGTGGAAAAAACAAATGAAGGGCGATTGTAATAACCCGATACTTTTTATTTCGCCCAGCCCAGGGATTTGTTATTTTATCCTTATATTTTGCCTGTCTTAACCGAATCATTTTCTAAGTGGAACTGCTAGCCGAAAAAATACTATTCGAGCAATATTTTAAAGACTACCATTTTGTGCTGGTCGTCTATGCCCAGAAATTCGTCCATGATGATGAAGTGGCGTACGACCTGGTTCAGGACGCTTTTCTAAACCTCTGGCGAAATTTTGCCAGCCTATCAAACCCGAAATCAGCGAAGAGTTACTTATTCACCAGCGTGAGAAACAATTGCCTGAATCACTTGTCAAAAAAAACGGTTCGAAAAAAATACACTGAGGAAAGTCTCAAACAAAAAACGGAAGAGATCAACGATTACCAAACGGCGTATTCAAGCCTTCTGGAAAAAGAAATGGAAGAAAAACTACGCAAGGCAGTGGCCGCCTTACCGGAAAAATACCAGCAGCCCTTTCGCTTAAGTCGCTTCGAAGACTTGTCGGCCAAGGAAATTGCCGAGCAACTGGATCTTCCTGTCAGAACGGTTGAAACCCGCATCTATCGTGCTCTAAAACAAATCAAACTCGCGCTTCAGGATTACCTGTTTCTGTTCTTTGTTCATCGGTACACGAAAAAAGCCGATCAGAATAAGTCAGAAAAATAAAATTCATCTTTTTTGAAAGTATTTGACGTAGTCACTCGCGTTCGCCTGTCTTAGTTTGTGGATAGCATGATAGGACATGGAAGTAGAAGACAAATACAAACGACTGTTGATCGGCCAGCTCCGGGAAGAACTCTCTCCAAAGGAGCAGAACGAATTATTTGCCTGGGTGTATGAATCGCCCCAGCATAAAAGACTATTTTATGAGCTGAAAGATATTTGGGACTCATCGAAGATTGTTCGGCCGAGAAATGAAGACAGGCAGCAGGAAGAGTGGGCAAAACTTTGGACAGAGATTGAAAAACTGGAAAAGCAAACCAACGGATCGAAAGGTTTTCTTTGGAGCCGAAATTTGCGGGAGGTATACAAGATTGCGGCTATTTTGGTTATTGCTTTTAGCGCAAGTTGGTTTTTGTTGAACCAGTTTCAGAAAGACGAATACAATACGCTGGAAGTTCCCTACGGCGCCCGAACCAACATTACCTTAACCGATGGTACCAAAATCTGGCTCAATTCGGGAACAACATTTAAATATCCCGCCAAGTTGGACCAAAAAGATGTGGATGTTTTTCTGGAAGGGGAAGCTTTCTTTGAAGTTGCCCACTTGAAAAATCGTAAATTCAATGTCAAAACCTCGACCATCAATATTCAGGTTTTGGGAACAAGCTTCAATGTAAAATCATACGATGATGATGAGCAGATTGAGGCAACATTAGTCAACGGATCCATCCGAATTGACGGCCAGCTGGACAACAAAACCATCCGAGAACCAATTCTTCTGAAACCTAATCAACAGGCAACCTTTGTCAAAGGCACAACTGGGTTTCAAGTCACACGAATAGCGGAAAGAAACCTGCACGAAGACTCCGCGAAGGCGCAAGAACCAACTGCTACTCCAACGGAATCAAAAGCCTCACTAACCATTTTTGAAAAAGTAAAAGTGGAAGACTATACTTCGTGGAAAGATCATGTGCTTGTTTTCAAAAGTGAGCCGCTGATGAGCTTGGTCAGGCAAATGGAGCGCTGGTATGATGTAAAAATTGAAATCAAAGACGAATCATTAAAAAAATCGCGGTACACCGGAACTTTTGAAAATGAAACCATCGAACAAGCGATTGAGGCGTTGAGCCTCTCCCTGCCTTTTGATTATACAATTGATAAAAATCAAATAGAAATACTAACCAAAAAGAATTTGTAACAAACATTGATTTGCCTATGACAAAACCTTTTTGAAAGAAAAAATCGGAAAATGCGCCAACATTTCCCGATTTCAGTTCAACCGCCTTCAACGCGGTCATTATTAAAAGTGTAAACTAATAACGTTCTAAAATTATGAAAAAAAAATGTAAAAGATGGACCATCCTGAAAAATCGGGGTCTGTTTAAAATTTTGATTGCTATGAAATTTATCTTACTATTCCTATTCATAACTGTTCAGTCTTTCGGGACAGTTTATTCGCAATCAACGAAACTGTCGGTTGACTTGCAAAATGTGACCACCGTTCAGATTTTGGAAGCCATTGAAAGTCAGACTGAGTTCAAGTTTCTTTACAACGATGATTTACTGGATGCCGACAAGTACCACAGCATCAAGTATAAAAACAAAACCGTAGAAGAGATTCTGGACGAAATACTGGCGGGCACGGGAAATTCATATTCCATTATGGCCAACCGGCTCATCGTCATTACGCCATCAGACTCACCGGTTCAGCAAGCCGGAACCATTACCGGAGTGGTTAGTTCTAAATCTGGCGAGTTGCTTCCGGGGGTTAGTGTGGTTGAAAAGGGAACCACAAACGGTACTGTAACCGATCTGGATGGACAGTACAACTTACGAGTCGGTTCATCCGATGCCGTGCTGGTATTCTCATTCATTGGTTATAAAACACAGGAAGTACAACTGAGCGGATCCAACACGATCAGTGTCCAACTCGCTGAAGATGTGGTCGGGTTGGATGAAGTAGTTGTCGTTGGTTACGGATCGGTAAAGAAAAGTGATTTAACCGGATCGGTATCTACTGTGAAAGCTGAAGATATTGCAGCATACCCATCGGTTGATATGGCGCAAGCTCTTCAGGGTCGGGCAGCAGGCGTACAAATTTCTGCAAACAACGGTGAACCCGGATCTTCCTTTAAAGTACGGATCCGTGGAGGCACGTCCATTAACTCATCTTCCGACCCGCTTTATGTTGTTGATGGTTTCCCGGGCGGAAGCTTACCACCTGCCGAGGACATCGAATCCATCGAAGTATTGAAAGATGCGTCGGCCACGGCCATTTATGGTTCCAGAGGTGCTAATGGCGTGGTAATGGTGACCACTAAAAAAGGGCAAAGTGGTAAAACGAAAATTGAATTCAACACCTCTTATTCGATGCAAAAAGAAATCAACCGCCTTGACTTACTTGGAGCACAGGATTTTGTGGATTACGTGAACGATGCCAACCCAGGTACACTTCCTTCCACGCCAGCCGCAAATACCGACTGGCAGGATGTGATCTTCCAAAATGGCGCTGTACAAAACTATCAGCTCTCTTTTTCAGGAGGTAATGAAGATGTCCGCTATTACGTATCCGGAGTTGTATACGACCATAAAGGGATCATAATTGGCTCGAAGTACAAGCGCTACTCGGTAACCAGCAACATCGATTTCAACCTCACTGACCGGATTAAACTGGGAGCTAACCTTTTTGCTCAGCGGACCGACCGCGACGGCTCGCACACTCAGGAAGGCAGTGGTGGGACCAACAACACCGGTGTGATTGCCTCTGCATTTACCATGGCCCCGAGCATTCCGATCCGAAACGACGTGGGGGTTTATACACTTTCTCCGGTTGGTGATCCGCGCGATAACCCTTATGCTATTGCAACCGAACGCAAAAACAATGCTGTTGCCGACATTCTGCAGGCCAATTTCTATGGAGAACTGAGCATTGTTGACAACCTCAAATTCAGAACAACATTAGGAGCTAAAACATACAATAACCGCGATGGCTTGTACATTTCGACCAAACTGAATGCCGGACGAAATGTTGGCGGTTCAGCGCGTATTAACGCCAATAAAAACACTGACCTGATCAGTGAGAATTATTTCACCTATAATGAACTGTTCGACAACATTCACGACCTGACCTTAATGGCCGGTTATTCTTACCAATATTATACCGGAGAATTTTGGGGAACAGGAAGTACTGAATTTGTCACCGACGACTTCCAATGGTGGAATCTTGGAGGTGGCTCAATCCCGAGCAACTCATCGAGTTGGAACAAGTCAGAATTGTCTTCTTACTACGGAAGGTTGAACTACAAACTGAAAGACAAATACTTGCTGACTTTGAACGCCCGTTATGATGGTTCGTCTCGTTTCGCTGAAAATGAAAAATGGGCTTTTTTCCCTTCCGGAGCATTGGCGTGGAACATAGCTGAAGAAAGCTTTATGGATGGTTTAAGAAATCTCAGCCAATTAAAACTTCGCGGAAGCTACGGCATTACGGGTAACCAAGCCATTGGCCCCTACCAGTCGCTGGCGCGGTTTGGAACCGTTTATACCATCATCAATGGAAGGCCGGTCAATGCAGTTCGTCCAACCTCGGTTGCCAACGATAACCTGACATGGGAAAGTACCGGACAGTTAGATATCGGGTTTGATCTCGGACTTTTCGATCAACGCATTTACCTGGTGGCCGATTATTACCGGATGAAAACCACCGACCTGCTTTTCAGTCTTCCTCTTCCGGAATACTCAGGTTTCCCAAGCATGATCGATAATATTGGCAGCGTTGAAAACAAAGGATTTGAATTTACCTTATCTACAGTCAATATTGAAAAAGAACTGAACTGGAAAACCGATTTCAATATTTCTTTCAACCGAAATAATGTATTAGAACTTCCCGACGGCAATGATATTCTCTACGCAGCCAATCCTGGCCATATGGTAGGCTTTGGAGACACTCATGTTTTACGTGAAGGAGAACCCGTTGGCGTATTCTATGGCTATACTTATGAGGGAGTTTACCAAGAAGGAGACACTTTCTTGCCCGGAGCTGGTTTTGAGCAAGCCGCCGGTGGTGAAAAGTACAAAGACCTAAGTGAAAATGGCACGCTGGGCAATGAAGATCGCTCCATAATCGGAAATCCTCATCCCGACTTTATTTGGGGAATGAACAACGCCCTGAAATACAAAAATTTTGACTTAAACTTTTTTATCCAAGGATCTCAAGGGAATGATGTGTATAGTTTCACGCTAATGGAACTGGAACTAATGGGAGGCGTAGCCAATTCAACCACCAGGGCATTGGATCGCTGGACGCCAACCAATACCAATACAGATGTGCCAAGAGCGAATTCGGGGCGCGCCAGGATCTCGTCAACCCGTTGGGTTGAAGATGGAAGCTATGTCCGGATGAAAAACATTTCGCTCGGCTACCAGGTTCCGAAATTCCACTTGCGTCGCCTTGGATTGGCCAGCGCACGAATCTATGTAAGTGGTCAAAACCTCCTGACCTTAACCGGCTACCGGGGCTACGATCCGGAAGTGAACTACAACTCAGGCGGCGACACCAATTCAAACCGAAACCTGGGATTGGACTACGGAAGTTATCCAAATGCCAAGTCATACACTGTCGGATTACAAGTCACTTTTTAAAAACTGGTCAATTCCATCGAATACCATGAAACTAAAAAATTGAATGAAATGAAAAAATATAAATTAATTACACTCTTTCTCCTCGCCATTTTTGTGCTTAGCTGCAACAATTTAGAGGAGACCCCGATGACGGACATTGTTCCGCAAGGCTTTTTCAAAGATGAAGCCACTGTTGAAGCTGCCGTTTTAGGAACATACGGCTACATTGCAGCCGAACAGTATTGGGGAAGGAAATATACACTGACCATCTTGCTGCAAGGCGACATGGCAGATATTGGTGAGCGGGGAACACCTGCAAGACGACAACAAGTCAATGATTTTAATTCGGATTCAAACAACGGAATGATCACATCCATCTGGCCTCGATCTTATCAAATCATCAGTGCGGCCAATTACGCCATCCTTGGAGCCGAGTCGCTGCCCGACGCAGATCAAACGGTTTTGGCCCAGTTAACAGCAGAAGCCCGGTTTGTTCGTGCATTTGTCTATTTCAATCTGGTTCGCATGTTTGGCGATGTACCCTATATCGGCGAAGCGATTAGCGATCCGGCATCGGTCAGAGATATTTCAAAAACACCGAAAGAACAAGTGTATGAAAACATCATTGCTGATCTGAAATTTGCAACAGAAAATCTAGCCATGGTTCCTGCCGACAATTCTCGCTCAAGGCCCTCGATAGGGTCAGCCCACACCATGCTGGCCGACGTTTACCTTACTTTGGGAGACTATCCAAAAGCTTACGAGCATGCAAAATGGGTGATCGACAATGAGAGCAGTTTGGACTACGCACTGGAACCTAATTTTCAAAACCTTTTTGATGCCACCAAACAGGATGCAACCAAAGAACACATCTTTTCGCTGGACTTCTTAGGTTCTCAGACAGGTCCCGGATCAACCAATGATGACATCACGGGTGCCTTAACAGGGATTCGGGGAGCCGATATCCAGGGATGGAGTGTTGCCGTTCCGGCAATGCCTGTTTACGACACTTGGGACCAGCGCGATTACAGAAAAAAGGTAAGCCTCGAGGATACGACAATGATTGGCGGTCAACCAGCGCCATATACGCAATATGGTACAGTAAAAAGGCCCCATATCGCCAAATATTTCCGCTATCCTGGAAATGCAAACGGTGAAGCACGGTACTCTGACCACAACTATGCTGTTTATCGCTATGCCGAAGTCTTACTGACAGCTGCGGAAGCACTGAACGAAGTAAGCGGGCCAACAGAGGAAGCCATCGGCTATGTTAACCGGGTTCGGGAGCGGGCCAGAAACTGGAATGGTACCATGACCGACTTCCCGGCCGAGGTTCAATCAGATATTTCAAAAGACGACTTCCGGGAGCTTGTGCTGGACGAACGCCGACTGGAACTTGCTTTTGAGTTCAAGCGTTGGTACGACATTCAACGCCGCGGGCTGGGCAACGAGGTTTTCAAAGGCCCCAACTCGCTGGAACCGCACGAAAACTTCGATCCAACGAAACACTATCTACTGGCTATCCCGCAGGACGAACTAGACAGAAATCCAAACTTGTTGCCACAAAACCCGGGCTACTAAAACAACCACTAAACCGTATTTCTTTTAAGCTGGTTCCTTTTTGGAGCCGGCTTTTTTTTGCCCGCTCCACTTCAAAAAACTAGAACGTGGAATTAGTTCCACATTTCCACACTTGAGTGTTTGTTCAAGAACAATCAGCAAACCCTTCCCTCCAAACACCTAAGATAGTAAACAAGCAGATAGCAGCTGCATCTTAAGTCTTTGAAATTTGAACCAATGAATTTGGCAAGGTTTTTTCACCTGATTGAACGTATTCAAACAACAAGGAGAAATCGCATGAAGAGAGAAACAGAAAATACAACAACGAATCCGCTTAGTCTGAAAGAAAAAAACCTGCTTGAACTACTTGAAAGCAGGTGGAGTCCGCGTAGTTTTTCGGATGAAAAAATACCAACGGAAACCATTGTAAAAGTATTTGATGCCGGCCGAACCATCATGTCTAGTTTTAACGAACAGCCTTGGCGAGTCATTTTCGCATCGAAAGATGATACCCACTACGAAAAGCTGTTCGATTGCCTGGGAGAGTTCAATCAGAAATGGGTAAAAACTGCACCCTGTCTGGGTGTGGTATTGGGGAAAAGACATTTTACCAAAAAAGATAAACCAAATAGGCATCGGTTCTATGACTCCGGAGCTTTTATGGCCGTATCAACTTTGCGGGCCACCAGTTTAGATTTGTTTGTACACCAAATGGCCGGCTTTTCGCCTGAAAAAGTCACTGAAAAACTTAGGGTCCCGGAAGAGTTTGAACCACTGACTATGTTTGTCATGGGCAACATAGCAGCCCCCGAGCAGTTACCGGAAGATCTTCAGAAACAAGAACACAAGAAATCAGACCGAAAAGACGTCGACGACTTTCTCTTCGGTAATCAGTGGGGCGTGCCGTATGCCTCAACAGAGAAATAAACCATTTAATCGTTGCTATTATGAATAAGAATAATCAATACAGCACGCTTGTCGAAGCCCTCGCAGAATTGGCAAAACGTGGCTATACACATAATTATAGAGTTAACCGATACGGGCAATTGGAAGAAAGCAAAACCGTGCATTTCCTTCCTTCTGAAGTCGAGCTACATGAATTCCATCGATTTGAAGGAGCTACAAACCCGTCCGACATGAGTATTGTATATGCTGTTAAAACAAATTCCGAAGAAAAAGGAACCGTTGTTGACTCGTACGGTGTAGACGGTTCAGAGGTCACATCAAAGTTTATGAATAAAATAGCTCAAAGGCAGTTTGACTAAGTTTAATCAGTCAAACAAACTCATTCTTAGAAACAATGCTAAAAGATAAAACGATGAAACAAAAAATATTAAAAAAAAGCCTTGAAACAATCGTAGAAATCTGCGAAGACGGTATTACTGGTTACGAAACGGCGGCCGAAACGATTAACGACGACGATCTAAAAACGCAATTCCTGAGAATAGCCCAGCAACGAAAGGGATTTGTCGAAGAGTTGAAGAATGAGGCCTACCGGCTAGGAATTGAACTTGACGACATGGGAACAGCCAAAGGCTTTTTCCACCGAACTTGGTTAACCGCAAAGGCAACTATCAGCACCGACACCAATGAAAAAGTAATTGAAGAAAGCATGAAAGGTGAAAAATATGCCGTTGACACCTATCACGAAGTTATGAAAGGTGAAAAATTGCCGATTTATCTCGAAGAAACATTGGAAAAACAACAAAGCCTTATCAAAGCGGCAATCCTTCAGCTGGAAGGTTTAAAAATAGAAGCAATAAAAGAATCTTAGAACCGATTTGTACAACCATAAAATTTGAGAATCATGAGTGCAACAACAGACAAAATCAAAGGAAACTGGAATACGATCAAAGGAAGACTCAAGCGACAGTACGGTGAACTTACTGAGGATGACTTAACTTACGAAGAAGGTCTCGAAGATGAACTCGTCGGGCGTATTCAGAAGAAAACCGGAAAAACAAAAGAAGAAGTCAAAAACTTCATTGACCAACTATAGAAACAAAAACCCATGACAGAACTAACAGGAAAGAAAGTGGCCATACTGGCCACCAATGGTTTTGAGGAATCGGAATTATTTGAGCCAAAACAAGCCTTAGAGAAAAGTGGGGCCGAAGTCCACATCATTTCTCCGGATACAGGAAAAATTACCGCCTGGAAACACGGTGAATGGAGCCGAAAGGCAAATGTTGACAAAGCTTTGGCGGAAGCTGAAGTGGCTGATTACGATGCATTGATGCTTCCCGGCGGAGTGATTAATCCGGATAAACTCCGGCGTGATCCAAAAGCCATTCAATTTGTGCATGATTTCGCAGTCAGCGGCAAACCCGTGGCAGCCATTTGTCACGGTCCGCAACTCTTAATCGATGCCGACGTTGTCAAAGGAAAGATCATGACATCATTTTCCTCAATCAAAAAAGATCTGCAAAATGCGGGCGCCAATTGGGTCGATCAGGAAGTGGTGATTGACGACAACTTGATTACTTCGCGTAAACCCGATGATATCGAAGCATTCAATAGCAAGCTGATTGAAACCATAGCCAACATAAAGCATAAGTAAAATAACAGGTTGAAGCAATTTCAACTGCTTCAACCTGTTATCTTTAAACCAACGAAAAACACGACGCCATGCCCGGAAAAGCATTTTCATCACGCATAGAAAACGAGGATCAATACGAAGCACTGCGCGACAAAGGCTACAGCAAAGAAAAAGCGGCCCGAATTGCCAATACGCCCGACTCAGGAAAAAAAGGAGGAAGTAGTAAAAAATACGAAGCATGGACCAGGCAAGAACTCTACCGCAAGGCCCAAGAAGTAGGAATTGAGGGGCGAAGTAAGATGTCAAAACAAGATTTGATCCATGCACTTCGACATAACTAGGGTGCTGAACAACAACCTCTGATCGCCTTTATGTCGTGATTTCATCGACCAGTTAGTACTTTAATCAAAAATGGAAACCTACCAAAGTCAATTGCTAATTTTGCTTAACATTCTGATTGCAACTGTACTATCAGGAGTCATCGGTATTGAAAGGGAACAACTAAAAAAACCGGCAGGTTTGCGCACCAATATGATTGTTGGAAGCATTTCCTGCTTTTTTGTAGCCATTAGCCCCTCCTTAAGCAATTTTATCCAAGCAAATATCACGAGTGATTTGCTCAGTGTAGACCCCATTCGTGTCCTGCAAGCAATCATCGTTGGTATCAGCTTTATTGGCGCGGGCACCATCCTCAAATCGAAAGATGAAAATACGGTTCAGAACCTGACAACTGCATCAAGTCTGCTTTATTCAACCGGGATTGGAATTTCTGTTGCTCTCAAAGCCTACATTGTTGCCGGAGGACTCACGTTACTTGGCTTACTCATCAATTACCTTAGTCATTGGAAAAAAGTCAAAACCAAAAAAAAGTAAGTTCGCCACATCATTAAACCCATGTAAATCATATATCTTTGGTTGAAAATGAAATCTATGCAGAAACTTATCGTCCTTCCATTTTTGGTGCTGCTTCTGGCTTGTTCCAACTCTCCTGAAGGAAAAATCATCACTGTTAATGGTCCTATTAGTCCCGAAAAATTAGGAACAACGCTCGAACATGAACACATTTTGGTTGACTTTTCCGGTGCCGAAAATTACCATCCCGAAAACTATAATCAGCAGGAAGCCTTTGACCGGATACTGCCCGAACTGAAAAAACTAAAAGAATACGGGGTCGAATCGTTTGTGGAATGCACACCGAATTTTGTCGGCCGCGATGTTGTTCTGCTAAAAAAAATAGCCGACGCTACGGGCTTAAACATTCTGACCAACACTGGTTTTTATGGAGCTCAAAATAACAAATTTATCCCGAAGCACGTGCTGGACATGACCGCCGAAGCCATTGCTGAATTTTACACGGCTGAGTTTAAACAAGGCATTGAAGGAACAGGCATTCGACCCGGTTTTATCAAAACAGCAGTCGATCGGAAACCCCTGTCTGATTTTCACGCAAAGTTAGCTCGTGCGGCAGCCATCGCACACAAAGCCACTGGGCTAACCATCATGTCGCATACAGGTCCTGCCCTCCCCGCTTTTCAGCAACTGGACATCTTAAAAGAAGAAGGTGTTTCACCCGAAGCCTTTATCTGGACCCATGCCAGCAATGAGAAAGACTGGGAAAACCTGGTTAAGGTCGCCCACATGGGAGCCTGGATTTCGCTCGACAAATACGGATGGGATAAAGATTATCTAAAAGGTGAGATTTTGGTTTATCTGAAAGAACAAGGAGTCCTGGACAAAATTCTGATTTCACACGACGCTGGCTGGTACGAACCCAGTCAACCTGCTAAGGCCATTCAACCCTACACTCCCATCTTCGAGACACTGATTCCAAACCTGAAAGCAAACGGATTTACAGCGGCTGAAGTGGACCTGCTTCTTGTGAAAAACCCGGCAAAAGCCTTCACCGTCAGCAAAAGATTAATTACCCCTTCAAACTAAATTCCTATGAAAAAAATCTTGTATCTCCTCATCTTTGTCACAGCAGCCGGAATCTTTTTTACGGCCTGTGCCATGCAATCAGTTGGAAATGTTACTAATCCTCCAGGGTTTTTGCATGGATTGCTTCACGGGTTTATTATCCTGTTCAGCTTTATCGCCAGTCTGTTTACCGACTACGAAATCTATGCTTTCCCCAATACTGGATTTGGATACAATCTTGGATTTCTGATCGGCACCATGATGTTTTGGGGAGGTGGTGGCGCCAGCTCGAAAAGATGCAGGTAGGCTACCCGAATTAAGGAATGTTTAAACCTTGAAGGCTAAACAAACAGAGAAAGGCTGAATCAGGATTAAGCTCCTAGCTTTGCAGCTCAAAACTATCAATGAGTATGTGGGTACTTTTGGCTTTGCTGTCGGCTCTGTTACTTGGAATTTACGATGTTTTCAAAAAACTGTCAGTAAACGGGAATGCCGTTTTTCCAGTCCTTTTGATTTCTGCCATCACCGGTGCAATTTTGTTCATTCCACCAACTCTGGGTTCGTGGCTGTTCCCCACTTTTTTTCAATCCATCCACTTGTATGTGCCGCCCATCACCCTCCGGGAACATGGCCTTATTTTTCTAAAAACCATGCTGGTGGTTTCGAGTTGGATTCTGGCTTTCAGTGCCTTAAAACGCTTACCGATTACCATTGTAACACCCATCAGGGCGACCGGGCCCATTTGGACATTAATCGGGGCCATCCTTATTTTTAATGAACGTCTTAATTGGCTTCAATGGGGTGGTGTCATTACTACCTTAGGTTTCTTCTATTTACTTTCAACTGCCGGGAGGCTAGAAGGCATCCATTTCCGTAAGAATATCTGGATTCTCTTTATCGTTGGTGCGACGCTTCTTGGTGCTTCAAGCGGCTTATACGACAAATTTATTATTCGAAAAATTGATCGGCTGGCAGTGCAAGCCTGGTTTACATTTTACCAGGTAGTGGTGATGCTACCGGTTTTAGCCGCTGTTCGATGGTCACGGCCAAAAAATAAGCGTATTCCCTTCGAGTGGCGATGGAGCATTCCATCCATTGGGGTTTTCCTTTTGTTGGCCGACTTCGCCTATTTCTATGCCCTGAGCTATGAAGATTCCATGATTTCCATTATCTCGGCCTTGCGCCGTGGCGGAGTCTTAATCGCCTTTATTACCGGAGCTTTTCTGTTTCGCGAACACAATATTCGTCAAAAGGGCCTCTACTTGCTTGGAATTCTAGCCGGAATTTTGTTGATTAGCCTGGGAAGTTGATTCTTCAGAAGAGAAAACTTTCCTGAGTTATTCCCAAATATTATTGACTATGAATCGGATTCAACTTTATCAAGGGGACATTACCGAGATGCACGTTGATGCCATTGTAAATGCAGCTAACAAAAGTCTCCTCGGCGGCGGTGGTGTAGATGGAGCTATTCACCGGGTAGCCGGCCCCAAGTTATTGGAAGAATGCAAGAAGCTGAACGGCTGCGAAACCGGGCAGGCCAAAATCACATTGGCTTACCGCCTGCCTTCCCGCTTCGTTATTCACACTGTTGGACCTGTTTGGCATGGTGGCAAAATAGGTGAACACGAACAGCTGGCTTCGGCTTACCAAAGAAGCCTGGACCTGGCCAAAGAACATCGGCTAAAGACCGTGGCTTTTCCCAATATCAGCACGGGAATTTATGCGTTCCCAAAGCAACTGGCCGCTGAAATAGCTATCAACACCGTTCGTAATTTCTTAAAAAATGATAATTGGCTTGAAGAAATCACTTTTTGCGTTTACGATGACGAGAACTTTACGATTTATGAAAAACTACTGGATCAACAAGACTGAACACACGCCACAAAACAAATTCGTTCCGTGCACGTTTTGAATGGTAGAAATGAAACTTGGTTTCTCAAAATGAGAAAAATCGATGATCATGTCATTTTACATACGAACATATTTATTCTCACTTATAGCATTTTATAAACTTTAGCTCATCCGCGGCACAACAATTGCCTAATCATGCAAAAATTCAGAAACAGGTTTTCGATGATGAAAACAGTCCAAATAGTTGTATTCATAGTTTTTGTTTGCTTTGTTGGCGTATCGAAAGCCAATGCACAGCGCGACTACCGGACCGGTATCGGATTTAGGGCGGGCCCAATGGCCGGACTATCTGTTAAACATTTTATTTCCCAAACGGAAGCTGTGGAAATTAGCATGTCCTCCCGTTGGAATGGGTCAATTTTTCATGGCTTGTACGAAGTGCATGACAATATCATGAAAGAAAGCAGGCTCAACTGGTATTATGGAGGGGGGATCCATGTTGGATACTGGAAATTGGAAAGCAACCTTCATCCCTGGTTTGCCGAAGACGGAAGCTACACGTCCATTGGAATTGACGGAATTGCCGGCATGGAATATTGCTTGGTTGATGCTCCAATCAGTTTTTCGTTTGACTGGAAACCCATGTTCAACGTGATTAACAAAACCCGTTTTCGAATGGATGATGTGGGACTGACCATTCGGGTATTTTTTGGTAATGCCTAAGAATCGATGAAGCGATTCTTTAAGAACGAATAAAAAGACTCAAAACGAGCAAATAAATGAAACGAGTAAAAATTGAATTTCAGGTGACCCTGTTGACAGTACTGATTGTTTTGGCCGTCATTTTCTCTGGCTTCCTGGTTTACCAAAGCTTATCGCAAATTGTTGATTCAATTCACAAGGAAGCGCGCCCCGATTTCAAACTTCTACTTATTAAGGACATTGAGTCTGACTTAACCGAAATTGAGAACACAGTTCGTTTATACACCTTAACCCGCGACGAAAAATACTTTCATCCCTACAGGGAGACTAATGCATCGATTCAGGACAGGTTAACCGCCCTTGAAGATTATTCGCAAACGAGCGAGGAAGAAAAAATTCAAATTGATTCGATTCGGTCATTAACCAACGAAAAACTATTGGTTTGGGAAAAGATTCTGACCCTTCACACGAGCAAAAAAGAGGCCCACGAATCATTTTCAGAATTGTATAGCCGAATCGACAGCTCCAGAGCTGAACCAGACACCGCAGCGGTGGTGGTAACCCAAGAAGCAGAACCTGATGAAAAGGTTGGTCTTTTGAAGCGGATTTTTGGTGGTAAAAAGAAAGCAAAAGACACCATCATGGCCGAAGCGATTGAACCGGCTGACACCAATAAAATTGAAAAGGAAACCATCAAGCAAGAAATTGCTGAATTTGAACAGCAAATCAAAGCGACAACTGAAATACTCTCAGTCAGAGAAAAAGCTTTACTGGAAAAAAATATTGCGCTCACCGAATTGCTGAAAGCGCAGATCAACGAGCTTGAGAATAAAGAACAAAGACAACTGCTTGTCAAAACCCAGGAAGCCGACCGGCTAGCTGCAATCACTTACAAACGTTTGGCCCTTTTCACAGTTGGGGCTGTGATTTTATTGTTGCTGGTTCTAATTATTTTTTATCGGTACCTCAATAAGTCGCGCGCTTACCAAACCATTCTTCGAAAAGCCAAAACCGATGCCGAAAAACTGGCTCGGGCCAAAGAGCTCTTTGTGGCTACGGTAAGCCACGAAATGCGCACGCCAATTAACGCAATTTATGGTTTAACCGAACAGTTGATGATGAAATCCAATGACCTCAAACAAAAGAAAGACCTGGAAATCATTTACAGCTCAACGGGACACCTTATTTCCCTGGTTAACGACACGCTGGATTTTTCGAAAATTGAAAGCCAAAAACTCCAACTCAATAAGGTTGATTTCGCTCTTGATCAACTATTGGAGGAGGTTATCACACTGAATAAAGGGAGTGCAAAAGCCAAACAACTCGAGCTGAAACTCGACGCCAAAAACTTGCCGCCATTGGTCTTGCTGGGCGATGCTTTCCGCTTAAAGCAAATTCTAATTAATCTGCTCAACAACGCCATTAAATTTACCGACAGCGGAAGTGTTACCCTGCAGGCCTCTCAAAAACGTCAGGCAAAAACGGATCCAGTGTGGATCAATTTTCAGATCATCGATACCGGGATTGGAATTTCAAGAGAAAACCACAAAATGATTTTCGATGATTTTGTGCAGCTGGAAACCGACATGACCAAAAAACAAGGCGGAGCTGGCCTGGGACTTTCAATTGTTAAAAAACTGGTGGATATACAGGGAGGAACAATTGGCATTGATAGTGAACTTAACCACGGAACCAAGATCTCCATAGAAATTCCCTATCAAAAAGGAAACCCGGAAAACATCAAGCAGCCCGAAACTTCCGAAACAATTATTCCTGAAAACTTTGAAAACCTTTCGGCCCTGATTGTCGATGACGAAAATTTCAACCGCTACCTGCTCAAGGGGATTCTGGCGAAATGGAAAATCCGAGTAACCGAACGCACCAACGGACAGGAAGCTGTTGATTTGTGCAAGACAGCCCATTTTGACATCATTTTTATGGATATCAGAATGCCTGTTTTAAATGGGATGGAAGCCAGCCGACAGATTATTGCGCTGGACAAACAAACCAGAATCATTGCACTTACAGCCGGTAGCCGTCTCGATGATATTGAAAAATGCGAGCAAGCTGGTATGCATAACTTCCTGTCGAAGCCTTTTGCAGAGAAAGATCTGCTGAATGTTTTGACACGAACACTCAATATGGAATCAGTACGTCCGGAACAACCTGAAGAAGATGCACCTAAAGTGTCCATTGACTTGAGTGACCTGGAGCGCATGGCCAATGGCAACACCTCATTTGTAAATGAAATGGTGGAGATTTTCATTCAATCCAGCGAAAACGGAGTGAAGGAAATTCAGAAAAACCTGCTCGAAAAAAATTGGAAGCTAGTGCATGAATACGCTCATAAGATGGCTGCTCCTGCAAAACACATTAAAGCGCTGACCCTGTATAGTAAAATAAAGGCAATGGAATACGAGGCCCACTCCACTCAAAATGAACAAAGAATTGCCCGGTTATTTCAGGAAGTAGAACAGGAAGTACGCAAGACAAACAATTACTTGAAAACCATTCTAAATGGCCTCAACTAAGCACACATTAGACAATTGAAATCATCATTTTAAGAATCACATTCTCAGAATGATAAAATTGACGCACTACAGCAAACTTGTAACATATTAGAAACCAGACTAAATTAAAAACACAGACAGTTCAATTAACCTTTGGCACTTCTCTTGCAATGACTGGGTAACGATTGCTTAATAGCAAAAAACAACCAGCATAATGAAAGAAGTTAGTCAAAGAGAACGCCGCACATTTCTAGATTTATTTTTTCCCTCAACGGAGAAGTATTCGGTGGTGGTAGTGGACGACGACGACTATTTCAACAGACTCATGGTTGAAGTACTGAACGATTTTTCTTCAAACTTGAAGATTCTGTACCACGCAAAGATCAAGCTATACTCGTTCAAAACAGCTGAAAGTTTCATCCAAAGTTTTCAGAATAATCAATTTCGAAATACCCGGGCGGTTTACTTTATTGACTATTTTTTGGGCAACAACAAAAATGCAGCCGACATCTTAAGAAAAATAGAAAGTGACAAACGAAACCGAGTGGTTATTATTTCTGAAAAAAAGAATTACCAAACGGCTCAGGAAACAATTGAACTGGGCGCCACACAATTTATAAGAAAAGATCAGTTTACAAATTTCATGTGTACCACCTTGCTCGAAGAATTCGTGCGGGAAGACGCGTCAAATTATTGAAAATTAACATTTCGTCAGCTCTATATATTCTGTTTTAATTAAATCCCCTTGGGCACCTTCCCGGCCCGGGGGATTTTTCCAACCTCACTTTTCAAGCAAAATTGCCGCCAAAACCCTCAATTTTCACAAATTATTTCCATACTATTGTATTTGGAAAAGAAACGATTAATCCGTTTGAACTTGCAGTTAGCGTATGGACAATAATAAACCCTTTAAAATATTTGTCGTTGAAGACGATGACTGGTACAGCAGACTGCTCATCCACAATTTATCCTTAATCCCTGACTACGAGATCGAATCATACGCCAGTGGAAAAGATTGCATTAAAAATCTGAATAAGGAACCTGATGTAGTGACGCTGGACTACCGCCTTCCCGACATGAAAGGGCTGGACGTTCTGAAAGAAATCAAAGCGATCAATGAAGACATCCAGGTCATCCTGATCTCGGAACAGGACGATATTGAAGTGGTTGTTGAACTGCTTAAACACGGTGCATACGACTACATCGTCAAGTCATCCGACATTAAAGAGCGCCTGCTCAACACGGTGAATAACATCCGGAAGGGTAGTCGGTTGAAAAAGGAAATCGTTTCTCTCCGCCAAGAAGTTAAGAAAAAGTACAGCTATCAAAACACCATCATTGGCAACAGTCCGGCTGCCGAACGAATTTTCTCACTCATCGAAAAAGCTACCCGCACAAACATCTCGGTGACCATAACGGGCGAAACGGGAACCGGTAAGGAACTGGTTGCCAAAGCCATTCACTACAACTCAAACCGGGCTAAAAAACCATTCGTCCCGGTAAACGTGGCTGCCATTCCAAAGGATTTAATTGAAAGCGAACTATTTGGCCACGAAAAAGGCTCCTTCACCGGTGCCAGTTCGCGGCGCATTGGAAAATTTGAAGAAGCCAATGGCGGAACCCTGTTTTTGGATGAAATGGCGGAAATGGACATTTCACTTCAGGCCAAGCTTCTGCGAGCTTTGCAGGAAAAGGAAATTATACGGGTAGGAAGCAATGAGCCCGTAAAAACCGACTGCCGGATCATTATTGCCACGAATAAAAACCTGATTGAAGAAGTGAATGAGGGAAACTTCAGACAAGATTTATACTACCGGCTCTTTGGACTTCCCATTGAGCTACCGCCACTACGCGAACGCGGAAATGATGTCATCATTTTGGCCAAACATTTTATTCAAACATTTTGTAATGAAAACCAGCTTACAGAACGCACACTCAGTGCTACAGCCAGCAAAAAATTACTCTCCTATTCGTTTCCCGGGAATATTCGTGAACTCAAATCGATTATCGAACTGGCAGTCACATTATCCGACACTAGTGAAATTACCGAAGAAAGTCTGGTCTTTGGAAGCCAGAACATGATGGACAACATGCTGTCTGAAGAACGGAGCATGCGCGAATACAACATCGAAATTGTCAATCGCTTTCTGGAAAAATATGACAATAACATTAAACTAGTGGCCGAAAAACTGGATATTGGCGTAGCGACCATCTACCGGATGCTGAAAGAAGAAAAGAACCTGAACTAGCTTTTCATCCCAATTATCAAATTGCGAAATGCCGGCTCAATTTGATAGAATTTTTATGCATATCTCAAAGCACATAGAGCATTAAGCATTTAAACATCAACCAATTGTCCAGAATTCCTATTCTTGGCATATCCCTTGACTATGCCCATCCGAAGAAACTAAATGAATGGAGGAATAAATCATGGATAATACAAGAAAAAAACAATTTGGAATTATTATTACAGCCTTAGTTATCGTTGTATTCGCGGTAATCGGAACAATCTATGTTTACACGCAAAAGCAATCAGAGGTTGAATCTTTGGCGACAGAGAATTCAAGCCTCAATGAACTGATTGAGGATCGGGACTCAATTGTGAATGAGTTGGTAACTGCTTTCAATGACATCGAAAACAATTTAAAATTCATTAAAGAAAAAAGGAAGCAACTATCCATCGAGCAAAATCAGGAAGGTGGGGTTGACCAAAAAGAAGCCATTATTGCCGACATTAACCTGATGAATCAAATGTTGGAAGAAAGCAGCAAACACATTGAAGATCTGGAGAAAAAATTGAAAAGCTCTGGAATTCAGCTGAACAGCTTCAAGCAAAAAATCGCTTCGCTTACTGAAACCGTTAATGACCAAAGTGCAGAGATGGATGAGCTGCGACGAGTTATCGAAGAGAAAGATATGATGGTTGCTGACCTGAATGAAAAAGTGGAAACGATGGAATTTGAAATTGCCAAACAGACCGACACCATCGCAAGCAAGCTGAATGTCATTGACCGGAAAACAACGGAATTGAACACCGCGCACATTGCTTACGGAACCTACAAGGAATTAAAGGAAAAAGGTTTGTTAACCAAAGAAGGCGGTTTCCTTTGGATTGGACAAAACAAGACTATTCAGGAAAACTTCGATGACGAATACTTTACAGAGTTGGATATCCGGGAAACTAAGACCATTCCGTTACACTCAAAAAGAGCAACGGTCATATCAGAACACCCAGCTAACTCTTACACTATGATAGAAGAAGATGGACAAATTGCGTACCTTCAGATCGAAGATCCACAAGAATTTTGGAAGATTTCAAAATACGCTATCATCGAGGTGAAATAAAAGCCTGATGACAACAAACGAACGGTTGATTCCATCACACGAACCCGTTCATGGAAACAAGAACACACTCAATCTTCACGTATATTTTAAAACACTCAAAATGCCATCTGAACAGAGGTTCGGATGGCAATTTTGTTTTGCGGCTCTACAACGCCACCACTATTCGTCAAACACGAAAACCTTGCCATTGTGTAAAATCTGCAATTCTGAAAAAAGGGCTCCTAAACGATATCAGACAGCCAATTTTTTGTTATCATTACACTTGCCAAACTTATAAAGCATGAATAATGAAAAAAAATCTAGCCAAACCCCTTTTTGTTGTTATCGTTTTCGCTTTATTTTCTCCAAATCTATTGTTGGCCAAAAGCAAAGGAAGTAACCAGTGGTACCTGACTCCGCGTATTGGGGTAGCAACCATGCTCAACGAAGTTGGCCCAGGTTTTTCTGCTGTAGAAAGTGATTTTCAACATGGCATCGGTTTTAGCGGCGATCTCTCCGTTTCCAGAACATTTGGAAGCCATTTTGAACTGGGGCTAGGTATCGGCTTCTATAACCTAAGCAGCTCTGATGATTCTGTGATGATACCGGATCTTGCTGCATTCAGGTCCGAATTCGATCATCCAGCATTTGGAATTGATTACTACCCTACTGTACCAATTCAATACAAAACTACAGCAATCGCACCAAACCTGTTTTTGAGATATTACATCAAAAAATTTGCTTCAAAGGCACGCGACCATCAATTATTTCAACCTTATATTGAACTGAGCGCAGGGCTTGACTTTTACTCACCGGAGCTTGTTTATACAGACACCTCCTATATGAATAATCCAAAGCCGGAAGAATTACCTTCGGTGTGGATTCCGAACCAAAATAATACCGAAAGCTACTAGCCTCCATACCAGTCAACGGAACAAGCCATGCAATTCGCGTTAGGAGTCGGCTCAAAATTCGCTCTTGCAAGTGGCCTAACTTTTAACCTCGCTGCTGAAATATCGGGGGTAAGTACCGAATTTTTGGATGGTACACCCAATCCGATATCTGACGAGATTTCTTCGGGACTCGTTGCCCGGGTGCTATTCGGCATCGCCATTCCCATCCATTCGGGGAGAGGAAGTAGCAAGGGCAATGAATATTTTCCCTGGGCTCCTTAGGAGAAGAATTTTCATCTGCAAAACGTTAAAAAGCGAAAAGCTTGGTTTGATCTACCAGGCTTTTTTTGTTTGCACTTCCCCAAACGACCGATCCATAACAACGGATAACACTTCTTTAAACTCCATTTGATTAAAATACGTCCTCATATGTAATGAAAAGCATCTACCAACGTCTTAATTTTGAAAGCAGAAAAGAATGAACTAAAACATGTTAGCCAAAGAATTTAAGACATTGGTTCTGCCATTAAGCAATAAGCTCCATCGGTATGCCCTGCGGTTTACCCAAAATGATGAAGAAGCCAGGGATGTCGTTCAGGACGTTTTCCTGAAGCTTTGGCAAAAACGGGGAACACTGGATGGGGTTGACAACATGGAGGCCTTCGCCATGCGAATGACCCGCAACAAATGCTACGACAAGCAACGGGCAAACCGGACCTATTCATTGGAAGAACAACAATCTGGCTGGCAAAATGATAAGCGAAGTGATCTGAATGAGGAACTGGATCGATCTGAAGCGGCGCTATTGATAAAAAAGCTGATCACCCAATTACCCGATTTACAACGAAAAGTTATCCAAATGCGGGATATTGACCAACTAAACTATGATGAAATAGCAGAACAGACCCAGCTGAATATCAATGCCATTCGTGTCAACCTCTCGCGGGCACGAAAAAAAGTGAGAGATGAACTATTTAAATACCAAGAATATGGAACCGAAAGAAGTCAAACAAATACTGCAAAAATACTTTGAGGGAACAAGCACCGAGCAGGAGGAGCAGTTGTTGACCGACTACTTTAACTCGCAGACAATTGCTCCTGAATTCCGGAAATACCAGCAATATTTCGTTGGACTACACGAACTATCCGTCGAAGGGAGGGATGAAGTGTTTGAAGAAGAGATTATGGATTATATCCTTGAAAAGGAATACCACGAAAAAACACGCTATCGCTGGTTATGGCAAACCGTAAGCGGAGTTGCCGCCGCACTGTTGATCGCCTTACTGGCAGTTAACTTATACACAGGAAGGGCTGAATGGGAGGACACTTACTCTGATCCGGATCAAGCCTACGCCGAAGCCTTATCAGCCCTGCACTATGTAGCCGGGTATTACCAGAAAGGAATGGAAGGCCTTGAGCCGATGAAATCAATCAACAAGGCTTCGAAGCCGCTAAACAAAAGTCTGAATACACTGGATAAGGGATTTCAGGAAATACAGGAAATGGAAGGTATAAATAAAAAACTAAAAAAACAGGAACAATGAAAAAGCTCGTTTTTATTTTGATCTGTCTCATTCCTCTCATAGGAATGGCGCAAAAAAGCCCCGTCGACAAGTTGTTTGAGAAATATGCCAACAAAAAAGGGTTGACTACCGTCAATATTAGTGGAGCACTTTTAAGCTTTGCCAGTAAAATTGATAATGGATCGGCCGAATCGGACCTGCTTTCAGGCTTGGATGGCGTGAGAATCTTGGCAGTCGACGACGACGAGCTGAATCGCTCGCTCGACTTTTACAAAGAACTGGAAGCCGATGGTTTTTTTAAGAATCACGACTATGAAGTTTTGATGGAAGTTACCGAAGCAAATGAAGTCGTCCGCTTTTTTGCCAGAGACGCAGGAGGCGGAAAGTTTTCGGAATTACTTTTGGTTGTTGGTGGCGATGACAATGCATTGATTAGTATCCGGGGGACTATCGACCCCGAAAATGTTGGCAAAATCACTGGCGCTCTGGACATCGATATTCTACCGACAAAAAAATAAGAGAAACGATAAAAAAGGAATATCAATCAAAAAGGGAGGCATCAATGCCTCCCTTTTTTTATTTTTTCTCAAAGTCACGCATTATACGGCGTCACTCAATTCAGCACCTGGCTTGAATTTTACGACTTTCTTCTCAGCAATTTCGATAGGAGCACCTGATTGTGGGTTTCTTCCTGTTCTTGCACTACGTGTAGCTACAGCAAAAGAACCGAATCCGATTAATGCAACACGGTCACCATTTTTTAAGGCGTCAGTTGTAGATTCTACGAAAGCGTCCAATGCTTTTTTGGCATCAGCTTTAGTCAGACCAGCTTTTTCAGCAATTGCGTCAATTAATTGAGCTTTGTTCATAAGAAAACTTGTTTAGGGTTAAAAAAATAACTGATTAAAATAATTTTATACTAATTAAACTTTTACTTGAAGGCATGAAAAAAGAATTTAAACTTTCTAAAACCTTAGTAAAATCAATGCTTTTGAAAGCTTAAATTTTACGCTTTATAAAATTCTAAAATATGATTCAATTATGCAACCTTTATTCAACTTTTTTTTTTTTGATTTCCAAAGTTTTTTTTGGTTGAATATTTTTGAGTTTTGAAAAAATCCTATACTTTTGCCGCCACATCTACGGAGAGATGGCAGAGTGGTCGAATGCGGCGGTCTTGAAAACCGTTGATCTTCACGGATCCGGGGGTTCGAATCCCTCTCTCTCCGCCGAATCAAAGAGCTGTAAGCAACTTGCTTACAGCTCTTTTCGTTAACAGCCCTGTTGTTTTGCCATCCATTGCAACACGTAATAAACCATAAACACTGAGCCATGTTTGCCGAATCAAGAATGCGGAAACTCACCTAAGCGAGGTAAAAAAAGCTGCCGGAATGCCCCTGACAGCTCAAAAAATCACAGATCCAACTTCTGCTTTTTTCTTAATCAATCCGCGTTCTTTATACTTCTGAATGAATTTTTGATCCAACTCCTGCGAGTCTTGGTATTCTTCACGAAGCTCCCAGAGCTCTTTTTTCATTCTGCTGACCACATCGGCATAGGCCGGATCGTCAAAAACGTTGTTCAATTCGTAAGGATCGTTTTTTCGGTCATACAACTCCCATTCATCGACATCATAATAGAAGTGTGCCAATTTGTACTCGGTGGTAACAATGCCGTAGTGTCGCTTGACCATGTGAAAGCCCGGATATTCGTAATAATGATAATATACTGCATCACGATCCCACTGCGCGGTTTGGCCTGTCAACAATGGCATCAGACTTTCACCCTGCATGTCATTGGGCTGCGGCAATCCGGCAGCAGCCAAAAAGGTTTGCGCAAAATCGAGGTTTTGAACCATTTCATCCGAAACCGATCCTGCCTGTATTTTTTCCGGCCAGCGGATCAACAAGGGTGTTTTAAAAGACTCGTCATAAATAAACCGCTTGTCGAACCAACCATGCTCGCCCAGGTAAAAGCCTTGATCCGACGTGTAAACCACAATGGTATTTTCACTCAATCCGTTGGCATCCAAATAATCTAGAACGCGACCTACATTCTCATCAACCGAAGCGATGCAGCCCAGGTAATCCTGCATATAGCGCTGGTATTTCCACCGCATCAGGTCTTGGTCACTCATGTTTGGGTAAGCTTCTTTAAAAGCATCGTTTATAGGCTCATAAACGGAATCGTAAGCATCTTTCTGTTCCGGATTTAGCCGCCGGTACTTTTGCAGGAACACATTCTTTCCCCAGTCTGATGCCTCCTTGATCCCCAACTCATCCGCCACTTCAGGATAAATTTTGTTATCAGCCGAAATGGTCATATGATTTAGCAAGTTCATTTCAGCTTCTTTGGCAGCCGTTCCGCGCCCCTCGTAATCATCAAACAAGGTTTCGGGCTCGGGAAAAGTCTTCTGTGTAAATTCTCGGTAATGGCGCTCGGCCGGAATCCATTCGCGATGCGGCGCCTTATGCAGGTACATCAGCAAAAACGGCTTGTCTTTCTCTCTTCTGTTTCCAAGCCAGTCCAAGGTCAAATCGGTAATCACATCTGTTACATACCCTATAATGGTTGTGTCTCCCTTGCTAGTGCTGAAATCCGGATTATAATAGTCACCCTGATCCGGAAGAATCATAAACTCATCGAAGCCTTTGGGACTATTTCCGAAATGCAGTTTCCCAAACATGGCGGTTTGATAGCCTGCCTTTTGGAACAACTGGGGAAAAGTCACGTTGGTCGTATCGAAAGGGAAAACATTGTCAATTTTACCGTGAATGTGCGCATGCTTTCCGGTGAGTATCGTTGCCCGCGACGGCGCGCAAATGGAGTTGGTTACGCAAGCGTTTGTAAACAGCATGCCTTCTTTGGCCAGCCGATCAATATTTGGTGTTTCAATCAGGTGATTGCTATAGGCACTGATGGCTTGACAGGCGTGATCATCGCTCATAATAAACACAATATTGGGTCGGCTGGAATCGGGTTCTGCCGGCTTGCATGCAGCGGCAAGTCCCAAGGCCCCCAAGCCCACGATTGCCATCGTTTTCAGCATATTTTTTTCTCGTCCCATTGTAATTTGCTTTAGTTCCTACCTTCTTATTCCACCAAGACAAACTCTTTTACATTGGAAGCATTGGAACTTCCACCAACAAAGATGCGAAACTGTCCCAACTCAGTTACCCGCTCCAGATTAAAATTATAGAAGGCAAGATCGTCAACGCTTAAATTGAAGCTAATGGTTTTCGTTTCACCTTTTTTCAGCAACACTTTTTTAAAGCCTTTCAGTTCTTTCACAGGTCGGGTAACCGAAGCGACCAAATCGGCTACATAAAGTTGAACTACTTCCTCGCCATCAAAATCTCCTGTATTGGTCAAATCAATGCGCACTTCCAGCATTTCATCCTTCGTTATTTCAGGCTTACTCAGTTTCAAATTCTTATATTCAAAAGTGGTATAACTTAAGCCATAACCAAAGGGAAACAAAGGGCTGTTGGGAACATCCAGGTAGTTAGATTTAAACTTGGCAAACTCGTCGCCATCCTGTGGGCGGCCAGTCATCCGATGGTTGTAATAAATAGGTACCTGCCCAACATTTCGCGGGAAGGTCATTGTCAGCTTCCCTGAAGGGTTATAGTCTCCGAACAGCACATCGGCAATGGCATGACCGGCTTCAACACCTGGATGCCAGGTTTGCAGCATCGCGGAGGCCAGCTCATTTTCCTCAACCAAAGCCAACGGGCGGCCGCTCATAGCGACCAACACCAGCGGCTTGCCGGTTTGCGCCAAGGCTCTGACGAGTTTCTTCTGACACTCAGGAAGCAATAAATTGGTCCGGTTGCCCGATTCGCCAGTCATTTCAGTTGCTTCGCCAATCACCACCACAATCACGTCGGCTTTAGCAGAAACCGCCAGCGCTTCTCTCAGCATCGCACTCGGCGAGCGTTCATCAATCTCGATTCGGGGTCCAAATACATTTACTTTTTCAGCAAACTCCGGGTCATCTGAAATATTAGCGCCTTTGGCGTACAAAATCGTTACGCCTGCACCGGCTACATTTTTCATTCCCGCCAAAACCGAGACCGAAAGCTGTGGATCACCGGTGGGTGCCCAGGTTCCCAGCATGTTGTTCTTGTTATCAGCCAGCGGCCCCACCAAAGCAATCGTTCCCGACTTCTTCAACGGCAGAACCTGTTGATCATTTTTCAATAACACAAATGAATGAGCAGCAGCTTCGCGTGCCAGCTTGCGATTTTCTGCCGTCAAAATATCCCTCTCCGGACGGGAACTGTCTACATAGCGAAACGGGTCATCAAACAATCCGAGCTTGTATTTGGCTTCAAGCACGCGACGGCAGGCGGTATTGATATCTTGTTCGCTCACTTTTCCTTCTTCCAGCGATTGCTCCAGAGTGGTCAGAAATCCTTCACCTACCATGTCCATATCCAAGCCGGCTTTCAGCGCCAGGGCTGAAACGGCCTGTAAATCTCCCAATCCGTGAGCAATCATTTCATTCACCGAAGTGTAATCGGAAACCACAAAACCGTCGAACCCCCACTGTTCGCGCAAAATATCAGTCAGCAACCATCTGTTTCCTGAAGCCGGGATTCCATCAACATCATTAAACGACGACATGACACAGCCCACACCGGCATCGACTGCGGCCTTGTATGGCGGTAAATAGTCGTTAAACATCCTCTGACGGCTCATGTCCACCGTGTTGTAATCGCGTCCGGCTTCAGAAGCGCCATACAAAGCCATGTGCTTCACCGTTGCCATCATGGTCGACGGACTGCTCAAATCATCTTGCTGGTAGCCGCGAACCATCGCCTGGGCCACTTTTGAACCCAGATATGCATCTTCGCCAGCTCCTTCGGCCACCCGTCCCCAGCGCGGGTCACGGGCGATGTCGACCATGGGCGAAAAATTCCAGAAAATCCCGTCGGCTGTGGCCTCTTTGGCTGCCATTTGAGCTGTTCTCTCAATCAAATCGAGGTCCCAACTGCCCGACAATCCCAGTGGAATTGGGAAGGTCGTTTTATAGCCATGAATCACATCCGAGCCGAAAAGCATAGGAATGCCGAGACGGCTTTCCTCAACAGCCAGCTTCTGTGCCTGCCGGACCTTATCGGGGCCTGAAACACCAAAGATACCACCGACTTTGCCGGCCTTTATATTCTCTTCAACACCGGTACTCACCACCGAGCCGGTTGGAATCCCCCCACCGGGAGTAATCAAATTCAGCTGACCGATTTTTTCTTCAATCGTCATCTCTCCCATTAGTTCATTAACAAACGAATCCATATCGGATTGTTCGGCCTGTTCCTGACAGGAAATCATCAGGATTACTGCCACGAACACATACATCAACTTCTTCATGATCACTTATTTTAGTCTACTTTAATAATTTTCGATTTTCCAGAAATACCATTTTCATTGAACGCCTCGATGGAAAAATAATAGCGTGTATCCCGGTCCAGGCAGCGCATAAAATGTTCATTGACTTCATAAAGCAGCCATGACTGGTACAGTTTATCAGGAGCAATTCCCCAACGAATGTTATACCCCTGAGCATCCGCTACGGCTTCCCATGAAGAGGAAACATCCCTGCGGTCTTCTTCTCGTTTTACAGTGAAGCCTTTAACCTCTGTCGGTTTTTCACCCAGGCCTGTTCCAAACACCCTGATTTCGGACAAGGCTAAGTTTTTGCCAGGAACGTCCACGTTCTCGTATCGGATAAATTTTGCTTGAACAGGCTGATTGAGGACGATATAGGCATTGGGAGAATCTTTATAACTTTCACGCCGGTCAACAACAGTTTGCCAGTTTATGCCATCGTCTGACACATCAAGAGAAAAACGATGCCGCAAACCTTCGGTGCGGGTATAAATGCCCGACTCGTGATCGTGATAATTCAATTGAAAAGCGTGAATCGTTCCCGGATTCAGCAGTTCAATTTTCACCCATTGCTGATCGTCGTTGGCCGCTGCCACCCAATATGATTTCGGACTTTCATCGGTTAGCACATCCGAAACAACTTCACCATCGCTGTTTTCTACCAGTGGCATTGCTGTCATTTCAGATTCATCATCCCCCGAAGTGCTTTTTCTGATCTGCATTAATGCCGAAGAAACGGTCGTTTTTCCCTTATACGACAGCAACATCCAACCACAATGCTCACCCGGATTTGTTGGATGGCCAGGACCAAATCGCGGATAATCGCCGTAATGCGTATTCGAGTACATTAGACCATCTTCGTCAAAGTAGATAGGGAACATGCAAAGACGACGTTCCCATTGTGAATTGGAAGCCAAAGCCATGGTTGCAAAATGCCAGTACTGTCCGTTCTTTTGCTTCATCGTCATGCCATGTCCAGCCCCATTTGTAAAACCACCCGGCTTAAAACTCATCGGATTATTTTTCATGTAGGTGAAAGGCCCCAGCGGCGAATCACCAATATAAACGCCGTCGCCATAGACATTGAATTGGGTTCCTGGCGCAGCATACTGCAAATAGTATTTCCCATTGTGTTTGGTCATTGATGCGCCTTCCATATACCCTTCTTTCAAAGTTGGATGGAAATTATTCTCGCCAAATCGCTCCCATCCATGTTCTTCCTCTACCAAATTGATCAGGTCCTTTTGAGCTCCGGTTTCCAGCATCCGGTTATCTTTGTTCAACTCCTTAACTCTTATGGGATGTACGTTTGACGATCCCCAATACAAATAAGCCTTCCCGTCATCATCGATAAATAACTCCGAATCCTGAATATTGTAAGTAATCGAAGCTGTCGGCGTCCATTTCCCGCTTTTGGGGTCGTCCGAATAAAGAATACTCCCGTAACCAGCCGGATCGCCGGCAAAGTAAATAACCGAATCTTTGTAATTGAAGGCGGTAGGCGCATTGCAGCCTTCGAAAAACCACTGAGCCGGCTTGATAAAATCCCAGTTCACCAAATCGGCGGATCGCCAATACCCAAACGAGCGGGTAACAAACAGGTAGTATTCGCCACGAAATTCAACGACCGCCGGATCAGCACCTGAACGGTATGAAATATTCCGGCTTGAATTGTAAACCATGTAGGTATAGTCAATATCCAGAGGGTTACAATAGGTAGTTGACTGAACTAGCTGCGCCAGCGCCGATTGGGTAAAAACAAAACTAGCCATCATCAAAATCAGTGTAAAAAAATGCTGTTGTTTCATCTGTTTAGCTTTTGGAATGATCATGCATTCCCGTTATTTTCTATTGCTGAATAATTAGTTTCCCTTGAAATAGCCTCTTTCCATTGCTTAATCGAAGCAAGTAAACTCCGTTCTTCAAATCAGTGCAGTCAAAGACTGCTTCTGAACCCATCCATGTCAAATTTTCGATACGAACCAACCGACCATCCAACGAGAAACATTCTAAATTAACCGGTGTATTTCTACTGAACGCTGAAAGATCAAGATACACTTTCCCAGAACCCGGATTCGGGAAAAGACTCAATTCCTGGTGCTTTTTCAGATCATTGCTGGCGGTAGCAAACTGGTACTGAAACCCAAGCTTATCTAAGCCGGCCTTTACATCGGTATCTTTCATCACCTGGTTCCACAACAATCCCGTCCGGTAGTTTTCGATCATCACCACGATAGGTCCCTGATCGATTCCGATATAAGCTTCCTGAACCCAATCCCGATCATCATTAAAAGCATCGTACGGCCCATATTTTCCAAAGAGTTCCTGGCCGCGTTCACGATAAAAATATTTTAATGCCTGCATGGATTCCGTTGGCGTGTAAGGCATGCTGGCCAAGGCCGCTGTCGGGCTAATGGTGCCATTGTCATTGGTCACCGGCTGATGGGCCGTGTAACCATCCGGACTGTCACTGGCTGTCAAGCCCCAACATTTACTGCTATAGTTGATGTGTCCCTGCGGATTTTGCACCGCGTACGCATAATGAATCCTGGCCGTATTTACGTGTTCCTGCCCATAGTCGGCATACTGGTCCTTCAACCCGTTTGGATTGATCCCGAGGTGGCTGTAATGAATCCAGAAAAGCGGGCCGCCATAGTTGGGCGACAATCTGATTTCGTAATTGTAATACGTTCGTGGATTGATCATATTTCCATTCCTGGCCCATCCTTCATCATAAACCGCTTTGGCAATGCCATGGGTGGGAGAAGCAGCGCCCATCACATAGGTCACCAGACATTCATTCCAACCGGTTACCTTCATGTTTTTCTGAAAATCAATCGTGGGCGACCAATGCCAGTAGAGCACATTTTGATCACCATTTCGATACCAATTCCAGTCAATTTCTGTCCACAGAGCATCAGCTTGCTCCCGGATTCGCAAAGATTTTTCATCCGAACCCGTGAAATAGTTTTTCAAGGCAATCAGACCTTGCGCAACAAAAGAAGTTTCCACCAGATCGCCCCCGTCATCATCGGGCGAAAATGGCTGGGTGCGATACGTATCAGCATTGTACCAATGAGACCATGCTCCGTGATGCCGGTCGCAGTTGGCTAGAAATTCAAGGATCTTCAAAATTCGGTCTTTCACCGCCTCCTTCGGACGGTACTCCCGCTCGTGTGCCACAATCATGGCCATCAGCCCCATGCCGGTTGCTCCCGAAGCAGCTGTGCGGCCAATGCCGTTCGAGCGCTCCAGCGCCATGCCTGTTGCCTGGTGCGCCCCATCCCAAAAGTAATTGAAGCTGTATTGCTGAACCATATCCAGCAATTCGTCATCGGTAAAATCGCGGATCGTTGCCGTTGCTTCGGTGGCAGCGGATTCACTTTGTTGCAAAGCAGTCACGATCCGGTAAGTTACTGTGTTGTTTTTCCCCGCCTCCGGCACAAAGTCGAGGTAGAAATTGGCCGTTGTTTCGGTGCGCAGCTCAAACGACTGCCCACCGTCAAACGAAGCATAAATACGGTAAGTCAAGCCATCAGCAGGGTGGCTCCAACTCAGGTGGGCATGACTGTCGTAACCTACAGCCGAAAGTTCCTCAACAACAGGAATTTCATCCAGCGCTTTGAAGGCGCTCAGTTCATCAATCAAAATTAAGCGCGAACTGTTATCCGATTCGGATTGATTGAAGATGACCGCCTTGGTTTGAGAAAAATCCAGCGCTTCATTTTCATCAAAAATAATCTGCAGCGGACATACAACGCGCGTCCATACCCCTGCAGGAATGGGTTCATTGTAATCTACCAACGCATAAAGCGTCGTATTCACATCGCCCGAACCACTGCTATTCACACCGCGAAAACCAACCAACGGCAAGGCTGTGTTGGGCAGTTCGGTTTCCGTGAAAACATAGAATGAAAGGGAATCGAGTCCCGAGAGATCGGCTGTAACCCATCCTGCCCGGTAAATGGATGCCCGCCAGTTACCATTTTCGGCCGAGGTGTAGTTGAATTTTAGTGAAGTAGTTCCCTTAAATGCCGTGGTCGAACAAGGAACCTTATCGTTATACTGTGGCGCGCCCGGCGGATAGGTGTGTTCGAACGTACTTTCGCCCAAGCTGTTTAAGTCAACCACCCCTTGGTCGTAATAGGAGCTGGCAGTGCCTTCAGTAAAAAACGACACTTCCTGGCTCCTTCCAAAAAATGAAAGCAAAACCAGTGAAACAGCCAATAGGCCTATTTTATATTCCGAACTTTCCATTTCAACCTTCTGCATCTAACAAGTCGACTCAATTTCTCTCACTTTCACACCCTCTCACCCTCACACCATCTTTCCATTATAATTCCTTTATCCAAATATTCCGGAACTGCACCAGGCTGGAAGCACCCTGCAATTTTCCTGTTTTGGGGTTGATTCCGCCATGATGTTGAAAACCGATGGGGCCAGTCTTGTCCAGACCAGGATACAAGGCATTATCAATCACTGTAATCCCGTTATGAACAGTGGTAATGCGATCTCCAACGATGGTGATATCAAAGGCATTCCACTGTCCGACAGGCTGGTCGGCGTTTTCCTTGGGCACTGCTGCTGCCCGCACTTCAGCCGGAAGCGACTGGTCGTTCCGCACGGACCACAGCTCGCCCGATCCCACGGACCAGCACCAGAGATTGGCTTGGCCAACACCTTTCAGCAAAATTCCTGAGTCGGAGTTTGGCCCCAGCGGTTCAACAATTTGACCGTTCTCATCGCGCAAATATTCGCCACTTGGCAAAATGGTTGGCAGCGGAAACAGGTGATCGCCATAACCTTTAAACCGCCACTCTACATGCAGTTTAAAGTCTTTGTATTCTTTTTCCGACCATAGGTTTTTGTCGCCGGAGGCTTCGGAGCGTGCATCGTAGTCGATCACGCCATCAATCACTGACCAGTGCCCGTTATCACCGTCCGGTGTTTTCCAACCGGTCAAATCTTTGCCATTAAATAACTCCGTGAACCCTTCGGCCTCGAACAGTGCCTTGCCCTGCGCAAACGAAGCAGCGGAAAAAATAAACAGGAGAAAACCTACCAATATGATTTTAATATTTTTCATCTCATTCCAATTGTTAGTTTCTAAAGTATTCGATTAAAAAGTCTCAGTTGGCAGT